>CACZBS010000007.1 GCA_902779455.1 uncultured Prevotellaceae bacterium
AACAGAGAAGTTAAGCCCGCCTGCGCCGATGGTACTGCAATGCAATGCGGGAGAGTAGGAGGCCGCCATCTTTTTTGCGAAGAGTCTTGCTGTCGTAACAGACGGTGAGACTCTTCATTTTTTATATATTATTCTCAGTTTCTGCTCAGAAAGGAGGAAAATCTACGATATCCTGAGGCTTGGCGGCCATGCACTCCATTTCAACGAGCCATCCTTGTCGGCATACGGGGGCCTGAACAATGATACATGGCTTTTGAGGGAATCGCTCGTGAAAGAGCTGCCTGACGACATGATAGTCGGCAACGTCACGCAGGTAGACGATGATGTGGGTGGTGTCGTTGAAGGTGCAGTCGGCCTCGGCGAGGAGAGCTTCTACGTTGTCCCACATACGTTGTGTCTGACTGATGACGTCGCCTTCGTATAAGATGAGTCCCTTGTTGTTGATGCTGGCAGTGCCTGAGATGAGCACATGGCGACGGTCGCCATAGTCGATTCGCGTACCGCGCTCGAACGAGACTCCATAGTCGCTGGTGCGGTTGAGATGTGTCTGAGCGTAGAGGTAATGAATTTGTTCAGCCTGCAGACCCTTAACGGCGTAGTTGTCCATTTGGCAGAGGACGTTAGGGTCTTGCTGTCTTCCGCCAATACCAGTAGAAGCGATGAAATGTGTCTCGTGGGTAAGTCCTTGGGTGAAGAAAACTTGGTTTCGTGCGCGCACAACACCGCCGTAGTTGAGGTCTATATCGTTGACGAAGAGCCATGTTCGGAGGCAGTTGGCTGCAAGGGTGCAGCCTTCCTCCGAGAGTTGCATGATGTATTCGTTGAAAAGCAGTCTTGTCTGATATTCTGAGTTAGCGGCAAGGTTGTTTGCTGAGCCGTTCCAGAGATGTCGATAGTGACCGTGGGTGACCTCATAGAGGCCTGATGGGCGCACTTGTGTACTAACGCCAGTCATGAGGTATGCCCAAAGGGCAATTTTCGTGCCGTTGAGTGGAGGCTGCTGGACAATGCTCTTTGCGCAGTCGCTGGTGTCGCTTGCGGCGACAAGGTCAGCCTGATTGGCTGCGTCGCTGAGAAAGTAACGTTTGAAGACAGCCGTTGCGCCGATGATCTTTTCGCGTATGAGCAGGTTGTAGGCGTCGAGAAGAGCGTCGAGTTGCTGCTGAAAGGTGATGAGTGGCGTTGTGACGTGAAGGATGATGTGGTGCTCAGCGACATCGCTTGCAGCCACGTCGAAGGAGGATATCTCGGCGCGTATGTTATGGAGATTGATTGTCAGTTGTTTCATCGTCCTTTAATCTGTGTTTTCGACTGCAAAGTTAATGTTTTTTCCTCACACTGCCAAATATTTTTCAGGCATAGGAGTGCATTCCGCCAAGGAAGTAGTTGACTCCGAAGTAGGTCATCAGCAGAGTTAGGAAGCTAAGCACCATGTAGAGATGGAACCCCCTGGGTCGGCGCAACCACGAGATTGACTGTTGGTGAACGCCTATGGCGTAAATCATGAGCGTTATGAGGGCCCAGGTCTCTTTGGGATCCCACGACCAGTAAGTGCCCCACGAAAGGTTTGCCCAGATGGCCCCAGTGAAAATGCCGAACCCGAGACATGTGAGGGCTGGATGGAGGAATATCTGTGATAAGAGCATCAGTTCGTCTGCTCTGCGCCTGAGACAGAGTCCCGTCAGCGAGCAGATGAATGTCAGCGAGAGCAAGGCGAAGGCCATCATGATGATGCTTACGTGAACGGTCAGCAGTGGCGAGCGCAACACGGGCATAAGGTGGCCTATCTGTGGGTCCATCTGGGAGATGTGGCTTACCAGGAGAAAGAATCCTGACATGAGGAATCCCATGGTCAGCATGATGGGAAAGCGGCGTTGCAACCAGAGGGTGAGCAACATGATGAGCCATGCCATGAAGAGCATAGTCTCGTAGCCGTTAGAAATAGGAATAGTAGCGCTGGCTATCCATCTGAGGGCGAGGGCACTGGTCAGTGCTATTTCCGACGCCACCATGATAATCAGCACCAGTCGTTGGCGCCGGTTGAGCAGTGTCAGCAACAGACATACGAAGCCCATAGTCAAGTTGACCATGAAGAGGATCGTGGCAAAGGGAATGGCATTCAGCAAATGTTCTGCCCATAGTCTCAGTGGTGATGGAATGGCCTTAGCACCATAGCGTTGCTGATAGCTTAGAATCTTGTCGAGGGCCTCGTTCATGTGCTCGTAGTTGGCAGTCTGGGCGTCGTTGATTAGCAGTTGGAATATGTTGCGGATGTATTCCTGTCGCTGCGGCTCCATATCTGGTGGAAACTTGTCGGCGGGCGAGTACCACGTACCTTTATAGGGGAACAACTTCAGAGGCTCTCCGTCGTGAAGACTCATTACGAGAAGCAGTTTGTCATCAACCTTGGCGAACTCCTGATGCAGCTTGTCACTTTGCCCCCGATAGTATTCCTGAAGCCAAGGGCCAAGCCGATAGCCACCTTGCGCATCGAAGAAAGAGTTTACTGAGCTTTGTTTCGGCAGGCTTAGCGCCCGCTGCATATCACTGCTCTTAATCTTGACTATAGGTTCGTCGTTCCATTCGTCAGGATAGAATAGAAAGCCCGCCAGCACCTGTTCCGGCGTGTTGTCGGCGTAGGAACGACGTCCGCAAAGCTTCTTGGTGAAGTCGATGGCAAAGGTCTCAACAGGGCATATGCGATCATTGTGGAGCATATTGAGTCGCCCAAGACGTTCGGCCGTTGCCCGTGGCAGCGTTTTCGCAGCAGAGGCGGGCGTGGCTGAGAGCAGCATGGGCAATACGGCTACCGTGGCTGTCAGTCGGGCAGAGGTGTGCCACAGACGGC
Source organism: uncultured Prevotellaceae bacterium (assembly GCA_902779455.1). GTDB lineage: Bacteria > Bacteroidota > Bacteroidia > Bacteroidales > Bacteroidaceae > Prevotella. The sequence goes on from CACZBS010000007.1 coordinate 2,849, forward strand.
GGTAGGTACCTTTTGGGTCAAGAAGCATCCACAGCAGAGCGATGAAGAGCAAGGCATAGCCGACATAGGTTACAGAAATGCCCCATGGGTCGGCATTAACGGCAAGCACAGAGCCTCGACCGTCGGGGTCGTAGCTGCTTTGGTAGAGTCGGACACCGCGATGGGTGAAGATGCGGTTCATTGCTACGGAGCCTTCAATCGTATCAGAATCCTCGATAAGGGTGAAGCTCGTAGAATAGTCCTTAGCGGCGCGTGTACCTTCGTGATAACTGACATGGAAGTCATTGATAATGAGAGAAAATGGAAGCTTGCGCTCGAGGATAACTTCGCTGCCCTTTGCCGTTGTATAGGTTGTCACAGTCTCACCTATGCGCAGGTGTATCATGCCTTGCCAAGAAGTCAGATGGGTAAGCAGTGCCCCGGCAAGAATGATGACGAATGCCAGATGGAGCACTACGATACTGGGTCGCCGAACGTGGCGCCGAATGAAGTAAACCACGCCGACGGCAGTCAGCAGTGCCCATAGAACTACGAACCACCATGCACCATAGATGTGGCTGGCCACGAAGGCTGTCCCGTGCCATTTCTCTATAAACGTAGCTAACCCCATACACACGATAAGAAGTGCGTACAGGGTTGCTACTGATAACTTTAATGTCTTCAAGGTCGGAGTCTGTCTTGCGTGTGTATAGGAATCAGATGGCCTCAATGAAGGCTACGACGGCGTCGCGCTCTTCCTTGCTCAGATTATAGAAACGGAGTGTATGCTCGTAGGCATCGCTCTGCTTTGAGTATCCATGCCACATGATGGCTTCGACGACGGTGCGGGCCCTACAGTCGTGCAGACGGTCGCTGGCTCCCGTCAACCGACGGCTCAGACCGCGTCCCCAGAGGGGTGTCGTTCGGCACCAGCCGGTGCGAATGTCGTTCTCCATGAATAGACGGTGTTGTACCATGTCGGTGTATGGCCAGATCTTCTGTCTGGGGAACTTGGGTAGCAGCCTCGTATAGTCGCCATCTTTTGCAAGTCCATTGGCATCGGCGTAAGCCTTCGTCGAGGCGTCAACCCACATGTTGTCGTCGCCCGTAGTCCATGATGGACGGTGACACTGCGTGCAACTCATCTGCTCGAATAGTTGCTTGCCTTTCTGTACCTGAGCGTCGTCAAGGTCTCGGGCTGCAGGCACAGCAAGACCTCTATGCCACACCATGAATTGATAGTACTGCTTGTCGGTCATTTCCTCTTCGCCGTTGTAGGGCTTTCCATTGAGCAGATACTTCTCGAAAGTTGACTTGCCGGCGACTGACGTTGTTGCCAGGATTTCATAAATACGAGCGGAAATACCATCGGTCGTACCGTCAGCATAGTAAGGGTGAAGTGTGCTTAGCTCTGACTGTCCATAGCGCTTGATGTAGTCAATCACTTCCTGGTCCTCGCTCTGTGCTTTTGCCCAGGCAGTTGTGGAGTAGAGCCAGTGGCGGTCGCTGCGCGTCACGTTGGTGATGTTCCAGATGGCATTGGCGCCTGCTCCGTCCTGTAGGGAACCGCGAGTCATGGCATAGGTGAACTTCTTGACAATGCCCTTTCCGTTGTTATGCTGCCGTGTGTCGTTATAGGGCGCTGTGTAGTATGCCGAGGCAGCGAAATCATTAGCCTCCTTGTCCCACATGGCGGGGTTCAGGTCGACGTAGGGAGCTTCGCGACGATACTGCTCGCGCATGTCATCGTCGCTGATGGCATCGATAAGCCCTGTACCATATACACCAATGGTCGACTCGAGCCGTACTTCATAGTTGGTAGGCTTCGGATTCGTGTTGAAGGCTGTCTGTGGAATCTCTATGACTGGATAGATGAGGTCGTAGGTCTCTCCGTCTTTGAACTGCATCGGGATGCCGCTGGGCATACGGTCGACACTCGGCCAGTTGATCGTGATCTGTCGTTCGTCGATAGGTGCCTTGAAGGGCGTCATAGCCTGTGTCTGAGGCATACCGGTCACCTCGGCTATGTAAGACGAGGGGGCGACGGTGTATCGTACACCATCCTCGGTGAAGGCTTCATTGGGGTGATATACGACAAGCAGATAACCGTTACCAATGGTACTGGCCTTATATTCTGTCTGACGCTTGCCGTGGCCGTAGGAGGGGTGGCAGGCTATACATCCGTTGCGCACCCATGCAGGGCCAAGCCCCTTGCGAGGTGCCTGGTCGATGGTATAGAGATGTTCGAAGAAGTCCTCGCCAGTGTTGAAGTCTTCCTCCATGCCAGCGATGCGTTCCACTGCAGGTGCCGCTGCTGAGTAGCTGGCTTTTTCTGTGGTGCCAAGCTCGCCGCCAGGGTACCATTCCTCCGCAGTGAATACGTCGTTGGCTTTGCCGAAATTGTTGTCGGCAGGTGTCAGCGTGCCTAAATCAGTGGCATTGTTGTCGTTGTCACTACAGGATGTGACCATGGTGAACGACAAGAATCCTGCCATGACAAGTCCTGGAATTTTGTTTTCTCTCATATTTGTTTAGCTATTTTTTGATAGGATTTATTCTTCAGCCGTCGAATCCCAGTTATCAGGATCGTCGAAGTTCTTGTTCCATATCACGCTGCAATACTTTACGAAAGGCGAAGGCATACGACCGATCTTGTCGATGGCATCATTGACATTTTCGAGCACCGTGACAGGTGTATTGACGCTTTCAAAGAAGCTTGCAAAGCATTTGTTGCCCTTGCTGCCGTCGAGGCTGCCCAACCATACGTTGCGAATGGAGCGGATGTTGTCCTGAAAGTCGGTGATGGAGTTGTAGCTATAGGCTGATTCCACGTAGGCGATGTCACCTGCAGAGAAGGGGTTGGCAATCTTGGCAGTGCCCACCTCGTTGGCAATGGCTACGCAGGAGCCCTCGTCGTCGCTGAGCACTTGGGCAATGGCAGTTGCGAGTGTCGGGAATGTAGACTTGCTGCCGCTGATGCCGGCATTAATGAGGTTCTCGCCAAACGAGAGTCCGTTTTCTGTTGTATAGCTGAGACCAGCAGCTTTCACCACAGCTACGCGACTGGCATTCTCGTTCTTTTCACCTTCCCATGCCACTTGAAGCTGGAAGCAGCGCTCCTTCAGGAGCTTGCACACTTGCTGGGCATACTTCAGCTCGTCGGAACCGCTGACACTGGTAAAGTTGGTGTAGGTGTCATTGCCCTGCAACTCAACCACCTTACGGTTCTGTCCGTTGCGGAAGAGGATGAATTCGAGAGCGTGGAATCCCAGGATGGTCGACTCGTCTTCAATTTGTGCCTTCATGCCACCCTTGAAGTAGTCGAGCAATTCTGCACGGTCAAGCGGCCATGAGTCGATGGTGGGGTCGATGCTGAAGTCGGAAGCAGCGCCCATGAGAAAGGCCTCAGAACGCTCCCAGTGCTGACGAGCCTGTTTGAAGTCGGTGCAGGCTTTGTCAATCTGTGCCTGCGTAATGTTGTTGACCGTCAGTCCGTTGAGTGTCTTCTCAAGATCCTCGACATCGTTGGCCAGATCAGTATATGTAGGAACGATGACGTTGTTGACAACGCTAGTCAGTACTTGACGCAGATAGTTCTCCTGATCTTGCGTCAGTTTGGCATTGGCAATTATCTGGTTGGCGTCCTCCAGCGCACTGACCACGTTGGCACAGGCGTCGATGGCGTTCTGTCCGTAGCTGCGATCCTTGTATACGTCTTCGGTCTGGTTGTTGTCGTCATCATCGTCACTACATGATACGAGTGGCATTGCCGTCAGCATGAGGGCAATGGGGAGATAGAACAGTTTCTTCATTTTTTCTTTAGCGATTAAGTTTATAATTAATGTGTATTTTTTTACAGGAAGAAGCCTTCGTAAGCCACTCCGATGTTGAACGAGGGCTCATTGTTGTAGGGTGACTTCAGGAAACGATGGCTATATTCAGCCTTGAGCACCACCTCCGGCACGGGGTGATAGTTTAATCCTACGGCCATGCGCTTCACGGCAGTATAGTTGTAGGCCGTACCCTTCGTCTGGCTTGCGTAGGGGTTGTAAGCCTCATAGCGTCCGAAGATGTAGCATCGTTGCTGGTTGGTCCTCAGCTGTTCAATCTGCGAGAAAACGTCGTAGCCAGCTTCGATACCTACGGCATAGGCGTTCTTCGAGACAAAGGCCGAATGCTTGAAGGGCGACTTTGAGTTGAGTCGGTTGTAGACATACTTCAGTTCGTCTGCATCGCTCAGGTAGCCATAGTCGGCCTGTCCGCGAAGAATCCAGTTGTGGCCCTTGTATGTGAAGTCGAAGGCTCCGATGGCTACGCGGCCTTTGTAGGTGGCGTCTGTTCCGTTGGCATTACGTGGGTAGCTGTTGCCGATAGAGTGGCCATAATATCCGCTCACTCCGAATCGTAGCCCAGGCACAGCGTAATAGTCGAGGCGTGCTGCGACACCATATTTATTGGCCACGTCGTATTCCATGGGGCTCTTGTGTCCCTTGTGAATCCAGCCCGTGTTCGTGAAGTTGTCGGCGTTAAGACCTGCCAGAAGCTGTGCCTCATAGCGGAAATGTCCTGCCCGTCCGAAGAACGAGACGCCTGTCTGGTGCCATGTCGATGGCATAATGGTGTTCTCGCCTTCAGGGCGATAGACAGTGAAGAAGTTCAATGGTTCATGGTGGGCATTGTTAAGACCTACGGGAACCACGATGTGTCCCAGTCGCAGATTGGCCTGTCGCGAGAATGATTTTTGGATCCAGAACTGCTCGAGTTCCACTTCGCCGCCTTTCTCTACCTCCTGTTCCCATTCGCCGCCTTCCTCGTCCTCCTTTTCGTAGGCGAGTCCGTTGCCGCCATGCTCAAATTCAATCTCTGTGCCGAACGACCAGCCACGGCCAAAGTCGTAGCCAAGATAGATGACGGCGTGAGGGATGTCGAAACGGCCGTGCGACGGGTCGTCTTTGTGCTGTTCGGGTTGTGAATAGCGGCTCACGTGGTCGCTGTAGAAATTGCGTGAATAGCCCACTTCGCCGTAGCCTCCGACACTGAAGCGATTGCCGCGTACATGCTGCATGACGCTGTCGCCAGCGTTCTCTTGTGCGAAGGTCGTCATGGGCCATCCAATAGCGGCGCAGGCAATTAGTAGGATGATTCTTCTGTTCATGTTTTAATTGATGTTATCTTTAATTCGGGTGCAAAGGTACGGCCTTTGTGATAAATATGCAATACCCAATTATTGTGATTTTTGTCTCCATCTATTGTGTATGTCAGGGAAAATGACTACTTTTGCAGTGTCGTTATATTAAAATAAGGTATGAAACAGATGAAGATGTACGAGGGCGACGACAAGATGATTTCGCTCATTCGTGATAATTATGACCTGTTGCAGATGCTTGGATCCTTCGGCATCAGCCTCGGGTTTGGCGACAAAACGGTGCGTGAGACATGCGAGGATAATCATGTCGACACCTACACATTCCTTTCGGTAGTCAATTTCACTATTAACGGCTTTAGTGACCAACCCGTTGCCAACCAGCTCTCAGTGCCCACACTGATGCATTATCTGCAGGCAAGCCATGCCTGGTATCTCGACTTTCAGTTGCCATTCATCCGTCGTGAACTCAGCGAGAGCCTCAACCCGGATGATTCGCTCGGGCAGCTTATCCTGCGGCTCTACGACGAATATGCCCATGAAATACGCCGTCACATGCAATACGAGCAACGCCTGCTCTTCCCCTACGTCGAGTCGCTCATTGACGGCCTTCCGGGCAACGACTATAGCATTGAGACCTTCTCGCGTCATCATGGTCAGGCCGACAAGAAGCTAAGAGAACTTAAACTGCTCATCATCAAATATTTGCCTCACGACGGATTCCACAACAACAAACTCATGGCAGCACTTCACGATATCTATGCCAATGAGGAGTGGCTGCAGCAACATGCAAGAGTGGAGGACTTCATTTTCGTTCCTGCCATCCGTCTGCTGGAACAGCAAATCAGACAAAGTGATGTCACGCGCAATATCACCGACATGGTCTTCAAGGGCGTCTCCGCTCAGCAACAGGATACACTTAGCGATCGCGAGAAGGACGTGATCATTGCCTTGGTACAGGGCATGGCCAATAAGGAGATTGCTGACCATCTCTGCATCTCAATCAATACTGTCATTACTCATCGGCGTAACATTGCACGCAAGCTTCAGATTCATTCCCCTGCAGGTCTGACTATCTATGCCATCGTGAATGGACTTGTGGATATCTCAAGTGTCAAGCTTTAAATTTTGTTGATGTCGACGTATCCGTGGGTGACGGCATAGATGGTAAGGGCCGATACGCTCCTCATCCCCAATTTGTCCATGATGTTCTTGCGATGGGTGTTGACCGTCGCAAGGCCGATGTTGAGGCGGTCGGCTATTTCCTTGTTGATGAAGCCTTGGACAATGAGCGCCATAACCTCAATTTCACGATCGGACAGAATCTTTTGTTGAAGAATCCTCGGCATGGGGGGTATGTTGCGTCCGCCGCTATGGGCATGTTGCTGAAGGGTAAGTATCGATCGGACAAGTTCGCTCTCAGGTACGTTGATGCAGATACTATGGAATTCGCTGAGCTGACAACCATTGTCGAGTGATAAGGTGAGCACAATGGTCTTCCGCCGATGCTCAGCAAAGTAGGCACGATGCTCCAGCACAATGTTCATCGCTACAAAGTAGTGGACAAATTGTTCAGGATGATTGGCTTCCAATTCGGCAAAGGAACCAAAAGTCTCAATGGTCATGATAGGCATCACAGTTTGGAGCAATTGTTTTAAGCCAAGCACGGAGAGCGTGTTTGGATCAATGATGGCTATCTTTGGACGACCTGATTTCATTATTGTCTGCAAAGTTACGAATTAAAATCGAATCTGCCAAGATTTGTCAGGGATTATTGGATTAACGTGTTAAATAATGCTAAATATTAGAACGTTCTGTTCGTTTCTTTTTGTTCTTTCAGTGAAAATTTGTATTTTTGCGCTGTGTTTTTCATGGTATTAGATTATTAAGGTTAATTTTTGAAGTTCGGCAATCGCGAGATTCCCAAACTTCCCACATCTGCTTGTGGGTACATTTTTTTCCTTCAAGCGGAACAAAAAAGGAGCCTGTGAAGGTTCCTTTTTTCGTTGGGTATTCCATTGAATCTTCTGCTGGTCGATATCAGCTCCATGCCGTACTTGGAGCGTAATAAGGAATGCTGACTTGCAGAATTATCGCCTTTCGGCAATAATAATTGTAGTCTTATCGGAATTCGAGCTCATCTTTGTCTCTCTTCTTGTCGATGTGAATGGTAGAGCCTTGCGGCAGGTCGCCGTTGATGATTAGTTCGCAGATGCCGTCCTCGATGTAGTTCTGAATGGCCCTCTTCAATGGACGTGCGCCAAACTGCACGTCATAGCCCTTGGTGGAGACAAAAGCTTTGGCTTCGTCGGTCAGTTCCATCTTGTAGCCTAAGTCGGCTATTCGCTTGGTCAGCGGTTTCAGCTCGACGTCGATGATACGCTTAATGGCCTCCAGATCGAGTTGGTCGAAGGTGATGATTTCATCGAGTCGGTTGAGAAACTCTGGCGAGAACTGCTTGGAGAGTGCTTTCTGTACAATCGAGCGGGCATGCTCGCGGTCCTGCTCGTTCATGCTGAGCCCCACGCTGCCGGCTGTGAATCCCACGCCGCGGCCGAAGTCCTTCAGCTGGCGCGTGCCAGCGTTTGAGGTCATGATGATGACGGTGTTGCGGAAGTCGACGAAGCGCCCGTTGCCATCTGTCAGCCGTCCCTCGTCGAGTACTTGCAGCAGGAGGTTGAAGACGTTTCCGTGGGCTTTCTCGATTTCATCGAGCAGCACGATAGAGTATGGTTTGCGGCGCACGCGCTCAGTGAGCTGTCCGCCCTCTTCGTAGCCGACGTAGCCTGGAGGAGCTCCGATGAGTCGCGAGACATTGAACGACTCCGTGTATTCGGACATGTCGACGCGTATCAGGGCATCGGCTGATCCGAACATGAACTCTGCCAGTTTCTTGGCCAGGTATGTCTTACCTACGCCTGTCGGCCCGAGGAACATGAAGGCGCCAATTGGGTGGTTGGGATCCTTCAGCCCGACGCGGTTGCGTTGGATAGCACGTACCATCTTCTCGATAGCCTGATCCTGCGCGATGACCTCGCTCTTGAGTTGCTCGGCCATGCCCTTGAGGCGGATGCCCTCGCTTTCGGCCATGCGCTGCACAGGCACGCCCGTCATCATCGAGACGACGTTGGCCACCTCTTCTTCGCCCACCTCCTGGCGATCGTCGATGTTGCCGCTCTGCCATGCTGCCTCGAGCGAGGCCAGATCTTGCTCAAGTTGTGTCTGGCGGTCGCGATAGCTCGCAGCCAGTTCGAAGTTTTGGTTTTGCACGGCCAGCTGCTTACGGTCCTTCACGTGGGCCAGTTCCTTCTCCTTCTCTACGATCTCGGGCGGTATCTGCACGTGTGACAGGTGGACGCGCGAGCCTGTCTCGTCCATCGCGTCGATGGCTTTGTCGGGGAAGGCGCGGTCGGCTACGTAGCGTTCTGTCAGTTTGACACATGCCATGATGGCATCGTCTGTGTAGCGCACATGGTGGTGGTGTTCATAGCGGTCCTTGATGTTGTGTAGTATTTGGAGTGTGTCGTCGACCGACGTGGGCTCGACGATGATCTTCTGGAAACGACGTTCCAGTGCTCCGTCTTTCTCAATTGAGTTGCGGTATTCATCGAGCGTGGTGGCGCCGATGCACTGAATCGTGCCGCGGGCCAAAGCGGGCTTCATGATGTTGGCGGCATCCATTGTGCCGGCGGCTGATCCGGCGCCGATGATGGTGTGGATCTCGTCGATGAATACGATTATGTCGGGGCTCTGTTCAATCTCCTTGAGCAGGGCGCGGATGCGCTCCTCAAACTGTCCGCGATACTTCGTGCCGGCGACGAGGCCTGTCATGTCGAGGCTAACCAAACGCTTGTTGAAGAACATGGGCGACGTCTTGCGCTGGGCGATGAGTTGGGCTAGCCCCTCGACGATGGCGCTCTTGCCGACACCCGGCTCGCCAATGAGGATGGGGTTGTTCTTCTTGCGACGGCCGAGAATCTCGACGACGCGCTGAATCTCGCGCTCGCGTCCGACAACAGGATCGAGTTTTCCGTCTAGGGCCGCCCGGGTCAGGTCGGTCGAGAAGTTGTCTAGTACGGGAGTCTTTGACTTCGGCTTCTGCGCTGTTTGGGTGGTGGCGCTACCGTTGCCAGAGCGGTCCTTGCCACCGGGTTCTTCTGATTCGAATTCTTCCTCCTCTTCGTCGGGCAGTCCGATGCCGGAGGTGGGCGTGGCTGTCTGGCCCGAACGTAGCAGGCTCAGCACGTCTTCATAGTTCATATTGTTGAATTCTAGGATTTGTTTGGCTCCGTTGTCAACCTGATCGTGCAGGATGGCCAGTAGTAAGTGCTGCTCGTCGACCCGTGTCATGTGCTGGATGCGCGCTTCGAGCACGGCCAACTTAAGAATGTTGCTGGCTCCCTCGTTGAGCACGAGTTCACGGGTGTTGATGGGTTGGCTGATGCCGTCCTCCCTGACTTTCTGTTCGAGTTCGGTCTTCACCGACTGCATGTTCAGGCGGAGCCGGTGGAACACGTCGATGACGGGACCGTCCTTCATGCGCATCAGGCCGAGCAGCAAGTGTTCTGGCCCGACAGAACTCGATGCCAGACGTGCGGCCTCTTCGCGCGAGAAAGCTAATATTTCGGATACTTTTGGTGAAAACTGACTTGACATTCTCTCTGTTCCTTTCTTTGTGAAAATCATGTGAAGATACAAGTAGCAAAAGTCGTGCCAGTTTCCTGCCTGGGCCGCTGCGCCCTGCCTGGGCTGTCAGGCCTCGAGTGCCAGCTCAATCTGGTGCTCCTTGGCCATGCGCCGCATGTTGAGCAGGGCGTAGCGCATGCGCCCTAGGGCCGTGTTGATGCTGACGTTGGTGAGCTCGGCAATCTCCTTGAATGACATTTGCTGATAGAATCGCATGTAGACGACTTCACGCTGGGGTGCAGGCAGGTTGTTCATCATCCGCTTGACGTCGATGAGTACCTGCTCGTTGATGATTTCCGACTCGCGGTAGGTGTCAAGTACGGAGGCACCACGCAGGTTCTGAAGGTCGTTCTCAGCATTGGGTTCGACGATGTGGCGGCCCTGCTGCTGGCGATACCAGTCCATAATTACGTTATGTGCGATACGGGTGATCCAGAACTGGAACTTACCCGAGTCGGTGTACTGGCCGTGTTGCAACTTGGTAATCACCTTGACGAACGTCTCTTGGAAGATGTCGTCGGCAATGTCATGGTCGCGTACTACGAACATGATATAGGTGAACAACTTAGTCTGGGTGCGTGATAACAACTCATCGAACGCACGGTTGTTGCCTTTAACGTAAAGCAGGGCCAACGATTCGTCGGTCATACCTTCAAAACTCTTCATATTCTTTTTCTTTTGTTATGAAGTAAATTTCTCGTCGATAGGCAATAAAGTTTTGTTTTATGAGCTATTAATTGATTTATCGTGTGCAAAAGTAAATAAAATAGTTGGAACGGCCAAATTTTTTTACTACTTTTTGCGTTTGAGCTCCAATGCGCGTGGCAGTTTCTGCCATTTCCCGTTTCTGGGCACTTTCAGTGTGGCGCCGCTAAGCTGGTGGAGCACGTAGGTGGAGTCGTCCTTCTGTTCAAGTTCGGCCGAGAGGTCATCGCTGCCGTAGTCGTTGATCATCTGGAGGGTGGCTTTGCGTGGCGATGTGATTTTTGCCTCGAGGATTACCCAGCTGAACGAGTTTCGCTCTTTCTGCAGGTAGCCTGGCAGCTCTCCATAGAGCTCCTGGCCTGGGACGATGACATCGTTGTCATAGAAGTTGATGCGCATAAACACCTCATATTCATTATTCATAAGGTACGCGCGAAAAGCGGTTGAGTCGTTCGCCTGAGCTGCTGCTGTGAGCGCCAGTCCGGCGAGTGCTGCGATGGTCATGAGTTTCTTCGTCATCTGTTGCTTCTGATCTTAATCGGGTGGCAAAGTTACTAAATTTATGTCAAGTTCGGACATTATTTGGGAAAAATATTTGTTTTGTGTGCGTTTTCTCAGAAAAAATGCGTACCTTTGCAGGCGTTTATAAACAAAAGCAATGATAACAGGTCAGTTAACTCCAGATTTCGTCTTTGAATCGAGCTGGGAGGTTTGTAATAAAGTCGGTGGCATTTACACCGTGCTTTCATCTCGTGCAAAGACGCTCCAGGAGCAATTTCAGGATAGGATCATCTTTATCGGTCCAGACGTGTGGCACGAATCCGAGAGCCCTTACTTCCGCGAGGATAAGGCGCTCCTTGCCCATTGGCAATGGCAGGCAAAGGAAGCTGGGCTTAAGGTGAGGGTAGGGCGCTGGCTGGTGCCGGGCGAGCCCATTGCCGTTCTGGTCGACTTCCGTCCCTATTTTGAGATCAAGAATGAGATATACACATGGCTCTGGGAGCACTATCAGGTCGATTCGCTCCATGCTTATGGCGACTACGATGAGGCTTCGATGTTCTCCTATGCTGCAGGGTTGGTGGTCGAGAGCCTCTACCATTATTTAAGTGAGGAGTCAGAAGTGAGAAGCGAGATGTCTTCCCTCACATCTCAACTGCGAGTCGTCTATCACGCCAATGAGTGGATGTGCGGGCTGGGTGCACTCTACGTCAACAACCGGCTGCCGCAGATTGGCACCATCTTCACTACCCATGCCACCAGCATCGGCCGTTCTATTGCCGGAAACCAGAAACCGCTCTACGACTATCTCTTTGCCTACAACGGCGACCAGATGGCTCAGGAGCTCAACATGCAATCGAAGCATTCCATAGAGAAACAGACGGCCCACCACGTCGACTGCTTCACCACGGTGAGCGATATCACCGCTCACGAGTGTCTCGAGTTGCTCGACAAACCTGTCGACGTCGTCCTGCCCAACGGCTTCGACGACAGCTTCGTGCCTCGCGGCGCTGCCTTCACCCGCAAGCGTAAGGCTGCTCGTGCAAAGATGCTGCAGGTGGCTAACGCCCTGCTCGGCGAGCAACTGGGAGATGACACTATCATTGTATCAACCAGCGGGCGCTATGAATTCCGCAACAAGGGCATTGATGTCTTTGTCGAAGCCATGAACCGCCTGCTGCGCGACCGCGACCTGAAGAAGCCTGTCTTGGCTTTCATTGTCGTTCCTGGTTGGGTAGGGGAGCCACGTCACGACCTTCAGGAGAGACTCTCTTCGGGTGAGAAGACGGAAACGTCACCCCTTGAGGTGCCTCAGGTGACGCATTGGCTTCACAATATGGGCCACGACAACGTGCTCAACATGATGAAGTTCTACGACATGCACAACCGCCATGACGACCAGGTGAAGGTCATCTTCCTGCCATGCTACCTTGACGGACACGACGGCATACTCAACCTTACCTACTATGATGTTGTCCTCGGCAACGACCTCTGCATCTATCCCTCTTATTATGAGCCTTGGGGCTACACGCCTCTTGAGGCAATAGCCTTCCACGTGCCTTGCATCACTACCGACTTGGCAGGTTTTGGCTTGTGGGCCAACAAGGAGTTGGGACACCAGGGAGAGCTCGCTGACGGCGTGAAGGTCATCCACCGCACGGACTACAACTACTCAGAGGTGGCCGACATTATCAAGGACACCGTGGCCGAATTCTCCGCCATGACACCCCAGCAGATTGACGCCTGCCGCCGACAGGCATCCGCACTCTCGAAGAAGGCGCTCTGGTCGTGCTTCATCAAGTATTACTATCAGGCCTACGACGTGGCCCTGCGCCGTGCTCAGGAACGAATAATGAATAAAAACACATATAAAGATTGTTAAGCGAATATGAAAATTAAAGCAGACTACGCCAATGCTCCTCAGTGGAAGGAGCTCATCGTCAAGTCGAGTCTCCCGCAGGAGCTGAAATGCCTCGACGAGATTGCCCACAACTTATGGTGGGTGTGGAACTACGAAGCCCGCGACCTCTTCCGCGACCTCGACCCCGAACTCTATCATGACGTCAAGCACAACCCTGTGATGCTCCTTGAGCGACTCAGCTTCCCACGCAAGGAAGCCATCGTCAACGACAAGGCCCTCATGAAGCGCATCAAGAGCGTCTATCAGCTCTTCCGTAACTACATGGACGTCGAGCCCGACAAGAAGCGTCCCTCCGTGGCCTACTTCTCTATGGAGTACGGCATGCACTCCGCCCTCAAGATTTACTCCGGCGGTCTCGGCATGCTCGCCGGCGACTACCTCAAGGAAGCTTCCGACTCTAATGTTGATCTCTGCGCCGTCGGATTCCTCTATCGTTTCGGCTATTTCACGCAGAGCCTCTCCATGGACGGACAGCAGATTGCTAAGTATGAAGCCCAGAACTTCACCCACCTGCCCATTGAGCGACAGCTCGACGACAACGGCCAGCCCATGGTCGTCTCCGTCCCCTATAACAACTATCTTGTCCACGCCTACGTCTGGCGTGTCAACGTCGGCCGAATCAAGCTCTATCTGCTTGACACCGACAACGAGATGAACTCTGAGTACGACAAACCCATCACACACTCGCTCTACGGCGGCGACTGGGAGAACCGCCTGAAGCAGGAAATCCTGCTCGGCATTGGCGGCGTTCTCACGCTCAAGAAGCTGGGCATCCGCAAAGATGTCTACCATTGCAACGAAGGCCATGCCGCTCTTTGCAACCTCCAGCGCCTTTGCGACTACATCGAGGAAGACCATTTGACCTTCAACCAGGCCATGGAGCTCGTACGTGCCAGCGGACTCTACACCGTCCACACACCCGTGCCCGCTGGCCACGACTACTTCGACGAAGGGCTCTTCGGCAAGTATATGGGAGCCTATCCCCAGCGCCTTGGCATCACATGGGATGAATTCATCGGCATGGGCCGCACTAATCCCGACGACAAGAACGAGAAGTTCTGCATGTCCACTTTTGCTTGCAACACTTGTCAGGAAGTCAACGGCGTCTCGAAGCTCCACGGATGGGTCTCCCAGAAGATGTTCTCCGGCATCTGGGCTGGCTACTATCCCGAGGAGAACCACGTAGGCTACGTCACCAATGGTGTCCACTTCCCCACCTGGGCTGCCACCGAATGGCGCAAGCTGTATGCCAAATACTTTGATAAAAACTTCATGGACGACGAGTCCAACCAAGCCTTCTGGGAAGCCATCTATAACGTTCCCGATGAGGAAATATGGGCTACGCGCATGGCTCTCAAGCAGAAGCTTTTCGACTACATCAAGGAGCAGTTCCGCGAGACGTGGCTGCGCAACCAGGGCGATCCCTCACGTGTGCTCAGCCTCCTCGAGAAGATGAACCCCAACGCCCTCGTCATTGGATTCTGCCGCCGCTTTGCTACCTACAAGCGTGCCCACTTGCTCTTCACTGACGAAGCGCGTCTCTCCAAGATTGTCAATGATCCCGAGCATCCCGTCATCTTCCTCTTTGCTGGTAAGGCGCATCCTGCCGACGGCGCCGGACAGGGACTCATCAAGAAGATCTTCGAGATTTCACAGCGTCCTGAGTTCCTCGGTAAGATCATCTTCCTCGAGGACTACGACTTCCTCTTGGCCCGTCGCCTCGTCTCAGGCGTCGATATTTGGATGAACACGCCCACACGTCCGCTCGAGGCCTCCGGAACGAGTGGCGAGAAAGCCGAGATGAACGGCGTCGTCAACCTCAGTGTCAAGGACGGCTGGTGGCTTGAAGGCTATCGCGAAGGTGCCGGATGGGCCCTCACCGAGAAGCGCACCTATCAGAATCAGGGCTATCAGGATCAGCTTGATGCCGCCACCATCTATTCTCTCCTTGAGAACGAGATTATCCCTCTCTACTACAAGAAGAACAAGAAGGGCATCTCAGAAGGATGGATCAAGGTCATCAAGAACTCCATCGCCCAGATTGCACCGCACTACACCATGAAGCGGCAGCTCGATGACTATTACTCGAAGTTCTACGAGAAGCTCGCCCAGCGCTTCCGTGCCGTCTCGAAAGACAACTACCGCATGGCTAAGGATATCGCACACTGGAAGGAAGCCGTTGCTGAGCGGTGGGATTCCATACGCGTCGTCTCAGCCGAATGGGATATCCCCGCAACCGGACTTGAGACCGGGCTGAAGTACACCCTTCGCTATGTCATCGACGAGCAGGGCCTCGACGATGCCGTCGGACTCGAGAAGGTTAACGTCAACACCGGCAAGGATGGGCAGGAGCAGCTGTTCAGCATCGAGCCCATCAAGCTCGTCTCCCGCGAAGGCAACTGCTATACCTTCGAGGCCCAGCTGGCGCCCAACCAGGCTGGTGAGTATCGTTGCGCCGTCCGCATGTACCCGAAGAACGCCCTGCTGCCTCATCGCCAGGACTTCTGCTACGTCAAGTGGCTCGAGCTCCCCAACCTCATTTGAGATAGGAACTCTGGCGTGCGATTGACAGGATCCGCATCCTGAAACAGTAATAGCGTATAATAGAGCGGGGAGTCACCTACTGTCATAGGAGGGGCCTCCCCGCTTTTTATGATTGTGTCAAAAAGGGTATATGAATCGCGGCTAAATAAGTGACCGTAAAAATAATTAACTTGGTACGATTTAGGAGGTCACGTGTCCTCACGTGACACCTGCGACAAGTGCGACGTGAGGACACGTCGCCTCCTACAGGGACAGCCAAATTGTACCAATATTTTTTTGCATATTTCTAAAAAAGCTGTCAGACGGATGTTGTCTGACAGCTTTTCTGAGCCTCTTGTCGGATTCGAACCAACGACCCCGAGATTACAAATCACGTGCTCTGGCCAACTGAGCTAAAGAGGCGGGTGGGCAAGCGGTCTGTATCGCGCCGCTACAACCAAGTACCTTTGCTACGTTCCCGTCCTGGAGGATTCCGAGGGAGCTGGCCGTACAGGACTTGCCCATTTTGCTTTTGCGGGTGCAAAGTTAATGATTAAAAATGAGAAAAGAGAAATGCAGAAAGAGATTTTTCCAGCTTTTAACTTATTTTTGTAGGCTATGGCCGCTTTTATGAGGAAAAATGCGTAATTTTGCACACGATAGACGAATCTTAAAGGATGACAGGACCTGAATATATACAACTGAAAGCCTTCGCCCGCATCGACGGCGTTCTGCTTGCCGTGGTGCTGATAGGCTCGTTTGCGTGCTATCTGATAGGCATGCAGGCCCCTCTCTACGGGTTGGGAGCAATGGCGTTACTCTTGAGCGTACCTTTCCTCTTGGGCTGGCGCTTGAAGCGTTTTCGCGACGTTGGGCTCGACGGCCATATCTCATTCCTTCGTGCCTGGGGCTATGTCATGTTCGTCTTTTTTTATGGAGGACTTCTTTTCGCCCTGGCCCAATATGTCTATTTTGCTTATCTTGATGGTGGCTATCTGATCAATAGCCTGTCCGAGATGATGGCGCTGCCTGAGAATTCTGAGATGTTGCGCCAGCTGGGCATGACCCGTCAGGTCGACGAGAGCCTGACACTGATGCGCCAGATGCGGCCTATTGACCTGTCGTTGCAGGCCCTGACGATGCTGCTCATGATAGGTCCTTTCGTTGGACTGCCTGTGGCAGCCGTCATCAAACGTGAAATGAAAAAGAATTGAATCATATGGATATATCTGTTGTAATACCTCTTTATAATGAGGAGGAGTCAATACCCGAGTTGTTCAGCTGGATTGAACGCGTGATGAAAGAGCATGGCTTCAGCTATGAGGTAATCTTTGTCAGCGATGGTTCCACGGACCGCTCCTGGGAAATCATCACGGAGCTCAAGTCGCGTTCCGAGCATGTCCACGGCATCAAGTTCCGCCGCAACTATGGCAAGAGTCCGGCCCTCTATTGTGGCTTTGCCAAAGCCCAGGGCGATGTGGTCATCACGATGGATGCCGACCTTCAGGACTCGCCAGACGAGATTCCTGAGCTCTATCGCATGGTGAAGGAAGAGAAGTACGACCTTGTCAGCGGTTACAAGCAGAAACGCTACGACCCGCTGTCGAAAACCCTTCCCACGAAGCTGTTCAATGCGACGGCTCGCCGTGTGAGTGGTATTCACAACCTGCATGACTTCAATTGCGGCCTCAAGGCCTATCGCCGTGATGTCGTGAAGAACATCGAGGTCTATGGTGAGATGCATCGCTACATGCCCTATCTGGCAAAGAATGCCGGCTTCACGAAGATTGGCGAGAAGGTGGTCCACCATCAGGCCCGCAAGTACGGCTCGTCGAAGTTCATGGGCTGGAATCGCTTTGTCAACGGCTATCTCGACCTGCTGACCCTGTGGTTCCTCTCCACCTTCGGCAAGAAGCCCATGCACGTCTTCGGCTTCCTCGGCACGCTGATGTTCATTGTCGGCTTCATGGCAGCGTTCCTTATCGGTGCGGGCAAGCTGTGGTGCCTCTACAAGGGCATACCCCAGCGTCTGGTCACCGATTCGCCCTACTTCTACATCTCGCTGACGATGATGCTCCTTGGCACACAGCTGTTCCTCACGGGATTCCTTGGCGATCTGATCAGCCGCTCGTCGCAGACTCGTAACGACTATCAAATAGAGGAAACCATCTGATGAGCCCATTCCGTTTAGGCCTGTTGACAGCCGCCGCCTTGGTGGCAGCCTGCTCGTCCATCGATTGTCCGGTAGAGAACACGGTGGCCGTGCGTTATGGCATCTACACTACTGACGGCATCAGCGAGGTGGCCGACACGCTGCAAGACTCGCTTTGGGTCTGGATCGTTCGCGGCAAGGGCCGAGATACGCTTTTGCTCAACGGCATCACCGGACTGAGTTCATTCGCTTTGCATGTGAGCTATCAGCGGCCTGTCGACACGCTTATCTTCCATCTTTCAGACTCGCTGCATCGTCGGACCGTCGACACCGTATTCCTAAGCAAGACCGACACCCCGCATTTCGAGTCGGTCGATTGCAGTGCCCATTTCTTCCATCACCTGACGGCAGTACGTTCCACCCATCGTGCCATTGATACCATCATCATCAATCAACCCTCAGTGAACTATGACCAGACCCAGACGCATCTGCACATCCATTTCAAGGCTCGCCGCTAGCCTTGTGCTCACGCTGGGCCTGTCAGCTGCTGCTGCGGCCCAGGGCTTCCTGAAACTCGAGGCTGACTCCGTGCCGATGTTCCGCGGCTTTGCGGTATCGGCTGATCTGGTAGGTGTGGCTCAGACCGTGCTGAGTGACTACGGTCAATATGAGGGTGCGCTTCGGCTGAACCTCCACGACCAGTATTTCCCTACGGTCGAGGTGGGCTATGGCCTCGCCAATCATGAGGACGACGAAGTGACGGGCATCACCTATAAGGCCCGCGGTCCCTACTTTCGCTTAGGTGCCGATGTCAATCTGATGAAGCGTAAGCACACTGGCAACCGCATCTATGCCGGCCTGCGCTATGCCTTCACAAGCTATAAGGTCGACATAAGCCGTCCTGGTCTGACCGACCCGGTGTGGGGTGGGGCAGTGACGTGGGGCGTTGATGGCGAGACGTGCTCGCAACACTGGGCCGAAGTCGTTCTGGGCATCGATGCCAAGGTGGCAGGTCCGCTCCATCTGGGTTGGAGCGTGCGCTATCGGCGCCGTCTCATGCACGACGACGGCCCAACCGACAAGACGTGGTATGTGCCGGGCTATGGCACGCAAGGTTCTACCAAGCTGGGTGTGCTCTTCAACATTGCAATAGATATCTGACGCGAATATGAAACAAAACCGACGCCTTCAACTCGGGTGGCAGATACCCTTGGCCTTGCTGCTCGTCGTTGGCACCTTCTTCATCGCCCGCGAGCAGCACGGAGCGCCTTATCAGCGCTGCTCAGGCATGATCTTCGGCACCGTCTACAACATCACTTATCAGAGTCGTGAGCAGCTGCAGTCTGAGATTGAGGACGCCCTGCTGGCTGTCGACGGTGAGTTCTCGATGTTCAACGACACGTCGACCGTCAGCCGCATCAATCGCGGCGAGCAGCCTCCGCGCAGCGAGATGTTCAATGAGGTATACGATCTTGCTCAGCTCGTCAGCCGCGAGACCGATGGTGCCTTCGACATCACCGTAGCCCCGCTGGTCAATGCATGGGGCTTCGGCTTCAAGCACGAGCAGATGCCGACGGCCGCTCAGGTCGACAGCCTGCTGCAGATTCGTTCGCAGCTGGACTTCAGCGCTGTGGCCAAGGGCTACGGCGTCGACGTGGTCGGCAGGTTGCTCAGCGGGAAAGACATCCGCAACTATATGGTTGAAATTGGCGGAGAGGTGCTCACGTGCGGCAAGAATCCCAGTGGCGAGCCGTGGCGCATCGGCGTGACGAAGCCCACTGACGACTCGCTTGCCGTTGACGGCGAGTTGCAGACCGTGCTCAATGTGACTGACCGCGCCATGGCCACCAGCGGCAACTATCGCAACTTCTACTATAAGGGCGGACGCAAGTATGCCCACACCATCGATCCCCGCACGGGCTATCCTGTTCAGCACAACATCCTGTCGGCCACCGTCTTAGCTGACCGCTGTGCCGTGGCTGATGCCTACGCGACGGCCTTCATGGTGCTCGGCCTCGACGGCGCGCGCAGCGTGCTCGATCGTCACCCCGAGTTGTCGGCCTATCTGATCTATACGGACGAATCGGGTGAATTGGCCGTATGGAGCAATACTGACTGAGTACGGATGGCTGAGTTGCAGTTCTACGATCAGCTGATGAAGTTCAGGCTGTTTCAGGGCATGAGCCGCTCCGAACTTCTGCAACTGGCCGGACAGACAAAGTTCGGCTTCGTCAAACTGGTAGCCGGCAAGTCGGTGGTTCGAGCAGGCGATACCTGCCGTCAGTTGTGGCTCCTCGTTGGCGGGCAAGTGCAACTGACCACAGAGAGCGACGACCATGGTTATGCCTTCATTGAGGAGGTCGGCGCACCATGGCTGCTGCAGCCCGAGGTGCTCTTTGGTGCCACGACACGTTATGTATGCTCTGTTCAGACGCTTACAGACTGTCACTTCATCACACTCGCAAAAGACGAGGTGACGCGTCTGCTCAGCGATTTCCTCATCTTCCGGCTCAACTACATGAATCTTCTTTCTACGCAGGCCCAGCGGCGCGAGCATCGCTCATGGCGGCGTGCACCCCGCTCGTTGCGCGAGCGCATCATCGGCTTCCTGCTCGACCATAGCACCTATCCTGCCGGCCATAAGACGGTGCGCATCCTCATGACCCGACTGGCTCAGGAGGTCAACGAGAGTCGTCTCAACGTTTCGCGTGAGCTCAACCAAATGCATTCCGAACAGCTGCTCGTCCTCCGTCGCGGACAGATCGAGGTGCCCTCTCTTGAGCAGTTGCTCATGAAGGCATAGCGTCTTTGTTTTCTCATGCCCTTCGCAGCATGTCTTGAACGACAAAGTGCCCGTTCTCGACAGTAATATAGGGGTATATTACCATCAAGAATGGCACATTCTCATTTTTAATATAGGGGTATTTTGATCCAAGAAGTGCACATTCTCATTATAAGGATGGTCTCTTCTATGGAAAAGAAGGGCCGCTTCTCTGCTTTCGAAACGCCGTTGTGTCATGCGCACAGCGGCACTTCGAAAGCAGAGAAGCGGTCCATTATTTCTCAAAGTGCTGGTAGTCCTTGAGCGAGCGCCAGGCTCCGCCCCATGTGAAGCCGTGCTCAATGAAGAGCCGATAGCAGAGATCGTCTTTCTCCAGCTTGTAGGGTGAGGCGATGCGGCGGTTGGCCCAGCGACGCGCTGTCGACGGCTGGATAACGGTGTGGCCGTCGCGCTGACGCACGCAGGGATTGTAGAGAGGATTGATGTCGATGGCCAGACCTTGGGCATGCTTCGACAGCTTCTTCGATCCGGCAATGGCGCGAAAGCAGAAGCACGACGTGTTGTTGGCTCGCATGGAGCGCTCGTCGTCAGCCTCAAAGTCGTCAATGAGCTGCATGCGCCCAATGGGATAGCGGGCGTCGTAGAGCTGTCTGAAGATGTCGAGCAGGTCGTTGGCAATCAACTTGTTGCAGACCATCTCGCCCTGGTGTACGCGCCCGTCGGCATCGTAGTGAAGCACGCGCAGATAGCGGAGGTCCTGTCGGCTGACGGTGCATCCGTCGGGGAAGGACCATCCTCGCATGCGCTCGAATGTGGCCTGGGTGATGGTGTCGGCCGTGAAGTCCTCATTCTTGTGCTGAGCGCTGGCCGTGAGCGTGCTGAGCATCGCTGTAATGGCTATGGATAGGAATAATTTGCGTATCATATTGCCTGCAAATTTACGAAAAAATACTCATATATCGACCGTCGCAAGGCGGAAAATAGGAAAATCCCCCTCAAGTTTAGGGAAAAGTCTACCTCGTTTTAGGGAAAAACGCTTTGGCTGTTCATGGAAACATCGTATCTTTGCACCAGATTCGAGCGCGAGTCTGATTGTTTTTCAATCATGAAATGAATGTTTCCATAGATTTGTTTTTTAGGTTATTGTTTGCTTTTAATTTTGAATGAAAGAGCGCCAGTCGATGAGATATCGGCTGGCGCTCTGTACATTATTCATTGTTCATTGTTCATTGCATATCATAGACCACCTGCATCAGCCGCTTGCCCAGCTGGTCGGCCTCGTCCATGGTCTGAGCCTCGCTGTAGACGCGGATGATAGGCTCCGTGTTCGACTTGCGCAGGTGGACCCACTTGGTGGGGAAGTCGATCTTCACGCCGTCGATGTCGTTGACCGTGGCCTCGGCGTCTTGTGCAAACATCTCCTTGACGCGCTTGAGGATGGCGTCGACATCAGTCTCTGGCGTCAGGTCGATGCGGTTCTTGGCAATCTGATAGTCGGGGAATGTCTGGCGCAGCTGACTGGCCGTCAGCCCCTTCTGGGCGAGCGACGAGAGGAACAGGCCGATGCCCACGAGCGCGTCGCGGCCGTAGTGGCTCTCAGGATAGATGACGCCGCCGTTGCCTTCGCCTCCGATGACAGCACCCACCTCTTTCATCTTCGTCGTCACGTTGACCTCGCCTACGGCCGCAGCGGCATAGTGGCCGCCATGACGCTCGGTGACGTCGCGCAGGGCGCGGGTCGACGAGAGGTTCGACACCGTGTCGCCAACGGTGTGGTCCAGCACGTAGTCGGCCACGGAGACCAGCGTGTATTCCTCGCCGAACATGCGGCCGTCCTCGCAGATGAAGGCTAGTCGGTCGACGTCGGGGTCGACCACGATGCCCAGGTCGAATCCGCCCTGTCGCATGCGCTCCATGATGCCCTGCAGGTTCTTTTCGAGTGGCTCGGGGTTATGGGCAAACTGTCCGTTGCATTCGCCGTTGAGAATCTCGTAGTCCAAGCCCAATGCGCGGAACAGGTCGGGCAGAATGACGCCGCCGACCGAGTTGATCGTGTCAGCGCAGACGCGGAAGTGGCGCTGGCGGATGGCTTCCGTGTCGACGAGTCGCAGGTCGAGCACTGACTGTATGTGGCGCTGGTTCATCGTGTCGTCCATGACGACGTGGCCCAGACGCTCCACTGGTGCATAGTCGAAGTCCTCCTCAGCAGCGATGTGGAGCACCTCGGCACCATCCTTGGCAGTGAGGAATTCGCCATCGCGGTTGAGCAACTTCAGGGCGTTCCATTGTGTGGGGTTATGCGAAGCTGTGATGATGATGCCGCCGTCGGCCTCGTGCCAGCGGACGGCCAGTTCCGTTGTCGGCGTCGTGGCCAGCCCGATGTCGATGACCTCATAGCCCATGCCGACGAGAGTGCCGCAGACGACGTCGCGCACCATGGGGCCAGAGATTCGGCCGTCGCGCCCGACGACAATCCGTTCGCCTCTGATGAACGTGGCATAAGCCGTTGTGAACTTGACGATGTCGAGCGGATTGAGCGTGTCGCCCGTGCGGCCGCCGATGGTGCCGCGAATGCCTGATATGGATTTGATGAGTGTCATAGATCTATTTTACGTTGGAATGTGAATTCATAATAATAAGGATAGACGTAGTTGGTCGCCACCGTGTGGCCTTGAGAGTGGGGGACGATGAGGCGCACCTTCGCCACGTGGTCGTCGGCCGTGCGCGGGCGTCCCACGTTGATGTAGGGGAATGCGACGAGGTAGCCCTGTGCAGCACCGTAGGCCTGGCCGTTCAGTCCGTAGGTCGACTTCATCAGGCCTTCAGTGAACGAGGCGGTGTATGTGCTGCCGCTACGTGTGACGTTCATCACGTCGACGTCGTAAGGATGCGTGTCGTTGTAGAGTGCCGACGAGTCCATCAGGCATATCTCGACGAACCTGACGAGCAGGTCGGTCTGTTCGCCGTCGGCAATAGGGGTGCCGCATCCTTTGTGGACAATTTGCATGTAGACGCCCGTGTTGTCGAGATAGACAAACTCGTTGCGCTTCGTGTCAGTCACGTCGCCCCGCTGGTGGAATTCGGCCTCGCTGATGACGACAATAGCCGAATCGCTCAGGAACCGACGTATGGCCTTGCGCTCTTTCTCTTTCTTGTCGCCATAGGTCTCATAGTCGTTGCAGGCCGCAAGTGCGGCCAGACAGAAGACGCCCAATAGGGCTATGATGGCTTTTCTCATATCTTGTTCTGTGGTTAAGATGAATTATATTAGGGTGCAAAATTACGAAAAAGACTTCAAACGACCGCCGTTTTCAACTACTTTAACAACCCGTCGAAAGCCTCGAGGGCCTGCTTGACAATGTCGACAGCCTCGTCTATCGAGCAGTAGAGCCGCCCGCCCGAGGCGTTGAGGTGGCCGCCGCCATTGAAGAATCGCGCCGCCATCTCGTTGCACGGAAACTGGTCGACACTACGGAGCGAAACCCACACCATGCGCTCGCGCTCCGTGTCCTCGCGCAGCGAGATGGACAGGCGGTGACCGCGCATCTGCAACGGCATGTTGACCAGTCCCTCCGAGTCGCCCTTGATGTAGTGGAATCGGCGCAGGTCGTCGCGCGTCAGCGTGAAATAGCTCGCGTGGCGCTCCTGGTCGACCACCAGCTTCTCATACATCACGTAGCCCATCAGGCGCAGCCTGTTTTCCGAGAAGTTGTTGTAGACGTTGCGATAAATCTTATCCTTGTTGATACGCTTCGTCAGCAATTGTGAGATGATGAAGTAAATGTCAGGGTCAGACGAGTTGTAGGTGAAGCCTCCTGTATCCGTCATCATTCCCGTATAGAGGGGTACGGCAAACGCCTTCTGCAACTCCTCGAAGGCTCCCATCTGCCAAACCAGCCGGAACACCAGCTCTGAAGTGCTCGACGCCTCGGGGTGCGAGACGGTCAGCACCGTCTCGATGTCAGGCTCCAGATGATGGTCGATGAGCACCTTGGGAGCCTGCGACTGACGCAACGACTGCTCCATCTCGGCCGTCCGAGAGGCTGTGTTAAAGTCGAGGCAGAAGATCAGGTCGGCATGTGCCAACTCAAAATCACACCCATCGCGGTGTTTGTCGTAACGGATGATTTTCTCCGTGTTAGGCAGCCACATGAGGAAGTCAGGATACTGGTCTGGAACAAACACCTGCGGCATCTTCCCATAGTGCGTCTTGAGCACCTCGGCCCACGCCAGACTCGAGCCCAACGCGTCGCCGTCTGGGTTCTGATGGCATGTGATGATGATGGTTTCGCTTGCGCGTATGAGATTCTCAAGCCTGTCGAGTTCCTCACGTGTGATGATATCTTTGAGCATAGTATTATTTTTTGAGCCGCAAAGTTACGAAGAAAAAGCGTAATGCCCAAAACATTTAATAGATTTTATGTTATTTCCAAACGGAGCTTTGAATAAATAAATGAGAGCCGGGCTTGTCGTCGCGACAAGCCCGGCTCAAAACTCTAACTAACTTATTATCAACTATTCATTACTCTTTTCGGGGTGCAAAGGTAAGGGTTTCGCGCGACACTTGCAAGAATTATTGTAGAAAAAACAACGTAAACGTTTGCGGCTCTCGGATTTTTTTCGTAACTTTGCGCTCAAACTTCAACAACTACGCAAGCCTTATGAACAACCAACGCCGCACCTCATTGAAGGATCTCGCCCGAGAGCTGGGTGTCAGCATCGCCACCGTCAGCCGTGCACTCCACGGCAGCCCTGAGATTGGTGCCGAGATGCGACGCAAGGCGAAGGCACTGGCAGAGAAGATGAATTACAGGCCCAACCCCTTCGCACAGAGCCTGCGCAAGGAAGGGCCGAGGGTCATCGGTGTGGTCGTCCCGAATCTCGTCACGCACTACTATGCTGCCGTGCTCGACGGCATTGAGGTTGAGGCGGCTCGCGCGGGTTACAGTATCATCAGTGTTAACAGCCATGAGTCGACCCTTCTTGAGGCCAAGGCGCTCGACAACTTCAATAGCCTGCACGTTGAAGGCATCATCGCCTGCCTGGCGCAGGACACCACAGACTACACGCACTTCGAGCAAATCCGGCATATGGGCATACCCATGGTCCTCTTCGGCCGGACATGCCTCAAGGACCTCATCTCCAGCGTCACCGCCAACGGCGACGAGGCGGCACAGCAAGCCACGCAGCATCTCATCGACACAGGTTCGCGACGTATTGCCTTCATAGGCGGACCTAACCATCTCGACATGGTGCGGCGACGTAAGCACGGCTATCTTGAGGCTCTCCGCACCAATGGCATCGCTATCGATCGTACGATGGTTGTCTGCGACCGCATCGACTACGATGTGGCTCGGCAGAATGTTACTGAGCTCCTCACTCGCCCCGACCGCCCCGACGCGCTTCTGACATTTAACGACATCATCACTTTCGCTGCCTTCACCGCCATCAAACAGTCAGCCCTGAGCATACCTGATGACGTCGCTCTCATCGGATTCACAGACGACGAGCATGCCTGCTACGTCACACCGCAGCTCTCGGCCATCGAAGACCAGTCGAGCCTCATGGGCGAGCGCGCCTGCCACCTGCTGTTACGCCAGATCAGCGGCGACGCACGCGTCTGCCACGAGATCGTCCCCCAGCGCATTGTCATCCGGCAGACGTCGGCCAAGAGCGGCCCTTCGCCCGAATAAGAACAGTGTGTCGCGCGATTCCGTCGCGCGAATATCGAAAAAAGTCATGGAGATACATCCTATAGCTTACTTCCGCTCACCACTTACGTCGAAGTTCGGCATACCTCGGCAGAGTGGCATCGCGACTGGCCTCACGGGTCGTGTCGTGCTCGAACCCAACTATCGACGGGCTGAAGCCGTCAGGGGACTCGAGCACTTCGACTACGTCTGGCTCATCTGGGAGTTCTCGGCCAACAGGGAGACCACGACGGCGGAGCGGCTCACCGTGCGTCCGCCCAGACTTGGAGGTAACGAGCGCATCGGCGTCTTCGCATCACGCTCACCTTTCAGACCTAACCGACTGGGACTCTCGTGCGTGCGCCTGTGCAATATTGAAATGGAGGGACCGGAAGCACCCACTCTGATCGTCGAGGGTGCCGACTTGATGGATCTTACG
Source organism: uncultured Prevotellaceae bacterium (assembly GCA_902779455.1). Classification (GTDB taxonomy): domain Bacteria; phylum Bacteroidota; class Bacteroidia; order Bacteroidales; family Bacteroidaceae; genus Prevotella. Next base: position 29,367 of record CACZBS010000007.1, read on the forward strand.
CCAGTCTACGACATCAAGCCATATGTGGCTTATGCCGACAGCCGGCCGGGGGCGCGTAGCGGCTTCGTCGATGATCACATGTGGTCGCGCTTGGAGGTCTGTATTCCTGAACAACTTGCAGAGAGCTTCACGGCTGAGGAATTGCGGGCGCTAAGGGAGGTGCTGGCCGAAGATCCGCGCCCGCCGTTTCATCATGATGACAGTCGCGTCTACGGCATGCCCTTCGCCCGTCGCGACGTCCGCTTCCGCGTTGGCAGTGACGGGGTGCTGTGCGTCGTGGAAGTCAATCCCCTCTGAAATTATTCATTGTACATTATTCATTGTACATTATCCTGACGTTCTGGAAACCCATTGCATGCAGCATCTTGCGCATCTCTGACTCGGCATTACTGCGAGCCACGGCGATGTTCTCTGGCGTCAGGGCGTGAGCCTTCATCTGGCGGCGAGCCTTCTGGTAAAGAGCTTCGCGGTCGGCCGCCGACCATCGGCCTGACTCGTGGAAGGCACGCGTCAGACCATCGTCAATGAAATCTTCGTCGAGCAGCCCGACGGGCGGCAGGGTGACGACAAGCGTGTCGGACTGTCGGCGGATGGCGCTGTCGGAGAGCAGGCTCATGTCGACGCCGAGGCGAAGCGTGCCGTAGTAGATGCGCACGAGGTGGTCGTCGGTGAAGAACCCCTGGCGGGTGGTGTCGACGAGCTCCTCATCGCTCACGGCGAGAAACTCCCATTGTCCGATGTCGCGGATGCTCTCAATCTGGGCGGGGGTCATGTCGAGCCGCGCCTCACGCTCCATGCGCAGGCGGGGCAGTGCGCGCCAGGTCCACCACAGTGCGGCGGCGACGATCAGTAGGCTGACGAGGCAGCCTGTCTGCAGACAACTCTTATTGCTCATGTCGTTCGATGGTGTTATGGTCTAACAACTGCTTGAGATTCTCGGGATTGAAGTCGTCGCGGAAGACGATGCGGACGTGAGTCTCGTCGAAGCCCGTCTGCGCAATCAGGGGTATCAGCAGGCGCGCCGCACCCTCGCGGGCGCTCTCGACGATGCCCAGCTGCGGGATGCTGGCGATGATGGCCTCCCGACCCTGGGCCTCGTAGGCAGCGAGCTCCTTGTCGCTGAAGTGGGCGCGCGTCAGCGAGACATACTCGCGGATGTTCGCCTGGTCAACCTTCGAGCTGGTCAGCATCACCTTCGGGTCGGGCAGCACGATGGTGATGTGGTCGCCATGGCGGAGCACGTTCTTCGACGAGAAATCGCCGAAGTCGATGTAGCCCTTCAGCGTAGCGTCCATCGGAATGACCACCTTGCGGTCGCCAAGAGGCAGGGGAAGGTCGAAGTCGTGGTCGAAGATGCTGCCCTTGAGCCGCAGCTCGTCGTCGTAGGTGACAATCTTGTGGATGCGGTATTCCGTCGTGTAGAGCCGTGCACACTGCCGTACCTGCATGATGAGCATCGGGAGCGAGTCGACGGCCGTATAGTGTTCTGCCGGAGCGCCTTCCCGTCGGCAACTACCCGCGGTGAGCGCCAGCATGAAGAGCGCCAACGAGGCATATATGAATCGTTTCATGTGCATCTGGATTCAATTTTCGTGCAAATATAGGGAAAAATTGTGCAAGCACCAAAAAAGTTAGATTTTTTTTTGTCAGTCTTAAACTTTTTATGTAACTTTGCGTCAAAATATTAGTTGCAACTCCGATACGTATCGGAAACCATCAAGTTTAACAAACTAAAAAAGTGACTAATATGAAAAAAATGATGATCGCCCTCGTGGCAATGGCAATGTGCGGCCAGATGATGGCCCAGGAAACTAAACAGAACGGAATTCAGAAAAAGAAGATTGATAGGACGGAAATGCTCAAGCAGCGCACCGATGAGACCGCTAAGAAACTCGGGCTCAATGAGGAACAGACAGCAAAGCTCCTCGAGCTGAATACGCAATACGCCGACAAGCTGAGGCCACAGATGAGAGGCATGCGACCGCAGGGCCGCCGCCTGGACGGAGCAAGGGATTCCATGGCTCGCGTGCGTCCGGAGAAGGGTCAGCAGCCCACCCGCGAGGGAATGGAGAAGATGCGCGAGCAGATGAAGGCCAGTCAGGAGGCATATGATGCTGAACTGCAGAAGATATTGACCGAGGAGCAATACAAGGCCTATAAAGCTGACGAGCAGAAGCGCATGCATCGGAACCCTCGTGGAGGCTTCGGCCAGCGTGGCCAGCGTATGGGCATGCGGCCAGAGCGTAGCGGTGCGGCTCCACAGCTGAATGCTGAACAGCAATAAGAACATATAAATTTGAGATTTTTCATAGTGATTTAGGTTAACATAGTGTTTTTGAAAAGAAAGGCAAGCGTGCCGAAAACCATTCTTAATAGGAAATAGTTTTTTGATTATATTGTATGAATGATAACATAAGCGCCTGTGGTTTTGTGAAAAACTGCAGGCGTTTTTCGCACGTTCAAGTTCGCCAAGCTTATCTGGCGCAGATGGAAAATAACCCAATAAATTTGGTCGTTCTCTCGTTTTTTCGTAACTTTGCGCTTCCTGCGCGAAGTTACTGGCACTCGGAAATGAAAAGAAAAACACGTTTTCCTTTTGCATTTCCCTCGTTTTTTCGTAACTTTGCCGACCGAATTATGAAAAGAATAGTACCTATAGCAGTCCTGGCAGCCGGCATCATGATGCTCGGGGCCTGTAAAGAGAAGAAACAAACGGAGGAGATCATCGCCACAAAGTACGTGCCCAAGAAGCCCGGCGCCCCCATCAGAATGCAGAAGAAGGAGACGACGGAGCAGATCAGCTGGGGAGGACAGACGTATGAGATCAGCATCAGCCGCACGCCGGCTGACAGCCTGCCGATGGTGGCTAACGAGATCGGACAGAAGTTCGTCGACAATCGTATCGCGCTGACGATACGTCGGAGCGACGGGAGCGAGTTCTTCCGGCAGTCGTTCTCGAAGGCATCGTTCCAGTCTTATCTGACGCCCGACTACCGCCACGTAGGCCTGCTAAGCGACATGCGCTTCAAGGAGGCTAATGGCGCTGAGCTGAACTTCATCGTCAGTCTGGCTGAACCTGAGGCTACTGACGACGAGTTCCTGCCCCTGCTGCTGAGCATCAACCGTCAGGGTGGTATCGGCATCCGCGTGGAAGACGATCTCGACATGCTCGCTGGCGACGATTATTCAGGCGAGAACGAGGAAGACATCTAAATATTAATTACACATTATATAATTATAAGAATCATGAGAAGCAGAACAGCTAACTGGTTTGAATGCAAGATCCGCTATGAGAAGACGATGGACGACGGCTTGCAGAAGAAAGTGACCGAATCGTACGTCGTCGACGCTCTGAGCTTCAGCGAGGCAGAGGAGCGCATCATTGAGGAGATGTCGGCTTACATCAGCGGCGACTTCACTGTCCAGGACATCAAAAAGGCAGCCTATGGCGAGATATTCTTCAGCGACGACGCATCGGCTGACCGTTGGTATAAGGCCAAGCTGCAGTTCATCACCATCGACGAGAAGACGGAGAAGGAGAAGCGCTCAAGCGTCAACTACCTCTTCCAGGCAGGCACGATGAACGGCGCCATGAAGAACATCGAGGAGGGCATGGGCGGCACGATGATTGATTATTCGATCGCGTCCGTGCAGGAAACGCAGTTGATGGACGTCTTTGAATATAAGAAACCCGAGAAGAACGATAAACCCGAATTTGAGCAATGACCGAGGTCAGTAGGAATCTTGAACAGGTCCGTCAGTCGCTGCCTGAGGGCGTGAGGCTCGTGGCCGTCAGCAAGTATCACCCCGTGGAGAAGCTCCGCGAGGCTTACGATGCTGGCCAGCGGCTGTTTGGCGAGAGCCATGAGCAGGAACTGCGGACGAAGCATGAGCAGATGCCCAAGGACGTCGAGTGGCACTTTATCGGCCATCTGCAGACGAACAAGGTGAAGTATATCATTCCGTATGTCGCGATGATCGATGCCGTCGACTCTATTCGCCTCCTCCGGGAGATTGAGCGACAGGCCGAACGACAGGGTAGGGACGAGGTGCGCGTGCTCCTCGAGCTCCATTTGGCCGAGGAGGCCACCAAGTATGGGCTGACTCCCGACGATTGTCGCCAGCTGCTGGCTGACGGCGAATGGCGCCAGATGAAGCACGTGCACATCTGCGGGCTGATGATGATGGCTACGAACACGGACGACGAGGCTCGCATTGAGCAGGAATTCCAGACTGCCAGCGATTTCTTTGACGAAGTGAAGGCGCAGTATTTTGCTGACGACGACCGCTTCGCTGAGCGCTCGTGGGGCATGAGTGACGACTATCGGCTGGCTCTGCGACACCGCTCGACCATGGTGCGCATCGGCACCAGCATATTCGGGCCTCGTGAATATTGAGCCGACAGACATATTATTATAATTATGCCTATACCTATTTATATTATAGAGGAAGAGAAGTTGCGCAACAACCTCAGGCTCATTGCCGACGTGGCGCGAAGGGCTGACGTCGAGATCATTCTCGCATTCAAGGCCTTCGCACTTTGGCGCACGTTCCCCATCTTCCGCGAATATATCAACTCGACGACGGCCAGCTCGCTGAGCGAGGCGCGGCTCGCCATCGATGAGTTCGGCTCCTCGCCCGCACACACTTATTCCCCTGCCTATACTGACGAGGAGTTCGATGAGATTGCCAGTTGCTCGAGCCACCTGACGTTCAATTCGCTCTCGCAATATGAGCGCTTCCACCATCGAGCCGGCCAGTGCTCCCTGGGGCTGCGCGTCAATCCCGAATATTGCGAGGTGGAGACGATGCTCTATAATCCCTGCGCACCAGGCACGCGCTTTGGCGTGACGGCTGACAAACTGCCGGATCGGCTGCCTGCCGACATTGAGGGATTCCATTGCCATTGCCACTGCGAGAGCGGAGCCGACGTACTGGAGCGGTCGCTGCAGCATATCGAGCAGAGATTCTCCAAGTGGTTTCCGCAGTTGAAATGGCTCAACCTTGGCGGCGGACATCTCATGACGCGCAAGGACTACGATGTAGAGTTGCTCATCCGACTCATGAACGGTCTTCATGAGCGCTATCCATGGCTCAGGATCATCCTCGAGCCTGGCAGCGCATTCGCCTGGCAGACTGGGCCGCTCGTAAGCCACGTCGTCGATATCGTTGAAGATAAAGGCATCCGGACGGCCATTCTCGACGTCAGCTTCACTTGTCACATGCCCGACTGCCTCGAAATGCCATATTTCCCAGAGGTGCGCGGCGCTGAGCACGTCGACGAAGAGGTGGGGCCGATGGTCTATAGGCTTGGCGGCAATAGCTGTCTGAGTGGTGATTTTATGTCGGCATGGCGCTTTGATCACGAATTGGAAGTGGGCGAAGAAGTCATTTTTGAGGACATGATACACTACACGACCGTCAAGACCTGTATGTTCAACGGCATCACTCATCCCGCCATCGGCATGCTCCACAGCGATGGGAAACTCGAGATTTTGCGCCTTTTTGGGCCAGAAGACTACAAAAAAAGGATGGATTAGCATTTTTTTTTGAAAAAAACGACGAAAAGTTTTGGCGGTTCAGAAAAAAGTCGTACCTTTGCATCCGCAATCGAGAGAGATGCCCTCGCAAGAGGTAAGACAAGCGGAAATAGCTCAGTTGGTAGAGCACGACCTTGCCAAGGTCGGGGTCGCGGGTCCGAGTCCCGTTTTCCGCTCCACACGTTGAACAAAAAGAGCAGCAACGGAAGAATGGCTTTCGATGTTGAAAATGCCCAGGTGGCGGAATTGGTAGACGCGCACGTTTCAGGTGCGTGTGCCGCGAGGCGTGCAGGTTCGAGTCCTGTTCTGGGCACTCTTTTTTTTCACGGTGTGAAAAAGAATATGTTGGAGAGGTGGCGGAATTGGTAGACGCGCTACTTTGAGGGGGTAGTGTCAATTGCGACGTGGGAGTTCGAGTCTCCTCCTCTTCACCATTTTGGGAGAATCCCCCTGTTTATTGAAAGAATGCGGAAATAGCTCAGTTGGTAGAGCACGACCTTGCCAAGGTCGGGGTCGCGGGTCCGAGTCCCGTTTTCCGCTCTTTTTTTTATTTTTAGGAAAACATCAATTCAAATGAATTTATATTTAAGATATTTCGACCGTGAGACGCTTGTGCATAGCGTTGATGATGCTATTGATTTTCTGAGTAGCATTGATGAAATTGGAATGAACCCGGTGCTTGAAGGCGATATACGCGACTATGTAGCCAGTGATGTGTACTACCCCAAGCGCTATAAGATACGTCCCCGCGTATATTTTATTATCATCAAGACTGAAGCCGCCACGATGCAGGACTTTAAGGATAAGAAAGCCCTCAGGTCAGTAAGCAATGACGGCACATCGGCAAAAGATCGCACTGTCTCGCCTGCCGTCATGAAGCTGAACGAGGAACGGCCCGGCTGGTATGAAGGCGCTATAGATTTCAAGCGTGTGCTGATGGTGCCAGGAACGGGTAAGTTCCAGTATCGTGACACTCATTTTGTGGCTCAGGTGAAAGCCGTGTCAGGCCTCGATTGCTATAACCGCATTGTCGACCATCTTCGTCAGCGCGTCGATGAACGGAGCCAGTTTCCCTCGGCCAAAGGCAAGAATTTCCGTTTCCACTTCTTAGGTTTAGCAAAAGAATCATGAATAAGGTGATGCTGATTGGCAATGTAGGCGCTGAGCCGGAAGTGCGCTACGTTGATCAGGGTGTAGCCGTAGCCCGAATCCGGCTGGCTACGACTGAGCGCGGCTATACACTCCAGAACGGCACGCAGGTGCCCGATCGGACTGATTGGCACACTGTTCTGCTATGGCGCAAACTGGCCGAAATCACTGAGCGCTATGTGCACAAGGGCGATAAGCTATATATTGAGGGCCGTATCCGCTACACCACTTATGACAATAAACAGGGGCAACGGCAATATGCTACAGAGATCTGGGCTGACAACATGGAACTGCTCACTCCTAAGTCTGCCTCAAGTTCCGACACAAATCATGAATAAATGGACGATTATTTTCAACAAATACTGAATGAGGTTCACTTTATGGCTCCCTCTGTGGGTGCGATTGTCTCGGGCGTCCTTGCCTGCCTGTTGCTCTTTGTATCAGGTTTCGCATCGGGCTCCGAGATTGCTTTTTTCTCTCTTTCCCCCACTGACCTTAGCAAACTCGATGAGGAGAAGAACCCCGTCGACCGCATGATAGCCCGTCTCCGCGAGGATTCTGAACGCACGCTGGCAACGATTCTGATTACCAACAACCTGGTTAACGTGACCATCATCATGTTGTGTAATTACTTCTTCGCCCACGTCATCAGCTTCGGGCGTGCCCAATGGCTCGAGTTCGTCATCATTACCGTCTTGCTGACATTCCTTCTCCTCCTCTTTGGCGAGATTATGCCGAAGGTCTATTGCGGCCAGCATGCGCTCAAAGTGTGCCGCATGTTCGCGCCGGCCATTGTCTTTCTCCGCCGTCTTTTCTATCCGCTGGAGAGCATTCTCATCCGTTCTGGCATGCTGGCGGAGAAGGTCGTTTCCCACGAAAACCACATCCTGAGCGTTGACGACCTGGAACAAGCCCTCGAACTGACAGATAAGGAGGACATCAAAGAGGAGAAGAACATGCTGGAAGGCATCGTACGCTTTGGCGACGAGACGGCCAAGGAGGTGATGACCAGCCGTCAGGACATCGTCGACCTCGACTTCCGCTCGACGTTCCAGGAAGTGATTCAGTGTATTGTCGAGAACAACTACTCACGCATACCTGTCTATCAAGGCAGTATCGACAACGTGCGTGGAATCCTCTACATCAAGGACCTCCTGCCGCATCTGGGCAAGCCGGCCACGTTCCGCTGGCAATCGCTCATCCGTCCCCCATACTTCGTGCCAGAGACGAAAAAGATCGACGACCTGCTCCGCGACTTTCAGGAGAACAAGGTGCACATCGCTATTGTCGTCGATGAGTTCGGAGGCACCAGTGGACTGATTACTCTTGAGGATATCCTCGAGGAAATCGTTGGTGAGATCAATGATGAATACGACGAGGAGGAGCGGACGTTTGTGCGCATCAATGCTAACACCTATGTCTTCGAAGGCAAGACGCTGCTGAGCGATTTCTATAAGATTCTGCATCTCGACGACGACGTCTTTGAGGATGTCGAGGGCGATGCCGACACGCTGGCCGGCCTGCTTCTCGAGCTGAAGGGCGACTTCCCCCAGCTTCACGAACGCATTGAATATCAGAACTTCCGCTTCGAGATACAGGAACTCGACGGCCACCGCATCTCAAAGATCAAGGTTGTCGTGAGTGAAAGGCAATAAAAGATCATTCAACTTCCCGTTCCAAGTTTTTCATTCCTTCAAAAGAACCGTCCCCAATCGACGGCATAGTACCATCCAAACTTGCGGATGTCGTTGTTGAAGTCGAAGAAGGGCGAGAAGTTATACTCCGGCTTGGGCACGAACATGCTCAGTCCGCCGTAGTTGTCCTCCGTGAAGATGGAGGTAGCGAATCCCTTATAGACGTCGAAATTTTCCATGTCGGTAATCCATCTCTCAGAGAAGCGCCTGTAAGGCACGGCCTTGTCGAGTGCCGTTTTCCATTCTCTGTAGTTATTATCGTCAAGATTACGTTCCATGATGCTGCACATGTCGAACATCAGCGGCAGGTCGCTCTTGTTGCGATAGTAATAGGCTATTTGGTCCGTCACGTAGTCGGACGGCTCGCGAAGCACCATCCTCGTAGCGGCAGCCAGTTCCTCCATCTGGCTCATGTCGACGACGCTCAGCGGCAGGCTGCACCCAGAGTATTTCGCATCCAGATAATAATCATAATAGGTGTCGATGATCTGGCGATAGAAATCGTCGGCTGTACTGTATAGCATGGGGAGAATCTTCTCATAAGGGGCCCCGCTGCCAGGTATCTCCGCTGGAGATCCGATCAGATAGTCAGCCGTGTTGCGAAGCTCGTAGGCCACTTCGGCACACATCATGCAACAGCAGTCGGCAAAGATGAATCTGAGTTGGGGCAGCGTCTCCAATGCCCGCGCCATCTGCGTGATGTTCATCCATCGGCTTTTAAACGAATGTTCGATGGCCAGGTTGCTGCCCGTGTCGACACCATAAGCCTTTCGGGCTCGCGACTGAGCTATAGAGTCCTCTACAATCCAGCCCTTGGCGTGGCCCCACAGGACAAGGCCGTAGCTCTCAGCAGGGAATCGCTCCTCAATCGTGGCGATCACCTCGCGGAATCGCTCGGGGTCAGAAGAATAGAAATCTTCGTCGTAGGTCAGCACCGTGTCGCGCCGTCCCTCCTTCATCTCAACGATATAAGGATGGGCCGTCTCGGCATCGTCGATGAAGGCCACGAGCTTCTGCCGCTTGTTCAGCAGGGCGCTACCCCTTGTCATTTCGTTAAGGTCGGAGCGCGTGAAGGACGAGAGATTGTTCTCCGCCGCTACGTAGACGATGACCGTCCGCTGGGCCGGTCCTGTATCCTCTTCGTCAGAGTGACGGCAGGCCGTCAGGGCTAATGCCGTGCATAAGAATAACAACAAATGTTTCATCTTCTTAAATTTTCTGCAAAGATACGCTTTTTCGATCAATTTTAAGTAACTTTGCACTTCAAATTATCAATCAGACATGAAAAAACTTAGCATACTCCTCCTCGTCATGGCCTCCTTGGCCATCAATGCCAATGCACAGCTTCAGAATCCCTATCTCTCGTGCGAAGACTCTTGCACCCATGTCCACGGCATCGACCTGAGCCACTATCAGGGCGAGGTGTTCTGGCAGACGATAGGCGAAAATACCAATATGGCCTATGTCTATCTGAAGGCAACGGAGGGTGGCGACAACGTCGATCCTCGCTACGAGCGCAATATTGACCTGGCTCATCGACATGGCCTGAAGGTGGGCACCTACCATTTCTTCCGCCCCAAGACGCCACTCAGCCTTCAGCTGAAGAATTTCAAGACGCAATGTCTGGCAGCCGAGCAGGACCTCATTCCCATGCTCGACGTCGAGACTACGGGCGGACTCTCTCAGCAGGCGTTCTGCGATTCGCTCGCCTCTTTCCTCCAGATGCTCGAGCAGACCTATCATCAGAAGCCCCTCGTCTACACCTTTCGCAATTTCTATAACAAGCATCTCAAGGGGCTGCTCGACGACTATCAGCTCATGGTGGCCATGTATGCCGACGAGCCGCCTGTGCTCGACGACCGCCGCGACTACACCCTGTGGCAATACACGTCGAAGGGTCGCATCGTGGGAATCAGCGGCCACGTCGACAAGAGCCGCTTGATGGGCCGCCATACGCTCCGCGAGCTTCGCTTCCGCCGATAGGAGCGGAAAAAACAAAGCGGTGCTTTAGCATGAAAGAAGCGGTACTTTACGAGGTGTAAAGTACCGCTTCTCTTGTGTCAAAGTACCGCTTTGCTGAAGCAGAAGTGCCGCTTCTTTTCCGGCTTATTCCTTCTTCTCCTCAGCCGTAGCCTCGTCCATGTCGCCCTCAATGTAGAGGCGAACCATCTCGACGACGCCATTGGTGCGGATGGTGATTGACTTCTTGAAGTGGCCAGGGAATTTGCCTGTGCCGTTGTAGGTCACCTTGATTTCGCCCTTTTCGCCCGGCTGGACGGGGCTTTTGGTGTATTCAGGCACCGTGCAGCCACACGAGGCGACGGCCTGGTTAATCACCAGCGGGGTCTCGCCGATGTTTTCGAAGGTGAAGACGGTGCTCACCACGGGGCTCTTCTCAGAGAAGTGTCCGAAGTTATGAACGACGCGGTCGAACTTGATTTCGGCCTGCTTCTGTGCCATAGCGAAGCTCATGCCTGCCATGAGCATAAAGGTCAAGAGTAGAATCTTCTTCATTGTCGTAAAAATTGAATTTGGGGCAAAGATACGAAATAAAGATTACATTACGCCGATTCTCCGCTCTTTTTTAATATTATTTTATCTTTGAGAGCAACTTATAGTACTCCGTGGCACCCAGCAGGAAGCATCCTGTGCCGTAGTCCTCGAAGTCAGGGATACGGTCGTAGCTGAGCGGCTGGCCGGCTGACGGGTCTTTGCCCGTGCCTTGCATCCATCCGAGGAATCCGTTAGGATGGACGACGGTGACGAGGGCCTGCCATGCGCGGTCGGCCATCTGGCGATAGTCGGCAGCCTTGAGGTAGCCATTGTTCATGCCCCAGCAGAGTCCGTAGAGGAAGAGGGCCGTGCCGCTGGTCTCAGGCATGGCGTAGTTGGTCGAGACGAGGCTCGGATTCCAGAAGCCGTCCTCGCGCTGGCATGAGGCGATGCCTTTGGTCATGAGGCGGAAATCCTTGAGCAGCTCGCGATAGACCTTCTTGTCCTTCTTGGGCGACAGCTGGTTCATGCAGCGCACCAGCGCAGCATAGACCCATCCGTTGCCGCGGCTCCAGTAGCAGTCCTTGCCGTCGGGCTCTTTGTAGGGGGGCACATAGTCAGCATCGCGCCACCACAGGAGGTCGCCCTTCGTGTTGAACAGTCCGCCACCACATTCATTGCGGCTCCAGCGATACATCTTCATTCCGTGGTCGCGATACTTCGTTTCGCCTGTCAGCTGGTAGGCCTGCATATAGACGGGCATGGCCATCTGGATGGCGTCAATCCACGTCCACCAGCCAATCTTCGTCTGCATCTGCAGGTCGAGATTCTCCAATGTAGGCTTCAGCATGCGCTCATCGCGCGTCTGGGCATAGCGCATCAGGTAGGTCTGCGAGCAGCACTGGTCGTCGGCATCCGTAGTCTTCACGCCGTTGCGAGGGGTCCACTTGTGGAAGTCGGCCCAACGGTCCGTGTAGTCAATATATCGTGCCTGCGGGTCGATGTCGTTGAGAGCCATCAGTCCCTCGTAGTAGACGGCACGTGTCCAGAGGCTCGACGGACGTATCTTCTTGACGTTCGTGGGCACCGTCGGGTCTTCATACTTGTTCATGAAGTAGTCGTTGGCCTTGCGTGTGAGGGCCAGCACATCGTCGGCCGTCGCCTGGGCGAAAGCAGCGATGCTGAGTGTCATTGCACTCAGGATGGTGATTAAGCGCAGTTTCATCATTCGTTTTTAATGTTTGTTTTTACGACGGCAAAGTTACGAAAATATTTTTGAAAACCATAAAAGTTCGCGATTTTTTTAGTACCTTTGCACTCTGAAATCATATAAACTATTAACTGATGTACAAGAAATCCTTACTGGCGACGTCGTTGCTCATGGCTTTTGCCATGTCAGTGACGGCCAATCCGATTACTCGCGGCGAGGCACGCAAGGCGATAGAGCAACTGGTGACGATTGACGACAAGTCGGCCGACGATGTCGACCTTGCACCTTATTATATATTTACGCGCGGGCGAGGACGAGGCTATGTCATCGCCTCAGGCGACGACGCCACGGCCCCTATCATCGGCTATACCGAGCAGGGCGACTTCGAAGCCGACCTGCGCGACGTCGAACCGCTGCGCCAGATGATTGGCGCATGGGCGGAGCGCATAGCCAAGCTGGAGCCACAGAGGCCGTCAGCCCAGCGCCGCAGCCCGCGAGCAAGGGCTCTGGCCACGTATAAACAAGGCTGGACGGACGTGCCGGCCCTCGTGAAGACCCACTGGCACCAGTCGTCGCCCTACAACGACATGGCTCCCGTCCAGGACAACGGCGGACGCTGTGCGACGGGCTGCGTCGCAACGGCTGGCTCGCAGGTGGCCTACTACTTCCGCAAGGATAACCCCTCGGAACTGCAGTATAACACTCCGACCTATGGCTACGGCGTTCCCGTGACCGTGTCGCTGCCCAAAGGCACTCCCATTGAATGGGACAAGATGCGGCTCAGCGGTCTTGGAACGGCTGAGCAGAACAAGGCCGTCGCCACGCTGATGTATGCCCTCGGCACGTCGGCAGGCCTTACCTATGGTCCCTCGACCAGCGGCCATAACTATCGCGAAGGCCATTGGAACATGGCTGACGCGCTGAAGGGACAGTTCCGCCTGAGCTATAGCTATAAAGGCAAGTGGGAATGCTCGCAGCAGACGTGGGAGGAACTGATCTACGAAAACCTCCAGTCGCGCCGTCCGATGCTCTATTCGGGCGTGCATCCCGATAACGGCGGCCACTCCGTGGTGCTCGATGGCTATCAGGCTTCGACGGGTCTCTACCACTTCAACTTCGGCTGGGGCGGTCAGGGCGACGGCTGGTACACCGTCGACGATGCGACGGGCATGAACGGATTCAACTCCAGCCAGGACCTCGTCTACAACTTCACCCCGCTGGTGCAGAACATGACAGGCGAGCTCAAGACCACGGCCATCTATCATAAGGCCCCCTCGACGATCAGCCTTTCTGTGACCAACAACGGCACGCTCGACTTCCAGGGCGTCTATCTCTACGCCGGCACGTCTGACAAAGTGACGGGTCAGCCCGTTGCCATTGACTCCAGGACGAATGTCCCTGTGGGCCAGACCGTTGACCTCGACTTCACAATGACTACGAATACCAAGAATCAGGTCTACGTCTTCCTGTGCGACAAGAACAAGCGGGTGCTCGACTCTTGCCTCATGGAGGTCGTCCCCACCGCAGCCGACCTGCATCTGAAGCAGCTCAGCATCGATGCCGGCACGCAGAAGACGACCGTCGACGGCATGGACTTCCTGACCGTCAACAACACCACGGCCACCGTCACCGCCCAGCTGACCAACGGTTCTGAGGGCACCTATTGCCAGCCTGCCTTCCAGTGCTACATTGAGAAGTATGAGCAGCAGGGCCAGAAATGGACACGTCTGACCAACATCATCGTCAACAACATGACGTTCGACGTAGGGCAGACACGCGAGGCTCAGTTCGCATTCAAGAACCTTTCGCCTGGCACGCTCTATCGGGCCTACCTGAATCATCCCGCCGTAGCCTCCAAGCAGACGCAGATTGCCTTCGAGACGCCAGACAGCATTGCCTACTTCACCGTTCGTGAGGCTGACTTGGCAGTGGTCCCTGAGGGCCGCCATGCTGTGGTCACGGGCCGCTGGAACGAGCCGCTCTTCCGCCAGTTGGCAGCCGATGTCAAGGTGTGTTCCTATGACATCACGGGGCTGACCGAGCTCAATGTCGAGCCGCAAGCGTCGAATCCGAATGCCTTGTTCTATGCTTCTGCTGAACAGAAGGATTTGACTGGCTATGCCAATGTGGTCGTTGGCGACGTGTGTGCTCAGCTCCAGCTTCAGACGGGAGCCGACTTCCTGCCTTCGAAGCCCTTCACGGCCAGCCACGCTTCGCTGAAGCTGACCGCTGCCGAAGCAGGGAAATGGCTCGGAGCCGTCGTCCCCTTTGCCGCTGATGTGCCTTACGGAATGCAGGTGAAGACCCCGATGGAGTGGGGGAGCAATATCGTCAGCTACGGCCATGCGCTGACGTTCGACGCCATGACGCCCATCATCTATCTGACGGGGCATGACGCACTTCGTGAGATCACCGCCGAGAACGTAGCCCTCGGCACGGAGTCGGACGCATCCTACTTCGATGATCAGCTCGTTGCGACGACGGTCGCCACGCCCATCGAGCCCACATGGCTGACACTTGGTGAATTCATTGGCTCCGTCTATTACCTGCCTTCTGCTGACCGCACTGAGGTCGAAGCATTTGAATCGTATGTAGTCAGTACGACAGGCACGCGCATGCGCACCACGACCGAGTCAGTCCGGGATGCCTATTTCGTTGATCTCTCAGTGGCTATCAATACGGTCTATCAGTCGTTTGAGGAGCGTTCGCTCAGCCTGCTGGCTGATGCTTCCGCGGAATTGGCTGACGCCTTGGCTAAGGCACAGGATGCGCTGACCTATCGTCAGCCGGCTGACGACGATGCCATCGTGTCCATGACACGGAACCTCAAGCAGGCGCTCGCTGACTTCCTGGAACATTACACCCAGGGCATCACGCCCTTGTCAGCACCAGCAAGCGACGGCCGCATCAGCTACTACGGACTTTCTGGTCAGCGCCTGAACGGTCCCCAGCGTGGGCTCATCATCGTCCGTCAAGGCTCCAGGACAAGAAAAATCATGATTAAATAGCCGATTATTTTGTAGTTTCGGCAAAATTATATACTTTTGCACTCCGAAAAAGAAAACATAAATATAACGCAATGTATAGAACAAAGACATGTGGTGAGCTTCGGCTCACGGATGCCGGTCAGGAAGTGAAGCTGGCCGGATGGGTACAGCGAACACGTAAGATGGGCGGCATGACGTTTGCAGACCTGCGCGATCGCTATGGTTTGACGCAGCTGGTGTTCAATGAGGCTGTTGATGCTGAGCTCTGCGAACGGGCTAACAAGCTGGGGCGCGAGTATTGCATTCAGGTGGTTGGCACGGTCAGTGAGCGTGAGTCGAAGAATTCCAAGATGCCGACGGGCGACATCGAAATCCTGGTTAAGGAGCTCAACGTCCTGAGCGAGAGCCAGACGCCGCCGTTCACCATTGAGGACAACACTGACGGTGGCGACGACATCCGCATGAAGTATCGCTATCTGGATCTGCGTCGCTCCTGTGTCCGTAAGAATCTGGAGCTTCGTCATCGCATGACTATCCTCATTCGCAACTTCCTCGACTCGAAGGACTTCATCGAGGTAGAGACGCCAATTCTGATCGGATCCACACCTGAGGGAGCACGCGACTTCGTCGTGCCTTCGCGCATGAATCCTGGTCAGTTCTATGCTTTGCCTCAGTCGCCTCAGACGTTGAAGCAGCTGTTGATGGTCAGCGGATTCGACCGCTATTTCCAGATTGCCAAGTGCTTCCGCGACGAAGACCTGCGAGCCGACCGCCAGCCGGAGTTCACTCAGATTGACTGCGAGATGTCGTTTGTCGAGCAGGAAGACGTGCTTGAGGTCTTCGAAGGACTGGCCCGCCATCTGTTCAAGGAGGTGCGTGGCGTTGAGCTGCCGCCGCTGCAGCGTATGACGTGGCACGAGGCCATGCGTCGTTTTGGCTCAGACAAACCCGACCTGCGCTTCGGCATGGAGTTTGTCGAGCTGATGGACGTCCTGAAAGGTACTGGCTCATTCCCCGTGTTCAATGAGGCAGAATACATCGGTGGTATCTGCGTGCCCGGCTGTGCCAATTACACCCGCAAGCAGCTTGACCAGCTGACCGACTTCGTGAAGCGTCCGCAAGTGGGAGCCAAGGGCCTCGTCTACGTCAAGTTCAATGAGGACGGCACTGTCAAGTCGTCGATTGATAAGTTCTATGAGCCTGAGGTGTGGCAGAAGCTGAAGGAAACCATGGGCGCCAAGGACGGCGACCTGGTGCTCATCCTAAGTGGCGACAATGCCAATAAGACACGTGTGCAGCTCTGCACCCTGCGCCTCGAGATGGGCGATCGCCTCGGGCTGCGCGACAAGGATAAGTTCGTCTGCCTCTGGATTGTCGACTTCCCGCTCTTTGAGTGGAGCGACGAGGAGCAGCGCCTCATGGCTACGCACCATCCCTTCACGATGCCTAACCCCGACGACATTCCCCTGCTCGACACCGACCCGGCTCGTGTGCGTGCTGTGGCCTACGACTTCGTGTGCA
Source organism: uncultured Prevotellaceae bacterium (assembly GCA_902779455.1). GTDB lineage: Bacteria > Bacteroidota > Bacteroidia > Bacteroidales > Bacteroidaceae > Prevotella. The sequence continues at coordinate 45,961 of CACZBS010000007.1, forward strand.
ATGGCGTTGAGGTCGGCGGCGGCTCTCTGCGTATCCACGACGGCAAGTTGCAGGAGAAGATGTTCGAGATCCTCGGCTTCACGCCTGAGCGTGCAATGGCACAGTTCGGATTCCTCATCAACGCCTTCAAGTATGGTGCACCTCCTCATGCCGGCCTCGCCTTTGGTCTCGATCGCTTCGTGAGCATCATGGCTGGCCTTGACTCCATTCGCGACTGCATTGCCTTCCCGAAGAACAACTCTGGACGCGATGTCATGCTTGATGCGCCTGGCGAACTGGACCCCAAACAGCTGGAGGAATTGCAATTAAAGATTGATTTGCGTCAAGAATAGTTGCGTTTCGTGCAAAAAGTGCTCGGAATCAGTTACTTATTTCGTCAAAAAACCTTACTTTTGCTGCCGAATTGATACGGACCACTTTAAAATGTGTTTTAATTTATAAGTATTATGGCAGAAAAGAAAGCAACAACGAAGAAGGCTACTGAGACAAAGGCTCCCGTAGCAAAGAAGGAAGCAACGGCCAAGAAGACTGCAACCGTGAAGGCTGCTAAGGCCACAGTAGCTATCAATGCTGAGAACATTGGTTTCAAGGCAGGCGATGTTTATCAGGCTCTGGCAGCAGCTGAGAAGGCTCTCAATGTGAAGGAGATTGCCAAGGCTGCAAAGATTTCGGAAGAAGAGACTCTGCTGGGTCTTGGCTGGCTCTTTAAGGAGGGCAAGCTGGTGAGCACCGACGACGAGAAGGTCGTGCTCGCATAAAACCAGGAAGCAGACAAAGCGATAGAGGAAAGGCTGGTAACAAGATTGATTACCAGCCTTTTCTTTTTAATAACTCACATCGGAATGTACGAACAACAGATATTAAAGATTCTATCAGAGGTCGGTGAGCGAGGAATAAGTGTAGGCGTGCTGTCGAAGCATATCTACAACATGAACACTTCACTTTTCTGCACGCTTGATCCTCAGGAGGTGCGGCTTCAGGTCCAGCAGTATCTGTTGCGTAATTCCAAGTCGCCCCAATCCCTCATCGAGGCTACAGGCAAGCGCGGCTATTATCGGCTGAACACGAGCAATTCGCCCGATGCCCGCCAACTCATGTTGGATTTTCGCGACGAAGAAAAGCAAGAACCTGAGCAGCCCGTAATCCAGATTGTTGACCTTTCCCTCAATTTGTTTGACGAATGAAAAAATATTTCAGGGAAAAATCCGTTATAATCGTATATATAAATAACAAGAACCTTATTATATATAGCGATTATGGCAACAAGATACTTACTTGGATTCGACGTAGGCAGTTCGTCAGTTAAGGCGTCGCTGGTCAATGCCGACAGCGGCAAGTGTGAGGCTTCGGCTTTCTTCCCTGAGAAGGAGGCCCCCATCATGGCCGTCAAGGCAGGGTGGGCCGAGCAGGACCCAGACTCCTGGTGGCAGTATGCCAAGTTGTCGCTGGCCAAGATCATGGCGTCGACAGGTGCTAAGGCTGACGAGATCGCAGCCATCGGCATCTCCTATCAGATGCATGGCTTGGTCTGTGTCGACAAGGACCAGAAGGTGCTGCGCCCCTCTATCATTTGGTGCGACTCGCGTGCTGTGCCTTATGGCGAGCGTGCTTTCCGCGATTTAGGCAGCGACAAGTGTCTCTCACATCTGCTCAACTCGCCAGGCAACTTCACCGCCGCCAAGTTGGCATGGGTAAAGGAGAATGAGCCGGACGTCTTTGCTAAGATCAGCAAGGTGATGCTTCCCGGCGACTATCTGGCTATGCGTCTCTCCGGCACGGTCAACACGACCGTCAGCGGACTCAGCGAGGGCATGTTCTGGGACTTCAAAGAGAACCGCGTGGCTCAGTTCCTCCTCAATTACTATGGCATACCGGAATCGCTCATTGCCGACATCGTTCCGACGTTTGGCGATCAGTGCGTCCTCTCCGAAGCAGCGGCAAAGGAGCTGGGGCTGAAAGCCGGCACGCCAATCACCTATCGAGGAGGCGACCAGCCCAACAACGCCCTGTCGCTCAATGTCCTTAACCCCGGCGAGATAGCAGCCACGGCCGGTACGAGTGGCGTTGTCTATGGCGTGCTGGGCGACGTCAATTATGATCCCAAGTCGCGTGTCAACACCTTCGCCCATGTCAACCATTCGGCCGCCCAGACTCGCTTGGGCGTGCTTCTCTGCATCAACGGAACAGGCATCCTCAATGCCTGGACCCACCGCAACATCACTCCGTCAATAGGCTATGCTGAGATGAACGATCTGGCCGCCCAAGTTCCCATTGGAAGCGACGGAGTCTGCATCATACCCTTCGGCAATGGTGCCGAGCGGGTGCTGGAGAACCGCGAGGTGGGCTGCTCCATCCATGGGATTAACTTCAATAAGCATTCTCAGGCCCACCTCGTGCGTGCAGCACAGGAAGGCATCGTCTTCTCCTTCTGCTATGGCATGGAGATCATGCAACAGATGGGCATGGACATCCGCATGATTCATGCCGGACGGGCCAACATGTTCCTCTCGCCTTTGTTCCGCGACACACTGGCTGGCGTCAGCGGGGCCACCATCGAGCTCTACGATACGGACGGCAGCGTGGGCGCAGCCAAGGGCGCCGGCATTGGTGCAGGCATCTATAAGGACAACAACGAGGCTTTCGCCACACTCGAGAAGCTGCAGGTCATCGAGCCCGACGAGCATCATCGGGCCGACTATCAGGCAGCTTATGCCGCCTGGAAAGAACAATTATCTTCAACTATTTCATAACAACTAAACACTAACAAAATGGCAAAAGAGTATTTCGCCTTTACTGGCAAGATTCCCTTCGAGGGAACAGAGAGCAAGAACGTGATGGCTTTCCACTACTATGAGCCTGAGCGCGTCGTCATGGGTAAGAAGATGAAGGACTGGCTGAAGTTCGCCATGGCCTGGTGGCATACGCTGGGTGGTGCCAGCGCCGACCAGTTTGGCGGTCAGACCCGTTCGTATGAGTGGGACAAGGCAGCCGACCCCGTGCAGCGTGCCAAGGACAAGATGGACGCCGGCTTCGAGATCATGGACAAGCTGGGCATCGAGTACTTCTGCTTCCACGATGTCGACCTCGTCGATGAGGGTGACACCGTTGAGGAATACGAGCGTCGCATGAAAGAGATCACGGACTATGCTCTCCTGAAGATGCAGCAGTTCCCCAACATCAAGCTGCTCTGGGGTACGGCCAACGTTTTCGGCCACAAGCGCTATGCCAACGGCGCCTCGACGAATCCCGACTTCGACGTCGTCGCACGTGCTATCGTCCAGATCAAGAACGCCATCGACGCCACCATCAAGCTTGGCGGCACCAACTATGTCTTCTGGGGCGGCCGTGAGGGCTATATGAGCCTGCTCAACACCGACCAGAAGCGCGAGAAGGAGCACATGGCCACGATGCTCGGCATGGCTCGCGACTATGCCCGTTCGAAGGGCTTCAAGGGCACCTTCCTCATCGAGCCGAAGCCGATGGAGCCCTCGAAGCATCAGTATGACGTCGACACAGAGACCGTCATTGGCTTCCTTCGTGCCCACGGACTGGACAAGGACTTCAAGGTGAACATCGAGGTGAACCACGCCACCCTGGCCGGCCACACCTTCGAGCACGAGCTGGCCTGCGCCGTCGACGCCGGCATGCTGGGCAGCATCGATGCCAACCGTGGCGACGCCCAGAACGGATGGGACACCGACCAGTTCCCCATTGATAACTACGAGCTGACTCAGGCCATGATGGAGATCATCCGCAATGGTGGCTTCAAGGATGGCGGCACCAACTTCGACGCCAAGATCCGCCGTAACTCGACCGACCTGGAGGACCTCTTTATTGCTCACATCAGCGGTATGGATGCCATGGCTCGTGCCCTGATGAATGCTGCTGCAATCCTGGAGGAGAGCGAGCTGCCCAAGATGAAGAAGGAGCGCTATGCCTCGTTCGACGGCGGGCTGGGCAAGGACTTCGAGGACGGCAAGCTCACGCTTGAGCAGGTCTACGAGTACGGCAAGAAGGTTGGCGAGCCGAAGCAGACCAGCGGCAAGCAGGAGAAGTACGAGACCATCGTTGCCCTCTATGCCAAGTAAAAACGGACGGCAGTAGATAATAAAAGCAAAGACCACGGCTTTCTCGCATGGATGAAAGTCGTGGTCTTTGTTATGATAATGAGAAAGCCTTAAAGAGCTTCGTCGTCAGGCCGCTCCAGCCGTCGGCCTTGCGGTGGCAGATGACGCTTCTTGCGGAGGTAAGCCTCCTTTCGGGCTTCATAGTCCAGCTGATGTGATTCGAGGTATCCGTCGGCCATGTTCCTTTTCCTTAGCGTTTTTATTTGAATCTGGCATAGACGACGCTCAGGCGGACAGGCTCATTCGCATTGTCAGGTCCTCCGACGAGCCGGACGCTGTTGAGCGACATGTCGTGCTGAACGTTGGTGATGCTCGAACTGGTGTTGCTCGTCGTGTAGGTGATGGGCACCAGCACCATCTTGTTCCAGTCGGGATGATGGCTCACCCAGTCGGCATCGTCGCGAAGCCCTGCCTGCTTCATCTCCCATAGCTGTGTGACGAGGTTGGAGATGTTGGGGAAGGCATAGTAGTTCATGCTCGAAGTCAACGATGTGTAGAACGACGTCTTGTTGTTGGGCACCCTGCCGTTCTCGAAGAAGCTGTAGAGGCTGTCTTTCTGGACGAGGAGTAGGGCAGAGGGCGTGCCGAGCAGCCGATGGTCGGACGACTCGTTGTTGATGCGCTGCAGGGTCAGCTTGGCGCCGACGAGCGAGTCGTTGGCATGGGCGCTGCTCTTCACCTGGTCGACGGGGATGGTCAGCTCAGTGAAGAGGCCTGCGGGCGTCTTCAGGTAGGTGTAGGCAGTCTCAGCTGCCATGGCCTGGATGGCTGCCTGGTCGTTGCTGATGTGGGTGGTCTGCAGCACCTCTTTCGTTCCGGCTAATGTCAGCTGGGCGTTGACGATGGCCGAGTCCGTCGCGATGCGGTAGTAGACGCGCAGGCCGATGTCCGTCACCTTGGCGTGGAATCCGAATCCGTCAGTGATCTCGAAGAAGAAGCCTGGGCAGACGTTGTGGATGAAGGCATAGGAGCTGCGGTAGTCATCGTGATGGTCGTAGTAGCGGCGCATCAGGTAGGAGCCGTAGTTGTTATATACGATGCCGTCCTTGTCCGTATAAGGCTTGTTGAGCGTGATGCGTATGTTGTTGATATAGGTTGACGTGGCGCGCAGGCTGTCGCTGTCGAGCAGGTTCTTGTAGGAGAACATCTTGCTCTGGCGCAGTCCGTCAGTGCGCAGCATGCCGTTCTTTCGCGGGTCGAGGTTGGAGTAGTATCGCTGTCCTTCCTCCATAGGCTGCGCCAGCTCGTTAACGCGCATCTTCATGGCCTGCAGACTGTCGTTGGACATGAAGGGTGACGACACGTAGATGATGATGTCGCAGGAGTCGGCAGCTGCGCGTCCGTCGTAGCGTCCGACAATCTTCTGCTCAGGCGAGATGTAGACATTGTCGAGCAGGTGGAACTGGGTGGTGAACTCGCTCGTCACGTCGGCCCCCGTCTCGGGGTCCTTCACCCGTCCGAAGTAGCAGTTGGTCGAGAGGGCCAGCACCGAGTCGGCCACGACGGTGCGCGTGGCGACGTCGAAGTTGTCAGACGAGAGGGCGAGCTGGTCGCTGTCGTCAGTCAGCGAGTTGCCGATGTTGAGCGACTCGTTGTCGCATGCAAAAATGGCCATTGCCGTCAGTGCGGCCCCAGCCATATATGTCAGTTTGTTCATTTCCGATTGATCTGATAGTTGTTATTCTTCGTCAGGATAAATCTGGCCGTAGAAAGCTTCGTAGGCGTCGCCGAAGTCCTCCTGGTAGTCAAGGAAGGGCAGCCCCTTGTCCTTGCTGTACTTCACGAGCTTCTTGTTGGCCTCCTTGGCAGCCACGACGATGCCGTCGCTGTAGTCGATGGCCAGCTTGCCCAGCTCCTCGAAGTCGAAGGTCTCGTTGTAGCCTGCCAGCAGCTCTGCCTTGGCATCGCGGAACTCGAGGCATCGCTTGAAGTTCTCGCCCAGGTCCTTCTTGAGGCTCTTGGTGAAGAGCGACGTGACGACCTTGGTGTTGGCGAAGGAGGGCTCGTCGTGGTAGGCAGTCTTGACGTAGAGAGGCACGACGGCGCTCATCCATCCCTGGCAGTGGATGATGTCGGGCACCCAGCGCAGCTTCTTCACCGTCTCAAGCACGCCGCGTGCGAAGAAGATGGCGCGTTCGCCGTTGTCAGGATAGAGCTCACCGTTCTCGTCGGTGGTCATCTGCCGCTTTGAGAAGTAGTCGTCGTTGTCGATGAAGTAGACCTGCACGCGTGTGGACTGGATGCTGGCCACCTTGATGATCAGCGGGTGGTCAGTGTCGTTGATGATGAGGTTCATGCCTGACAGGCGGATGACCTCATGCAGCTGTCCACGCCGCTCGTTGATCGTGCCCCACTTGGGCATGAACGTGCGTATCTCGTGATTACGGTCCTGCATGACGCGAGGCAACTCACGCCCCATGACGGCAAGTGGGCTGTCTGGGACGTACGGAGCTATTTCCTGATTGATGAACAATATCTTCTTTTTTGCCATCTCTATCTTTGTTAAATCCTTTGCAAAGGTACAAAAATTATCGCATACTTGAGTAGAAAATGTGCAATTTTAGGAAAAAGTGACATTTTATAGGCTTTATTTTAGCGTTTTTTTTCCATATTTGAGAAATTTGTTGTTATTTTGCACCCCGAAATCAACAACTCATCGAAAAGGAATGAAAGTATTTACCAAGATTGCCGACCTGCAGAACGCTCTCTTCGATGATCGCAAGCAGGGACGCAGCATCGGGCTGGTGCCCACTATGGGTGCTTTGCACGAGGGTCACGCTTCGCTCGTGAGGCGCAGCGTGGCAGAGAACGACATCACCGTGGTGTCTGTCTTTGTGAATCCTACTCAGTTCAATGATCAGAACGACCTTAAGAACTATCCGCGCGACCTGGATGCCGACTGCCGTCTGCTGGAGGAATGCCATGCCGACTATGTGCTGGCCCCGACGGTTGACGAGATGTATCCGACGCCCGACACGCGCCGTTTTGAGTATCCTCCCGTGTCGACGGTGATGGAGGGTGCCCATCGTCCGGGTCATTTCAATGGCGTCTGCCAGGTGGTCAGCCGCCTGTTCTATATCGTCCGTCCCGACCGTGCTTATTTTGGTGAGAAGGACTGGCAGCAGATCGCCGTCGTGAAGGCCATGGTGCGCCATCTGGGGCTGGGCGTGAAGATAGTGGAGTGTCCCATCGTGCGCGAGGCCGACGGGCTGGCCAAGTCGAGCCGCAACACGCTCCTGACGCCTGACGAGCGGGCTATTGCACCCGCCATCTATAAGGCGCTCAGCGAGAGCACGGAATACGCCAAGACGCACACGCTGAAGGAGACTCACGACCACGTGGTCGACCAGATCAACAGCGTCGAGGGCCTCCGCGTCGAATATTTTTCCATCGTCGACGGCAACACGCTTCAGGACATCGACTCGTGGGACGCCTCGCCTTATGTCGTGGGTTGCATCACGGTCTATTGCGGCCATACGCCCATCCGTCTGATTGACCATATAAAATACAAGGAGGCATGATGATCGAGGTAATGAAGTCGAAGCTTCACTGCGTGCAGGTGACGGAAGCCAACCTGAACTACATGGGAAGCATCACGATCGACGAGGACCTGATGGACGCTGCCAACCTCATTGCAGGCGAGAAGGTGCAGATCGTCGACAACAACAATGGTGAGCGCTTCGAGACTTATATCATACGTGGCGAGCGCGGATCGGGCTGCATCTGTCTGAACGGGGCCGCTGCCCGCAAGGTTCAGGTGGGCGACACGGTCATCATCATCTCCTACGCCCTGATGGACTTTGATGAGGCTAAGAGCTTCAAGCCGACGGTGGTCTTCCCTGAGAACAACCGCATTACGGGTTGAACGACCTCCCTCTCTCCCTCTGATATAAAAGTAAAACGGCCCTTCTCTGCTGCATGAGAGAAGGGCCGTTCTTTCTTCTGTGCGTCGAAGCGGAGGTCATTCGGCGGCCTTTTCGTCGAGCTGCCTCGCAATGAAACTGCTCAGCTCCTCGCCGCGCAGTCCGCGCTGGAGGATGGCGCCATTCTTGTCGACGACAATCATGTGGGGGATGGCCTGCACGTGGAACATCTCGGCCGCATACGAGTTCCATCCCTTCAGGTCGGAGATCTGGGGCCACTTCAGTCCGAGCGACTTGATGGCCTTGGTCCACTGCTCGTGGTCTTCGTCGAGCGAGATGCCGATGATGCCGAGACCCTTGTCGTGATAGGCGTCGTAGAGGGCCACCATGTTGGGCATCTCCCTGACGCAGGGCTGACACCATGAGGCCCAGAAGTCGAGGATGGTCAGCTCGTGCTGCTCCACCTCGTCCATGACGCTCAGCTCCGTGCCTTCGGGCGTGGCCATGGTGAAGTCCTCGATCTGCTGCTCCTGGTCGTCGTTGTTAGCCTGCTGCAGCATGGCCTCGAGCTCCTTCACCTCGTCGCGCTGGCGGAACTTGGCGGGCATCTTGCCGATGAGCGCCGTCACCTGGTCGAGGCCCAGGTTAGGGGCCAGGTTGGTCACGACGAAGTAGCCGAACTCGTTGTCGATGTTCTGCTCGGCAGCCTCGAGGAAGAGGCGGGGAAACTCCTCCCTGATCTTCGCATATTCAAGGTTGATCTCCTGCCGCTTCTCGTCAGTCATCGTGGCCGTCGTGTCGTTGAAGGCCATGCCCAGCTCCTTCAGCCTGACTTCCAGGGCGTGGGTCTTGTCCGTGAGAGCCTGCAGTCCGTCGTTCGACTTGGTGCCGCTGACCTTCGAGCCGTTAGCCTCGCCGACCATCGTTAGGCGTATCGTGCCGGGCTCGATGAAGAAGAGGACGGCGTCGTCAGGATTCTTCTGGGCATAGGCGACGCCCATCTCCACGCTGTCGGCCTGTCCGCTCATCGAGAACTGTCCGTCCTTGACGATGAGCGTGTCGAAAGGTTCCATTTCGACGTTGGCAATGAACATCGTGTCGCCGTCGGCATATCCCGTCGCCGTGCCTACGATCTCGTATGCATTCTGGTGGCAGGCGGCCATGCCAAAGGCCATGCCTGCAAAAAGGAATAGTTTCTTCATGTTGGCTTCTTCTGCTTCTTGATTATACCAGGTATTGGTCGCTGATGCTCTCGTTGTTGATCACGCGCATGATGGTCTCGGCGAACATGTCGGCCACGCTGATCTGCTTCACCTTGGCGCAGCGCTGCGTGTAGGGGATGGAGTCGGTGAAGACAATCTCCTCGAGGGCTGAGGCCTGCACGCGGTCGCTGGCGGGACCGCTCATGACGCAGTGGGAGGCGCAGGCGCGCACGCTCTTGGCGCCGGCCTCAATCATCAGGTCGGCCGCCTTGGTGATGGTGCCGGCCGTGTCGACCATGTCGTCGACGATGACGACGTTCTTGCCTTCCACCTCGCCGATGATCTGCATCGACTCGATGACGTTGGCGCGGGCGCGCGTCTTGTTGCAGAGCACCAGCGGGCAGCCGAGGTATTTGGCATACGTGTTGGCGCGCTTCGAGCCGCCTACGTCGGGCGAGGCGATGACCAGGTCGTCGAGCTTCAGGCTCTGCAGGTAGGGCAGCAGCACGCCCGAGGCGTAGAGGTGGTCGACGGGCACGTCGAAGAATCCCTGTATCTGGTCGGCATGGAGGTCCATGGTGATGACGCGGTTGACGCCGGCAACGCTCAGCAGGTCGGCCACCAGCTTGGCTCCGATCGAGACGCGGGGCTTGTCCTTACGGTCCTGTCGGGCCCATCCGAAGTATGGGATGACGGCGTTGATCGTGCGGGCGGAGGCGCGCTTGGCCGCGTCGATCATCAGTAGCAGCTCCATGAGGTTGTCGCTTGTCGGGAAGGTGCTCTGCACCAGGAAGATGTCGCGACCACGGATGGATTCCTCATACGAGACGACAAACTCGCCGTCCGAGAACTTTGTCATTTGCATCTTGCCCAAGGGGCAGCCCAGGCTCTGGCATATCTTTTCTGCCAGGTATCTCGTAGCCGTTCCCGAGAAGACCATGTAAGACTGAAAATCTTTCATTTCTTTGCGTTTATATGATTATGATTAGGTCATTGTCATTATTCGCAGCCGCCGCCTGCTCAGCCCCGCACGGCCTTCTGCAGCTTGACGAAGTGGCTGATGAGCTCCTTGTAGTCCTGGCCGTGATGGATGTTGAAGCGGTTCCACAGGTCGCCGCAGACTACGACGCCGCCGAAGCCCAGGTCGCGCATCGCCTTCACGTTGTCGAGCGTCATGCCGCCCATGGCGTAGACCTTGCGGTCGATGAGCCCCTGGCGCGAGGCAGCCCGCAGCTCGTCGTAGCTGAGCGTCTGCTTGTCGGCGGGATTCGACTGGCTGTCGTAGACGGTCTTCAGGAAGACGTAGACTGAGCGCTTCTTGGCCTCGCGCAGCTCTGCCACGGCGTGGCATGTGCGGCTGACGTGGCCCTTGTAGCCATAGGGCAGCTCGGCCTCTGCCGTGTTCAGGTGGATGCCCTTCAGCCCGTATTCCTCGCGCAGGTAGAAGTGGTCGTGGACGGTGATTTTCTTGTAGTATTCATCTGACAGTAGGGTCAACAGGCGCTCGGAGTACATCGGCTCCGAACCGGGTTTGTACAGGTGCAGATTCTCAAGCCCCTCCTCGAAGAGCGTCGTCAGAATCTTGTCTTCCTCCACGAAGAACGTGGGTTTTGTCATGATGATGAGCTTCATCTCTGGCTGTGGATCTTAATCAGTGCAAAGGTACAAAATATTATTGAGAACGCAAAGGATTTCACGGAAATTTTCTGATATTTTTTGAAGTTTTGGCAGAAGGTTATAAGCAATGTTTCGTGCGCGCATGTATCTTAGATTTTATGCCGGATGTGGCTTGACGAGGGATCTTAACGAATATTAAGCTGCCCTCAGACCGTAACACCGTGTCACCGACTTACAGGGCGCCGCCGTCAAAGTGTCACCCGCCTCCTTGATGCCAATGACACTTTGCAACGTCGCTCAGGACAACCTACTTCCAATATGATACAACTAAACGCACGGACCACGCCATAACACTGTGACACCGTACCATTTCTATAATTCATATTCTAAGGCCAGATGAGTAATAAATGTTTATATTATATATAATAAATTATATATAATATAAAAATAACTATCCAAATCTTTTTCTCACCACTAATGACACGGTGTCACAGTGTCACAGTGTCACGGTCCCGTCACCGGGCTCACTGTTTTTTCCGATTTTTTGCAACGGATGTTGTGTTACGCATAAGGAAAAAAAGACACGCTGGCACGCTGGCACGCAGGCACACAGCACCATTAGCAGAATGAATGATATAAGGCGAGGGGAGTTAAGCCTCCCCCGGCCCCTCCGAAGGAGGGGAGTGGCTGCGCCGTCATTCCCCTAGGGCTTGTTTTGGGCTTGAGTCCTTTTATCTTGATGTCTTGTCGCGCGCAGCCGCTCCCCTCCCTTCAAGGGGAGGGGCCGGGGGTGGGGTCTGTATCTTCTTTTAGGCGGAAATAGTTAGAGATCTCCAGCCTCTCCCCTTGAAGTAGTTAGAGACCCCACCCCCCGCTCGGCCCGTAGGGACGCTTGCCTAAGCAAGAACCCCTCCCCTTGAAGGGAGGGGAGTGGCTGCGCCGTCATTCCCGTCGGGCTTATTGTTGTCTTGTTATCTTGATGTCAGAAAATTCTTGTTATCTTGATGTCAGAAAATTCTTGTTATCTTGATGTCAGAAAATTCTTGATTTCCTATCGTCTTGATGTCAATAACGAAGGGGTGCTATGCCGTCAACAGAGTGCTGCCGTGCAGTGTACACAATGTCGTAACGTACTGAGTGATAGAGCGTTTTGTTGTCAATCATCAAAATAAATTCGAAACAAAAGTGCTGAAAATTTGGAGTCAGGCCATATTTTTTGTATCTTTGCATTGTGGATCGGGATTGTCAGGAAAAAGGATGGAGTGGGGGACGTCAGGCGGACGGGGAAAAACGGGTGCGGTGTGCAAAAATACTTAAATTGTCGGAATAATGCGGGTCGTTTCGGGAAAATTTAGTAACTTTGCATGTTCAAAACAAAAAGGAAAAAGATTGAAATGGGAAAAATCATTGCATTAGCCAATCAGAAGGGTGGAGTGGGCAAGACCACTACGACGATCAACCTGGCTGCCTCGCTGGCCACGCTGGAGAAGAAGGTGCTCGTCGTCGATGCCGACCCGCAGGCCAACGCCTCGAGCGGTCTGGGCGTCGACATCAAGGAGGTGGAATGCTCGCTGTATGAGTGCATCATCAATCATACCGACGTGCGCGAGGCCATCTATATGACCGACATCGAGGGGCTTGAGATTGTGCCGAGCCATATCGACCTGGTCGGTGCGGAGATCGAGATGCTCAACATTGAGAACCGTGAGCGCGTGATGAAGCGGCTGCTCGACCCCGTGCGTGATGAATACGACTATATCCTCATCGACTGCTCGCCCTCGCTGGGCCTCATCACGGTCAACGCGCTGACGGCTGCCGACTCGGTGATCATCCCCGTGCAGTGCGAATACTTCGCGCTGGAGGGCATCTCGAAGCTGCTCAACACGATCAAGATCATCAAGTCGCGCCTGAACCCGAAGCTGGAAATCGAGGGCTTCCTGCTAACGATGTACGACTCGCGCCTGCGTCTGGCCAACCAGATCTACGACGAGGTGAAGCGTCACTTCCAGGAACTGGTCTTCAAGACTGTCATTCAGCGCAATGTGAAGCTCTCAGAGAGCCCCTCGCACGGACTTCCCGTCATCCTCTACGATGCCGACTCGACGGGCTCAAAGAACCACCTGGCGCTGGCCAAGGAAATCATCAGTAAGAATCAGAAGTAAAGCAAAGTCATGGCAGTTAGAAAGAAATACGACAAGAGCGTGCTGGGGCGCGGCCTCGACGACATATCAGCCGGGCGGGGCCTGGACGCACTCATCGACACGAACGACGTGAAGACGCAGGGTTCGTCGAACCTCAACGAGATACCCATCGAGCAGATTGAGCCCAACCCTGACCAGCCGCGCCGCGAGTTCGACCAGACGGCCATGCAGGAGCTGGCCGCCAGCATCCAGAACATGGGCATCATCGCGCCCATCACGCTGCGCCAGGTGGCTCCTGACCGCTATCAGATCATTGCCGGCGAGCGCCGATGGCGCGCCTCGCAGCTGGCCGGGCTGAAGGCCATCCCCGCCTATATCCGCACGGCCGACGACGAGAGCGTCATGGAGCTGGCCCTCGTCGAGAACATCCAGCGCGAGGACCTCAACGCCATCGAGATAGCCCTGGCCTATGAGCATCTGGCCGAGACGAGCGGCATGACGCAGGAGAAGATCTCCGAGCGCGTCGGCAAGAGCCGCACGGCCGTGACCAACTATATGCGTCTGCTGAAGCTGCCCGCCCAGATCCAGATGGCCCTGAAGAACCGCGAGATCGACATGGGTCACGCCCGCGCCCTGCTGGCCCTCGACTCGCCCTCGATGCAGCTCAAGCTGTTTCGCGACGTGCTGCGCAACCAGTATTCCGTGCGCAAGGTCGAGGAGATGGTGCAGCTGCTGAAGAACGGCGAGGACGTGCAGAGCGTCCGTAAGAAGATCGGCGCGAAGACGCAGCTGCCTAAGCAGTATGACGACCTGAAGCAGCGCCTCGCCGACCGGCTCCAGGCCAAGGTGCAGCTGACCGTCGGCAGCGGTGGCCGCGGCAAGATCAGCATCCCCTTCGGCAGCGCCGACGAGCTGCAGCGCATCATGAACGCCATTGAAGGCCAGTCGAGATGATGAGACGCTGGCGATGCTTCCGACTTCTTCTGCTTCTCGCGCTCTCAGCGGCGGGAATCAGCGCCTCGGCCCAGACTGAGGTGCCTGACTCTATTGTCATGATGCTCGACTCGATGTATCAGGCCCTCCCTGCCGAGGCCGACTCCATGGTGGACGAAGCAGCCCGCGAGGCCGCTCCCGTCGTCGACGTGCAGGCAAAGCGTCAGGCAAAGCCCTCACGCGACTGGTCGACATGGCGGCCCGACCCGCAGCGCGCCCTCTGGCTCGCGATGGTCATCCCCGGCGGCGGCCAGATCTATAACCGCAAATACTGGAAGCTGCCCATCGTCTACGGAGGTTTCGTCGGCTGTATCTATGCCATGAACTGGAACAACATGATGTACAAGGACTACGCCCAGGCCTACCTCGACATCATGGACGACGACCCTACGACGCAGAGCTACAACAAGTTCCTGCACCTCGGACGTCAGATCAACTCGCTGAACGAGGAGCGATACAAAACCATCTTCAAGAAGCGCAAGGACCGCTATCGCCGATGGCGCGACCTGAGCTTCTTCGTCATGATCGGCGTCTACGCCGTCTCAGTCATCGACGCATACATCGATGCAGAACTGTCAGAGTTTGACCTCTCGAAGGACCTCTCGCTCAAGGTGCGCCCGTCGGTGATGCCTGCAGCCGGGTCGGCTGTCAGGAGCAACAATCCGCTGTATGCCACCTCGCTGGGGGTGAACTGCAGCCTTAACTTTTAAAATAGAAGACTTATGAAAACGACCATATCGAATCCTGCCCATCAGCTTATCGCCAGAGCGGCGCGCGCAGTGCTCCCGCTCGGATTGATGTGCATGGCGCTCAACGCCCATGCACAGATCGAGGTCGACGACGACGAGATCATCGTCACCGACGAGGACGGCGAGGTCGAAGAGATTGACTTCCCTGAAGCCATGGACGCCAATGCCGACAGCCTCCTGTCGCTCTACTCCTCGCAGACCTACCTGCAGGCCGATGGCGACTGCCGCATGACCGACGAGAACCCTCAGTATGACGCCGACGTCTACATCGACCGCCTGCAGCGCATGCCCACCGTCATGGAGATGCCCTATAATGAAGTGGTACGCGCATGCATCGACCGCTATACGGGCCGTCTGCGCCGCACGGTCAGCATTATGCTCGGCTCGGCCAATTTCTATATGCCCATCTTCGAAGAGGCCCTCGAGACCTATCAGCTGCCGCTGGAACTGAAGTATCTGCCCGTCATCGAGTCGGCACTCAACCCCACGGCTGTCTCGCGCGCCGGTGCCACAGGCCTATGGCAGTTCATGCTCACCACCGGCAAGCAGTACGGGCTCGAGGTGAACAACTACGTCGACGAGCGCCGCGACCCCATCAAGTCGAGCTATGCCGCCGCACGCTATCTGCGCGACCTCTATCGCATCTTCGGCGACTGGAACCTCGTCATCGCCGCCTACAACTGCGGGCCGGAGAACATCAACAAGGCGATCCACCGCGCTGGCGGCGAGCGCGACTACTGGCGCATCTACCCCTACCTGCCGCAGGAGACGCGCGGCTACGTGCCCGCCTTCATCGCTGCCAACTACGTGATGAACTATTACTGCGAGCACAACATATGTCCGATGCGCTCGGAGCTGCCCGCCAAGACTGACACGGTGGTCATCAACCGCAACGTCACCTTCGCCAACATCGCCCGCGTCTGCAACCTCGACCTGCAGATGATCCGCTCGCTCAACCCCGTCTATCGGCGCGACGTCGTCTCAGGCCTTTCGGCACCTGCCACGCTGCGGCTGCCCATTGCCGACGTCACACGTTTCATCGACCTTCAGGATTCTATTTATGCCTCCGACGTGGAATTGAAGCGCGCCGAGGTGGCCGTCACCCAGCCTACCGTCGCCCAGAAGTCGCCGCGCTCCAAGTCGAGGCGGGGCCGCGGCGCAAGCTATACCACCGTACGTCGCGGCGACACCCTCTCAGCCATTGCCCGCCGCAACGGCACCACGGTGGCCAAGCTCCGCAGGCTCAACGGCATCCGGGGCAACAATATCAAGTCGGGAAAGAAGCTGAGAGTCAGATAATTCATTACTTTGACCAGAAACGTTAACCACATGAATTCGGATGAAGAGCAAGTCAGGCGTGAAGCGGCTGACGACAAAATGATCAACGAGGCCTACGAGCGGCTGGTGAGCGACTACCTCAAGTCGCGACACCGCAAGAAGGTCGACATCATCGCCAAGGCGTTCAACTTCGCACGGCAGGCACACAAAGGCGTCCGTAGGCTGTCAGGCGAGCCCTATATCATGCACCCCATCGCCGTCGCACAGATCGTCTGCAGCGAAATCGGACTGGGCTCCACCAGCATCTGCTCCGCCCTGCTCCATGATGTCGTGGAAGACACCGACTATACGGTCGAGGACATCGAGAACATGTTCGGCGCGAAGATCGCACAGATCGTCGACGGACTCACCAAGATCTCGGGCGGCATCTTCGGCGTGCAGGCCTCGGCCCAGGCAGAGAACTTCAAGAAGCTGCTGCTCACGATGAGCGAGGACATCCGCGTGATTCTCATCAAGATCGCCGACCGCCTCCACAACATGCGGACGCTGGACTCGCAGCCGGCCAACAAGCAATATAAGATTGCGGGCGAGACGCTCTACCTCTACGCACCGCTGGCCCACAGGCTGGGACTCTATAAGATCAAGTCGGAACTCGAGAACCTCAGCTTCCGCTTTGAGCATCCTGAGGAGTACGCCGCCATCGAGCGCAAGCTCGCACAGACGCAGGTCTCCCGACATGAGCTCTTCGACCAGTTCACCGCGCCCATTGAGGAGATGCTGCAGCGCATGGGACTGAAGTATCACATCCGCGAACGCATCAAGACGCCTTATTCTATATGGAATAAGATGCAGAACAAGCACGTCACGTTCGACGAGATCTACGACATACTGGCTGTGCGCATCATTTTCACCCCGACAAGCCGCGAGCAGGAAGCCAAGGAGTGCTTCAACATCTACGTGGAGCTCAGCCAGATCTATAAGAGCCATCCCGACCGCCTGCGCGACTGGGTCAACCATCCCAAAGCCAACGGATATCAGGCGCTGCACGTCACGCTCATGTCGAAGCAGGGCCATTGGATTGAGGTGCAGATACGCTCCGACCGCATGGACGAGATAGCCGAACAGGGACTGGCTGCCCACTGGAAGTACAAGGAGGGCGAGGAGTACAGCGAGGACGAGAACGAGCTCAACGAGTGGCTCCACACCATCAAGGAAATCCTCGACGACCCGCAGCCCGACGCGATGGACTTCCTCGACGCCATCAAGCTCAACCTCTTCGCCAGCGAAATCTTCGTCTTCACCCCGAAGGGCGAGATCAAGACCATGCCGGCCGACAGCACGGTGCTCGACTTCGCCTTCTCGATTCACACCTTCCTCGGGAGCCATTGCATCGGAGCCAAGGTGAACCACAAGCTCGTCCCGCTGAGCCATCGGCTCAGCTCTGGCGACCAGGTGGAGATCCTCACCTCGAAGTCGCAGCACGTGCAGCCCGCATGGATCAACTTCGTATCGACGGCCAAGGCTAAGGCCAAGATTCAGGCCATCCTGAGGCGTGAGAGCCGCGACAAGCAGAAGAGGGGCGAAAGCATCTTCAATGAGTGGATCGCCAAGCACGACCTTGAGCCCTCAGTCTCGCTGGCTGACCAGCTGGCCCACTTCCACGACGGCGTCCGCCGCGAAGAGTTCTTCCAGTCGCTGGCTGACCACACGATCATTCTCGGCGATGAGGACCTCGACGAACTGAAGGGCAAGAACAAGAAGAAGACGTCAGGCGGCGGGGGCGGATGGCGCAAGTATGTGCCTTTCGTCAAGGCCAAGAAGACGGATGCGGAGAACTCTGAGCCTGAGCTGTTCATCGTCCCTGAGAAGTTCAACCGCAAGAAGCCCGTCTATATCACGGAGGACAACATCAGCCAGTATCTCTTCCCTGACTGCTGCCATCCCATTCCTGGCGACGACGCGTTGGGATATATCAACAACAAGAACCAGATCGTCATCCACAAGCGGGCATGCCCCGTGGCCAACAAGCTGAAGGCCAGCTACGGCAACCGCATCCTCGACGTGAAGTGGGACATGCACAAGCGCCTCTTCTTCGACGCCACGATCCGCATGTCAGGCATCGACCGCCGTGGCCTCGTCAACGACGTCACACGCGTCATCTCCAACCAGCTCAATGTCGACATGCGCAAGATGATGTTCACCAGCGAGGACGGCATCTTCGAAGGCAGCATCGAGCTGCGGGTCCACGACCGCGACGACGTCTATGCCATCATGAACAGCCTGAAGTCGGTACAGGACCTCAAGGAAATTTCCCAGATACTATAATAATAACGTAAGAAGATATGATCAAGCGCAGTCTCTTTCTCATTCTCTCAGTGCTGACCATCGCTGCAGCCCAGGCTGCAAGCAAGTATGACAACCCCGACACCATCGTCGTCGCACGCGACGGCACAGGCCAGTTCCGCAACGTCGATGAGGCCATCGAGGTGTGCCGTGCCTTCATGGACTACCACAAGGTCATCTTCGTCAAGAAAGGGGTCTACAAGGAGAAACTCATCATCCCGCAGTGGCTGCAGAACATTGAGATCTGCGGTGAGGACCGTGATGCCACCATCATCACGTGGGACGACCATGCCAACATCAAGACCACTGAGCGTCCCAACGGCATCGGCACCTTCCGCACCTATACCCTGAAGATCGAGGGCAGCGGCATCACGCTGAAGAACATCACCATAGAGAACAACTCGGCACGCCTCGGACAGGCTGTGGCGCTGCACACTGAGGGCGACCGTCTGACATTCATCAACTGCCGCTTCCTGGGCCATCAGGACACCATCTATACGGGCAATGCGGGCTGCCGGCATTACTTCGACCACTGCTATATCGAAGGCACGACCGACTTCATCTTCGGCCCCTCGACGGCCTGGTTCGAGCAGTGCGACATCTACTGCAAGGCCAACAGCTACATCACGGCTGCGTCGACGCCTCAGGATCAGCCTTTCGGCTACATTTTCAATCGCTGCAACGTCCGCACGGCCCCTGAAGTCACACGGCTATATCTTGGCCGTCCTTGGCGCGATTACGGCTATACGCTCTTCATGCACTGCCAGTTGCCCGCTGCCGTCGTTCCTGAGGGCTGGCATCGCTGGGAACCACAGCGCGAAAAAACTGCCCGCTACGCCGAGTATGAGAACTCGGGCGAGGGGGCTGCTACGTCGAAGCGAGTCTCTTGGAGCCGTCAGCTGACGAAGAAGGAGGCTCGCGAGGTGACCATTGAGAACGTGTTCCGTCGTGAGAGCGTGTGGCTCCCCGTCACTTCAAGTGAGCCTTGATCCACTCCATCTGTCCGTAGTTGGTGGCGTCGCTCGTCCAGTGCTCGTTGATGGGGGTGATCAGGCTTTCCTTCTGAGCTGTGATGAGGTTCCAGACGATGTAGCTCGTCGTTGGCGGACATGTGTTGTCGTTGTATCCCCATGTCATGTAGACGGGGCACTTGACCCGACGGGCAAAGTTCACCACGTCGTAGTAAGCCAGCGTCGCCACCTTCTCGGCAGTGAGCATCCCGTTCTGCTTGTTGAAATGCGGATAGCCGCCAGCCCGTCCGTCCAGATAGCCGGCCATGTCGCTCAGCGCCGGATGATTGGCCACACAGCAGGTCACCCTGGGGTCGAGCCCAGCCGTAATGATCGCTAAGGCACCGCCCTGGCTTCCGCCTTGTACGGCCACGTTCTTGCCGTCCCATTCTGACAGGCTGGTCAGATAGTCGATAGCTCGCACGCAAGCCGCATAGACGTGGCGCATGTAGTAGTTGTCGCGGTTGTCAAGTCCGTTCTGTAGGTATCCGTTCTCGCCGCTGAAGGCGTTGCTGATGTCCTTGAACGTCTCCGTCGACAGCTCGGGATGCAGCCCGTGAATCTCCATCTCCATCCTGATGAATCCGTTCTTCGCATAATATAGGGCGCGCATCGGCTCCTTGATGGTCTTGATGCCGGCACCCGGCGGACAGAGCACGACAGGGTAGCGTCCAGCCTTCCTGGGCTTGGTCACGTAGGCATAGATCCAGTGGTTCTTGTCTGTTTGCAGCTTCACGAGATGGCATTCCGTCTCGTCCGTCTCGTATTTCTCCACTCTTTCCGTGCTGACGCTAATCGGCGTCTTGCGGGCTTCCTCTATGGTCCGCTGCCAGAAGGCGTCGAAGTCAGAAGGATTCTTGGTGTAGGGCTTCAGCTGCTCAGGCGAGAATCCCACCTTCACGTGGTGGGCATACTGCTTGCCGTTCAGCTCGGCTTTCAGCCGCATGTCGAGGAATCCCGGCCGCGTCATCGTGCCCATGCTGATGACGGCACGTCCGTTCTTCAGCATGACCTTGCCCTTCTCCGTGGCGGGCATCATGTCAGGCCCGATTTCGTAAGCGACCTCCACGTCACGCGGTATGCCATAGAGGAAGAATCCCACTTCCATCTTAACCTTCTCGCCCGTCTTGTAGAGCCAGTCGGCATGATCGGGCACCGTCAGCCACAGCGCGTCGTCACGATAGGGATAGTTCTCGGCATTGACTGCCATGCACATGATCATGAGCAGGCAGCAAAGGGTTTTTAGGCTTTTCATCAGGCTGGTCTTATTGTAATCCGTCAAGCTCACGCTTCAGCAGCTGCAGCTCGTCGCGCACGGCGATGAGACGCTCCAGCACGTCCGCCGTCTTGTCAGCGCCGTCGCGGTTCTGGTTGATGATCTTCTTGGCAGCGGCCAACTTGAAGCCGCGCACTTTCACCAAGTTGTAGATGAGCTGTATCTGCTCAATATCTTTTTGCGAATACTGGCGTACGTTGTTGGGCCCCGTCGTCTTGGGCTTCAGGTAGGGGAACTCCGTCTCCCAATATCTCAGGGTGCTTTCGTTAAGGTTGAATTGCTCTGCCACCTCCTTGATAGAGTAGTAGAGCTTGAGGTTCTTGTTCAAGTTAAGTGCCATAATTCTCTGTTTTGTCGGCAAAGATACAAATAAATTCCCGAATCTTAAGCCTTAATTCGCAAATATTTTGTACCTTTGCACCGATTTTTCGAAAGATTCTAAAGATTACGATAAAAACTTATGATGACTGCAAAAGAAATTCGCGACTCGTTCAAGAACTTTTTCGAGTCGAAGCAGCACGCCATTGTGCCTTCTGCACCAATGGTTGTAAAGGACGATCCGACGCTCATGTTCACCAACGCAGGCATGAACCAGTGGAAGGACATTATCCTCGGCACCCGCGACCCCGAACCGCGCCGACGCGCTGACACGCAGAAGTGTCTTCGTGTCTCAGGAAAGCACAACGACCTAGAGGAGGTGGGCCACGACACGTATCACCACACCATGTTTGAGATGTTGGGCAACTGGTCGTTCGGCGACTATTTCAAGGAGGGCGCCATCGACATGGCATGGGAATACCTCGTCGACGTCCTGAAGCTGAATCCTGAGGATCTCTACGTCACGGTCTTCGAGGGCTCGCCCGAAGAGAACATCCCCCGCGACGACGAGGCTGCCCGCTACTGGAGCAAGCACGTGCCTGAGGACCACATCATCAACGGCAACAAGCACGACAACTTCTGGGAAATGGGCGACACGGGTCCCTGCGGCCCTTGCTCTGAGATCCACGTCGACTCGCGCACGCCCGAGCAGCGCGCAGCTTCAGGCATCAGCGGCCGCGACCTCGTCAATAAGGACGACCCGCAGGTCATCGAGATATGGAACCTCGTCTTCATGCAGTTCAACCGCCGGGCCGACGGCTCGCTCGAGAAGCTGGCCATGAACGTCATCGACACTGGCATGGGCTTCGAGCGTCTGGTCCGCATGCTTCAGGGCAAGCACTCCAACTACGATACGGACATCTTCCAGCCCGTCATCCGTGCTGAGCAGCAGATCACGGGCCTGAAATATGTGACCTTCGAGGAAGAGCAGCTTGAGCCTATCACCAAGGAACAGGACGACGTCAACGTGGCCATGCGCGTCTGCGCTGACCATCTGCGCGCCGTGGCCTTCTCGATCGCCGACGGCCAGCTGCCAGGCAATGCCAAGGCAGGCTACGTCATCCGCCGCATCCTACGTCGTGCCGTCCGCTATGCCTACACCTTCCTCGGCCAGCGCGAAGCTTTCCTCTATAAGCTCCTGCCTACGCTCGTCGAGGAGATGGGCGACGCCTTCCCCGAGCTTCGCGCCCAGCAGCAGCTCATCGCTCGCGTCATGAAGGAGGAGGAAGACGCCTTCCTCCGCACCCTCGACAAGGGCATCCAGCTGCTCGACAAGGCCATGGACGACCTGAAGGCTAAAGGCGAGACGGAGCTGAAGGGTGCAGAAGCCTTCCGTCTTTTCGATACTTACGGCTTCCCGCTCGACCTGACAGAGCTCATCTGCCGTGAGCACGGCTTCAGCGTCAACGAGGCCGAGTTCCAGGTCGAGATGCAGAAGCAGAAGGAGCGTGCCCGCAATGCTGCCCAAGTCGAGAACTCCGACTGGGTGGAGCTCACCCCGGGCGAGCAGCAGTTCGTCGGCTATGACTATACGGAATACGAGTGCCACATTCTTCGCTATCGCAAGGTGACGCAGAAGAAGCAGGTGTTCTATGAACTTGTGCTCGATTATACGCCCTTCTATGGCGAGATGGGTGGCCAGGTCGGCGACCAGGGCGTGCTCGTCTCTGAGAACGAGACCATCGAGGTGGTCGACTCGAAGCGCGAGAACGGACAGACCGTCCATATCGTCCGCCAGTTGCCCAAGGAGCCTGCAGCCCAGTTCATGGCCTGCGTCGACACGGACAAACGCGAGGCCTCGGCTGCCAACCACACTGCTACCCACCTGCTCGACTATGCCCTCAAGCAAGTCCTTGGCGACCACGTCGAGCAAAAGGGCTCGTTGGTGTCGCCTGACACGCTCCGCTTCGACTTCTCACATTTCCAGAAAGTCACGGACGAAGAGCTTCGTCAGGTTGAGCGACTGGTCAACGACATGATCCGTCAGGACCTGCCCCTCGACGAGCATCGCGACACGCCTTTCGAGGAGGCCAAGAAGATGGGGGCCATCGCCCTCTTTGGCGAGAAGTATGGCGACCGCGTACGCGTCGTCCGCTTCGGCCCCTCCTGTGAGTTCTGCGGCGGTATTCATGCCCGTTCCACTGGCCGCATCGGCTTCTTCAAGATCATCTCTGAGAGCAGCGTCGCTGCAGGCGTGAGGCGCATTGAGGCCAAGACAGGCCGTGAGTGCGAGAATCTCCTCTATGCCATGGAGGACCATCTGAACGCCGTCCGGGCTTTCTTCAACAATGCCAAGGACCTCGAGAGCGTCATCCGTAAGTATATTGACGAGCACGACCACATGAAACGCGAGATTGAGCAGTTCCAGGCTCAGACCATCGAGCGCATGAAGGACTATCTGCTCAAGGAGGTCCGCCTCGTCAACGGGGTCAGCGTGATCACCCGTGTCGTCGAGCTCGCACCCGATGCAGCCAAGGATCTTGTCTTCAAGATTCGCGGCGCCGTCGCTGGGCCCTTGCTCTGCGTCATCGGCTCCGTCTATCAGGGCAAGCCCATGCTCTCCGTCATGATGAGCGACGACATGGTCAGCGACCATGGACTCAATGCTGGTCAGATGGTGCGCGAGGCTGCACGCCTCATCCAGGGCGGTGGCGGCGGTCAGCCCCATTACGCCCAGGCTGGCGGCAAGAACGCTGACGGCCTCACGGCAGCTGTCGACAAGGTCGTCGAGCTGGCAAAGCTCGCTTGAACATTATACGCTATTTAAGACTTTAGGCTTATCATGGGCTGACGCAGACTATGAATCTGTCTGCGCCAGCCTTTTTGTTGTATGATACATCTATAACTAAACTTTCCCCCTTTGGGTCAATCAAACCTGTGAAAAGAAGTGCCGCTTTTCCATCAAAGAAGTGCCGCTTCTTTGTCATCAAAGGACCGCTTTGAGGGCATCAAAGCGGCGCTTTGTCGCTGTAGAATCAGCCAGTTTTCATGCTTGTTCCTTTTATTCGCGTATTTTCCGGCTTCGCTCCTCGTTATTTCGCTAAAAATTTCGTACCTTTGCACCCCGAAACAAATAACGTCATATATTGTGAACCAGGAAATTGAACGACGCAGAACGTTTGCGATCATCTCCCATCCCGATGCCGGTAAGACCACACTGACTGAGAAGTTCCTGCTTTTCGGCGGACAGATCCAGGTGGCTGGTGCAGTGAAGAATAACAAGATCAAGAAGACGGCCACCTCCGACTGGATGGACATCGAGAAGCAGCGTGGCATCTCGGTGTCGACTTCAGTCATGGAGTTCGACTATACGCCTGACGGCAAGGACGTGGAATATAAGGTCAACATCCTCGACACGCCTGGTCACCAGGACTTCGCTGAGGACACCTTCCGCACGCTGACGGCTGTCGACTCGGCTATCATCGTGGTCGACAGCGCAAAGGGTGTTGAGACGCAGACGCGCAAGCTGATGACGGTCTGCCGCATGCGTAAGACGCCCGTCATCATCTTCATCAACAAGATGGATCGCGAAGGCCGCGACCCCTTCGACCTCCTTGACGAACTGGAGCAGGAGCTCGAGATCAAGGTGCGCCCCCTGTCATGGCCCATCAACCAGGGTGCCAGGTTCAAGGGCGTCTATAATATTTACGAACAGAATCTTGACCTCTTTACGCCTGACAAACAGCGCGTCACTGAGAAGGTCAGCGTACAGATCGATTCCGCCGAGCTGGACAACAGGGTAGGCGAGCAAGATGCCGCCAAACTGCGCGAGGACCTTGAACTCGTGGACGGCGTCTATCCTGAGTTCGACGTCGAGACTTATCGCTCGGCTGAGGTGGCCCCTGTCTTCTTCGGCTCGGCCCTGAACAACTTCGGCGTGCAGGAACTGCTCAACTGCTTTGTCGAGATAGCCCCGTCGCCACGGCCTACGAAAGCCGAGGAGCGCGAGGTCAGTCCTGAGGAGCCGAAGTTCACTGGCTTCATCTTCAAGATTACGGCTAACATCGACCCCAACCACCGTTCGTGCATTGCCTTCTGCAAAGTGTGCTCAGGACGTTTCCAGCGCAATCAGCCCTACCTGCATGTGCGCCAAGGCAAGACGCTGCGCTTCACCTCGCCCACGCAGTTCATGGCTCAGCGCAAGTCGACCATCGACGAGGCCTGGCCAGGCGACATCGTCGGACTGCCCGACACAGGTGGTGTCTTCAAGATCGGCGACACGCTGACAGAGGGCGAACAGCTCCATTTCCGCGGGTTGCCGTCTTTCTCGCCAGAGTTGTTCAAATACATAGAAAACGACGATCCCATGAAGTCGAAGCAGCTGCAGAAGGGCATCGACCAGCTGATGGACGAAGGCGTCGCCCAGTTATTCGTCAATCAGTTCAACGGCCGCAAGATCATCGGCACCGTCGGCCAGCTGCAGTTCGAGGTCATTCAGTATCGTCTCGAGAATGAATACAACGCCAAGTGCCGCTGGGAGCCCGTCCACCTCTATAAGGCCTGCTGGATCTCAAGTGACGACGAGCGCGAACTTGAGAACTTCAAGAAGCGTAAGTATCAGTACATGGCCAAGGACAAGGAAGGCCGCGACGTCTTCCTGGCTGATTCCGGCTATGTCCTGTCGATGGCCCAGCAAGACTTCGAACACATTCAGTTCCACTTTACATCAGAATTCTAAATGACTCAAGAACAAGACATTAAGAACGCCGTTGAAGTGCTGCGAAAGGGTGGCGTAATCCTTTATCCTACAGACACGGTGTGGGGCATCGGATGCGATGCCACTAACGCTGAAGCAGTGAAGCGAGTGTATGAAATTAAGCAGCGCGACGACTCGAAGGCGCTCATCTGCCTCGTCGACTCCGATGCCCGCCTGCAGCGCTATGTCCGCAATGTGCCTGACGTGGCGTGGCAGCTCATCGACTGCATCGATAAGCCGACGACGCTCATCCTCGACGGGGCCGTCAACCTGGCGCCCAACCTTATTGCCGCTGACGGCTCAATAGGCATCCGCATCACCAAGGAGGTCTTCTCGCATGAGCTGTGCTATCGGTTCCAGAAAGCTCTGGTCTCCACGTCAGCCAACATCAGCGGTGAGCCTGCTGCCCAGAACTATCGCGACATCGACCCGCGCATCATCGAGCAGGTCGACTACGTCTGCTGGACGCGACGTCAGGAGCATCAACCGCACACCCCATCGAGCATCATCAAACTGACACACGACGGGGTGATTGAAATTATTAGAAAATAAGGTTGGTTCTTTTTGAATAGATATCTGAGGCCATGGGACGATCCCATGGTCTCAGCTGTTCATTATACGATGCCCTGAGCCATCATGGCTTTGGCAACCTTCATGAAGCCGGCCACGTTGGCACCCTTCACGTAGTTGATGTAGCCGTCGGGCTGTGTGCCGTACTTCACGCAGTTCTCGTGGATATCGTTCATGATACGCTTCAGGTAGTCGTCGACCTCCTTGGCTGTCCATGACAGTCGCTCTGAGTTCTGACTCATCTCCAGTCCGCTGACGCTGACGCCGCCTGCATTGGAGGCCTTACCCGGCGAATAGAGAATCTTGGCATCCTGGAAAGCCTTGATGGCCTCAGGCGTAGAAGGCATGTTGGCACCTTCGGCAACGGCAATGACGCCGTTCTTCACCAAGGCCTCAGCTTCCTCGCCGTTGATCTCATTCTGCGTGGCGCAGGGCAGGGCGATGTCGGCTTTCTCAAACCAGGGACGCATGCCCTCATGATACTGAGCCTGGGGATATTCCTCGACATATTCACGGATGCGTCCGCGCTCAATGTTCTTCAGTTCCATGATGTAGTCGAGCTTCTCGCGGTCAATGCCCTCCGGATCGTAGATGTAGCCATCGGAGTCGCTCATGGTCAGCACCTTGGCGCCCAGTTGCAGGCACTTCTCAGCAGCATACTGTGCCACGTTGCCTGCACCGCTGATCAACACCTTCTTGCCCTCGATCGTCTCGCCGCGGGTGGCCAGCATCGACTGGAGGAAGTAGACGGTGCCGTAGCCTGTAGCCTCAGGACGGATCAGCGAGCCGCCGAAGGGGATGCCCTTACCCGTCAGGACGCCCTGGAACTGGTGGGTCAGCTTCTTATACTGACCAAAGAGATAGCCCACTTCGCGTCCGCCGACGCCGATGTCGCCTGCAGGCACGTCCTCGTCGGGGCCGATGTGGCGATAGAGCTCGTTCATAAAGGCCTGACAGAAACGCATCACTTCCTGCTCGCTCTTGCCGCGAGGCGAGAAGTCACTGCCGCCCTTGGCTCCGCCCATGGGGAGCGTCGTCAGCGAGTTCTTGAAGGTCTGTTCGAAAGCCAGGAACTTCAGGATTCCGAGGTTCACCGACTTGTGATAGCGCAGTCCGCCTTTGTAGGGGCCAATGGCATTGTTGTGCTGAATGCGGTAGCCCATGTTGGTCTGCACCTTGCCCTGGTCGTCCGTCCACGTGACGCGGAACTGGATGATGCGATCAGGGATGCACAGGCGCTCAATGAGGTTGGCGCGCTCAAACTCGGGGTGACGGTTGTACTCTTCCTCAATCGTGGGAAGAACCTGGCTGACGGCCTGGATGTACTCGGGCTCTCCTGGGAACCTCTGCTTCAGTTGTTCTACTACTGCTGCTGCGTTCATAATCTTTTTACCTTTTAGTTTGTTACGTTTTTGCTGTTTGCGCTTACAAAAGTACAACAATTCGAACGAACAATGGAACAAATTGAAACAAAAGCAATAATTTGGGCTAACAACTTGATGTATGTCAAGCGTCAGCCCAAAGTGCCCTTATCCAAACAGTGCCCGCAGGGCTTCTTCGACCTTCCTGACGGGGTGCAGCTCGATGTTAAACTTTTTTGTATTAAAACCTTGCAGGTTGTAGCGTGGGATTATCATGTGGCTGAAACCTAACTTCTCTGCCTCGGCAACCCGCTGCTCGATACGGCTGACAGGTCGCACCTCGCCACTCAGTCCCACTTCGCCGGCCATGCACCAGCCGCTCTCAATAGGTGTGTCGACATTACTCGACAGGACGGCTGCAATGACGCTCAGGTCCATAGCCAGGTCCGTCACGCGCAGTCCGCCTGCAATGTTCAGGAAGACGTCTTTCTGCATCAGCTTGAATCCGACTCGTTTCTCGAGCACGGCCAGGAGCATGTTCAGACGGCGCTGGTCGAAGCCTGTCGCCGAACGCTGGGGTGTGCCATAGGCGGCTGATGACACCAGGGCCTGCGTCTCAACCAAGAAGGGGCGCACGCCCTCGATAGCACTTGATATGGCAATGCCCGAGAGTCCCTCGTGGTCTTGCGTCAGTAGCAGCTCCGAAGGGTTGCTCACCTGGCGCAGCCCGTTCTGCTGCATCTCGTAGATGCCCAGCTCTGAAGTGCTGCCGAAGCGGTTCTTCATGCTGCGCAGGATGCGGTACATATAGTGCTGGTCGCCCTCAAACTGTATGACGGCGTCGACGATGTGCTCCAGTATCTTCGGACCTGCCAGCGAGCCCTCCTTGGTGATGTGGCCGATCAGTATGACAGGCACGCCACTGGTCTTTGCAAAACGCAGCAAGGCAGCCGCACATTCGCGCACCTGGGCGATAGAGCCGGCCGATGACTCTACGTCCTCAGTAGCAATAGTCTGAATCGAGTCAATGACGACCAGCTCAGGCTGCTCCTCCTTGATATGTTCAAAGATGGTCTCCAGCGAATTCTCGCAGAGAATCATGAAGCCATCGTTCTCCTCATGGGGGATTCGCTCGGCCCTCATCTTCAGCTGATGGGCGCTCTCCTCACCACTTATATATAATATACGCTTGTCAGTCAGTCGGAGCATTGTCTGGAGCGACAGGGTCGATTTGCCGATGCCAGGCTCGCCACCCAGCAGCACAATGCTGCCAGGCACCAATCCGCCGCCCAGCACACGGTTCAGTTCGCCGTCGCGCATGTCGATGCGCGGGTCGTCGTGACTACTGATGTCGCGGAGTCGCAAAGGCTTGTTCTTCCTCAGGGCGTGACCAGCCTGGGCTGCTACGTTAGTGGCAGCCTGACGGGCGTTGTCAGCTGCAATCTTTATTTCCTTGAATGTGTTCCATTGCCCACACGACGGACATTTGCCAATCCATTTGGCCGACTCCTGTCCGCAGTTCGTGCAGACGTAAGCAATCTTGTCTTTAGCCATTATTTTTACTTTTGATGCCACAAAATTACGAAATATTTTCGTCGTTACAAAACTTTTTAGTACTTTTGCACCGTCATTTAGGCTAATATCGCACATTAATTTAATAGCAGGAGGGCAACCGGCGGCTTGCAAGAGTCTCAAGGCTGCCCTTTCTTAATGAAAAAAGATGAGGACACTATTGATATTGCTCTTTGGTTGCATGCTGGCTGTGATGGCCTGCACGGAAGGGAAGGGGACTGACGCAAAGGGCGCTGCGAATGCGGACTCAGCAGCCCTTCGTGTGGCCGTGACGCCTACGCTCGACTGTCTGCCGCTCTTCGTTGCCGAGGCCTCAGGCCTGCTTCAATCAGACGGCCTCGACGTCAGTCTGCTGACCTACACGGCCCATATGGACTGCGACACTGCCGTGGCTCGTCGTGCCGTCGATGGCACATTCACTGATCTCGTACGTGCTGAGCGCCTGCGTCGCCAGGGCGTGCCCTTGCAGTATGTCGCTTCCACCAATCTGTCGTGGCAGTTGCTCTCTGCCCGTTCTGCCCGAATCCGTCAGCTGCGCCAGCTTGACGACAAGATGGTGGCTATGACGCGCTATTCCGCCACGGCCCTCCTCGCTGACCGTGCCGTCGACAGCGCTAAGCTGAAGTCGGAGCGCGTGTTCCGCATACAGGTCAACGATGTCTGCCTGCGCCTAAGCATGCTTGAGACAAACACGATTGATGCCCTTTTGCTGCCGGAGCCGCAGGCCACTCAGGCCCGCAATGCCCGGGCTCATGTCATGTTCGACACGCGTCAGATGAACCTACGGCTTGGGGCTCTGGCCTTCCGTGATGACGCGATGAGCGACTCCGTGCGCCATCAGCAGATCCGTCGCCTGCTGACTGTCTACGATCAAGCCTGCGACTCCATCAACGATCATGGACTCTCTTATTATCGCGACCTGATTGTCAGCCGTTGCCGTATTAAGTCAACCACTGCCGATTCGCTGCCCCAAAATATCCGTTTCGACCATGCCAAAGCGCCCCGTCAGTCAGATATCGACGTGGCTCTCGACTGGCTGAAAAAGCAATAACCCCCATGCGACAGAACGAAACACTCCTCAACGTCATCGCCCTCGTTGCTGAACGCCATTTGGGCGAGGCCCTCAGTCTGCTTGACAATTATCTGCAGGCTCACCCCCAGCTGCAGTCCGACATGGAGAAACTTCAGGCTGTCAATTCTGACTATGAACTTCTGCTGCATTATTGGCAGCAGAGTTTTAACGACCCAGAGCGCGACGCACTCTATCATAAGCTGCTCCGTCGACTCTATACGCTGGCCTCCAATATGTTGCTCAACGACCATCTGCGCACCAGTCCCTTCATGAGGAACCTCTATTCGCAGCCACGCCAGTCTGGACGTGAATGGTCAGTCAGCGCCATTCGTGCGCAGCTTGAGGACTACGTCAGCGCGCAAGCCATGCTCGAACTGGAGCCACCACACACCCGATTGCCCAAGTCGCATCAGCTCCATGAGACGCATGCACGCTTCATGGACGATCTCTTCGACTATATCGTCACCTCGCGTCTCTGGAGCGAGGCCACGGCCAGCGCTTTCGAGGCGATGCTCCTGTCGCCAACCGTCGACCTGCTCGACCGCCAGCTGATCGTCTCTGCCGTCAGCCTGTCTGTCATGCAGGCCTTTGGCTACCACAAGTTCAGCGTCCTCTGCAGCGTCTACGAACAGGCTGACGACGAGGCGCTGCGCCAACGCGCCCTGGTGGGGTGGGTGATGGCTCTTGACAATACGAAGCTGGAACTATATCCAGAGGTGGCCCGACGCGTCGAGGCGCTTTGTGCCGACGAGACCACTCTTCAGGCTTTGACTGAGCTTCAGATGCAGCTCTTCTATTGCATGGAGGCTGAGGACGACGGGCGACGCATCCATGACGAGATTATCCCTGATATCATGAAGGGCAGCCATCTGCGCATGACCCGGCAAGGGCTCGAAGAGAACGACGAAGACTCTCTTGAGGACATCCTGCATCCAGAGGCTGCCGAGCAGCACATGGAGCAGATGGAGCAGAGCATGCACCGCATGGCCGACATGCAGCGGAGTGGGGCCGACATCTATTTCGGCGGCTTCTCACAGATGAAGCGATTTCCCTTCTTCAGCCGCCTTGCGGCTTGGTTCGTGCCGTTCTATCCCCAGCATCCAGCCGTCAGTGACATCTGGGAAAACACGAAGGGCAAGCGCTTCCTCGAGACGGTCACCAAGATTGGCGCCTTCTGCGATAGCGACAAATACTCCTTCGTGCTCGCTTTCCGCCAGGTCCTCGACCGCATTCCCCAGTCGATGCTCTCGATGGTGGAGCAGGGCGAAGCCTCGCCAATCCCCCTCGGCGGACAGATTGCTGACGAAGAGCAGCGCCAGCCCGCCTTCCAGCGACGCCTCTATCTCCAGAACCTCTATCGTTTCCATCGGCTATTCTCCGTCCGCAGCGAGTTCGTCGATCCCTTTGCCGATGCCTCCCGCTATGTCTTCTTTGCCAATCCCGCCTTCCGTCTGTCGTGTCTCCAGGAGCACGCCATGGAGGTGGCAGCCTTTCTGTATAAGCGTAAGCGTACTCGCGAGCTGACCCTTGTCCTTGACAGTATTGACCCAGCGCGGCGTGATTACAACTATTATATCATGCGCGCGCGTGTAGAGACCATGGGCGACGAGCAGCGGCGTCTCTATCAGCAGGCACTCAGTCTGCGCCCCGATGCCGAGCAGGCCCTTGCCGGCTGGGCCCGTTGCTGTTTCGATGCTCAAGCCTATGACGAAGCCATTGAGGCCTATCAGCGACTGGTCGACATGCAGCCCGAGCGACTGTCCTATCAGCTCAGCCTTGCCGCCTGCATGGCCAATGCTGATCGGACGACTGAGGCGGAGCCCTTGCTCTTCAAGCTCAACTACCTGCATCCGGACAACCTCAACGTCGTGAGAATCCTGGCCTGGACCCTCATGAATGGTGCCAAGTATGATCAGGCTGAGCGCTATTACGAGCAGCTTGGGCAAAGCCAGACCGGACAACCTGACGACGCCGTCAACCACGCCTTCTGCCTCTGGCTCAACGGAAAGACATCAGACGCCCTCAAACTCCTGAATACTATAGAGTATAAGGCTTCAGTGGCTGAGAGCATAGCGGCCGAACGCTCCTTCCTCTTGGGGCATGGCCTCCTCGAGGTCGATCTTCAGCTGATGCTCGACAGCTTGGGACTGTCTGGACAAAGTGCCGCTTTGAACTAAACGAAGCGGTCCTTTGACCTCGACAAAGCGGTCCTTTGAACACGACGAAGCGGTACTTTGCCGACAGCTATAAGGAATCTCTTCTATTTCGATGCAGCAATCTTCACCCGCAGAATGTCTTTGACAGAGACAAAATAGGGTTAAAAATTGCTTAAATACTTTCGTGTTTGCAGAAAAAGTTGTACTTTTGTAGGCTGAACGAATGTGGGCAAAATGCGTCAGCGGGCCTGAAAACGGCTCCTACGGCGATTCTTCGCGCTGACGAGACGATTGCAATTAGTCAATAAGTAAAACATAAATTAGAACAGTGGATCAGACGTTTGACAACGACAGAATTTTGAAAATCAACATTGAGGAGGAAATGAAGTCCTCGTACATCGACTATTCCATGTCGGTGATTGTGGCCCGTGCCCTCCCTGATGTGCGTGACGGATTCAAACCAGTTCATCGCCGTATATTGTATGGAATGATGGGCATCGGTAACACCAGCGACAAACCGCACAAGAAGTGCGCACGCGTCGTGGGTGAGGTGCTCGGTAAGTATCACCCCCATGGAGACTCCTCAGTCTATGGCGCACTGGTGCGCATGGGCCAGGAGTGGAACATGCGCTATACGCTCGTCGACGGACAAGGCAACTTCGGATCGGTCGACGGCGATTCTCCCGCTGCCATGCGTTACACGGAGTGCCGCCTCTCGAAGATGGGCGAGCACATCATGGACGACCTCGACAAAGATACGGTCGACATGGATCCCAACTTCGACAATACGCTCGTCGAGCCCAGCGTCATGCCGACGAAGGTGCCCAACCTGCTGGTCAACGGCGGCAACGGCATTGCCGTGGGTATGGCCACCAATATGCCGACCCACAATCTGGGCGAGGTCATCGATGGCTGCTGCGCCTTCATCGACAATCCTGACATTGATACGGACGGGCTGATGCAGTATATCCCAGGCCCCGACTTCCCGACGGGCGCCTATATCTATGGCCTGCAGGGCGTGCGCGATGCCTATGAGACGGGGCGCGGACGTATTGTCATGCGTGCCAAGGCTGAGATTGAGAGTGGCGAGCAGCACGACAAGATCGTTGTCACGGAGATTCCCTACGGCGTCAACAAGGCCGACCTCGTGGCCTACATCGCCGATCTGGCCACACAGCATAAGATTGAGGGCATCGCCAACGTCAACGATGAAAGCGGTCGCCAAGGCATGCGCATCGTCGTCGACGTGAAGCGCGACGCCAATGCTAACGTCATCCTCAACAAGCTCTTCAAGATGACGGCCCTACAGAGCTCATTCTCAGTGAACAACATCGCTCTTGTGCCCATCAAGACTGGCGACGGGACAAGGCTTCGTCCACGCCTGCTGAGCCTGCGCGAATGTATCCGCTATTTCATCGATCATCGCCATGAGGTGACCATCCGCCGTACGCAGTACGACCTGAAAAAGGCTCAGGAAAGAGCTCACATTCTTGAAGGACTCATCATTGCCGTGAATAATATCGACGAGGTGGTCCACATCATCCGCCAGAGCCAGACACCTACTGACGCCCAGCGCAACCTCGAGAAACGATTCGATCTCGACGAACTGCAGTCGAAGGCCATCGTCGACATGCGACTGAGCCAGCTGACGGGCCTGCGTGTCGACCAGTTGCATCAGGAGTATGACGACCTGATGAAGCTCATCGCCGATCTGGAGGAAATCCTGAATAATCCTGAGCGCTGCAAGGAGGTGATGAAGCAAGACCTCCTGGAGGTGAAGGAGAAGTATGGCGACGAGCGCAAGACGGAGATCATTCCCTTCGACCACGAGTTCAACGCCGAGGACTTCTATCCCGATGATCCCGTTGTCATCACCATATCCCACCTGGGCTACATCAAGCGCACGCCGCTGGCCGAATTCCACGCCCAGGGACGTGGCGGCGTCGGCGCCAAAGGAGCGCGTCATCGCGACAACGACTTCACAGAGTATATCTATCCTGCCACGATGCATAACACGCTGCTCTTCTTCACACAGAAGGGACGCTGCTATTGGCAGAAGTGCTACGAGATTCCTGAAGGCGACAAGAACTCTAAAGGTCGTGCCATCCAGAACCTCCTGAACATTGAGCCCGACGATCAGATCAATGCCGTGCTCCGCATCAAGAAGTTCGACGACGAGGAATTTCTCAACTCCCACTATGTTGTGTTCGCCACGAAGAACGGCATCGTCAAGAAGACCTGCCTCGAGGCCTACAGCAGGCCCAGGGCCAACGGCGTCAACGCTATCAATATCCTCGAGGGCGACCGCGTCGTCAGCGTCAGACTCACCAACGGACACAACGAACTCATCCTGGCCAACAGAAACGGGCGGGCCGTCAGATTCAACGAAGAGAAGATTCGCACCATGGGACGCGTCTCGACAGGCGTCATCGGCATGCGTCTCGACGACGGCGACGACGAGGTCGTGGGCATGGTCTGCATCAACGATCCGCAGACGGAGACCGTCATGGTCGTCTCGGAGAATGGCTATGGCAAGCGTTCTGACATTGAGGACTATCGTATCACCAACCGCGGAGGCAAGGGCGTCAAGACGATGGCTATCACGGAGAAGACAGGCCGCCTCGTAGCCATTAAGGTGGTCACCGACGAGAACGACCTCATGATTATCAACAAGAGTGGCATCCTGCTCCGACTGAATGTCGATCAGGTGCGCGTTATGGGCCGCGCGACGCAGGGTGTCCGACTGATTAACCTCACTAAGAAGAACGACATGATTGCCTCTGTATGCAAGGTGGCCAAGGCTACGGATGATGAGGAGGACGTCGCTGAGCATGTCGATGTGGATAATACTGCGGAAATCGGCGATGCACCTATGGTTGACTTCGCCGAGCCCGAAGATGAGAACCAGAACTAAAACTGTTTAACCAAAATGATAACGATTATGAAGAAAATCATGATGATGGCCCTGATGGCAGCAGCTGCCACCACCGCCTTTGCCCAGGATGCCCTGGTGAAACAAGCCAAGAAACTCGTCGCTGGCGGTCAGTTCGACGAAGCCATTGAGACACTGAAGCCCGCCCTGACCTCAAGTCAGACCCTCGACAAGGCCGCCGCCTGGAACGAGATGGTGCAGGCTCAGTATGGCAAGTACAACGCCATTCAGACGGCTGAGATGGAGAATAAGGTGAAGAAGCTGGAGGTGCCCTACGACACCGTCGGCATGAACCACGCTGCCGTGGAGGCCTTGAAGGCAGCCATGAAGTGCGACGAGTTCGACCGCCAGCCCAACGAAAAGGGCAAGGTGAAGATCAATTTCCGTCAGGCTAACCAGCAGAAGATGCAGAACGTGCGCCTGGCCATGATCAATGCCGGACTCTATGAGTATAACCACAAGAACCTCGACGGTGCCCTCGACTGCTGGAAGCTCTATCTCGACTCACCTGAAGACGAGTTCTGGACAGGTGTGCCCGATGTGGCCGACGTCACCAAGGACCAGTATCGTTCGGAGATTGCCTACTATGCAGGTCTCGTGGCTTATCAGAAGAAGGACTACGTCCAGGCTGTGAAGTACGCCACCCTGGCTTCTCAGGACCCCAACAAGGCTGCCGACGCCAATGAGATCATGCTCTTCTCGAAGAAGGAGACCTTGAAGAGCAAGGCCGACTCGCTTGAATATCTTGGCATGCTGAAGGACCTGCGCAAGCAGAATCCTGACGAGGACCGCTATTTCAATCTGCTGATGGACTATTACACACGTGCCAACGATCAGGCTGCCCTGAAAGCTTGGGCTGAGGAGGAGATTGCCATCGACCCGCAGAACAAGATGGCTTGGGCCCTGAAGGGTGAGGTTCAGATGAACGACCGTCAGTGGGACGCAGCTGTCGAATCCTACAAGAAGGCTGCTGAGATTGATCCTGAATTCGTGCAGGTCATCTTCAACGCTGGTGTGTGCCTCAACTCGAAGGCTATCGACCTGAAGGACGAACTGGCTGACAAGAACACCGGCGGACTGACCAAGGCCAATGCTGATAAGGTGAAGGCTATCCTGGCCGACGCCCAGGTCTACCTGGAGAAGTCGAAGGAGCTCGATCCCTTCCGCGAGAAGGTCAACTGGGCTTATCCTCTCTACCAGATCTACTACTCACTCGGCGACGAGGCTAAGGCCAACGAGATGGAGAAGCTGGTCAACTCGAAGTAAAACCTTAACAGACTGAATGAAGCAAATCCTGACCTTGCTTCTCTTACTAATGACAACACCGTGCCTGATGGCTCAGAAACGTGAGCTTAGTCAGGCACGGTCTTCTATCAAGAGCGGCAAATACGATGAGGCGGAGCGGTCGATGGCTGCGCTGCTGAAGGACTCGGCAAATAGGGCAAACAAGCGCATCTATCTGACGAGATACGACGCCGTGCGCCACCTCTACGAACAGGGCAACGAGAAGTTATACCTCAAGCAGAAGTACGACACGGCCGTCTTCTTCAGCAATACTCGCAAGCTGTTCGCTATCGCAGAGACCCTCGACAGCCTGGATTCCGACTATCGCCATAAGCATGCCGCTCAGCTCAATGCCATCCGTCCGAATCTTTTCAACGGCGGTATCTATTATATAAGGAAAGCGAAATGGAGTGATGCCTTCGATTATTTCGAGGCCTATATCGACTGTGCCAACCAACCTCTTTTCTCAGCCTACCGTTATGACTCCATAGACAGGAGGATGCCCGAGGCTGCCTATTGGGCCACCTATTGTGGCTATAAGCAGCACGACCCCGTTCTCACGCTGCGCCATCGCAAGCTGGCTTTGCGTGACACGACGCATCATGACTTCACGCTCCAGTTTATGGCAGAGGCCCGTCGATGGCTTAACGACGAGGAACTTTATATCGCCACGCTTCAGGAGGGCTTCCGCCAGCATCCCCAATTCGCCTATTTCTTTCCTCGGCTGATGGATGCCTACACCAGTCGCGGACAACACGAACAGGCACTGGCTTTGGCCGACAGTGCGCTGGCTGTGTGCGATTCATGCGAACTCTATCTCTTTGCCAAGTCGTCAGCCCTGCTCCGGCTTCAGCGTTATAAGGAGTGCATCAGCTACTGCAATCGTCTGATTGCCCAGAACGACACACTTGCTGAAGCCTATTTCAATGCAGGGACGGCCTACGTCAATCTGGCAGCAGGGCTGAATCCGAAGCGTGAACGCAAGTTGCTCAGACTGGCATATCAGAATGCCCGTCACTACATGGAGCGCTATCGCGAGCTGATGCCAGAGGAGCCCTCCAAGTGGGCGCCAGTGCTTTATCGCATTTATCTTAACTTGAACATGGGAAAGCAGTTCGACGAAATCGACCGACTGCTTAACAATAATACCAGACAAAAATGAAGAAGATATGTATCGTTGCGGGTGCTCGCCCAAACTTCGTAAAGGTGGCTCCTTTGATTCGTTCCATCGAGAAGACTGATGGTGCAGAATACATGTTGGTCTATGCAGGGCGTGAGGATGATCCGACCCTTGAGGCGTCGCTCTTTGACGATCTGCAGATGCCGCGGCCTGACGTCTTTCTGGGTGTCGACAGCACCAGTCTGAATGAGATTACCTCAAGAGTTATGGCAGAATTCGACGCATTGCTCGAGCGGTGTCCCGCTGACGTCGTCATTGTCGTCGACGATCTGGCCTCGACGATGGCTGCGGCTATTGTGACGAAGAAGCGTGGCATCCGTCTGGCTCATCTTGTGGCTGGCACTCGTTCCTTTGATATGAGGATGCCAAAAGAAGTCAACCGGCTGGTGATAGATGCCCTGAGTGATTATCTGTTTACCGCTGGCGTCAAGAGCAACAGCGTGGCTACGCGTGAGCAGGCTGAAGGGTCCAATACGTATATGGTTGGCAATATCTTGATGGACACGCTCCGTTTCAATCATCAGCGCCTGCGTCGTCCGCAACTCGACGTTGAGGAGGGACGATATCTCGTCTTCACACTCAATCGCAAGGCGCTCCTTGCTGACGAATGCCGTCTGCAGGCTTTGCTCAGCGCAATGCTCAAGGCTGCTAATGGTATGCCCGTGATCGCACCTCTGCGTGGTCAGGCTGCCAAGGTCGTGGCCTCTTTCGGCCTTCCCGCCTCATCCTTCCTCCAGACGACTCCTTTGCCCTATCTCGAGTTTGGTTGGCTGACGGCTCATGCCGGGGGCATCATCACTGATTCAGGCAATGTGGCTGAAGAAGCGACGTTCAATGGCGTGCCCTGTATTACGCTCAACAGCTATACAGAGCATCAGGAGACGGTCACTATCGGCTCAAACGTCCTCGTGGGTGAAGACCCAGACCGCTTGGCAGATGAAGTCAGCCGGATGGTCAGCGGCACATGGAAAGCAAGCGCCCTGCCTGACCGCTGGGATGGGCGGACGGCAGAGCGCATCGTCAGTATCTTGCTCTCTTAAGATAAAAGATAAAAGTTGAAAGATGAGGAATATGATCAGGCTTGGCCTTGTCGTTATGAACAGTTCTGTCTAATCATATTATTCATCTTTCATTTTTCACCTCTCATTTTAATAGTTCTCGGCCTTCACCTGGAAGTAGCTCTGGGGATGGTCGCATACTGGGCACACCTCGGGAGCTTTCTTACCCACGACGATATGTCCGCAGTTGGCGCATTGCCAGATGACGTCGCCATCCTTCGAGAACACACGCTCATGGCGCACATTGTCGAGCAGCTTGCGATAGCGCTCCTCGTGGGCCTTCTCAATCTTAGCCACGCCTTCGAACTTCTCGGCTATCTCGTCGAAACCCTCCTCGCGGGCCTCGCGGGCCATGCGGGCATACATGTCTGTCCATTCGAAGTTCTCGCCTCCGGCAGCTGCCTCCAGATTGCTGGCCGTATCCTTGATGGCACCGCCCTCCAAGAGCTTGAACCACATCTTGGCGTGCTCCTTCTCGTTGGCAGCCGTCTCCTCGAAGATGGCAGCGATCTGGACGTAGCCGTCCTTCTTGGCCTTCGAAGCCCAGTAGCTGTACTTGTTGCGTGCCATCGACTCACCTGCAAATGCTTCCTGCAGGTTCTTCTCTGTCTTTGTTCCTTTTAGTTCTTTCATGATTGTTCTTTTTATGATGTTAAACTGTTATCTCTCCGCAGATGCTCTGCTTCATAAACTTGCGCACGATTTCGGAGTCGTCATAGCGGCCTTGCAGATACATCAGCTTCGTCACGGCACTTTCCACCGTGCCGTCGTAACCGCTGACCACGCCGGCTTCCTGCAGCTGGTAGCCAGTGTCGTAGCGTCCCATCTCGACGCGGCCTTGCAGGCATTGGCTGATGTTGACTACCACCTTGCCGTGGCGCGATGCCTCCTTCAGGGCGCTGATGAGCCATGGGGCCTGTGGGGCGTTGCCGCTGCCATAGGTGCGCATGACGATGGCTCGCAGCGTGGGCATGGTCACCAGATAGCGAATCATTTCTTCGCGCACTCCAGGGAAGAGCGAGAAGATGAACACGCTGGCGTCCAGCTTCAGCTGAGGAATCATCCTGCGACGATAGTCGGGCTGATGGATGAACTCCTCGTGATAGGTGATGTTCACGCCCGCATCTGCCAGATGAGGATAGTTGAACGACTCGAAGGCATTGAACTCGTCGGCACTCTGCTTCGTCGTGCGGTTGCCGCGCATCAGGTGGCCGTTGAAGTAGACTGACACCTCAGGCACCATTGGCGTGCCGTCCTGATGGCGTGCGGCGGCAATCTCTATCGACGTGATGAGGTTTTCCTTGCCGTCGGTGCGCAACTGTCCGATGGGCAGCTGACTGCCCGTCAGTATGACAGGCTTACCGAGATTCTGGAGCATGAACGACAACGCAGAGGCCGTGAACGACATCGTGTCCGTGCCGTGCAGGATGACGAAGCCGTCGTAGTCGTCATAGCGCTCATTGATCAGTCCGGCCAGTTGAACCCAGAACTCAGGCGACATGTCGCTCGAGTCGATGGGGGGCGAGAACTGGTAGGTCGCTATCTCAGTCTTGAATTGCGCCAGTTCAGGCACCCGGCTCAGCAGATGTTCAAAGTCGAAGGGCTCCAGGGCCCCTGTCAGCGGATTGCGGTTCATGCCGATGGTTCCGCCCGTGTAGATCAATAGTATTCTGGTTTGCATAGTCCTTCGCAGGTCAGAAGCGGAAGTCGAGCTCCAGGTTCACCATGTTGTACTTATATTTATTAATGTACATCGTATTGTAATCGCGCGTATGGTCGTCGACGCGCGAATACATCAGGTTGAGCATGATGTTCTTGTTGAACATGTAGTCGATGCCGCCTTCATAGTGTATGGTGCGCACGTCGCCGTTGGCACCTATGTCATACCATATCTTCTTGCCATAGTTAATCTCGTCGCGATAGACGTCGTAGCGGGCTTTGACGTGCAGCTTGTTCTTGATGATCGGCACGATGCCAAAGAAATAGAAGCCGTCGGCCTTCGTTCCTTTGCGGCGCTCAATGGTGTTGGTGCCGTCGCCGGCTGTTGCCGTGCCGAAGCCCTGGCTGTGGATATACTCGGTGCGGAAGGTCCAGTCGTCCTTGTCCCATTCGGCCGAGATGGCATAGCGGTTCTTCGAGACGCTCTGGTTGGTCTTGCCGTCGATGCTGTAGCCGCCACGCGAGCCTGTCCATCCGAAGCCGCCGATGCGCAGCCCCTTGACGGGCATGACCCACATACCGCCGATGATGTCCTTGCGATTGTCCTTATCCTTGGCGTTGATGCCTTCGCCATTGTAGACGCCAACCTGATAATGGAGCAGCGGATGGCCTGCCACGCGGATCAGGTCGCCCTGCAGCTGTACGCCGATGTCGCGTCCGCCTGACGACTTCTCGCCCGTGCGGTCGCCAAAGCCGGCCAGCTTGTTGACTGACATGGCGTAGGAATACCAACCCTGAGTGATGGGGTGGGTGGGGTTCTCGAATGTAAAGGCACGCTTAAACTGTCCGACTCTCACTTTCAGGAAGTCGAATCTGCGCCATTCGGCATAGAGGTCGACCAGATTGAAGGTGGCAGATGAAGGGCCGGCATTCGATGAACCCTGAGCCTGCACGCGCCAGTCGAAGTCGCCGCTCTGTCCGTCGAGAATCAGTCGGAGCAGTCGCAGGTTGATCGAGTTCTGCTCGTCGCCCTTCTTGTCGTTGGCCTGATATTGCACCATTCCATATCCGCTCAGCTTCATGGTGTCATACCATTTTTTCTCCTGAGCGTTGGCGCCGATAGCCATCAGCGTGAGCATAGACATTGCAATGAATTTCTTTGTCATAGTTTTGAGATAGATTTGATTTTCAGAGCACAAAGATAATCAAAAAACATGATACCGCCAAATTTTAGGCCCGCCGATTGCTGTTTTTCGGCAAAGTGCCGCTTCTCTGTTGTCAAAGTACCGCTTTGATGTCGTCAAAGGACCGCTTCTCTGATGTCAAAGTACCGCTTTGATGAGGTCAAAGCGGTACTTCGTCTATAGGCATCATTAGCGTCGCTCGAGCAGCACGACATTTTCTACGTGTGGCGTATGCGGGAACATGTCGACGGGCTGTACGGCCTTTACCCGATAGTCGGCGTCGAGCAGCTGCAGGTCGCGGGCCTGCGTGGCAGGGTTGCATGAGACGTAGACGATGCGTAGCGGCGCTGCCCGCAGGATGGTGCTCACCACGTCAGGGTGCATGCCTGCGCGTGGCGGGTCAGTGATGATGACGTCGGGCCGTCCGTGCTCCGCGATGAAGTCGTCAGTCAGGATGTCCTTCATGTCGCCCGCATAGAAGAGCGTGTTTTCAAGCCCGTTTATCGAGGCGTTCACCTTGGCGTCCTCGATGGCCTCAGGCACGTATTCGATGCCTACCACCTGTCGGGCCCGACGTGCCACGAAGTTGGCAATCGTGCCCGTACCTGTATAGAGGTCGTAGACAAGCTCGTGGCCTGTGAGCTGGGCGAAGTCGCGTGCCACCTGGTAAAGGTGCAGGGCCTGTTCCGTGTTGGTCTGGTAGAACGACTTCGGACCGACCTTGAATCGCAGGTCCTCCATGAGTTCAAAGATGTGGTCGGAGCCGCTGAAGGTCAGGATGTCAAGGTCGCCGATGGTGTCGTTGCACTTCTGGTTGTCGACGTACATTAATGAGCTGATCTGCGGGAAGTTGTCCTTTATGTACTGAAGCAGTCCGAAAGCCTCTTCCTGACCACCCGTCTCATCGTAGTGAAACTGCAGGATGACCATCCATTCGCCGCTGTTCGAATTGCGAATGATGACGTCGCGCAGCAGTCCCTTCTGGGCTTTCAG
Organism: uncultured Prevotellaceae bacterium; assembly: GCA_902779455.1. Lineage (GTDB taxonomy): Bacteria > Bacteroidota > Bacteroidia > Bacteroidales > Bacteroidaceae > Prevotella. Next base: position 88,655 of record CACZBS010000007.1, read on the forward strand.
GTCGAAGAACGAGAGTTGCTTCTCGAGGGCATAGTCGCGAATGGCGTTGCGGATGTCGTTGTGAAGAGGGTGCATCAGGTGGCACGTCTCGATAGGCAGAATCTTGTCGAAGGCGCCCGTGATGTGGAATCCGATGGCAGGGATGTCCTTGCGGAGCGATTCGTCGCTGAGCTGCTCGCGCGTCAGATAGCGACGGTTGGCACAGCCGAAGTCGAGCTTGTTGCGATATTCACGCGTCAGCACGGAGCCCAGGATGGGACGGATCTCAGGCAGCTCCACTTTGCCGATGCGCCTCAGCTGGTCGGCCACTTGCTGTTGCTTGAATTTGAGCTGCTCTTCGTAGGGCAGGTTTTGCCATTTGCACCCGCCGCAGACACCAAAGTGACTGCAGAAGGGCACGGCGCGCACCTCGCTCAGCGTGATGAATCTGACGACCTCGCCTTCAGCATAAGAGTGCTTCTTGCGGCGTATCTGGACATCGCAGATGTCGCCAGGCACGCACCAGGGCACAAACACGACCATGTCCTGCCAGTGGAAAAGGCATTTGCCCTCGGCAGCGACGGCTTCGATGGTGACGCCCTCAAGGAGCGGCAGTGGTTTCTTGGTTCTTCCCATGTCGTTTTTTGATTTTGGGTGCAAAGGTAGAAAATTATTCGCAATTATGGATGCGGAATGGCTTTTTTTTCGTAACTTTGCCGTCGATTATGCGAAAAAGCCTTATCATAGTCTTGTTGGTCTCGACCCTCGCGATGCTCGTGGCGTCGTGCTCCACGACGCGCTATGTGCCTGACGGCGGAATGCTGCTCAGCAGCGTCAAGGTCAAGACTGAGGGCGACTATCGCGACGTCAACACTTCGGCCCTTCGCAGCTATGTCCGCCAGCAGCCTAACGCTCGCTGGTTCTCCCTGGTGAAGCTCCCTCTGGCTACCTATTCGCTCTCCGGACGCGACTCGTCGCGATGGATCAACCGCACGCTGAAGTCCATCGGCGAGCCCCCCGTCGTCTACGATTCGCTGCGCACCCTGCAGACCATTGCCGACCTGCGTCAGGAACTGCGCAACGAAGGGTTCCTTCAGGCGGACGTCGACGTCGAGGAGCGACGGCACGGGCGTAAGGTCGACGTCACCTATTGGCTCCATCCAGGCGAGCCTTATTTCATTCATAACATCAGCTATGACATACGCGACGACAGTATCCGCCAGCTCCTGGCAGGCGACAGTCTCCGCCGACTGATCCGTCCAGGCATGAAGTTCGACGTCAGTCTGCTCGATGCGGAGCGAAAGCGCCTCACGTCCTTGCTGACAGACAGCGGCTACTTCCGCTTCCATAAGGAGTTTATAACTTATCAGGCTGACACTACTCGCGGCACGCGCCTGATAGACATCACACTGCGGCTAGGGCTCTATCGCCAGTCGTCCGACAGCCCGGACACTCTGCATACGCGCTATTTGCTTCGTCGCATCGCCTATGCCAGCGGCGACCCCTCTGATACGCGGATCCACTTGCGTCGCCATGTCCTTGAGGAGTGCACGCATTTGGCTGAAGGACAATATTATACGGCTACTGGCCTGCAAAATACTTATAATCACTTCGGGCGCCTTCAGGCCGTGCGCTATACCAATATTATGTTCCGACCCGTCGCCGATTCGGCCATGCTCGACTGCGACATCCAGCTACAGACCAACAAACCCTCGACCATCTCGTTCCAGCCCGAAGGCACCAATACGGCAGGCGATCTCGGAGCGGCCGCATCGCTCACCTATCAGAATCGAAATCTCTTCCGCGGAAGCGAGGTGCTCAGCGTCGAGCTGCGTGGAGCCTATGAGGCCATACGTGGACTCGAGGGCTACGCCAATCAGGACTTCATCGAATACAGCCTCGAGACCCGGCTGCAGTTCCCGCGATTCGTCACACCTTTCGTCAACCAGCACCTCCGCCAGCGGGTCAATGCCACCAGTGAGCTGTCGCTGCTCTATGACCTGCAGGATCGCCCAGAGTTCCATCGTCGAGTGCTCTCGGCTGCCTGGCGCTATCGATGGAGCTTCCCCCATCGTCACGACCGCTATCAGCTTGACTTGCTTGACCTTAACTACGTGTTCATGCCTTGGCTGTCGCCTACTTTCCGTTCGCAATATCTCGACAACGAGTCGAACCGAAATGCCATCCTGCGCTACAACTACGAGGATCTGTTCATTACCAAGGTGGGCTTCGGCTACTCCTACGTCAAGGGCAATGTAGCCCTGAAGACCAATGTCGAGACGTCGGGTAACGTCCTGGCTGGCGGAGCTCGACTGTTTGGCACGAAGAAAGACGACAAAGGCCAGTATCGCCTCTTCAACATCGCCTTCGCACAGTATGCCAAGGCTGACGTCGACCTGACTCGTTCCTTCACCATTGATGCCCACAACCAGCTCGTGTTCCATCTTGGCTTCGGCATTGCCTATCCCTATGGCAACTCTACTGTACTGCCTTTTGAGAAACGCTACTTCTCAGGCGGTGCCAACAGCGTACGCGGATGGAGCGTGCGCTCGCTCGGACCTGGTAAATATAAGGAACGCGACGGACGCATCAACTTTATCAATCAGACGGGCGACATGAAGCTTGACCTCAACCTCGAGTATCGCACCCACCTGTTCTGGAAGCTGGGCGGTGCTGCCTTCGTCGATGCAGGCAACATCTGGACACTACGCGACTACGACATTCAGCCTGGCGGACAATTCCGATTCAGCGACTTTCCGAGTCAGCTGGCCGTCAGCTATGGTCTGGGCCTGCGCTTCAACTTCGACTACTTCATTCTCCGCTTCGACCTCGGCATGAAGGCCATCAACCCCGCCTACGAAGAGGACGACGACGAGCATTACCCCATCCTCCATCCACGCTTCAGCCGCGACTACGCTTTTCATTTCGCCGTCGGACTGCCCTTCTGATGTTTAAATAAGGTAAAATAATCTCCAGATTAAGTCTTATTGTCGATTCTTTTTTGTATCTTTGCATTTAAATTCAGAAACGACATGCTGAGATTCATATCTTTTGGCAGCGGTAGTAGCGGAAATTGCTATTTCCTGTGCACCGGCAACGATGGACTGATCATCGATGCTGGAGTTGGAATACGCACGCTGAAAAAGCATTTCCGCAACTATGGACTAAGCCTCGCGCAGGTCCACCACGTGCTGATCACTCACGATCATGCTGACCACATCAAGTGTGTCGGCAGCCTTAGCCATGATCAGCATCTGCCCGTCTATGCCACTGAGGCCGTCCATAAGGGCATCGACCGCAACTATTGCGTCGCGCGTAAGGTGGAAGCCGACAATCGTCGTTATCTGGTACCAGGGCAAACCATCACCATCGGTGACTTCATCGTGACGCCTTTCAGCGTCCCTCATGACAGCAACGACAATGTCGGCTATATGATTGAGGCCGAGAGTGTGCGATTCTGCATCATGACGGATTGCGGTCGCGTCACTGACGAGATGGCTGCCTTTATCACCCGGGCCAACTATCTGGTCATTGAGGCCAACCATGATTGCGAGATGCTTCTCCATGGGCCTTACCCTGAGCATCTGAAACGTCGTATCACCAGTGGCACGGGCCATCTGAACAACAATCTCTGTGGCGAGGCCATTGCTCAGAACATGAGTCAGGACTTGCGCTATGTATGGCTATGCCATCTTTCAGAAGAGAACAACCACCCCGAGCTGGCTCGCAAGACGGTCGAGGCTGTGCTTCGTTCTTATGGCATCGTTGTCGGCAAGGATCTCCAGCTTGAGGTGCTCAAGCGCACCATGCCGACTGGCGTCTTCGATTTGCTCTGACCCTTTCCCTCCACACCTTTGCCCGTCGCTCCGTACTTTCTCTTTTGCTTGTAATTGACAAACAACAATAAAGGCCGCGTCTCTTCATGAAACGCGGCCTTGATATTCTGGGCTTAAGTCTTGAAACTCTTACTCACCCTTCTCCATCTGAGCCTTCAGCTGAGCGAGGACGTCGATGTCGCCAAGCGTGGTGCTGGCAGCAACGTTCTCAATCTTCGGCGTGTCGTCCTTCTTGGCAGCACGGGGAGCGGCAGCCTTGCGGGCAGCACGCTTCTCCTCACGCTGAGCATCCTCGAAGGTGCGGCTGTGCGAGAGAATGATGCGCTTCGAATCCTTGTTGAACTCGATCACCTTGAAGGGCAGTTCCTCGCCGAGCTGAGCCTGCGAGCCGTCCTCCTTGACCAGGTGCTTCGGCGTAGCAAAGCCCTCAACGTTCTCCTCGAGCTGAACGACAGCGCCCTTCTCGAGCATCTCGGTGATCTTACCAGTGTGGACAGAACCGACGGTGTACTGGCCCTCGAAGACGTCCCAAGGATTGTCCTCAAGCTGCTTGTGGCCGAGCGAGAGACGACGGTTCTCCTTGTCGATGTCGAGCACGATGACGTCGATGGGCTCGCCAACCTTTGTGAACTCTGAGGGGTGCTTCACCTTCTTGGTCCATGACAGGTCGCTGATGTGGATCAGTCCGTCGACACCCTCTTCCAGCTCGACGAAGACGCCGAAGTTGGTGAAGTTGCGCACCTTGGCAGTGTGCTTCGAACCGACGGGATACTTCACCTCGATGGCCTCCCAAGGATCTTCCTTGAGCTGCTTGATGCCGAGGCTCATCTTGCGCTCGTCGCGGTCGAGGGTCAGGATGACGGCCTCAACCTCGTCGCCAACCTTCAGGAACTCCTGTGCTGAACGCAGGTGCTGGCTCCAGGACATCTCGCTGACGTGGATCAGACCCTCAACGCCGGGCTGCACTTCGACAAATGCGCCGTAGTCGGCGATGACGACAACCTTGCCCTTGATGTGGTCGCCCACCTTGAGCTCGGGATCCAGAGCATCCCAGGGGTGCGGGGTCAGCTGCTTCAGACCGAGGGCGATGCGCTTCTTCTCCTCGTCGAAGTCGAGGATGACGACATTGATCTTCTGGTCGAGCTCGACAACCTTCTTCGGATCGTCGACGCGGCCCCAGCTGAGGTCGGTGATGTGGATGAGTCCGTCCACGCCGCCAAGGTCGACGAAGACACCGTAGCTCGTGATGTTCTTGACCGTACCCTCCAGGATCTGACCCTTCTCGAGCTTCGAGATAATCTCCTGCTTCTGGGCCTCGAGCTCCTGCTCGATGAGGGCCTTGTGCGAAACGACGACGTTGCGGAACTCCTGGTTGATCTTCACTACCTTGAACTCCATCGTCTTGCCGACGAACTGGTCGTAGTCGCGTATGGGATGAACGTCGATCTGCGAGCCGGGCAGGAAGGCCTCGATGCCGAAGACGTCGACAATCATACCGCCCTTCGTGCGGCACTTGATGAAGCCCTGGATGACCTGCTGCTCCTCGAGGGCTGCGTTGACGCGGTCCCATGCCTTGGAGAGGCGGGCCTTCTTGTGCGAGAGGATGAGCTTGCCACTGCGGTCCTCGACACTCTCGACATAGACTTCCACGGTGTCGCCTTCTTTCAGGTCGGGGTTGTAGCGGAACTCGCCGGCGGGAATGATGCCATCGCTTTTGTAGCCGATGTTGACCACGACTTCCTTCTTGTCCACTGAGATGACCTTGCCGTCGACAACCTGATGGTCGGCCACCTTGTTCAGGGTTTCGTCGTAGGCCTTGTCAAGTTCTTCCTTGCTCACGTTGGCCACGGTGCCGTTTTCGAATTCGTCCCAGTTGAAGTCCTCGAGCGGCTTGACGTTCTTTGTTAATTCTGACATGTTGTTAAAATGTTTGCCCTTACAAAGGGCGTTTGGCCTGAACAGACGAAATAATCAGACCTTGTTTTAATGGTTAATAATATGAGGAGTCAGCGCCTGTTCTGGCTCCTTGTCCCTATATGGGCTCAAAAGTGGCCGCAAAATTACTAAAAATCTTTGAGAATTAAGTAATTATGCTCTTCAAGGTAAAAAGATTTAAGTTTTTTTAGCTTATGCTGTAGAATACTTTTATCGAACCGTCAGTGAAAACTGATGACACGCCGTGATTTCATGCCGTCACGTCGTGATTTCATGGCGTCACGTCGTGATTTCATGCCGTCATGTCGTGTCAACAGTTTGTCGTGACTGACGGTCAGAAAGGATATCCGATGGCGATGTGGAGGGAGTGCATGTCGCTGAAGCGTGGGATGTTCAGGTAGCCAGACTTGCCGGTGTCGTAGGGCAGATGGAGTCCGAAGCCCCAGTCGACGCGGAGGACGAGGAAGTCGAGGTCGTAGCGTAGTCCTACGCCTGTGCCTGTGGCGAGTTCGCGGAAGAACTTGCGTGCATGGAAGCCCGTGTTGGCAAAGAGGTCGTTCCAGGCGTCGATGAAGTCGTGGGTGGTCTGGTCGTCATCGTCGCCGTGCTGGAGGGTCCAGTCGCGCGAGTTCCAGACGTTGCCTGCGTCGAGGAAGACGGCGCCGTAGAGGCTGCCGAACAGTCGGCGGCGCAGCTCGAGGTTGGCAACGAACTTGGAGTCGCCGTTCTGCATGAGATAGCTGAACTGACTGTTGCCTGGTATGCCCTGGAAAGCACCAGGGCCGATGGAACGGACGGTGAAGGCTCGGATGCTGTTGGCACCGCCTACGTAGAAGAGTTCGCTGAAGGGTGCTTCGTCGGCATTGCCGTAGCTCCAGAGGAGTCCCCAGTTGAGATGGCCGACGAGCTGGGTCTTAGGATCGAGGGTCCAGGTCTTGACGAGGTCGGTCTCAATGCGGATGAACTGCGAGTATGGGTTCTTGAAGAGCGTCTTGCCGCGTTGGTTCCACTTGTTGCCCTGAATGAGGACGTCGTAGAGGGCTGTGAGGTTGCCTGCCTGCTCGATGCTGGTCTCCCATCGGATGGGGTTGCGCAGGTTAGATGGTGATGCGTATGTGTAGGTATAGCGCATCTTGGGGATGAAGTAGTCGTCCATCGTGGCCTGAAGGTATGGATTTTGGATAAGGAGCTGATCGAACTGCTCGGTGTGGCTGTTCATGTACTGATACTTCAGGATGAGGGGCGACAGTTCGTGGCGGCTGGTGGCTGAGGGTTGCCAGCGGTAGGTCCACTCGCCTGAGACGATGTGCATCTTATAGTAGGAGGGTCGGCGGACGATGTCGCTTGAAACTTTGGCGATGGTCCAAGGTGTGGCGTAGAATCGACGAGGGCGTCGGCGTCCGTTGGGCCCCGAGCGGCGTGTGCGGTTGACGAAGGGGGCAATGATGCGCGGGAACTCAATGGAGGCGTCAGCACCATATTCATAGGAGTTCATGTCTGAACCGCCACCGTTGATCTGCCATTCGTAGGCGCCGTGGAGGTTGATGTCGAGCTTTTCGGCTCCGCGGAAGGCGTTGCGCTTGGTGAATCCGAGTTTGAGCTCTGGGCCCAGCCGGCCGATGGTACGGTTGACGAAGTTGGTCTCGACGTAGAAGTCGTAGGGCTTGTCGAAGGTGCAGCTGAGCGTCATGTCGAGGGTGTCTTGGGAGACGTGAGAATTGAGAGTTGAGAGTTGGGAGAGGCGCGGGGTGAGTTGTAGGTCGACGGAGGAGAAGATACCGTTGGCATTGATTTTCTGGACCGATTCCTGATAGTTGTCGTAGCTGAAGAGCTGACGAGGGCGCAGCTTGAGGTCGCGCAGGATGACACGCGGACGGATAGGGGAGTGCTTGCCGTTGTAGAAGACTTTGAGGAAGCGTCGGTCGATGGAGTCGCTGAGCTGTTCGCGCATGGAGCGGCGCAGCTCGACTCTGGTCCTTCCGATGCGCCAGGGACGCAGGGCCTCGGGGGGCAGCGAGTCGGCCAGCTGGAGACGCAGCTGGGCATGGCCTGCGATGTCGAATGTGTCGGCCAGATATGAGGCATACCCCGTTTGATAGTAATAATAGCCGTTGTTGCGGAACAGTCGGCTCAGTCGCGTCCGCTCGGCGTCGAGGTTGGCTACGTCGAAGGGTGATCCGGGCTTGATGCAGGCTTCGTCAAGGGTGGAGTCGATGAGGTGCTGCATGGGGGCCGGGAAGCCTACGTAGGCGATGGTGTCGACGCTGAAGAGCGTGTCGAGCTTGACGGTGTAGCCGATTTTCATTTTCTTCGGATTATGCTGAGGCACCTCTTCGTAGCTGACCGAGCCGTGCAGGTAGCCGTTCTTGCGGAGCACAGAACGGGCCACGGAGGCGCGCAGGGCAGGATTGACCTGGCTCATCAGCACGGGGGCCTTGCCGAAGGCTTTCTTCATCCACTTCTTGAATACCCCGCTGGAACCGTCGGCCCAGTTCCATATCCACAGGCCATAAGGAAAGGGCGTACGATAATAGCTTGAGCCGAAGAGGGCACCGTTAGGGGCGGTGGCCAGAGCGGCTTCGATTTCTTCGCGTGTGGTGTCGAAGTGGTCGCCAGGCTCGTAGTCCTGATAGTCAATCTTAGTGAGTCCGATGAATAGCTGGTCGTCGTCAGGGATGTTCTTGGTGGTGGAGCAGGACGTTGTGCTCAGCAAGAGAGATATGCTGAGCGAGAAATTGAGAATGAGGAAAGCGACGGGGCGCATTCTTCGTCTTATTCTTCTTATCTTATATGTCAGTCTGTTCATCATTGCTCCTTGTTTGTTTGTGTAGTGTCAGTCTTCACGGAGTCGGCTTGCTCGCGCTTGGCCTGACGCTGGGGTATCATCATGGGCTGTTCTTTCTTCCAGAAGCGGAAGATGTCCCAGAATGAATCCATCTTGCGCTTCCAGATGAAGCCGGCGCCGTATTCGCCTGTGTAGCCCTCGAGCCAGTCGTAGGCATTCTGGTTGTAGAAAAGCTTGACGTACTGGTTGGCAGTCGGCGAGAGACGGTATTCCATCGTGACGTTGTCGAAGAACGACTGGTTCTGGCCGATGGCAGCCTCTTGGCCGGTTGAGACCTTGCCGCCAATCTGCACACGGAGACGGTTGTTCCAGAACCGTTTGGCAAACTTGAACGAATAGTCAGTGTGCATGGCTCCGCTGGCGTCGGTCGTGTTGTCGAGACCGATGCTCAGGTCGAGCGTCTTGAGGGCATTGCCCGTGATGTTGTTGATCTCGCTTTGCAGGAAAGAGCTGAGGGCAGAGTTCATGGAGAAGCCGCTGGTGTTGCCGTCGGCCAGATACATGCCTGTGGTGAGCATCGTCACGGCCAGCTTTCCTCTTTGCTCAGTCGACATGGAGTTGAGCTCGCTCGAGATGCTCATGTCTTCAGGAGCGTCGATGATGAATTCCAGGCCCATGTCGTTGAGCGTCTTGGTGATGATGACGCCGCAGTCGAATGCTACGGATCGACTCTGTCCACCCTCCTGTCCGACGCTGGCCTTGGTGCGCTCCGTAGCGGTCAGGTTGAGTCGGGGGTTCATCGGATCACCCGTGAACTCGACGTAGCTGCCGTCCTGGATGGTGAAGGTCTTGAGGGGGATGATGGGCAGCGAGTATTTCATCTCGCCGCTATTGAGCGTGTAGCGTCCGTTGAGTGTGAGCTCGCTGGCCGAATAGCGCATCCGCAGGTCTCCGCCTCCGAAGAGGTCGACGTAGTTGGTCTGGTCGGCATTGAGGCCGCAGACGACGTGAGCTCCCTGGTCGATGCCAATCTGGAGGTCGACGGTCAGTCCGTCAGGTGTCGGGCGCTCGATGCTGACATGTACGGAGTCATTGAAATCAGTGAACTTGACGAGCTCGTCGAGTTGGTTGTCGGTTGAGAGTGGCGAGTCAAGCAAGAGATAAGTCAGGTCGGTGTTGCCCAGCACGTCGAGCTTGCCGCGCATGGCGAGTCGCTCCATGGGCCCGCGCAGGGTGGCAAAGAAGTTGACGAAGCCCTTGCCGAAAGCAATTGATCGGGCCGACTGTTTCGAGTTGATGAGCTGGAAGTTCCTGGCGCGCATGCGGAGATCCATCGTCATGTGGTCCATGTCGTGGAAGTCGATGTTGCCCATGATGTTGAGTGGATTGTCGTTATAGGCATACATCGTGAAGTTTTCAAGCAATAGTTTAGAGTCAATGATGCGCACAGGGTCGTTGTCGAAACGTAGGCGCACACCATAGGGCTGGCTGACCAGGTAGGCAGAGTCGAGATATAGCTCGCCCTGGGCATCGGGTTGTGAGAGTGAGCCCTTGACGCTGACCTCGCCTTCGGCATAGCCCTCGAAGCCGATCAACTGGTCGGGTATGAAGCCATTGATGAGCGACAGCGGTGTGTGGGTCAGCTGTAGCGTGGCGTCGAGATAGCCGTCGTCCTCGTCGCGGTATTCGCCTCTGAGGGCGCCCACCTCCTTGTCGCTGAGCATGAGGATGCCCTCGACGGCATGGGTGTTGTCTTCGCGCTGCAGATAGACGAACTCCGTTGAGACGTCGCCCATCTGGCTGCCTTCGTAGGCCATGCTGCGTACCTGCATGTCGCTGGCTACGGAGATCTGCCGGTCGCTGTTCATCATGAGGTGGAAGTCGCCGTCGAGCATGCCGGCAATGCGTGGCACGTAAGGCAGCACTGTCGTCAGGCGGTCGAGGTCGAAGCGGTGAAGGCTGATGGTGAGGTCTTGCAGGAGTGTAGAGTCCTGGTTCTCTGAGTAGATCTTGATGCCAGTGCCGTCGTCGGCGACGAGGTCGACCTTGGCCTGCAGCTTGGCGTCGCGGCCCAGGAAGAGAAAGTTGTCGTCGTTAAGGTTGAACTCTGTATAGCCGAGGGTGGGGCGCTTGGGCAGCAGCTGGAAGCGCAGACCGTCGGCCTCCATGACAGCCTGAGCCCCCAGGCGGACGCCGAGGTCGCCCTTGTCGTCGTAGAAACGCAGGCCGAGACGTGCTCCGCGGTCGTAGACGTTGCCGTCGACGAGGGCACGGAATACGAACTGCGGATTGCGCCGATTGTTAGCCACGACTCCCTGATAGGTCAGTCCGTGCTCGCTGTCGCGCAGGCTGATGTGGACAGTGTCGATGCGTACGGAGTCGTACTTCAGGGCATAGACGTGAGCCGTGCCGTTGAGTCCCTTCTCTGGCGACGCTGTCAGGTCGACGAGGAGGTCGCGGAAGTCAATGCCAGCTGAGGCTCTCAGCATGTCGGCAATGGGGTTGTCGTTGCCGCTGGTAGCATAGAGCCGCATGGTGGGCAGCATCGATTTGATGCGTGGTTGGTCGATGATGCGCTGGTCGAACTGCGAGCCGATGGTGTCGGCCAGCGCCGTCAGTTGGTTGATGAGCCGCTGATAGCCGCCACTGGCGTCCATCTTGAGGGCGAGGTTGCCGCTCTGCAGCCGTGCTGTTGTCGTGTCGCGGTTGGCCAGCAAGTTGAGTGTGACGTCCTGTGGACGATAGGTTGCAGAGGAGTCGCGGATGTAGAGGTCGGCAAAGTGGCCCTCCGCCTGATAATACTCGTCCAGGTCGGTGGCCAGGTCGATGTGGCCGCACATGCCTACGACGAGCGGGTTGCTGGAAATGCCGAGGGCTTGCAGGTCAGCATGGCGGACGTCGGTGCCCAGTGTGGCCTTGATGTTGGAGCGATGGCCGAGTAGTGCATCGGCGTCGATGGTGCCACGCATCAGCGGATTGTCGCTGGTGAGTGATGCCAGCACATGGCCGTTGTTGAGGGTGGCATCGGCGTGAAGGTTGTCGAGATTGAGCCGTCCGTAGCGCAGATGACTGACTTGGGCCTGTGCGTCGAGACGGCTACGGGAGTCGAAGAAGTCAGTGCCTTGTCCTCGCAACTGCACATCGGCCGTGAGTTCGTAGAGCGAATCCTGGGGCAGGAAGTGGTGGAGGTTCAGGTTGTTGATCTTGGCATCGGCGCTGTAGACTGCCGCCTTCTGGTCGTAGTAGCCCTTCAGCCTGATGTTGCCCCGGCCTTCGCGGGCCGTGAGGTCGGCCGTGTAGCGCGAGCCGTTGGCGTCGACCTTGCCTTCCAGCTGAATTCCACTGGGTATGCGGACGGATGGTGGCAGCCCCATGGTCTGACGCAGCATGGAGAGGTCGTAGGTCTGCAGCTTCACGTCGAGTCCGCCAAGCATAGAGTCGAGGCTGGTCAGGTTGTTGATCGTTCCTGAGGCTTCAGCACGGAAGACGGTCGGCAGCTCCATGCTGAGCTGTTCGACGCGGGCTTGCTGCAGGTTGCCCTTGATGCGTCCCTTGACGCTCAGCGGCCAGTCGGGCCAGCGGCTGCGCATCGGTGCTGGGACGTCGTCCATGAATGCCAACAGATCCTGGCGGCCGATCTGGGCGTCGAGGTCGACGTCCATAGAGCCGGGTGCTACATCGTCCATCACGTTGAGGTCGACGTCGGCGCGTGCATAGATAGTGGAGTGGGGGGTGGTCAGGCTGAGCCCTTGCAGGCTGAGCCGCTGGCCGTCGAGGAGGACGGGGCCATGCAGGTCGTCGATCTGCAGGCCGCTGTTAGCCTCGCGGAGTGATGCCTTGGCGAGGTTGAGCGCCAGTCGATCGCCGCTGTAGTCGATGGAGTCAAGCTTAAGGCCGATGTCGTGCAGGTCGAGATGACTGTAGTCCAGTCCGTGGGCTTTGGCAGGCTCATGGGGCAGGTCGTATTTCAGTTGACCGTCCTGCCAGTCCAGCTCTTTCAGGGCATAGTGGCTGTCGGCCAGGTCGATTCGGGCGTCAGTGGCCGTCGCCTTGCCCAAATAGCCGCTGACGCGCATGGAGTCGCCAGGCATGCTGAGGCTTACGCGCGTGCGTTCTATATTTAATTTGTCCAGGTTGATGAGCCATGCGAGAGGCTCCGACGTGGTCGTGTCGACGGCAGCCGTGTCGCTCAGGGCTATTGTGACGTCGGCATCGCTGAGCTTTGCGTCGTTCAAGTTGACGATGCCTGCAGCGAGATCGATGCCGTCGGATCGCAGGCTCAGATGGTCGGCCTGGCCGCTCACCTGTACATCTGATATCAGATCGCAGGTATTGAAGTGGGCCCGCTCCATGCTCAACTCGTCGACGACCACCTGGCTTCGCAGCAAGGGCCACAACTGCACATCGACTACGGCGCGTCCCACTTGGGCAATGGTGTCGCTCTCAGGCCTGACGACGAGTACGTCGTCGGCAGCCAAGTCAAGGGGAAACTTCAGGCTGACGTGGCCTACGGAGATGTCGAGGCCGGTCTTCTCGCTGGCAATGGCCGCCACCTTCTCTGCCACCCATTGTTGGATGGGAGGCACATAAAGCAGTGCTGCCGCGACGAGCAGCAGCACAACTGGGGTCAGCAGGATCAGGCCTGTCCACTTGAGCGCTTTCTTCATCGAAAGTGCAAAGTAACAAAAAAAATCCGATACCGACGAATTTTTCCTTGATTATTTCTCCATTACAAGTCGGAAATCTTGCCTACGCCAGTACGGTGGAGTTGCTTCTCCTTGGGGTCGCCGCCGTATTTCAGGGAGCCCACACCGCTGACGTCAGCCTTCAGCCTGTCTGAAGCCCAGCACTTGATGCTGCCTACGCCGCTCACTTCGGCCTTGACGGCCGAAGCCTTCAGCCCTTCGGCCTCGATGCTGCCCACGCCGCTGTTCTCGAGCTCGGCCTCGCGAGCCTGTCCCTGCAGCTCGATGTTTCCTACGCCATTGAGCTCGCAGTCGATGTGATTGACCTTGAGCCCGTTGAGCTTGATGGAGCCCACACCGTTGTTCTCAACCTCCAGTTGGTCAGCCCGTAGCGAGTCGGCCTTGATCATGGCCACGCCATTGCTCTCGATCTTGCGCAATGTGGGCGTGTAGACGAGTATCTTGACGTCGGAGGTCTCGATAATGGCATTCTTTACGGCAAAGTCGAGCTTCAACTCACCTTCCTCTACCTTGATGCTGAACAGCTCCAGATAGTTGTCAGGGCATTGCAAGACAACGCGATGACCATCCTTGGCACTTTGGATAATCTTGACGTTGGCCATAAGCGTAGCCTCGAGTTCGTCGAAGGCAGGCTGTTCGTAGACCTTCTCAACGATGTTCTTGCTGGGTTTGATTTTCTGGCCTCCTTGGCCAAGTCGGATGGTGTAATTAACGCATGAGGTGGCCAGCAGGACTGCCAGACAGAGTGTGGCCGTGAGCAGGATTCGGTTCGTTTTCATAATTCAGTTCTCCTTCTTAATTTTGATTGCTTTCTATGGGTTAGACGTCAAAACGAGCCGAAAAGTTGCAGGGTGGTGCATCTCAATTTTCAAAGGACCGTTTCTCCGTCCTCAAAGGACCGTTTCGTGCCCTTCAAAGGACCGCTTCTCCACCCTCAAAGGACCGTTTCGTTTTTCAGCTTATGATTACCATTTTATTTGGGCGGATAGCTTGCTCCACAGAGAGTCGTCGGGTAGGGGAGCGTCGACGATGATCTGCTGGTGGCTGACAGGGTGCTCGAACTCTATGCGATGGGCCAGAAGCGAGATGCTGCCATCAGGTAGGGAGCGACGGGCGCCATACTTCAGGTCGCCACGGATGGGCATGCCGACGGCGCTGAGCTGACAGCGTATCTGGTGGTGGCGACCCGTCATCAGCTGGACCTCAAGCAGATCGTAATGGTCGCCATGGGCCAGCAGACTATAGCGCAGCTGGGCCTTCTTGGCTCCACTCACCTCATGGTCGTGGGCATACGCCTTGTTCTGTTGCTCATTGCGCGTCAGCCAATGCGTCAGCAGGCGTGAGCTGGCTGGGAGCTCATCTCCTCCCGACCTTTCCACAATGGCCCAATAGGTCTTGTGCACCTGACCCTCAGCAAACATCTTGTTCAGGCGGGTCAGAGCCTTCGACGTGCGGGCAAAGACGACCAAGCCGCTGACGGGGCGGTCCAGACGGTGAACCACGCCGAGAAACACCTCGCCGGGCTTTGCATACTTCTCCTTAATATATTGCTTCACGTCGTCGGCCAGCGTGCGGTCGCCCGTCTTGTCGCCCTGTACAATCTCGCCGCTCCGCTTGCTGACAATGATCAGATGGTTGTCCTCGTAGATAACTTGCATGCCAGATATAGTTGGTTAGGGAGTGCAAAGTTACTCTTTTTTTTCATAAACGTAATTATAATCGTGAAGCAGAATGGCTAAAAAAAATTAAAAGGCTCATAATTTCTTGGCGTTTCGTTTCTTTTTTATATCTTTGCAAATGATTTAACAAACAACCAACAAACATCTTAAAAACAATACGCGTATGAAAGACTTGAAAATGTACATCAACGGCCGCTTCTGTGAGAGCCGTAGTGGTAAATGGATTGATGTGTTGAATCCCTCGACCGAGGAAGTGATCTCACGACAGCCCGAAGGAACCATCGAGGACGTCAACGAAGCCCTCGACGCAGCTCGGGCTGCCCAGAAACAGTGGGCCAAGACGCCCGCCATCGAGCGTGCACAGTATCTGCTCAAGATGGCTGACGGCATCCGTCGCCGTCAGGATGAGTTTACTGAAATCATCATGCGTGAGCAGGGCAAGACCCGCAACTGGGCTTCCATCGAGGTAGGGGCCACCATCAGCTATTTTGAGTATATGGCTTCGTTTGCCCGTCACATCGAGGGCGAGATCATTCCCAGCGATCGTCCCAATGAAACCATCCTTCTGACGAAGAAGCCTATTGGTGTCGTGGCAGGCATCCTGCCCTGGAATTTCCCCTTCTTCCTCATCGCCCGCAAGGCTGGCGCTGCACTGATTGCGGGATGTACGATTGTCATCAAGCCTTCACAGCTGACACCCGAAAACTGCACGGAGTTTGCTAAGGTCGTCGACGAGACGGGCCTGCCGGCTGGTGTCATCAACATCGTCACTGGTAAGGGTTCTGTCATAGGCAACGAGATGGCCGGCTCGCCTAAGATCGATATCGTCAGTGTGACGGGTTCCGTCAGCGCAGGCGAGAGCATCATGAAGGCTGCTGCCAACAATATCACGAAGGTGAGCCTCGAACTTGGCGGCAAGGCCCCGGCCATCGTCATGAAGGATGCCGACTTGGAAAAGGCCGCTCAGTGGATTGTCGATTCGCGCATCGGCAACAACGGACAGATCTGTAACAACGCTGAGCGCGTCTATGTGCAGAAAGAGGTGAAGGACGCCTTCACGAAGATTCTTGTCGAGAAGATGGCTGCCGTCAAGGTGGGCGATCCCTGCAAGGACGAGACCGTCGACATGGGCCCGCTGGTAGAGCAGCGTGCACTGGAAAGTGTTACGGAAAAGGTGGAGCGCGCCATCAAGCAGGGAGCCAAGCTGCTCTGCGGTGGTCATAGGGTAGGAGATAAAGGCTATTTCTATGCTGCCACCGTGCTCGACAACTGCCGTCAGGACATGGACATCATTCACGAGGAGACCTTTGGTCCTGTGATTCCTCTGGTGGAATTCTCGACTATCGACGAAGCCATCAGCATGGCTAATGACTGCGAGTACGGCCTGGCATCGAGCATCTTCACCAATGACCTCAATATTGCCACCAAGGCCTGTCGCGAACTGGAGTTTGGCGAGACCTATATCAACCGTGAGCACTTCGAAGCCATACAGGGATTCCATGCCGGAGTCAAGAAGTCGGGCATCGGTGGTGCTGACGGCAAGCATGGTGTCGAGGAATATCTCGTCACCCATGTCACCTATCTTGATACGTATGACAAGTAAATGTAGTTAATAATCATTAAAACCCGGCATTTCCTGTGATTTGGGGCAAAAATAATTATGCAGAAATTTTCCAATATCGAAAATTAGTGCTATCTTTGCAGGCAGAATAAGATCCAACCTGCATTTACCTTAAATTTGAATACTGGGATAACTCTAAGGGGGACACACTCATGCGTGAGAATGTGTCTCTCCTTTTTGTTTTTAAAGCTATTTAATTTGGATAATTCGGCTTATTGTTGTAACTTTGCAGACGTGTTCGACAAACGTATATGACAATTATGACAACTTCACGGAAGAACTTTGCTGTTTTCGTCTCTGGCAGCGGTACAAACTGCGAGAATCTGATTCGCTACTTTCACGATAGCCCAGTGGCAAACCCTGCCCTGGTGGTCAGCAACAAGGCCGATGCCTATGCCTTGGTCCGTGCTGAGAGGCTTCAGGTGCCTACTGCCGTGGTTACCAGGGCTGAGCTGGCTTGTCCCGACATCGTGCGGCCCTTGCTAAGTCGCTATGGCGTTGAGTTCATTGTCTTGGCAGGCTTCCTGCCTCTTGTGCCGGACTACCTGATAGACGACTTTCCCCGTCGTATCATCAACCTGCATCCTTCTCTGCTTCCCAAATTCAGTGGTAAGGGCATGTGGGGCCGTCATGTTCATGAAGCCGTCAAGGCTGCAGGTGAGTCAGTGACGGGTATGACGGTCCATTACGTCACCCCTGTCTGTGATGCAGGCGACATTATTGCCCAGTTCTCTACGCCTCTTACCCCAGACGACACCGTCGACGACATTGCAGGAAAAGAGCACCAGCTGGAGATGACATATTTCCCACAGGTGGTAGAGCAGGTAATCCTGTCAACAATATAGAACCAACCTAATTGTCTGTGGAACGGAAGTTGGCAAGTTAGGTCTTGTCTTTGTAGGCGAGATATGACATAAATAAGAATCGCCGCTGGAGCGCTTGGCTCAGCGGCGATTCTTCGTCTGTAGGGAGTATTTCTATTGACTATTCGATGACGACGAGCGCATCGTCTTCCATGACGCTCTCACCGACTTTCACGCAGATGGCAGTCACCTTGCCGGACTTCTCAGCCTCCAAGGCGTTGGCCATCTTCATGGCTTCGAGCACGATGACGGTGTCGCCAGCCTGAACCTCGTCGCCGACGGCCACCTTGATCTCGGTGATAACGCCAGGCAGCGGAGCCTTCACGGCATTGTTCTTGTCGACGGCACCCTTGTCGGTAGCAGGAGCGTCGCTGTCGGCAGCGGCCTCGGCGGGCTTGCCCAGCACGGGCTTCTTCTTCTCGGGCTCGGGCTCCTTCTCCATTTCTACCTTATATTCTTCGCCATTGACGCAAACGGTCACGATGTTTTCCTCGATGTCGCCAACGGCAACTTCGTACTTCGTTCCGTTGATGGTATACTTGTACTCTTTCATTTCTTTTTTGCTATAGATTTAAGGATGTGCTGTCATTGTGAGTGCATAGCCGTTCCACTGAGTGGGGTGTTCATGGATGGTGATGAACCCAGGCTCCACGTCGTGGACGTTGTTGCCGAGATGCTCGTGCAGAGCCAGGGCAATGGCAGCATAGACTTCGTTTGTTTTCATAAGCTGTGAATTTACATGGGGATATTACCGTGCTTCTTGGCGGGCAGGGCGTCGCGCTTGGTGGCAAGCTGAGCCAGACCACGGCAGATGCGGAAGCGGGTGTTGCGCGGCTCGATGACGTCGTCGATGTAGCCGTACTTGGCAGCCTGGTAGGGGTTGGCAAAGAGCTCGTTGTACTCATCCTCCTTCTCGGCGATGAATGCCTTGACGTCCTCGCCGGCCTCCTTCTTGGCCTTGGCTTCCTTGGCATAGAGCACGGCGGCGGCACCCGAGGCGCCCATGACGGCAATCTCTGCCGAAGGCCATGCGTAGTTGAGGTCGGTGCGCAGCTGCTTGCAGCCCATGACGATGTGGCTGCCGCCGTACGACTTGCGCAGCGTGACAGTGATCTTGGGAACGGTGGCTTCGCCGTAGGCATAGAGCAGCTGTGCTCCGTGCAGGATGACGGCGTTGTACTCCTGACCCGTGCCGGGCAGGAATCCGGGTACGTCGACGAGGCTGACGATAGGAATGTTGAAGGCGTCGCAGAAGCGCACGAAGCGTGCTCCCTTGCGCGATGCGTTGACATCGAGCACACCTGCATAGCTCATCGGCTGGTTGGCCACGATGCCGACGCTCTGTCCGTTGAAGCGTGCGAAGCCGACGATGATGTTCTTGGCGAACTTAGGCTGGACCTCGAAGAACTCGCCGTTGTCGACGACGGCGCAGATGACCTTGTACATGTCGTAGGCCTCGTTGGGATTCTCGGGGATGATCTCGTTCAGGCTGTCCTCCATGCGGTTGATGGGGTCGTCGCACTTCTTGCGCGGAGCGAGCTCCATGTTGTTCGAGGGGATATAGCTCAGCAGCGTCTTGATCATCTCGAGACCTTCCTCCTCAGTCTTGGCCGTGAAGTGGGTCACGCCGCTCTTCGTGGCGTGCACGGAGGCGCCTCCGAGGTGCTCCTGGTCGATGTCCTCGCCAGTGACGGTCTTCACCACCTTCGGGCCAGTGAGGAACATGTACGACGTGTTCTCCATCATGAGCGTGAAGTCAGTCAGTGCGGGGCTATAGACGGCACCGCCTGCGCAGGGGCCGAAGATGCCCGAGATCTGCGGGATGACGCCCGATGCGAGGATGTTGCGCTCGAAGATCTCTGCGTAGCCTGCCAGGGCGTTGATGCCTTCCTGGATGCGGGCGCCGCCCGAGTCGTTGATGCCGATGACGGGGGCTCCCATCTTCATGGCCATGTCCATCACCTTGCAAATCTTCTGACTCATGGTCTCTGAGAGCGAGCCGGCATGGACGGTGAAGTCCTGTGCAAAGACGAACACGAGGCGTCCGTCGATGGTGCCGCTGCCTGCCACCACGCCGTCGCCAGGGAACTGCTTCTTCTCCATGCCGAAGTTGTGGCAACGGTGCTCCTTGAACATGTCGTATTCCTCGAACGAGCCCTCGTCGAGAAGCATGTCAATGCGCTCACGGGCGGTGTACTTGCCGCGCTCGTGTTGTTTCTGAATGGCTTTCTCACCACCACCGAGGCGTGCTTTCTCGCGATTCTCGATGAGCTTTTTAATCTTATCTAACTGCTTAGTCATTTTTTGTTTGTCCTGATTTTATTTGTTAATTGATGGTCTTCTTGCTTGGAATCACTCGGGATGTTCGCAGAGCTCGGTCAGCACGCCGGCTGTCGACTTCGGATGCAGGAAGGCGATGTTCAGGCCCTCGGCGCCCTTGCGGGGCTGCTGGTCGATGAGACGGACACCCTTCTCGCTGACCTCGGCCAGTGCGTTGGCTACGCCGTCCTCGATGCAGAATGCCACGTGGTGGACACCCTTGTTGCCCTTGTCGATCCACTTCTGGATGGTGCTCTCAGGTGATGTGGGCTCGAGCAGCTCGAGCTTCACCTCGCCGCACTTCAGGAAGGCGGTCTTCACCTTCTGGTCCTCAACTGTTTCAACTGCGTAACACTTCAGCCCTAAGACGTTCTCGAAGAACGGAAGGCTTTCCTCAATGCTCTGGACTGCGATGCCCAGGTGCTCAATGTGTGAAATCTTCATATTGTTTAAAGTTTAACGGTTTAAGAATTTTGCCGCAAAATTACATATTTTTTCCCAATCTTCCAAACTTTACTTGTTTATCTTTGTTAAACTCATCCCAACTTTGGCGCTTATGCAGATTATGGAGGCGGAAATGCGGAAAAGAACGACGCGGCCGTCAGCATCGTCTGCTGAGAGCCGCGTCGTGGGATGCCGTCATTTCTGATGGAAAATGATGGGGAATTGCTTGTGTTTGGGCATCAGATATCCCAGCCTACAGCCGAGGCGCCGAGCACGGCTGCCGAGGCGCCGTCGAGCCCGCTGACGAGGAACTGGGCCTTGCCCTTGAATATCTTCAGCACGTGCTTGTCGTAGGCCTCGCGGATAGGCTTCATGATCAGCTCGCCGGCCTTGGTCATGCCGCCGAAGAAGATGAAGGCCTCAGGGCTCGAGAAGGCTGCGAAGTCAGCGCAGGCCTCGCCCAGCATGTGGCCCGTGAATTCATAGATCTCCTTGGCCAGCTCGTCGCCCTTGCCGGCTGCGATGGAGACGTCGAGCGACGTGATCTTCTCCGGGTCAAGCTCGCGGAGCAGCGAGGGGCGCTCAGTCTTGGCCAGCAGCTCGCGGGCCGTGCGGGCCACGCCCGTAGCCGAGCAGTAGGCCTCCAGACAGCCCGTGCGGCCGCAGCCGCAGGAGCGACCTTCGGGGCCGCGCACCTGGGTGGTGTGTCCAAGCTCGCCTGCGAATCCGTCGCTGCCGTAGAGCAGCTGTCCGTTGACGACGATGCCTGAGCCGACGCCCGTTCCGAGGGTGATGACGATGAAGTTCTTCATGCCGCGGGCCACGCCGTAGACCATCTCGCCGATGGCTGCCGCGTTGGCGTCGTTGGTCAGGGCCACGGGCACGCCCAGCTTGTCGCTGAACAGCTTGGCCAGGGGCACCACGCCGTCGTGGGCCCAAGGCAGGTTGGGCGCAAACTCGATCGTGCCGTTATAATAGTTGCCGTTAGGAGCGCCGATGCCCATGGCCTTGATCTTCTCGATGCCGCCCACTTGCTCGATGACGGGCTGGAGCGCCTCGACTGATGCGTCGACGTACTCGTCGACTGTGGCGTAGCCGCCAGTCTTGATGGCTGTGGTGGCCTTGATTTCGCCGCGCGCGTCGACTATGCCAAACACTGAGTTGGTGCCTCCTAAGTCTAAGCCAATGACGTATGGCTTTATTCCTGCTTGTTCGTTCATAATTAACTCTTTTGTGGTTTTTAGGGGTTGGTTTAATTATCTAACCTGCAAAATTAGCACTTTAAATCAATAATGAAGAAGAAAGGCGCGAGGAAAAGTCGAGACTTAACATTTTTTATCCAACACGAAAAAAATCTTCTTCCCACCTGCGCCATTATTCGGTTTTTATTCGTAACTTTGCACACGTTATGCCGTTTATCGTACCAGACATACTCGATTTCGTATTCAAAGGCATGCTCATTGGCATGATAGCATCCGCGCCGATGGGACCCGTGGGAGTGCTCTGCGTGCAGCGCACGCTCAACAAGGGCCGTTGGTATGGGTTCGTCACTGGTTGCGGTGCTGCCGTCAGCGACATCATCTATGCTGCCTTCACTGCCTTCGGCATGAGCTTCGTCATGCGCTTCATCGACAACGACCAGACCCGATTCTATCTGCAGATCGTCGGAAGCCTGCTGCTGCTCGCCTTCGGATACTTCACCTATCGCACTGACCCGACGCGCAACATGCACCAATCGGGCCATCAGAAGGGCACGCTCACCCACAATGCCGTCACGGCCTTCTTCGTCACACTGAGCAACCCCCTCATCGTCTTCCTCTTCATGGCGCTCTATGCCCAGTTTGCCTTCGTCTGGCCCAACCATCCCTTCGAGATGGTGGTCGGCTTCCTGAGCATCGTCGGAGGA
The DNA here is from genome assembly GCA_902779455.1 of uncultured Prevotellaceae bacterium. Taxonomy (GTDB): domain Bacteria; phylum Bacteroidota; class Bacteroidia; order Bacteroidales; family Bacteroidaceae; genus Prevotella. The sequence goes on from CACZBS010000007.1 coordinate 110,728, forward strand.
GCCCTGCTGTGGTGGTGGGGACTGACATGGCTGGTCGACCAGATCCGCACGAAGTTCGACCAGAACGGCATCCGCATCATCAATCAGGTCATCGGCATGGTGGTCATCGTCTGCAGCGTCGTCATGCTGCTGGGCACGCTGACCAACCTTTACCGCATATAAAAAGTAAAACAGAAGATGTTTGTCTCACAGGAACTACGCAAAAGCAACATTGCCGAATACCTGCTCTACATGTGGCAGGTGGAGGACACCATACGCGCCTTCGACTGCTCGCTGGCCCGCATCCGTCGTGAATATATCGACCGCTTCGACTATTCGGAGGAACAGAAGGAGGAACTGGCCGACTGGTATGGCAACCTCATCCGCATGATGAACCAGGAGGGCTGCCGGCAGCAGGGCCACCTGCAGATCAACCGCACCACGCTGCAGCTGCTCACCGACCTGCACCTGCAGCTGCTCGCATCGCCCAAGTTCCCGTTCTACAACACGGCTTACTACAAGGTGCTGCCCTTCATCGTGGAGCTCCGCAACCGCGGCGCGCGCAAGGACATCGGCGAGATCGAGACCTGTCTCAACGCGCTCTATGGCGTGATGATGCTCCGCCTGCAAAAGCGCGAGGTGACGCCCAACACGGAGCATGCCGTGCGCGAGATTTCCACGTTCATCGGCATGCTCAGCGATTATTATAAAAAAGATAAAGAGGAGGGACTGAAGTTTGAATGACAATCGAATGAACATTCTCGTCACAGGCTGTCGCGGACAGCTGGGCAACGAGCTGATGCTGATGGAAGCGCAGCATCCGGAATACAACTATTTCAATACGGACGTCGACGAGCTCGACATCACGGACAAGGCTGCCGTCGGGCGCTTTGTCGCTGACAATGCCATCGACGGCATCGTCAACTGTGCAGCCTATACGGCCGTCGACAAGGCTGAGGACAACCGGCAGCTCTGTGCTCTGCTCAACACGGCCGCACCTGCCTACCTGGCTGAGGCCATCGAGCGGCGGGGCGGATGGCTCGTCCAGATCTCCACCGACTACGTCTTCGACGGAACCAACCACGTTCCCTACGTCGAGACCGACCCCGTCAGCCCCGCCAGCACCTACGGCCGCACCAAGCTGGGCGGCGAGCAGGAGGCACGCCGGCTCTGCTCCCACACGATGATTATCCGCACCGCATGGCTCTACAGCACCTTCGGCAACAATTTCGTCAAGACGATGATCCGCCTGGGCAAGGAGCGGCCTGCACTGGGCGTCGTCTTCGACCAGATCGGCACGCCCACCTATGCGCGCGACCTGGCTGCCGCCATCTTCGCGGCCATCACGCAGGGCATACGGCCTGGCGTCTACCACTACTCCAACGAGGGCGTCACGTCGTGGTACGACTTCACCAAGGCCATCCATCGGCTGGCTGGCATCACCGACTGCCGCGTCAGCCCCATCCACACCGCCGAATATCCCACGCCTGCCGCCCGCCCGCACTATTCCGTGCTCGACAAGACCAAGATCCGTCAGACCTACGGCCTGGAGATTCCCCACTGGGAGGACTCCCTCAGGGAATGTATCGAGAGGCTTGAAAAGGCGTAGGACGACTCAAAGGCTAATAAAATAAGGTACACACATATACTCAACGAGGTATTTCTTCCAAGCGAAAGAAATACCTCGTTGTCAGTTTATCATCACATAGAGACGTCATTAAAAACTTGCGACACGACGTGACGCCATGCCGTCACGTCGTGATTTCATGCCGTCACGTCGTGGCGTCATGCCGTCACGCCGTGGCGCCACTCTCCCTGCGTCCTTCTTCGTTGGCTCTTATCGTGCCGTAGGCATAGTAGAGGGGGAAGAGCGTCGAAAGGTGGACGTAGGCTTGGATGAAGCCGCCAATGAAGAAGACGGCAAAGCTGAGCCACAAGAGTCCTTGAGGCATGCCCGGGTCGTCGCCGTTGAGAGCGCCCAGCTGAGAGCGGATGTTGGCGGCATAGAGGATGAGGGCCGGCAGTTGGGTGATGAGAGTCAGCAGGAGCGTCGTCAGGCCAGTGATGAGTATGACGACGAACAGCAGTCCCCAATGTCCGAGGCCGCTGAGCCAGCCGCGCAAGGGTGGGGCAGGGCTGAACCGCTCGGCGAGGATGGAGCGATAGACGGTGTAGGCCAGCGGCAGCAGAAGAAAGAGGACGGCGAGGGCGAAGACGATGCTTCCGATGAGGAGCGATGTCAGTCCTGAACGTTGTGAAAGCATGACGAGCCCGGCCGTCAGGATGCCGTAAATCAACAGGACGACGAGCACCCACGCGACGCTGAGCACCGTCCGCCCCAGCGACGGCTTGTCGAGACGTCCCCACCAATGTGGCGGGCGGCTGACCTCGCCTGTTGCCAGGTGCTGGCGCATGGCGCTGAAGCCGCATGAGGCCAGGAACGTGGCGGCGACGACGAAGGCGAGTCCCAGCAGGACAGCGACGACCGTCGTCTGCGTCGTGAGCTGCCGCATCGTCTCCGGATCGACGATCGTCTGCAGACCCATGAGGGGTATGACGTGACTGATGTAATAGTTCGACATGGCTGCCATGGCTATGGCATAGACGACGGCCAGGGGCCACGAAGCTCTGAAGATGCGGCGGAAGACGGACGTGTAGAGCCTATAGCCACTGGCAATACATCCGCCGCTGGTGCGGGGATGCAGAGGTGATAGTTGTGTGCTTGCTTGCATATTTCTTGTCGTTTATGATTCGTTTTGACGTGCAAAGATACAAAAAAGTTCATGGTTCATAGCTCTCGGTTCATATTTTTTTTGTAATTTTGCACATTGTAAGCGAAAAAACAGCATCATATCGTCATGAAGATACTGAAATGGGGATTCATAGGTTGCGGCGACGTCGTAGAGCATAAGAGCGGCCCTGCCTTCCAAATGGTGGAAGGGTCGACGGTGGCTGCCGTCATGAGCCGTACGGAAGCGAAGGCACGCAGCTATGCCGAACGCCATGGCATCAGCAGATGGTATACCGATGCGCAGAAGCTCATCGACGATGCCGACGTCAATGCTGTCTACGTGGCCACGCCGCCATCGAGCCACGCCACGTTTGCCATCATGGCCATGCGGGCCGGCAAGCCTGTCTACGTGGAAAAGCCGCTGGCGGCCAGCTACGACGATTGCGCACGCATCAACTATGTCTCGGAACAGACGGGCGTGCCCTGCTTCGTGGCTTACTACAGGCGCTATCTGCCCTATTTCCGTCGAGTCAAGCAGATCATCGACGGCGGAGGCGTCGGCCAGGTCGTCGGCGTGCAGCTGCGCTTTGCCATGCCGCCACGGCCGCTCGACTATGCCCATCCTGAGAACCTGCCCTGGCGCCTGCGGCCAGAGATCAGCGGCGGAGGCTACTTCTACGACCTGGCCCCTCATCAGATCGACCTGCTCCAATGGATGTTCGGCGTCATCCTTGAGGCTCAGGGTTTCTGCGCCAACCGTGGGCATCTCTATACGGCGGAAGATTCGGTCAGTGCCGTCTTCCGTTTCGAGAACGGTGTGCCAGGTTCCGGGTCGTGGTGCTTTGTCGGACATGAGTCGGCGCAGGCCGACCGCATCCTCGTGATCGGCGAGCGTGGATCGCTGAGCTTCTCGGTGTTCAACTATGCCCCCATCGTTGTCCACACCAGCGAGGGCGAGGAGCGCATCGAGGTCGAGAATCCTGACTATGTCCAGTATCCCATCGTCAAGTGTGTCTGCGAGCACCTGCAGGGACTGGGTGTCTGCGAGTGTACCAGTGTCGAAGCCACCCCCACCAACTGGGTGCTCGACCGTATCTTAGGTAAATATTGAAGCGATGATGCGTACGTGGCTGGCTATCATTGTGTTGTGGATTGGTGTGACAACTAGTCTTGCAGCCTCTCGGCCTGACTCCACAGCGACACCAGCGGACACGACAGCCGTCAGCCAGCCCCAGCGGAAGCTCAGCCTCCTGCGACGCATCATCCGCGGATTCGACCGGCTGGACAAGCGCTACATTGAGCCGCAGCATTACATCTTCACCGTCATGCTGCAGACGACTCATACCTACGACCGCTACACGCTCAGCGGAGCGGGCAGCGATGCCCAGACAATGACCTTTGCACCCGACATGAACCTGAGGGTGGGGCCCTATGTAGGCTGGAAGTGGTTCTTTGCAGGCTACACGTTCAAACTGGGCAACATCAACCTGGCTGACGTCAAGCAGGAGATCGACCTCAGTGTCTACAGCTCGCAGATCGGCGTCGACCTGTTCTATCGCCGTACGGGCAACAACTATAAGATCCGCAACGCTCACCTGACCATGCGCCGATGGGACGCCGCCCTCGACGGCGCCTCGTTCAGCGGGCTGAAGGCCGGCATTACGGGCCTGAACGTCTACTACATCTTCAACCACGGCCGTTTCTCTTATCCGGCTGCCTTCGCACAGAGCACCATCCAGAAGGTCAGCTGCGGGTCGCCACTGGCCGGCATCGGCTACACACGTCAGTCGCTCTCGCTCGATCATCAGCGGTTGCAGGAGCTGATCGACGAGCGCATGGGGTCGCATACCGTTGCACTCGACTCAGGACTGATGTTCCGCTCAGTGAAGTATGACGACTTCAGCGTCTCGGGCGGCTACGCCTACAACTGGGTGCTCCACAAGAACTGGCTCTTTGCCGCCAGCGGGCAGGTGGCGGTCGCCTACAAACGGTCGGTCGGCGACGTGGCGGAGAATCCTCGTGAGGACTTCAGCTTCAACAACTTCAACCTCGACATGATCGGGCGTTTCGGACTCGTCTACAACTGCATGCGATGGTATGCAGGCGCCAGTGTCATCCTGCATAGCTACAACTACCACAAGCCGCGCTTCTCGACCAACAACACGTTTGGATCGATGAATGCCTACATCGGCTATAACTTCGGATTGAAAAAGAAATATCGTAAACATCATGAAACGACTTATTAGTTCACTTTTGCTGCTCCTTGCCGTCGCCTGTGGCCTGAACGCCAAGACGACTTATACGCGCGTGGACAGCCTCACCGTCGTCAGGTTGCTCAGCGAAGCGCCTGGTGCTGACCCGCTCTGGCTGGCTCGCCAGCTGAAGGGCCGCCCTTACGTGGCTCATACGCTCGAGGTGAATGATCGCGAACAGCTCGTCGTCAACACGCGTCAGCTGGATTGCACGACGCTTGTCGAGACTGTCGCCGCCCTGGCAATATGCGTAAAAGAAAAGAAACGAGACTTTTGCTCTTTTTGTCAGGTTCTGAGGGTGTTACGATATCGCGACGGTCGCATTGACGGCTATCCGAGCCGCCTCCACTACTTCACCGACTGGATTGAAGACAATGCCCGCATGGGGCTTGTCAAGGAGGTTAGTTCAGAGGGGAAACCCTTCACCGCCGTACAGACTGTCAGCGTCAGCTTTATGAGTCGCCATCCCGAAGCCTACAAGGCCCTCAAGGCCAGGCCCGAGCTGGTGAAGGTCATCGCCCGCCAGGAGAAACAGCTGACAGGGCGCCGCTATCGCTATATTCCCAAGGAGGCCGTGAAGGACACGAAGGCGCTGCGCGAGGCAGTCAAGGACGGCGACATCCTGGCGATCACCACGTCGAAGCAGGGCCTCGACATCGCCCACCTCGGCTTTGCCGTCTGGCGACAGGACGGCTTGCATCTGCTCAATGCCTCGCAACTGCATAAGAAGGTCGTCGAGGAGCCGATGACGCTGGGGCAGTATCTTGCGAAGCATCCCACGTTTACGGGCATCCGCGTCGTGAGGTTAAACCTTTGAAAGAAATTGACGATATGAGATATTTCATCACTTTGAGCTACGACGGCACGCGCTACCATGGGTGGCAGGTGCAGCCGAACGGCATCTCGGTGCAAGGGGAGCTGCAACGCGGGTTGTCGCTGCTTTTCAGGGACGACCTGCAGGTGACGGGTGCCGGACGGACGGATGCTGGCGTGCATGCCAGCATGATGGTGGCTCACTTCGACACGGATCGCGAGGTGGACTGTCGGCAACTGGCCTACAAGCTCAACAGGCTGCTGCCTCACGACATAGCCATCAGTAAGGTGGAGCCCGTCCGTGACTACCTGCACGCCCGTTTCTCGGCCACACGTCGCACTTATCATTATTTTGTCCATACGCACAAGGATCCCTTCCTGCGCCATTACTCTTGCGAGCTCCACTATCCGCTCGACTTCGCCCAGATGAACGAGGCTGCTTCCCTGCTCCTGACATATGAAGACTTCGGCGCTTTCTGCAAGAGTCATGCCGACGTGAAGACGACGCTGTGCCACGTGACGAAGGCTGAGTGGACAGAGATGTCGTCGGGCCAGTGGCGCTTCGAAATCACAGCCAACCGATTCCTTCGCAACATGGTGCGCGCCGTCGTGGGCACCCTCATCGAGGTTGGACGCGGCCGCATGACGGTTGATGATTTCCGGAAAGTGATAGAAGGCAAACGTCGTACGGAGGCTGGGGAATCGATGCCCGCCAACGCTTTGTTCCTGGTTGATATCCGTTATTAGAATCTATGGTCTGGTTAATATTAGCTTTTCTTTCGGCCGCCTTCCTCGGCCTTTACGATGCGCTGAAGAAGCAGGCTCTCAAGGCCAACGCCGTCATTCCCGTCCTCTTCCTCAATACGCTCATTTGCTCGCTGATCTTCCTGCCCTGCATCGTGCTCTCGGCACAGACCAGCCTGCTCGACGGCAGCATCTTCAAGGTCGGACAGGGAGGATGGGATATGCATCGCTACATCGTGCTCAAGGCCGTCATCGTGCTGGCCTCGTGGGTGCTCGGCTATTTTGGCATGAAGCACCTGCCGCTGACTATTGTGGGGCCTATCAATGCGACGCGGCCCGTCATGGTGCTCGTCGGCGCCCTGCTGTTCTTTGGCGAACGGCTCAACGCGTGGCAATGGGTGGGCGTCCTGCTGGCCGTCGCCTCGTTTCTCCTGCTCAGCCGTAGCGGTCGCAAGGAGGGTATTGACTTCCGTCACGACCACTGGATATACATGATTGTCGGCGCAGCCTTGCTTGGGGCCATTAGCGGTCTCTACGACAAATACCTCATGGCTCCAGTGAGCGAGGGCGGGGTAGGGCTCGACCGCATGATGGTCCAGTCGTGGTACAACGTCTACCAGTGTGCGATGATGCTCGTCATGCTCCTGTTGCTATGGTGGCCCATCCGCCGCCATCAGCCCTTCCACTGGTCGTGGGCCATCATTGGAGTGAGCATCTTTCTCTCTGCGGCCGACTTCCTCTACTTCTACGCCCTGTCGCTTCCGTCGGCCATGATCAGCATCGTCTCGATGGTGCGCCGTGGTAGCGTCGTCGTTTCGTTCCTCTGCGGGGCTCTGTTCTTCCACGAGAAAAATCTCAAGGCAAAGGCCTTCGACTTGGCCCTCGTCCTGCTCGGCATGTTTTTCCTCTACATCGGCAGCCGATAGACGCTCGTTTGCAAACTTTTGCGAACTAAAACTCTAAAAGCGAACTATTGCGAAGCGAAAAGTTTGCATGGTTCGTTTTTTTGTGCTATCTTTGCAACATGAACGAACAGTTGCTCACCATATTGACTCAACGTGAGGCTTTTCTGCTGGCCTTCTCTGTCATCACCTATGCAGTGCTCTTCTGGGTGACGATTCAGAACAGCCGTCGGAAGATTCTGCTGCTCCGTCAGCGTTTAGACAAGGTCCGCGCGATGCAGGAGCAACAGGAGCAGCAGAGCCAGCAGCACATTGAGCAGAACCGTCGCAAGATAGCCGAGTTGGAGAGCCTGCTCAGGAAGCTGGGTGATGAGAACTCGGTGTTGCGCCTGGAACTGGAGGAGCGCAAGGCGCGGCTCGACTATGCCAACAAGATGGCACTCATTGAGCGCGAGAAACGCCAACAGGCGGACACGACATTGATGGGTAGCGACGTACTGCTGAAAGTGAAACGACAGATAGCAGAAGGGCGTCCCCTGGGCGAGGAGGACTGGCAGCGGCTGACGGAACTTGTCAACCAACTCTACACGGGGTTCACCTCGAAGCTATATGAGCTTTATCCCATGAGCGAGCAGGACTTGCGCGTCTGTCTCTTAATAAAGGTCCGCGTGCAGCCGAAGGATATCGCCACGCTGACGGCTCACTCAAAGGAGAGTGTGGCCTCGACTCGGAGCCGGCTCTACCATAAGGTGTTCGGACGTAAAGGGTCGACGCGTGAATGGGACGAGTTTATATTACAGATGTAAAGACTAAAAAGATATTTAAAAAAAATTACGACTATGATAGAGTATTTAGCAGCCAACATGTGGCAGGTATGGGCCGTAGTGGCCATACTGGGCCTGATTCTCGAGCTTAGCTCGGGCGACTTCTTTATCATCTGCTTTTCCATCGGAGCCTGTGCCTCAGCCATTGTGTCGCCCTTCGCGGGCATCTATGTCCAGCTGGCTGTCTTCGCGGCCGTCACCGCCTTCAGCATCTTCCAGGTGCGCCCCTTCGCTCTGCGCTATCTGCACCGGGCCGACGAGGACCGCGTCAGCAACGCCGACGCGCTGATCGGGCAGACGGGATTCGTCAGCGAGACCGTCCGTGCCGACGGATTCGGCCGCGTGGCCATAGGCGGCGACGACTGGAAAGCCGTTACCCGTGAAGGCCACGACATACCCGTGGGCACCCATGTGCGCGTCGTCGACCGCGAGAGTATCATCATCACCGTCGAGGTCATTGACAAGCGATAAGAAAACTTCAAACATCATAACTAACATTATTCATTATGGACATCACCATGTATTTTTTGTTAGCCATCGTGCTACTCGTCGTCATCTTCGCTAAGATGGCGCTGGTCATCATCCCTCAGTCAGAGACAAAGATCATCGAACGGCTGGGACGTTATCATGCCACGCTGAAACCTGGCATCAACATCATCATTCCCTTCATCGACAAGGCCAAGAACATCGTCGTGCTGAAGCATGGACGCTACGTTTACTCCAACTCGATTGACCTGCGCGAACAGGTCTACGACTTCCCCAAGCAGAACGTGATCACGAAGGACAATGTGCAGACGGAGATCAACGCCCTGCTATACTTCCAGATCATGGACCCCTTCAAGGCTACCTATGAGATCAACAACCTGCCCAATGCCATCGAGAAGCTCACGCAGACGACGCTGCGTAACATCATCGGTGAGCTCGAGCTCGACGAGACGCTGACCTCCCGCGACACCATCAATACCAAGCTGCGCGCCGTACTTGACGATGCAACTGACAAGTGGGGTGTCAAGGTGAACCGCGTCGAGCTGCAGGACATCACCCCCCCTGCCACTGTGCTTAATGCCATGGAGAAGCAGATGCAGGCCGAGCGTAACAAGCGTGCCCAGATCCTCACCTCAGAGGGTGAGAAGGCTGCCGACATCCTGGCCTCAGAGGGTGAAAAGACGGCCATGATCAACCGTGCCGAGGCCAACAAGCAGCAGGCCATTCTCATGGCTGAGGGTGAAGCCCAGGCCCGCATCCGCAAGGCTGAGGCTGAGGCTAAGGCAATCGAACTCATCACCGAAGCCGTCGGCAAGTCGACCAATCCTGCTAACTACCTGTTAGCCCAGAAGTATATACAGATGTTGCAGGAGCTGGCCCAGGGCGACAAGACGAAGACGGTCTACCTGCCCTATGAAGCTACCAATCTGATGGGTTCTATCGGTGGCATCAAGGAGCTGTTTAAGGGTGAGTGAGCATTCCTCTCAGATGAACTACGCAGATTTGAAGGATAAGCGCATCGCCGTGCTCCTCTCTGGAGGCGTCGACAGTGCCGTGGTGGTCCATGAACTGGTCCGCCACGGCCTGATGCCTGACTGTTTCTATATCAAGATCGGAGCTGACGACAAGGATGAGTGGGACTGCTCGATGGAGGAGGACATGGAGATGGCAACGGCCGTCGCACGCAGATACGGCTGTCAGCTGGAGGTGGTCGATTGCCATCGTGAATACTGGGACCAGGTGACGCGCTACACGATGGACAAGGTGCGTCAAGGAGAGACGCCCAATCCGGATGTCATGTGCAACCGCCTCATCAAGTTTGGCGCCTTCCATGAAAAGCGTGGCCACGACTACGACCTTATAGCCACAGGCCACTATGCCCAGACCGAGATAGATCCTGACGGCACCAAGTGGCTCACGACGAGTCCTGACCCCGTGAAGGATCAGACCGACTTTCTTGCTCAGATTTACGACTGGCAGCTGGCTAAAGCAATCTTCCCCATTGGCCACTACTTAAAGGACGAGGTGCGACAGATTGCTGAGCGCGAACATTTGGTCAATGCCCGGCGGAAGGACTCACAGGGCATCTGCTTCCTTGGTAAAATAGACTATACGGAGTATGTGAGACGCTACCTTGGCGAAATGGCTGGAGATGTGGTGGAACTTGAGACAGGCCGTGTCATCGGGCAGCATCGAGGCCACTGGTTCTACACCATCGGCCAGCGCAAGGGGCTTGGATTCGGTGGCGGCCCTTGGTTCATTGTGAAGAAGGACGTCTTAGGGAATCGACTCTATGTCTCCCATGGCTATGATCCAGCTACGGCCTATAAGCAAGAATTCCCCATCCACCACTTCCATAGCATCAACGGGCAGATGCCTGGCGGACAGATAACATTCAAGATCCGTCATACTCCGGAGTTCCATAAAGCCGTGCTGAAGCCAGTTGGCGATGGGGCTTACGTCGTCCATTCCGCCGACCCCATTCATGGCGTGGCACCAGGTCAGTTCTGTGTCGTTTATGATGCAGAGCATCACCGCTGCTACGGCTCTGCTGAGATCAGTGTTTGATTTTTACGTGTGAAGCGCATATGCCCGCCAGCATGCAGACTGCCCATGTGTTCCAGCGTGGTTCCGACAGCCACAATCGGTTTTACGCATGGTTTCCGTCACTCCACACGCGTGTTGACATGATGTTGCTTTCGGCACTCGACGAAGCATCACTCCTCGCTGTGGTTGCCGAGGTGCGGAATGCCCTTTCAAGATTAGAACTGCTGGCTAATCGCTTTAATCCGCAGAGCCAACTCTCTGAGGTCAACCGCGAAGCAGCCCGCCATCCTGTCATCGTCAACGAGGAACTTATGAGGATGCTCAGACTCTGTAAGGAATATAATCGTTTGACCGAACGGCTCTTCGACATCACCATTCTCAGCACTCACGTTCCTCATCAGCCAGCCATTGACGACCTCTTGCTAGGCGATTCCTGTGATGTCAGTTTCCGTCGTGACGGTATTCTGCTTGACCTCTCTGGATTTCTGAAAGGCTATGCCCTTGAGACGATTCGACGGCTATTGAGCCAGCATCATATTGCTGATGCGCTCGTCAGTCTCGGAAACAGCAGTATCATGGCTTTGGGTAATCGGACGGATGAAGGCAACGGATGGACCGTGAATGTAGGCTCTGGCAGCTTGACCCTTCACGACGAATGTCTCTCGACTTCTGGAAACTCTAATCCGAACCATCGGCACATCATAAATCCGCAGACAGGAGCATTCGTAGAAGGGCATCGTGCCGTCTCCGTTGTCACGGCCGATGGCATAGAAGGTGAAGTGCTTTCCACCTCTTTTTTTATTGCCGATGCCGACCAACAGCAACGGTTGAACGAGCGATTCCATGTACGCTCATTTACATGCCTTCCTCAATAGATTCAAAAAACATTCTGCGCAAGCGAAAGAACGAACCTCCCACTCCTCAGGATATGGCTCCCCAGTTGACATTGGACTTGCGGATATTTTGGAGGTGATGCCAAAGTACGGCGTAGCGGGGCGACTGGCAAGCGGGATCGTCGTCGACGATGCGCTGGGCCTCGTCACGTGCCATTTGGACAAGCTGGCCGTCGGTGGCAATGTTGGCGATGTGGAGTGAGAAGGCCATGCCGCTCTGCTGGGTGCCCTCGAGGTCGCCAGGACCGCGCAACTTGAGGTCGGCTTCGGCAATACGGAAGCCGTCGTTGGTCTCGCACATGATGTCGATGCGTCGGCGTGTGTCGTCGCTGAGTTTATAGGGCGTGACGAGGATGCAGAACGACTGGTCGGCGCCACGGCCTACGCGGCCACGAAGCTGGTGGAGCTGGCTGAGGCCGAAGCGCTGGGCGTCGAAGATGACCATGACCGAGGCGTTGGGAACGTTGACGCCCACCTCGATGACGGTGGTGGCTACGAGCATCTGCGTCTCGCCGCTGACGAAACGCTGCATCTCGAGTTCCTTTTCCTGAGGCTTCATACGTCCATGGACCTTGCTCATGCGGAACTCGGGGAAGGCTTGACGGAGCGTCTCGAATCCGTCCTCGAGATTCTTCAGGTCGATTTTCTCGCTCTCCTCGATAAGCGGGAAGACGCAGTAGACCTGTCGGCCCTGACGGATCTGCCGGCGGATGCCTTCGTAGAGGGTAGTTGAGTGGGTGTCGAAGACGTGTGTGGTTCGGATGGGCTTTCGGCCTGGTGGTAACTCGTCGATGACACTGACGTCGAGGTCGCCGTAGAGCGTCATGGCCAGGGTGCGCGGGATGGGCGTGGCTGTCATGACGAGGACGTGGGGAAGCCTGATCACTCCTGAGGAGTCCGATGGAGCCTTCTGCCAAAGCCTGGCGCGTTGAGCCACGCCGAAACGGTGCTGCTCGTCGATGACGACGAGGCCGAGCCGACGGAACTGGACCGCATCCTCGATGACGGCATGGGTGCCGACGAGGATATTGACGTCGCCCGTGGCAAGTCCTTCGAGCACCTCACGGCGTTTTTTGCCCTTAACGATGCCGGTGAGCAGTTCCACGCGCTGTGGCAAGTCGTGCAGGAATTCCCGGATAGTCTGCAGGTGCTGCTCGGCCAGGATTTCCGTTGGAGCCATGATGCAAGCCTGATAGCCGTTGTCGATGGCAATGAGCATGGTCATCAGTGCCACGAGGGTCTTGCCTGAGCCCACGTCGCCCTGCAGCAGGCGGTTCATCTGGCGGCCCGAGCCGAGATCGGCGCGAATCTCGTGCATGACGCGCTTTTGGGCACCAGTGAGGGGGAAAGGCAGATTTTGGAAGAAGAACTGATTGAAGGCCTGACCGATGCGCTGGAAGACGAATCCTCCGTACTTGCGACGCTGGTCGGAGGCGTAGCGGAGGATGTTGAGCTGAACGAAGAAAAGTTCTTCGAACTTCATCCGGACTCTGGCGCGCTCAAGCTGGCGGGCGTCCTGAGGGAAGTGGAGGGCGCGCATGGCCTCGTCGCGACCCATGAGGTGGCGGGTGGCGATGATGTCGGGTGTGAGGGTCTCGGCCAGGGGCTGCTTCAGACGTTCAAGCAGGGTACGAGTGAGCCGCTCGACGGTGCGCGAGGTCATGCCCGATTTCTTCATCCGGTCGGTGGTGTTGTAGTAGGGTCGCATGCCGAGTTGTGTGGTGTCGACGCGCGAGGCATCGTCGAGCTCGGGGTGCTGTATCTGAATGCGGTTGTTGAAGACAGAGGGGCGCCCGAAGACGAGGTAGTCAGTGCCGACCTTGTAGTTTTGCTTGGCATACTTGCCGCCATTGAACCAGACGAGGTCCATGATGGCCGTGCCGTCCGTGAAATGGGCCACCACGCGCTCCTTGCGAGGCCCCATGTCGAAGGTCTCGAAACTGAGGATGTGCCCGACGACCTGTACGAAAGGCATGTCGCCTGTGAGCTCGCTGACGTGATAGACGCGGGAACGGTCGATGTACTTGTAGGGATAATACTCGAGCAGGTCGCCGAAGGTCTCGATGCCGAGTTCTGCGGCGAGCAGCTTCTTGCGCTGAGGGCCCACGCCCGGCAAGTACATGATGTCCTGTGTGAGCAGGTCAGTTGGGTTCATTGTCGCTCGTTTTGTCCAAGCATGAATGCACGGTTCACGGTTGATGGGTGACCAGGTATTCAGCTAGCTGGAGGTCGAAAGGTGTGGTGAGCTTGATGTTCTCGCGGTTGCCGTCGACCACGGCCACGTCAGTTCCGCTGGCCACCACCACAGAGGCATCGTCAGTGAACTGCGGAGTGTAGTCCAGTTCGTAGGCTTTCTTCAGCACCTGGATGTTGAACACCTGGGGCGTTTGCACGATGCGATAATCCTCGCGTCGGACGGGCCCCGTCTTAACGTTGATCATCGACTCTACTACGGGGACGATGGGGACGACGGCATCAAGCGCATGGGCTGTCTGGAAGCAGTCGCGAATGACGTCGAGCGAGACAAAGGGGCGCACACCGTCGTGGACGCCGACGACGCCCCTTGTGCCGTCGGGGATGAGATGCAGGCCGTTCTTCACGCTGTGGAAGCGCGTGGCGCCCCCGTCGGCCAGCTGATAGTCGACAGCGAAGTGGTGTTTGTCGCATAGCTCACGCCAGTAAGGCTGGTGGTCGCGTGGCAACACGAGAATGATCTGCAGGTCAGGCGAATAGTCGCGGAAGCGCTGTAGCGTGCGCATCAGAACGGGCACGCCACCTATTGGCATGAACTGCTTCGGGATGTCGCCTCCCATGCGAAGCCCACGCCCTCCGGCTACGATAATGATATAGTCCATAATTGATCCGCCCCCTTATCTCTCCATCAGGTGGACATAGCGCATGCCTTCGGCCACTTGGCGTGACGTCTCGGCGTCAACAAGCTGGCTGAGCAACTCGTAGGCGAATGGCAGGGCGGCTGCAGGCCCTTCGGCAGTGGTGACATGCCCGTCGACAGTGACGAGGTCGGCTGTGTATTCAGCCTTCGTCAGCAGCTGCTCAAAGCCGGGATAGCACGTGGCGCGTCGCCCGTCGAGCACACCCGTTTGGGCCAGTACGACGGCTGGGGCGGCGCAGATGGCTGCGATGCGCTTCTGCTGGCGGTGCTGGTTGAGCACGGCCTGGCGCACGGCATCGCACTCATAGAGGTTGCTGGCACCTGGCATGCCGCCAGGCAGAAGGAGCAGGTCGGCGTCGTCGAAAGTGCATTCGTCAATCATGGCGTCAGCCACGACCTGTACGCCATGAGCCGACGTTGCAATCTGTGAGTCTTCGACGGTGCTTACCGTCACCACTTCCACGCCGCCTCGGCGCAGCACGTCAACAGGTATGAGAGCCTCGATGTCCTCGAAGCCGTCAGCTAAGAATACATAAACTTTCTTCATTGTCATCGTTTTGTTATGAGGTTTGTCTTCGTGGGCAAAATTACAAAAAAGTCTGCAAACAAACGTTGTTTTCAATCGGAAAAATTTAGATCCATCGATTTTTTTCCTTATGTCTGTGCTAATAAAGCGTAAAAAAGGACGACAAGTCTTGCTGTTTACGCTTCTTTTTTGTAACTTTGCAGCCCGAAAACCGGAAGGATAACATTGGGTTTTCTTGCAAGGACGATTTTAGAACTATATTAAATATATTAAACGTATGAAAAAGAACAAGATTCTGATGATTGCGACGGTTGCTGCCGTGCTGTCTTCGTGTGGAGGCGGTGGCGGTGGTCGTCCTAGTTTTGGCGACAACGAGTATCCCGTCGTGACGGTGAGTACGCAGAGTGCTTCGTCGCAGACTAACTATCCGGCCTCCATTAAGGGTGTGCAGGACGTGCAGATCAGTCCCAAGGTGGGCGGATTCATCACGCAGATCAACGTGAAGGAAGGCCAGATGGTGAGTGCCGGCCAGACTCTCTTCGTCATTGACAATCAGACCTATCAGGCTCAGGTGCGCCAGGCTCAGGCAGCCGTCAACACGGCTCAGAGTCAGGTGAGCACGGCCGAGCTGACCTATCAGAACTCCAAGCAGCTGCATGACAACAATGTCATCGGCGACTACGAGTTGCAGACGGCAGAGAACACGATGAACAGCGCCAAAGCCCAGCTGGCCCAGGCTCAGGCAGCGCTGGCTTCGGCCAAGGAGGCACTGAGCTTCTGCTACGTGAAGAGCCCTTCCGCTGGCATCGTCGGTACGCTGCCTTTCAAGGTGGGAGCCCTGGTGGGTGCCCAAAATGTGCTGACCACCGTGTCGAACAACTCGCAGATGGAGGTCTATTTCTCAATGACTGAGAAAGCTGTGCTCGCCATGCAGCGGGCTCACGGCAGTCATGGCGAGGCCCTGAGCGAACTGCCCAAAGTGAAGCTGCAGCTGGCCGACGGCACCGAATATCCCTATGAGGGCACTGTGACGAAGATGAGCGGCGTCATCGACCAAACCACTGGCACCGTGCAGATGATTGCCCTCTTCCAGAACCCCGAGCGTCTGCTCAAGAGTGGTGGTTCGGGCACCATCGTCATTCCCGAGAGCAATGAGGAGGCCATCGTCATTCCTCAGGCCTGCGTCATGGAGGTGCAGAACAAGAAGTTCGTCTACACTGTGAGCTCCGACAACAAGGTCGTCTACACAGAGATCAAGGTGGCTCCGCAGAACGACGGCAACAACTTCGTCGTCACTGAAGGCCTGAAGGTCGGCGACAAATACGTGACCAACGGCATCACCAAGCTCTCGGACCAGATGGAAATCGTGCCCATCACGCCCGAGCGCTATCAGCAGAAGATTCAGGAACAAGCTAAAGCCATGACCGCCGGCGACATTGTCGGCGCAATGAAAAAATAAGAAGCAATGACATTCACAACATTCATAAAGCGCCCGGTATTGTCGACGGTGATATCCATCCTCATCGTCATTCTGGGTTTTATTGGTCTGGCTACTCTGCCCATTGAGCAGTACCCAGACATTGCACCGCCTACGGTCGTCGTCTTCACCAGCTATCCTGGTGCCGATGCCGAGACGGTGAAGAACTCAGTCCTCGTGCCGCTCGAGGAAAGCATCAACGGTGTGGAGGGCATGGACTACATCTCGTCGTCGGCATCATCCGGAACGGCCTCGCTGAGCATCCTTTTCCGCCAGGGCATGAACCCTGACATGTGCGCGGTCAATGTCCAAAACCGCGTCTCGCAGGCGCAGTCGCTCTTGCCGGCTGAAGTCACGCAGATTGGTGTGACGGTGATGAAGCGTCAGACCTCGCAGGTGCTTATGTTCACATTGACCTCCGACGGCCGATATGACGACGAGTTCCTCACGAACTATAATAATATTAATATTGTACCCGCTATCAAGCGTATCCAGGGTGTGGGCGATGTGCAGTCGCCTGGTGTGAAGACCTACTCGATGCGTATCTGGCTGAAGCCCGACATCATGAAGCAGTACGGGCTCATGCCTACCGACATCACCGGTGTGCTGGCTGAGCAGAACATCGAGGCAGCCCCAGGTACCTTCGGCGAGCGTGCTGATGTGGCCTATGAGTACGCCATGCGCTACACCGGCCGTCTGAAGACGGAAGAGGAGTTTGGCAACATCATCATATCGAGCGATGCTAACGGCCAGACGCTGAAGTTGAAGGATGTGGCCACGATAGAGCTTGGCGGACTGCAGTATTCTGTCTCGATGAAGAACAACAACATCCCCTCGGTGATGGGCATGGTGCAGCAGATCGCAGGCTCCAACGCCAACCAGATTGCCAAGGAGGTGAAGGCCGAGCTTGAGGAGCAGGCCAAGCTGTTCCCGCCGGGCATGTACTATAAGATCAACTACGACGTCACCGAGTTCCTCTATGCCTCTATCGAGGAGGTGGTGTTCACGCTGATCTTCACCCTCATCCTGGTGTTCATCGTCATCTACGTCTTCCTTCAGGACTGGCGCTCGACGCTCATCCCGCTCATCGCTGTGCCTGTGTCGCTCATCGGTACGTTCTTCTTCCTCAGTGTCTTCGGCTTCTCCATTAACCTGCTGACGCTGTCGGCCCTTCTGCTGGCCATTGCCATCGTGGTCGACGACGCCATCGTGGTCGTCGAGGCTGTGCATGCCAAGCTCGACCAAGGCTACAAGTCGGCACTGACGGCTTCCATCGACGCCATGAACGAGATCTCGGGTGCCATCATATCAATCACGCTCGTGATGGCGTCGGTGTTCATCCCTGTGTCATTCATCGGCGGCACGACAGGTACGTTCTATCGTGAGTTCGGCGTGACGATGGCCGTTGCCATCTTCATCTCGGCCCTGAATGCCTTGACTCTGTCGCCTGCCCTCTGTGCCATCTTCCTGAAACCTCACGACAAGCATGGCAAAGAGGTGAAAATGTCGATGATCGACCGCTTCCACACCTCGTTCAATACTGCCTACGACAAGATTCTCGGCAAGTATAAGTCTCGCGTGGAGAAGCTGGTGCGCAAGCCGATCCTCATTGGCGTAGCCGTGATCGTCGGTATTGCAGCGCTGGTGCTGACCATGTCGACCACGAAGACGGGCCTCGTGCCCGACGAGGACACGGGTACCATCTTCTGCACCGTCTCCATGCCGCCAGCCACGTCGGTGGCCCGCACGCGGCAGGTTATCAATGAGGTCGACTCTATCCTTGCAGCCGATCCCGCCATCATGAGCCGTGAGCAGATTCAGGGCTACAACTTCATTGCCGGTGCCGGCTCTGACCAGGCCACGTTTATCATCAAGCTCAAACCCTTCAGCGAGCGTCAGAAAGGCTTCTGGTGGAAGCTCTCCGGACTGTGGCAGGGCGACGGCATCTATCGTTTCTTCCTCAATCCCTATGAGGCTCAGGGCGTGCTGGCTCAGATCTACATCAAGACGGCCCACATCAAGGATGCCCAGATCCTGGCCTTCGCACCGCCTATGGTGCCGGGCTTCTCGGCCAACTCTGGTGTGTCGCTCGTCATGCAGGACCGCACGGGCGGCGACCTGACCAAGTTCTTCGGCATCGTCAAGGACTATCTGGCCGAGCTCAACAAGCGCCCAGAGATTCAGATGGCCATGACGTCCTACAACCCGAACTACCCGCAGTACATGATTCATGTCGACGTAGCTAAGTGTAAGCAGGCTGGCATCTCGCCCCGCACCGTGTTGACCACTCTGCAGGGCTACTATGGCGGACTCTACGCCTCGAACTTCAATGCCTATGGTAAGCTCTACCGCGTCATGGTGCAGGGCGACTACACCACCCGCATGACGCCTGAGTCGCTCAACAGCATCTATCTGCGCACGCCTGCCGGCATGGCTCCTGTTCAGGAGTTCTGTCAGCTGGAGCGCGTCTACGGCCCGATGAACATCAGCCGCTTCAACCTCTTCACCTCGATCACCGTGACGGCCACCGTCGCCGACGGCTATTCGACGGGTGAGGCTATCAAGGCCTGCCAGGAGGTGGGTGCTGACTTCCTGCCCACGGGCTACACCTTCGACTACTCGGGTCTGACGCGTGAGGAGGCCAAGTCTAGCAACTCTACGGCACTCATCTTCCTTCTCTGCTTCATGTTCATCTATCTGATCCTCTCGGCTCAGTATGAGAGCTATATCCTGCCGCTCGCCGTTGTGCTCTCCGTGCCCTTCGGCCTGGCCGGATGCTTCCTCTTTACGATGATTTTTGGCCATTCGAATGATATCTACATGCAGATCTCGCTCATCATGCTGATTGGTCTGCTGGCTAAGAACGCCATCCTGATCGTGCAGTTCGCCCTGGAGCGCCGTCAGACGGGTATGGCCATCTCCTGGTCGGCCGTACTGGGTGCTGCAGCTCGTCTGCGTCCTATCCTGATGACGTCGCTGGCCATGGTCATCGGTCTGCTGCCTATGATGTTCGCATCGGGTGTGGGCAAGAATGGTAACCAGACGCTCGGCGCAGCTGCTGTGGGCGGTATGCTCATCGGTACGCTCTGCCAGATATTCGTCGTGCCCACATTGTTTGTCATCTTCCAGTCGCTGCAGGAGAAGATCTCGCCCATGAAGTTCGAGGGCGACGAGGAGAACCCCGACGTGGCCACCGAGCTGGCTCAGTATGCACATCGGCCAAAGGAATATGAACTTGAGAAATAATAAGGTATGAAGAAAATTCTGATTATAGCCGCAGCCTCGCTTGCGATGGCGAGCTGCGGCCTCTACAACAAGTATGAGCGGCCCGACAACGTCAATACCTCGGGCCTGATTCGCGATGTGGTCGTCGAAAGGGACACGCTGCCCATCAACACTGACACCAACTTCGGCCAGCTGCCTTGGCGCGAGGTCTTCACCGACCCGCAGTTGCAGCACCTCATCGCGACGGCTCTTGAGAATAATACAGACCTGCGCAATGCCGCCCTCAATGTCAAGATGATGGAGGACATGCTCAAGGTGGCCAAGCTCGCCTTCCTGCCCAGCGTGGCCTTTGCTCCGCAGGGCACCATCAGTCGGGTGATGACCGATGGCGCCTCGACGTCGAAGACCTATCAGCTGCCCATCGCCGCCTCATGGAATGTCGACCTGTTTGGCAACATCCTCTCGCAGAAGCGCTCCGCACAGACGCAGCTGCTGGCCACGAAGGATTATCAGGTGGCTGTGCAGACCAATATCATCTGCGGCGTGGCCAACCTCTACTATACGCTCATGATGCTCGACGAGCAGCTGGCCATCCTCACTGATATGGAGAACCTGACCAAGGAGACCTGGGACATGATGAAGCTCCAGATGCAGCTTGGCCGTGCCCGCAGCACCAGCGTGCAGTCAGCCGAGTCGAGCTACTATCAGGTGCAGGCTCAGGCCGTCGACCTCCGCCGTCAGATCCGCGAGATGGAGAACTCCATGTCGCTCCTGCTCAATGAGGCCGGCCATCAGATAGCCCGTGGCAAACTCTACGACCAGTCGCTGCCGCAGAAGTTCTCGGCTGGCGTGGGCATCCAGCTGCTCACCAACCGCGCCGACGTCCATGCTGCCGAGATGAAGCTGGCCCAGTGCTTCTACGACGTCGAGACGGCCCGCTCGCGTTTCTATCCCAACATCACCGTCACCGGTACGGCCGCTTTCACCAACAACCTCGGTCAGATCGTCAATCCCGGCAAGTGGCTCCTCTCGGCTCTCGGCTCGCTGACGCAACCCATCTTCCAGCACGGACAGATCGTGGCAGGGCTAAAGGTGGCCAAGGCACAGCAGGAGCAGGCCTTCAACACATGGCAGAACACCATCCTCAAGGCCGGCAACGAGGTGTCGAATGCCCTCCTGGCCTACAACTCGGCCGACGAGAAGTCGAAGCTCGAGCAGAAGCAGGTCGAGGTGCTCACCCAGAACGTCGAGGACACCCGCCAGCTCTACACCTCTAAGGGCTCCAGCTATCTCGAGGTCATCCAGGCCCAGTCGTCGCTGCTCAACGCCCGCATCTCCAAGGTGCAAGACGACTTCACCAAGATGCAGGCCGTCGTCAACCTCTATCAGGCACTCGGCGGAGGATCTAAATGATTAGGAGTTAAGAGTTAAGAATTAAGAGTTAAGAGTTGTTGCCTACGGCAATTACTAATTAAAAATTAAGAATTATCGTAGCAGCAATTAATAACTCAAAATTCTCAACTCTTAATCGCAGCGAAGTGAGAACAACTCTAAACTCATAACTCTTAATCGCAGCGAAGCGAGAACAACTCTAAATTCTCAACTCTAAATTCTAAAATTATGAATGAAATGAATTATATCTCGCCTAAGGCGAAGATCGGCGACAACTGCAAGATATTCCCCTTCGTCTATATCGAGGACGACGTCGTCATCGGCGACAACTGCATCATCTTCCCCTTCGTCAGCATCCTCGACGGCACCCGCATGGGGTCGCACAACAAGGTGCATCAGGGGTCGGTCATCGGCGCCCTGCCGCAGGACTTCAACTTCCGCGGCGAGAAGTCGGAGTGCATCATCGGCGACAACAACATCATCCGCGAAAACGTCGTCATCAACCGCGCCACCCATCGCGGCGGCCAGACCATCATCGGCAACGACAACGTGCTGATGGAGGGTGCCCACATCTCGCACGACACGAAGGTCGGCAACGCCTGCGTCTTCGGCTACGGCACGAAGATAGCTGGCGACTGCCAGATTGACGACGGCGTCATCTTCTCGTCGTCCGTCATTGAGAACGCCAAGACCCACGTCGGCGTGGGTGCCATGATCCAGGCCGGCACCACCTTCTCGAAGGACGTGCCTCCCTACATCATCTGCACCAAGCGGTCGGAGTATGGCGGCGTCAACTACACCATGGGCCGCACCTACGGTGTCGAAGAGAAGACGCTGAAGCACATCGCCAACGCCTACCGCCTCGTCTTCCACGGCCAGACCTCAGTCTTTGACGCCACCAACCAGATTGAGCAGCAGGTGCCCGACGGTCCGGAGATTCGCACCATCGTCCAGTTCCTGCGCAACACCGAGATAGGCATCATATCGAAAATCTGATGCAGCAGCGCCCTCGCGGCCCTGTTCGTCGTTCCATGCCGGACGTGCGTCCCGCCTCAGGTTGGTACGCACATCCGGCTTTTTTCTTTTTTCAGAGCTTATGACCAGTGCAAACGAGATAATCAGCTATATGGAGTCGCTGCGCAACGAGTCGCAGCGGCGCATCTTGATGCGGTTCTTCAAGACAGGCCCCGGCCAGTATGGCGAGGGCGACGAGTTTCTGGGGCTCAAGGTGCCGCAGACGCGCGAAGTGGTCAAGTCCGTAGGGCGCAGTCTGCCGCTCGCCGAGGTGCCCCGGCTGCTCCTGTCGCCCTGGCACGAGGTGCGGCTCTGCGGACTGCTCATCCTCGTCGACGCTTTTGAGCGGCAGGCCACCAGACGTCTGGCCGCCGACCCCTCGGCCATCCGGCAGCGCGACGCCATCCTGACGACCTACTTGCGCTATGCTGAGCGGGCGAACAACTGGGACCTCGTCGACCTCACGGCTCCGAAGATCCTGGGCCATTGGCTGCTCTTGCCGACCCACCTCGGCGAGGGCCTCCCCGATGGCGCCGACCCACTCCGCCTGGCCTATAAGCGGGAGGTCCTCGACGGCCTGGCCGCCAGCGACAGCCTGTGGCGTCAGCGCATGAGCATCGTCTGCACGTGGAAGACGTCGCAGCAGGGCGATGCCTCCTGGTGCCTGCGCTATGCCGAGGTCCACCTCCGTCATCCCCACGACCTGATGCACAAGGCCGTCGGGTGGATGCTCCGCGAGATGGGCAAGCGCGTCTCCATGGATCTTCTGCGCGAATTCCTCCGTCAGCACGCCAGCGCCATGCCTCGCACCACGCTGCGCTACGCCATCGAGAAGATGTCCGCCGCTGAGCGTCGCCACTGGATGACGCTCACCCCCGCCAACTCATGACAAGAGGGGGCGTCCTCGGAAAACGCTCACGAACCGTCTGCGGACCGTCAGAAAGTCCCGTCAATAATTAAAATCTCAGTGTGATTTTATTTCGTCACACTGAGATTTATTAAAATCACACTGAGATTTTAATTCGTCACACTGTGATTTTAGTTTTTTCGAACGTCTCTTAATTCAACTTTCGCTGGGCTTTGCTTGCTGGGAGTGAAGGGGATTAACAGGGGAGTGAGGTGGGGGAGTGAAGGTGACGTCAGTTCTATCACAGACATCAAGGCTGAGACTAACGTCCCCTTCACTACCCTTTCACTTCTCTTTTACTCCTTTTCATTCCTAACATGCGAAACTTCTTCAATAACTGGCCTGACAGGGGATGCCCATGGCGCGGACGCGGTCGGCGATGGCGTCCAGCTCTTCGTGGGTAGCCTTGGCGAGGGTGGGGTCGGGCGTCTCGCGGTCGATGGTGTAGACCATGACCTCCTCTGGGCCAATCTCGCTGACGGCCTGTAGCCAGGGGCCGACGTAGGCCTCGGTGGTGTTGTCGATGCCAGGTCCGTGGAGGAAGATAGTCTGGATGATGACGTGTCCGCCGAACTCCTTCATGCGGCTGATGACGGCGCCGACGTCGTAGTGCCCTGTGGGGCGGTCGACGCGGCTGATGAAGTCGGGGTCGACGGTGTCGAGCTTCAGGATGTTGTTGTCGACACGCATGAGGGCGTCGAAGACGTCGGGCCGATGGATCATGGTCGAATTGCTCAGCACCGACACCTTGGCCTCTGGGAAGTAGCGGTCGCGCAGCTGCAGCGTGTCGTCGATGATGTCGGCGAAGTCGGGATGAGCCGTGGGCTCACCGTTGCCGGCGAAGGTCAGCACGTCGGGCCGCGGCCCATGCTGCTGCATGTCCTGCAGGCGGGCCTCGAGGGCCTCGCAGACCTGTCGGCGCGTAGGCAGGGGCAGGGTGGGGCGACGCTGTGCGTTGAATCCGCACTCACAGTAGACGCAGTCGAAGGTGCACACCTTGCCGTCGGCCGGCAGCAGGTTGATGCCGAGTGAGGTGCCGAGGCGGCGGCTATGGACGGGCCCGAAGATGGGCGAAGGGTAGATGATAGTGCTCATAACAAAGTGTAAAAATTATGAAAAGAAAGTTGACTTTATCCCTTTGATGATCTCCTTGATGGCTACAACTTTGCTGCGGGAGACGGGTATGGCGTCATGACTGTGCTTCATGACGAGTTGCATGGAGCCAGACTTCGAGACAATTAGTTCCACCTGGCCGAGGTTGACAATGAAAGCACGATGGCTGCGTACTATCATGGGATAGTCATGCAGCGCTTCTTCCATCTGTTTCGATGTGGCGCGGAGCATGTCTGAACGAACCTGGCCCTCAAGCCAGTGCACCACTTTGACATAATTGCCGACCGCCTCTATATATAATAGGTGGGAGACGGAAAGCGTGACTTTCTCATTGGTAGACCCCGAGAGGGTGATGACGTCAGGCTGCTCTTTCTGCAACAGTTGAAGCTGGCTGTTCAGTTCTCGTGTCTCCTCCAGCTCTATCGCCAGATACCTGCTGCGAAACTTATATCGCCAATAGAGTCCGACGATGAAGGAGCAGAAAGCCAGAAGCAGGATAGCCTGAAGGATTCCTCGCCACGACAACGGATCGGTGCCGCCTGCGCTGCTCATGGGGAAATGGAGATAGGCGCAGATAAAGAGTGCCTCCAAGGGCGTATTGATCAGTTGGAACCACAGATTGCGGCGGATAATATACTCGACACCCCTGTCAAGCGATGTAGGCAAGCCCAGCAGATGGGTGACAATGCCCTCTGTGACATAACAGACACCGACCCCAAGCACCCAAATAGCCAGGAAGTGCAGATACAGCATCAGCCCCAGCGCGTCTAAGCCAATGGGCTTGAACACGACAAAGGCAAGGCAGGTGATGCCGACGCTGATGATGCGCACCCTGAGTGTCTCTTTCTGCTTTCCGTTCATATCGGGTGCAAAGGTATGAAGAAAAATGAAGAATGAAGAGCGAAGAGTGAAGAATTTCATTACCATTCGTCATATTTACTGCCATTCGTCACATTTCCATGCAGAATATCCCAGATATTTGCTCCTTCCAGCGATGCCACGTAACTTTGCACTCGCAATCATGCAACAACCATCAAATGTTCAGGTTATGAAAAGAAGAACTGTTATTGGCGTTATTTTCATCGTGGCTGCCCTGTTGAAGTTGGCTACTCTGTGGGGCATTCTCCACTGGAGTTGGTTTGAAACCATGTCGGAAGGCCGATGGGCCATGTACTTCAGCATATTCATTCTGCTGTATGTGGGCGTACATCTTGTTGTCGACAGTTATCGTCGCGACCCGGGCCAGTGGCTTCAGCGACCCGTCCCGCCTGCCGATGAGGGCAAGCGCATCTGCTGTTCGGTCCACTATGGCGGCGACGAGTATATATATAGCGGTGAGCCGTTCCACGGAGCCCGGCTTGACGCTTTCTTCGGGGGACTCCGCCTGGACTTGCGTGAGGCTGTCATCACGGAGGACGAGGAGATAGACATCCACACCTTCATGGGTGGTGTGGAGCTGATAGTGCCCGACTCTCTGAATGTCGAGACGACAAGCCGCAGCTTTATCGGCGGAGTGAGCAATGAGACGAACCGCAGCGTCAAGGACGGCGCGCCCTGCCTGCACATCGTTGCCAGTAATTTCCTTGGCGGCGTAAGTATCAAGAATTTGGTCCTACTGGCTATGGCTGTGATGATGTCTACCGCTGCCTTCGCTCAGAACGACAGCCTTTCCACGGACTCGACTATGTGGTACAACCAGACGCAGCAACTGGATGGCGTCGTGGTGAAGGGGCGGCTGCCGAAGACGCGTGCCAAGGGCGATGCCATGCGTACCACGGTGGCTGGTACGATCCTGGAGAAGGCAGGCACGCTGAGCGATGCCCTCTCGAAGATCCCGTCTTTGGAGGCAGAGCGCGACGGAGCCGTGAAGGTGATCGGGCGTGGCGATGCCGAGGTGTATATCAACGGGCGCCGGGTGCAGGACATGAAGGAGCTCTCTCGCCTTCGTTCTGACCAGATCCAGCATGTGGATGTGGTGCAGAACCCCGGTGCCCGATATGCTGCTTCGACAAAAGCTGTTGTGCGTATCACGCTGAAAAAGGCTCAGGGTGAAGGAATAAGTTTTCAGGATAACCTCAGCGGCATGTATCAGTATGGCCATACTTTGACCAATAACCTTGATGTGAACTACCGCATTGGCGGTCTCGACATCACCGCATCGCTGTGGGCCGGTCGCTTTGGTCACACGAAGTCGTTGCAGGAAAACACCCTGACCTACTATGCCGGACCAGATAAGATTGAGGGTGTCAGCACTCAAGAGTCAAAGAGCATCTGGAAAGGCTGGTCGCCACAGTTACTGGTGAACTATATGCTGGACGAGAACCACAGCTTCGGAGCTTTCTATAAGTACGATTGCCATCCGAGTGGTGAATTCAACAGCAGGTTCTATACCGACAGTTATGAGAACAGCATTTTCAAAGAGCGCTCAGAGAGCCATATCATCCAAGATGACAAGTTCGTGAAGTATATCTTCAATGCCTACTACAATGGCAAGGTGGGACAACTGAGCATCGACCTGAATATCGACGGTCTGTTCGACGACACTCAGTCACCTGGCAACACCCATGAAGTAACAACGGAAAAAGGTGAAAGACCCGTCAATCGATGCATTGAAAGTAACACCATCAGCAGCAATAACTTTTGGGCCTCAAAACTCATCTTCGGCTATCCCGTATGGAAAGGCAATCTCTCCCTCGGTGGCGAGTACAGTTACAACCACCGTACGGATGCCTACGATTTCATGGCCACCGATGCTGTTCCTGTAAAGACTACTGACACCGAGATTAATGAGAAGTCTGCCGCAGCCTTCGCAGAGTATGGCCGCCAGTTTGGCAAGGTATTCGCCCAAGTGGGTCTGCGCTATGAGCATCTGACGAATGACTATTTCAATTTCGGCAAAAAGGAGGATGAAGTCTGTCGAGATTACGGTGACTGGTTCCCTACGGTTGTCATCTCTGCCCCTATTGGCAAGTTACAGCTCTCGCTGTCATACCGTCGCGACATTGAGCGCCCGCCGTACGCTAACCTGACCAGTTCGACGGTCTATATCAATCGCTATACCTACCAGAGCGGCAACCCGTATCTGAAGCCTACCTACACCCACAGCGTTGTGTTGAATGCAGCCCACAAGTGGATGAACCTGACGCTGAACTACGGGCGCATCAAGGATGCCCTCACGATGTCGACAGAGCCTTACCCCGGTGCCACCGATCCTTTCATCAGTCTTGTGCGCCACATCAATAGTCAGGAGGATTACGACCGTCTGACGGTCATCGCCTCCGCGCGTCCCACCATAGGTTGCTGGCATCCCACATGGTCGGTTGTGGCCATGTTCCAGAACTACAAGTCGCCTACTGCCACTGGCGAGGTAATCACACTCTCTCGCCCTTGGTTCAGCGGTTCATGGCGAAACACCATTGAACTGCCTCACGCCTTCCGTTTGAGTGCCGATGTGGAAGGGGCCACAAAGGGTGATTACAACAATTTCCGTATCACCAAGCCACGTATCGTTGGCAGCCTGGAGCTTCAGAAAGATTTTCATCTGCGCCGTCTCGGCTCACTGACTGCCGACCTGCGCTGCATCGACATCTTCAATACCAACAAGACCGATGCCGTCATCTTCGGCTATCGCGATCTGACTACCCATAATCCAGCCCGTCGCTCCTTCATGCTCGACCTCACATGGAAATTCAACGAGGCCCGCTCGAAGTATCGCGGCTCCGGTGCCGGCGAGAAGCAGAAGGCAAGAATGTGATAGATTATCCTTGAAAATTTTGCAAACTCTAAAACTATTGATAACTTTGCAACGTCTAAAGCAATTGAAACAGAACAATGATTATCAGATTAGAAACTCCCAAAGATTATCGTGAGGTAGAGAACCTTACGCGAGATGCATTCTGGAATGTCTATCGCCCGGGATGCATAGAACATTACGTGCTCAATCAGTATAGAACCAATCCTGATTTCATCCCAGAGCTTGACTTAGTGATGGAGGAAGGCGATGGTGAGTACCAATCGCCTGGTAAGCTCATCGGACATGTGATGTTCTCCAAGGCTGAGATTATTCTTGATGATGGAACCAACTTTCCTACATGGACATTCGGTCCCATTAGCATCCACCCTGACTACAAGCGCAAAGGCTACGGTCTGAAGCTACTGAATTATGCCTTAGAAAAGGCCAAGGAAATGGGCATCGGTCTGCTACAGATGGAGGGTAACATCGAGTTCTACCGTCATGCAGGCTTCGACCTGGCCAGCAAGCTGAACATCCACTATCATGCCGAACCGCGAGAGTCTGAAGTGCCTTATTTCCTTGCCCAGGAGCTGATTCCCGGCTATTGGGGCAATCGCGAGGGAACTTATTGCCCGCCCAAGGGCTATTTCGTGGCCGACGAGCATCCAGAGGCTTTTGGGGCTTACGAGGCAACCTTCCCGCAAAAAGAGAAAGCGTTCCAAGAGGGACAACTGCCTCAGTTCTGTCAAAGCTGCGGTATGCCACTTACCAAGAATGAGGACTGTGGAACCAATGCAGATGGCAGCACTAATTATGATTATTGCCAGTATTGCTACAAGGCCGGGAGTTTTTTGCAGGAATGTACGATGGATGAGATGATTGAGCACTGCGCGCAGTTCGTCGACGAGGTCAACAAGCAGATGCCCAAGCCCATGACCAAGGAAGAATACAAACAGATGATGCGTGGCTTCTTTCCGATGCTGAAAAGATGGAGGAAGTGATGGAAACAAATAGAATCTTATTACGCCCTTGGCAAGACAGTGATGCAGAGACGCTGTACAAGTGGGCTTCCGATCCGGATGTTGGGCCTCGTGCAGGCTGGGCACCACATAAGAGTGTGGAAGAGAGTCTGGAGATTATCCGCACAGTATTTAATGATGCCACCAATACCTGGGCTATTGAGTTGAAAGAAACAGGCTTGCCGATTGGTGCTATGGGTATGGCCCATCGTGCGAGTGTGACCTGCCAGCCCGCGAAGGTGAACCGCTCATCGGCTATTGGGTGGCAAAGCCCTATTGGAATCGAGGTATCTGTACAGAAGCACTGCGGCTGATGTTAGACCATATCCGACAAACGACTAACATCAAATCGCTCATTAGCGGCCACTTCGTTGACAACCCCACCTCAGGACGGGTGATGGAGAAGTGTGGCTTTGTCCCCACAGGCGAAACCTGCATAGATGCGAATCAGTACCAAGGTGAGAACAGACCAATTAGAGTGTTGAGACTGGAACTTAACAAATAAAGATATTATGGAACAGAGTTTTTGTCAGAGTTGCGGCATGCCTCTCACAGAAGAAGTTCTCGGCACAAACGGACGGAGCAGCGAGAGTCATCCGAGCTTGCTCGAAGATGGCCCAGTCGTCCGTTTCTACAGCGATTTCTATCCGCGTAGTTTCGTGATTGAGTAATTAGGATGAAACAGGAAATAAATCCCATTGAGACAAATCGGTCCATCGCTTTCGAACTGTGGATGAAATCTCCTATGCCGATGGTGACGCTCACGAAGACCTTCGATGTCACAAGACTCTGTAGAGTGAGCCGTAGGTGCGGGCTGAAATTCAATATGCTCCTGAGTTGGTGCATCGGCAAGGCTGCCAAGCTGATGGAAGAGTTCTATTTGCTGCCAGAGCAAGGAAAACTGTATAAGTACGACCGTTTGGCTATCAACGTGATAGTCAACAACAAAGAAGGTGGCATCAATTCATGCGATATTCCTTATGCAGACGATTTGGAGCGGTTCAGAGAAGACTATATGACTCTGACACAGGCGGCCAGTGCGTCCTGCCAGAGTTCCTTTGTAGATGATGCGATGGTTATTGGTACATCGGCGATGGTGGCTACTGAACTTGACTGCATTATCAACCAATATTGCAATCAATTCAACAATCCGATGGTGATGTGGGGTCGCTACCGCAAGAGCTGGCTGTGTACAACCTTGCCCATCTCCTTCCAGTTCCACCACGTGCAGATGGATGGCGGACACGCCGCCCGATTCTTAGAAGAACTGCAAAAGACAATCAACACGATATAAATATACAAGATTTCATGACACTTCGACCATTCAATATCAACGATGCTCCGACAATCCTGAGTT
>CACZBS010000008.1 GCA_902779455.1 uncultured Prevotellaceae bacterium
AACCTTTCAAAGATCTCTTCTTTTAGTGCTCATCAGGTGGTGTTCCTGAATTGCGGATGCAAAGGTACGACTTTTTTCTGAACCGCCAAAACTTTTCGAAAGAAATTTTTCGTCTTCAAGCATTTTTCTTCGTCGTAATTGATTTAGGTCAAAGCGCACAGCTTTCTACACCATATTATATATTATATAGCACGCAAAAGAAACGTGGCGACTCGATTTCTTTCCGGCCCGCCCGGGATGAAGGTGGGGAAGCTGCGGAGAAGCCTTTCGTACTGGATATTGCTCCCAACGTGTCGGCGGCCTCACGCAGGAGGGTGTCGAAGGGCAGCTGGGCGTAGGCACGTTTGAGCGAGTCGGCCTCGTCGAGGAGGGCGATCATCCGGCAGCGCTGGCCGCTAAGGCAGGAGAAGAGCAACAGGACGATGAGGATGACGGCGGAAACAGATCTCATGCCAGCATGAGTGGTGATGAATACGTTTCGAGCAGCCGTTGCTCGCGCTCCTTTGTCTGAGCAAGGAAGCGCTGATAGTCGTCGCTGTCTGGGTGGAAAGGGCGATGGTTGAGGGCGTCCTTGATGGGCCGCCAGTCGCGCAGGAACTGTTTGGCGCGGTCGCTGAAGAAATGCTCCGTGAAGACCTCCCAGATATATTCCACGGCCTGTGGCGAGGGATGGAGCATGTCGGGCTGATAGAAGCGATAGTCGCGCAGCTCGTCGAGCACAATCTCGTAGGCAGGGAAATAGGTGACGTCAGGTCGCGCAGCGGCCAACTGGTCAGCCGCCAGCAAGAGGACGGCCTTCGACAACTGGCTACCGTGGAATCCGTACTTGGCATAACGGATGGGGCTGACCGTGAGGACGACCTGCGCGGCAGGATTGCGACTGACAAGCTGGTCGACAGCCTGCGATAGATAACCAACACATTCTTCAACTGACAGTTGCTCTTCAGTGAAAAGACTTTGGGGCCGCTTCTGGCAATTGTCGACAATCTCGCCTGTCGAGCGGAGCCGATAGACATGATTAGTGCCCAGCGACAGGAAGGCGACGCGCGGCGCCGCCTCGGTGCGCTGGACCGTATGGAGCACAGAAGCCGGATTATACATGACGCCAAAGGGGTTGACCACGACGGGGAAATGCTCCTCGGCAAAGCGCTGGCCGATGCTCTCGGCAAAGCACGAGCCGACAAAGAGAACCTCCTCGAGCGGCTCGATGAGAAACGTGGGGCGCTCAATGCTGACAACGGTTCGGAATTCCATAGGCACGTTCAGCTGCGGCTAATTTGTAGTCCAACATCAGAGAGCGACATGTCGACGAAGCGGGCACTGGCGTTCTGACGATTCTCCGTGAGCACCCTCCGGATGCGGGCGGCCGCCTCCGGGTCTTTTGCCACCATGTAGAGATAGCCTCCCCCACCCGCTCCGGGCAGCTTGTAGCCCAGGCTGAGATCGTCGACGAGAGTCGTCAGACGGGCCACGGCCTCAGGATTAGTGCCGTTGTCAAGCCGTTGGTTCTGTGTCCAGTTGATGCGGAGCAGGCGTCCCATGAGGCGGAAGTCTTGTCGCTGGATGGCCTCGGCCATATCCAGCGCATGCTGTTTCATCTGGCGGAGCAGAAGGAGCTGGTCGTGGTTGTTGAGGAACATGCGGCGCACGATCTCCGCCAGAATCTGCTTGGCAGTACGGGTGATGCCTGTATAATAGAGCAGATGACACTGGCGATAATCGGGACGGGTGAACACATCGGTGGGCAACCAGCGGACGAGCGGTTCCTGGAGGAATCCGCTATGGGTCTGCAGCAGCTTGACGCCGCCAAAGATGCCGCCAAACTGGTCTTGCCAGCCGCCGCCCGTGGTGAGCAGTTGCTCGAGCACGAGGGTGCGGAGACCGATCTCGTTCTTGTCCCAAGCCAGCGAGCAGAAGTCGCTCAGGGCCCCCAGCACGGTGGCGGCCAGGATGCTGCTCGTGCCCAATCCGCTGCCTGCAGGAATGGCGGAGAGCAGCGTCAGCTCGATGCCGCAGCCGAAGTCGCGCAATTGTGTTTCGAGCGAGCTATAGCGAACCTCAGAGAACTCGGGCAGGAAGCCCGCCAGTGCGAGGGCTGCCTTAGGGATAGAGAATGGCGAGCCGACGCGATTGAACTGGCGCAGCTCATCAAAGGAGGTGATGGTCTCAGCCGCGCCGAGGTCGATGCTGCGCAGGGTGATGACAAACCTGTCAGAGGGACGCACATAGGCTTGCAGGGGCTGCTGGCCGTTGAGGTCGATGGCCAGGTTGACGACGTTGCCCCCTTCGAGCAGACAATAAGGCGGCGTGTCTGTCCAACCGCCTGAGATGTCGATGCGCACAGGGCTTCGACCCCATACGATCTGATCATGATAGACAGCCATGCGGGGCATCTGCTTGCGGGCCAACACAGGTTCAGTAAGCCCCTCGCGCAGAAGTCCGAAAGCCAGCTGACTGTCGCCACGGAACATGGCGTCGTGGATGCGCACCATGAGCGGTGCCTCGACGGGCAGCTGACTGGGCATGGGCAAGTGGAAATCGGCAAACTCGTGCGACGCGTCGTCGAGGTCGAGCTGATAGAAGACACTGTGCTCCCAGTTGCGGGCCAGGGCCGGCCAGTTGACTGCGCGAAACTCCCTGCGCTGACGGAAGAGCCGCTGCAGGTGGGCCTGCGAAGAGAGCTGCTCGGCGCTTAATAGGTGAGCGTCTGACTGGAGGCCGCTTGTCGCCGAAGAGCCGCAAGCATTGAGGCACTCCGAAAGGATGGATTCGATTTCTTCATACCTCACGACAGGGAACTGCGGCCGCTGCTGTTCAGTGCCGTCGAAGCGGTCGTCGATATGATAGAGGCGGACGGCATAGCGGTCGTCGCCGATGGGGACAACGTCGAGGCATTGACCTGGTGCGAGGCTGACGGCCCAGTCGTTGCGTGGCACACCCGTGATGATATGGTCGTGTGTGAGTGTCCATCGGGAGCCGACGTGGCTGTTCTCTATCCAGATGTTCGTATTCTCGCTGGTGAAAGACACCTCGGTGACGGCATTCTGAACGAAGATTGAGGGATGAGGCTTGCGGTCGTGGTGCATGATCTGACGCTGGTCGCTGACCACATTCTGCAGGGCCACCATCGAGGAGATCATTTCACGCGACGTGCCGAAATGATAGAACTCGCCCCCGCTGAGCGGCACGATGGCCACTGAGAGCTCGTGCAGCTCGGGGTCGTCGAGCTCAGGGTCGGTGCCCAAGGTGCGGCCGAACTCGGAGTAGAGGTCGTAGCTGTACAGGTGAGAGGTGAGAAGTGAGATGTGAGAAGTGGGCTGCGCCTCGCTGGCATCTACTTTCATGCAGCGCTGCATGAGCAGTCGCACGGCACGGTCGCTGAGCAGCCAGAGGCCGATGTCAGTCAGATAGAGATGGTCGTTCTGCAGCTGCTGGAGCTGACTGACGGAGGGTTTCTGCAACATACGCTTCAGCACCTGAGGCGTGCGGCGGTCGCTGACGAAGACGCCATGATGGCTGGCCACCGTGGCATCGAGCCAGATGCCATAACAGACGACGTCGGCCTCAGGAACAGGCGGCAGTGGCTGGGTGGCTCGGATGTATACATCTCCACTGACTACCATCGTGTGGAGACCGCTTGGGGCCGTCTGCATGATGCGCTCATAGAGGGGCAGCTGGATCGACAGGAGGTCCTGCGAAAGGCGCTGTCCGCGCTCCCAGCGAAAGACGGGGATGGGCGTCAGCAGCTTGCCCGAAGGGGCGTAGGCAGGTAGTCGGCGACTCTGACCACCGGCATGGAGCAGGATGCGCTTCTCTTTGGCCAACCAATGGTCGAACTGACTGGCGTCGACCTCCTGGACCTCCGTCTCATGCCGACAGGCCTGAAGCAGTAGCCAGGCCGTCCCGCCACCACTGCCTATGCGATGTCCCTCAGGGTCGCAGGTGCAGAAGTATTCGTCGGCTGGCAGGCCAGTTATGTCGTGGAATATGGTTTTGCCCTCGTTGGTCGTCCTGACCAGGTTGGGGGGCAATGATAGAAGTTTCTTCATTTCAGTATTGATGGTTAGGGCTGACAAAGTTAGCTATTTTATTTGAAACAGGCAAAAGTTTTCAAAGAAAATCGTCAGGAATTTTAATCGAAGCGACGCTGCAACGCGAGGCAGAAATCAAAGCGGTCCTTTGAGGGCAGAGAAGCGGTCCTTTGATGGTGGAGAAGTACCGCTTCTCCGACCTCAAAGGACCGCTTTGTATTTTGAAGAGGAATGGCCGTCAAAAAGACGGGCTGCCGACTACTTCAATTCAAACACACGGCTGGCATAATCGTCGCGCAGGGGCACCTCGAGGCCGACGTCCATGAGGAAACGGCCCGTGAACTGCTTGCCGTCGAGGCGACAGGGTTTCTGCCCTACCTTCACGTTGCGCTCTTTGAGTGTATAGGTGCGCGCCGGGTCGAGTCCGGCCATCCGCAGACGCGGCAGGGGCTGGTCGATGTAGTTGTCAATCTTATAGACGAACAGGACTGCCTGGGCCTTTGCGTCGTCGACATACATGATGCTGCTGAGGCCGCGACGGTCGTAGGGCGAGACGAGGCGATAGAGATTGCCCGTCTGGACGACCTTGCGCAGCTGCTTGTAGTCAGCGAAACAGGTGGTGCACTGCTGGCGCTCCTCGTCGTTCATGTGCGAAGGTTGCAACTCGATGCCCAGTCGGCCGCTCATGGCCACGTCGCAACGGAACTTGACAGGTATGACGCGTCCACCCGTGTTCCAGTAGGGCACGCTGTTGATATGCTGGGCCATGGCATTGGCAGGGAAGAACAACGACGTACCATATTGAATATAAACGCGCTGCAGGGCGTCCGTATTGTCTGATACCCAGAACTCGTCGAAGTAGGGCAACAGGCCGTAGTTGGCGCGTCCGCCGCCTGAGGCACAGTCCTGGATGACGAGGTCGGGATATTTCTCGCGCACACGCTTCAGGACGTTGATGAGTCCGCGATGGTAGCAGATTGAGAGGTTGTTCTGCTTCTGACGGGGCAGATAGAGCGAGCCATAGTTCTGAATCGGAGCGTTGGCGTCCCATTTGATGTAGCTGATCTCAGGATATTGCGTCATCAGATTGTCGACGACGCCAAAGACGAAGTCCTGGACGGCAGGGTTGCAGAGGTCGAGCACCACCTGCGTGCCGCCGCGGCCCTGCTTGAGTTCGCGCCCTTTGACCTGCAGCACCCAGTCCGGATGCTGCTCGTAGAGCTCGCTGACGGTGTTGGTCATCTCTGGTTCAATCCAGATGCCGAACTTGATGCCTCGCTGACGGGCGGCATCTGTCAGGGCGCGGATGCCGTTGGGCAATTTCTGCTTGTCGACCACCCAGTCGCCCAGACTGGAGTTGTCGACCTTTCGCGGATACTTGTCGCCAAACCAGCCGTCGTCCATCACGAAGAGCTCGCCGCCAAACTGGGCAATGTCGTCCATCATGCGGATGATTTTCTCCTCAGTGATGTCGAGATAGATACCTTCCCACGAGTTGAGCAGGATGTCGCCTGTCTGCATGCCGCGATGCAGCATGCCCTCAGTGCGGGCCCAGCGATGGAAGATGCGGCTGACGCCACTCATGCCCTCAGCGCTGTAGGCCAGAGCCATGTGAGGGGTCTCGAAGACCTCCTTAGGCTCCAGGACATATTCTGACGACATGGGGTCGATGCCTGCATAGACATGATGCTCGCGACGCGAAACGGTGTTGACGCGCAGCTCATAGTTGCCGCTCCAGCAGAGGGCCAGGCCGATGGTGCGGCCAGAGAGCTCCTGCGGGCGTCCGTCGAGCGAGAGCATCAGCTCAGGCGCGTCGAGGTGAGAGTTGCGTGCGCCGTCAGTGTTGCGGATGGTCTTCACGCCCTGCGTCAGGGGCTCCATGGTGGGTTCGGTCTCAGCGCCCCAGTTGCCATGCAGGTGGGTGAGCCAGACGTCACCCTGACGAAGGGTCAGATGGCCTGAGTCGAAGCGCTTCAGGGTGACAGCCTTCTTCTCCTGGTGCACGATCTCTGTCCAGGTCTCGATGACGTCGACCTGCTTGTAGGCCTTATAATAGAGTCGCACCGTGACAGGCATAAGCTTGTCCTGCATGGTGAACGTATGGACGATGGCACGGCCGTCGTCGCGCTTCTCATAGCCCGTGACCTGCATCTCGAGATTCAGGTCGCCATCGAAGTGCTGAACCTGCAGGGCAGGCAGCTGGATGCAATCGACGGTGCCAAAGGCAGGCAGGGCGTGGGTGCTGAAGTCTGCACCAGCGTCACGCAACTGCTGCAGCGTGGCACTCTTGTCGCCGTAGTAGGCCTGGCGCAAGTCGCTGCCGTCCCATGCCGTGAGAATCAGTTGCGTGTTAGGTGTCTCGACGACGACGTCGCCCTGCCAGGCCATCGCTTTCGTCGAGCTAAGGAGCATCATGGCTCCAATCAAAAAGAATAATACCTTCATATTGAGTAATTTAAATTATTTGTTAGGTTCCTCCCAACGGCGGTCGGCCGTACAGGTGACGGTGAGCACCTCCGTGCCCGTCTGGATGCGGAAGTCGCCAGATTCGAGCACCCAGTGGCCGTCGTAGCCTACGAAGGCCAGGTCGCTGCCCTTGAGGCGAAGCGTCATTCGGGCGGTCTCGCCTGGTTGCAGCAGCGGTGTCTTCTCGAAGGCACGCAGGCGGCGGTTGTCAGGCGTCAGCGAGGCGACGAGGTCGCTGGCGAAGAGCAGCACGGGTTCGCGTCCTGCCACATGTCCGCTATTGCGTACATCGACAGTGAAGGTAAGCACATCGTCGGCTGTGAAATGCTGTTTGTCGACCCTCAGGTTGGAGTATTCGAACGTGGTGTAAGAGAGTCCATAGCCAAAGGCCCACTGCACGCTGACCACGGCGTTGTAGTTGTAGGCACCGCTCATCGTCTCCACCTGTTCGCAGGGCTTATAGTCGTATTTCGTCAGGGCTGCCTGATGGCGGGGATAGGTGAACGGCAGCTTGGCAGAGAAATTGGCATCGCCACTGAGCAGGTCGGCCAGAGCGTCGCCACCAAAGTTACCAGGCAGGATTGCGTCGACGACAGCCGCGCAGAGCGGTTCGATGTCGCTGATGAGGCGCGGACGCCCCTCGTTGAGGATGAGCACGATGGGCTTGCCCGTATTGGCAAGCGCCTTCACCAGGTTGCGCTGGTTCAGCGATAGCGAGAGGTCGTCGAGATTGCCAGGCGTCTCGCAGTAGGAGTTTTCACCCACGCAGGCTACGATGGCGTCGACATTGCGGGCGGCCTCGACGGCCTTGTCAATCTGCGGCTCATTCTCAGCCCACCAGTCTCCCTCGTCGTTGTAGGTCACGCCAGGCTCATAGACAACATTCTCTTGACCAAACTTCTGCTGCAAGGCCTCGAGGATGGTGTTGCGCTCAGGATAATGCTTGTCGACGTTGCGGCCCTGCCATGTCGATGTCCAGCCGCCATTGAGACAGCGCATTGAGTTGGCGTTGGGGCCAGCGACGAGGATGCGCTTCGATTTCAGGGGCAGGATGCCGTCCTTGTTCTTCAGCAGCACGATGGCCTCGCGGGCCGCCTCGAGTGCCTTTGCGGCGTGCTCCTCACTGCCAAAGAGCGGGAAGTCCTCCCAATTATAATAAGGTGTATCAAAGAGGCCCGTGCGATATTTCAGGCGCAGCACGCGGCGCACGGCGTCGTCGATGCGGCTCATGGGCACCTTGCCCTCGTCGACGAGTTCCTTCAGCAACGTGCAGAAGTCCCAGCTGTAGGGGTCCATCGACATGTCGATGCCTGCGTTGATGGCGATGCGGATGGCGTCCTTCTTCGACTTGGCGATGTGGTCGCGGCTCCATAGGTTGACAATGTCGGCCCAGTCGGTGACGATCATGCCGTCCCACTGGAGATCCTCCTTGAGCCACTTCGTCAGGTATTCATAGTTGGCGTGTAGGGGCATGCCGTTGTTACTCTGCGAGTTGACCATAACAGTGAGAGCTCCGTTGCGCACGGCCTCAAGGAAGGGGGCGAAGTGCTTCTCGCGCATATCCTGCACAGAGATGTTTGAAGGCGTGCGGTCCTTGCCGCTTGTGGGCACGCCGTAGCCCATGTAGTGCTTCATGCAGGCAGCCACGTGCCACTTGTCGATATGGTTGGGATCATTGCCCTGGAAGCCCAGCACCGACTCGCGGCCCATCTCGGCGTTGAGGAAGGCATCCTCGCCGAAGTTCTCCCACATGCGCGACCAGCGGGGCTCGCGGCCCAGATCGACGACGGGTGCATAGACCCAAGGAATCGAGGCGGCCTTCGTCTCGTAGGCAGAGATGCGGCTGCCCTCGCGCACCAGTTCGCGATTGAACGACGCACCCATGTTGTTGCCTTGCGGGAAGAGCGTGCCGCCGTCAGTATAGGTGGTCCCATGGATCTGGTCGACGCCGTAGACACAGGGGATGCCGATCTCCTTCATCGACTTCTTCTGGATGGCCGTGATGATGGTCTGCCACTCCTGACGCGAGACGGCCTCGCCGTTAGGCACGTTGAGGATGGAGCCCACCTTATATTTGCCTATGACCGTGTCGAGCAGGGCCTCGCTCAGCTGATAGCGGTCCTTGACGGAGCGGTCCTGAACGACGTCGATGTTCAGCTCGGCCATCTGTCCGATCTTCTCCTCGAGTGTCATTTTGCGGAGCGTCTTCTCAATCTTCTGTTCAATCTTGGCGTCAGGCTTGATGACCTGCGCTGGCATCGCCAAGGGCAATGCCATAACGAATAAGCTAATAATAAGTCGTTTCATGATTCTGTATAGTTTGATAAGTTATAATTGGCGTTCAATGATTTCGAGGCACATTCGGCTGTTGTGGTAGGGGCATTTCCAGAAGCCTGCCTTGTCGTCGTCGTGATTGACGGTGCCGTCAGGGCGACGGCTCCAGTACCATTCGCCATGCTCGTGATCGATGAGATAATCCTTTATGTATTGCCAGCAACTGAGGGCCTTTTGGAGGGCGTGCTCATCGCCAAAGTATTGCCAGATATTGAGGAATCCGACAACGGTTTCAGCCTGTACCCACCAGTGGCGGTCGGCATCGACGTAGCCGGTGTCGAGATTAGCCTCATGGACCATGGAGCCGTCGGCGTTGAGTCCCTTCTCTGAGGCGCGGGCCACCATCTGCACGATGGGTTCCACCTTATCCAGTATCTCCTTGTCGCCCAATACGAGGGCCGCCTCATGTAGCAGCCAGGAGCATTCGATGTCGTGGCCATAGCTTTCGAGACGGCCGGCACCGCGTGTCCAGTCGTTCTCGAAGAAGAGGTCGAGGTGGTGGGTGGCGGGGTTGAGGATATGGTCGGTGAAGATGGCGATGAGGTTGCGGAGGGATGACTCTAACCTTGCGACAATGTCGCAAGGCACCGGACGGGACTGGGCGGAAGGCACCGGACGGGACTGGGCGCGGAGGGCACGCAGCAGGTTGGTGTAGGGCTCGATGATGTGGAGGTGAGTGTTTTGCGACTTGGGATAGTTGGCATCGAGGTCTGAGAGGCGCATGTCGGCAATGGGCTGCCAGTCGCGCGTCGTAGCCTCGATGTATCCATTATATTGTTTGTCGAAGGCATGCTGTTCGATGCACTCAAAGAGATTGCAAGCCATGCGGAGCGATTCTTCGTCACCCGTTACCCTGGCATATTCGCTCAGCCCATAGATAGCGAAACCGATGGCATAGAACTGCTTCTTCGTGTCCTTCGGATTTCCCTTATAGTCAAGACTCCAATAGACGCCGCCGTATTCATGGTCGACAAAGTGCTCCAAGATATAGTCTTTGGCCCTACGGGCTACCTCCAGGTATTCTGGTTTGCGCAGCACACGATAGGCAGCGGAGAAGGCCCACAGGATGCGTGCATTGAGGATGGCTCCCTTGTCGGCATGGGCATGCAGATGGCCGCAGCCATCGATGCGTCCATAGAAGCCGCCGCTCTCATGGTCAATCATACAGTTGAGCCAGAAGCTGAGGATATTGTCCTCGAGCACCTGGCGCACCTCGTGTCTGAGTTGTTCTATTTCCTTTCTCATTGTCTGTTCTTTTGTCGCAATACGTCGCGAACCATCTTGCCCCATGGCTTCAGCAGGTCGTCGGCCCATGGTCCTTCAGAGGTGGCTCTTGGCAGGAGCATGGAGCACGTCTCATCCTTGTCACTGAGCGACCAGCACGCCCAGCTGATCTGACGCTTCTCCATGCAGTCGACCCATCGCTGCCACTCGTCAGGATTGAGCGGACCATTACCAGAGGCCTCCATGCCCGCACATTCGCTGACAAAGACTGGGATGCCTCTGTCGACGGCCTGTGTCATGCGGTCGCGCAGTTCCTGCTTGTGGGTGGCGGCATAGAAGTGCACCGTGTACATGATATTCCGGAATCCCTCAAGCGGACTCTCGACCACGAGGTGGATGTCCTGATCCCAGTGTGGACAGCCAACGAGCACGATGTTGTCCGGATCGTGGCGACGAATTTCACCGATCACCTCTGTGGCATAGGCTTTCAGGTCGTCCCATGAATCATTAACGGGTTCATTGTAGATTTCGTATATCACGTTGGGATATTTCCCGTATTTCTGCGCCATCTGTCCGAAGAAAGTCTTGGCCTCGGCCGTGAGCAGCTTATGGGAGTGCCAGTCGATGATGACATAGACGCCCTCCCTGATAGCCTGCCTGACGACAGGTTCGACGCACTGGAGGGCAAACTGCGGATTGTCCAGATAGTTGTCGTAAATCATGATGCCCATGGCGGCGCGCACCACCGTGGCATGCCAGTCGCGGGCGAGGGTCCGCACGGCCTTCTTGTTATAGAACCGCGGCCAAAGGTTGTGCCAGCCGAAGCTGACGCCCCGCAACACGACAGGCTGCCCGTCGGCAGCGCACAGCCGGGTGCCGTTGACCTGCAATCGTCCCCAGCGCTTCACGGGCGATGCGGCACGCAGGCTGACGCTGAAACATCCGATGAGGATCGAAATGATAAGCAGTCTTTTCATCTCTTCTTATTTCTTGATAGGATAGAGTCGGATAAGCAGAACCATAAGCAGCGCAATAATGGCAGGGAAGAGTGAGAACAGCGACCATATCATCGTGAGCACCGACGAGGTGATGGACGCCGGGTCGACGATTGTGTTGCCCATGACATCGGTGGTCATGCTGGCACCTGCCAGTCCGAGGAAGAGGGCGACGAGCGAGCCGCTGATGGCCGTGCCGAACTTCTGCGCCATGGTACCGCTGGAGAAGATGAGTCCGGTCGAGGAGGTGCCGTTCTTCTCCGTAGCGTAGTCGGCCACATCGGCATACATCGACCACAGCAGGGGCGAATAGAGTCCCACGCCGACCGAGGTGAGCACCACGAGGACAACCATGACCCAGATGAAATTCGGATTCATCGGCACGAAGAAGAAGGCGATGCTGAACGCAGCGCAGATGAGGGCAGCCCAGACGAAGGCCTTCCGCTTGGAGCCTACCCACTGCGTGAACTTTGGCGACAATCCACCGAAGATCATGCAGGTCAGCTCGCCGAAGGTCATGAACACGGTGTAGTTGATGATGAGTCCGCTGACCGTGACATCGCCGCCAAGACAATAGGTAATCATATAGCCCGCCACGGCATAGCGGAACCCATTGAAGAAGTTGGTGCAGACACCAATGAGGGTCAGGATGATCCACGGCTTGTTCTTGAAGAGGTCGCCAAACTGCTTGAACGAGAACTTCTCGGCACGCACGGGTTTCAGCCGTTCGCGGGTCAGCAGTCCGCAGGCCAGCGTGCCGACAGCGGCCAGCACGCCAAAGAAGACGCCAAGCACGGCATACTGATGGGCCTCGGTGCCGCCAACGAGCTTCTGAAGGTAGGGGAACGAGAGCAGGGTGACGAACCCCATGGCATAGGCTCCCACCATGCGGTAGGACGAGAACTGATTCTTCTCGTTGTCGTCAGCCGTCATGACACCCAGCAGCGAGCCGTAGGGCACGTTGACGGCAGTATAGACAGCCATCATCAGCAGATAGAGCGAATAGGCCCAGATGCGCTTGCCCACAGGTCCCAGGTCGGGCGTATAGAGCAGCAGGGCAAACACCAGTCCGAGGGGCACGGCGCCGAAGATGAGCCACGGCCGGTAGGTGCCCCAACGGCTTTGCGTGCGGTCGGCCAGCGAGCCCATGAGGGGGTCGGTGACGACGTCGAACATACGGGCAATGAGCATCAGCGTAGCGGCATCGGCAAACGACAGTCCGAACACATTAGTGAAGAACAGGGGGAAGGCTATCGACATGATCTTCCAGGTGATGCCGCCGGCGGCCGCGTCGCCAAGTGCATAGCCCAGTTTCTCGGATAGTTTAATTCTGTTTTCCATTATTTTTGCGAATAAGACGTAAGATGTTTTTTACAGAAGCAGCCGTCGTCAATCCATCCTCAGGCGTGTTCATGCAATAGTCGATGAGGCGGTCGACGGTCGAGGTGGCCACGTGCATGCGGGTGTCGGCCGAGGCATAGTAGATGAAGACGCGGCCGTCAGGATCAGCAATCCATCCGTTGGCGAAGGCCACGTTCATCACGTCGCCCACGTACTCCTGCCCCTCAGGCACGAGGAAAAAGCCGCCCGGCTGGGCAATGACGCGCGTGGGGTCGTCGAGGGCCGTCATATACATATACAGCACATAGCGCAGACCGTCGGCCGTGGCACGCACGCCGTGGGCCAGGTGGAGCCAGCCGCGGGGCGTCTTGATGGGATGCGGTCCCTCGCCGTTCTTCACCTCGGTGATGGTGTGATAGTGGCGTGCATTGATAATTTTCTCTTCTTTCACCTCGGCATGGGTGATGTCGTCGACCAGTGCCCAGCCGATGCCGCCGCCAGAGCCTGTGTCGATGAAGCCGTCCTGCGGACGTGTATAGAACGCATACTTGCCGTCGACAAACTCTGGATGGAGCACGACGTTACGCTGCTGTGAACGCGATTTCAGGTCGGGCAATCGTTCCCAGTTGACGAGGTCCTTTGTGCGGGCAATGCCGGCTGTGGCCGTGGCAGCAGAGAGGTCGCCGGGCTGCGAGTCGTCATGGCGCTCGGCACAGAAGACGCCGTAGATCCATCCGTCCTCATGCAGGGTGAGACGCATGTCGTAGACATTCGTAGCCGGATTCACTCCTCCTTCAGGGGAGTCGGAAGGAGCCTCGGGCATCGTGATGGGCTCAGGCCAGAAGCGGAAGTGGTCGATGCCGTTGGGACTCTCGGCCACAGCGAAGAACGACTTACGGTCGGCACCCTCCACACGGACGACGAGCACATATTTGTCATGCCACTTAATGGCGCCGCTGTTGAGCGTGGCGTTCATCATGATGCGCTGCATCAGGTAGGGGTTGTCTTTTTCGCAGAAGTCATATCGCCACTCCAAGGGCGTATGGTCGGCTGTCAGTATAGGATACTCGTATCTCTCATAAATACCGTTGCCCCACTCTTTAGGGCTATTCATACGGTTGAGCAGTTCTTCGTGGTGTGCGCGCAGCGCTGCCACTTTCTTTTCAAATTCAGTCATATCGTTTCTTTAATTAGTGATATTAAAACCTCTCAATTCTCAGTTCTCAACTCTCAGTTCCTTCAGCAGCCATGCCTGCCACTCGTCCCACTGCTCCTGATACCAGTAGTGGGCCGTCTGCTGATAAGGTCTCAGCGTCTTCGGAGCCGTCACGACGTTATAGGTGGCATAGGCCGTCGTGGGCGGCACGACGTCGTCGTTATAGCCGAACGAGAACCAGCCCGGACACGTGATACGGCGGGCGAAGTTGACGCCGTCATAATAGCGCGACGTCTCGATGCGCGCTTTCGACGGATCCTTTACATTATAAAAATAATGTGGCCATCCGCAGGCGACGCCCTTGAGCGAGGCCGTATGGTCGCAGAGGGCTGAGTGGACGGCACCGTAGCACGTCACGCGACGGTCCAGTCCGGCCGTGGCCAGCGAGAGGAATCCGCCCTGGCTGGAGCCCGTGACGCCGAGGTTACGGCCGTCCCACTGCGTGAACTGCTCGATATAGTCGATGGCACGGATGCAGCCCACGACGACACGCTTGTAGTACGACTGGTCACGATCATCCATACCGTAGTTCCAATAACAGTTCAAGGCTCCGTCGGCCAGCCGGTCGTAGAGCGACTGCGGCTGAGTGACGCTGATGCCGTGGATGCCGATCTCGAGCACGATGACACCCTTGGCGGCCGTCCACGGGTCGCCCTGATAAGGACGCACACCGGCACCCGGCACGCGCAGCAGGGCCGGATAGCGGCCGGGCTTCACCGGCTCGCACAATATACCATAGGTACGCGAGCCCCAGCGCACGTTCTGGAACGACACCTCGTAGACGTTGACATCCTTCGTCGACCGCTCCGGCAGCAACCGCTTCGTCGGCTCCAGCGACGTCCAGCGGGCCTGCTCGATAGCCTTTGCCCAGAATGTGTCGAAGTCGGGCGGACAGACCGTCGTCGGCTGCAGCCGCTCAGGATCATACGCCGCTGTGCACACGCCTGCATAGTCGCGACCGTCGACATGGGCCGTGACCTTCAGCCGATAGAAGCCCGGCGACGTCA
This sequence comes from uncultured Prevotellaceae bacterium, assembly GCA_902779455.1. GTDB lineage: Bacteria > Bacteroidota > Bacteroidia > Bacteroidales > Bacteroidaceae > Prevotella. The sequence goes on from CACZBS010000008.1 coordinate 14,615, forward strand.
TCTTTCCCCGATGCTTCATCGTGCCATCCTTGAGCCGGACGGACTTCTTCTCCGTGGGATACATCTCCGGGCCGGCCTCGTAGTCAATGGCCACATCGCTGAGAAGCGTGCCCGAGCGGCGCACCTCGACCTGCATCGTGCACGTCTCCCCCACCCTATAGTTCCAGTCCTGATGGTCGGGCTCGACGGTGACCACAATGTTGTTGCCACGAATCTGAGCCGTCAGTGGAAGCACCGCCAGCAGTGCTGACATGAATAGCAATAGTTTTCTCATCAGTCGTAAAAAGTAATTGTTTTAAATTATTCAGTAATCTGGGTGCAAAGTTACGAAAAAATTTATTGCTGCTATGATACTTTATTTGCAAACTTCTGCACTTTCATAACAAAATCAAGCACCGAGAGAACCGTCAAACCCACAAACGATTCTCCCAAGACGGCTGATTGCAAAACGGAGCTTCTCGAAGGTAATATACCCCTATATTACTCTTGAGAAGCGGCATTCTCGAGGGTAATATGCCCCTATATTACCAAAGAGATTCTACGTCCGTCCGATTGAGATGCTCACAAGCAGAAGCCCGAAAGAGCATCTTCTCAGCCCGAATCCGAGTCGGAAAAATCATGATTATACAGACAACGAAGATGAAGGGAGCAAAGAAAATTAGCAAAAAAGTGTCAAAATAAATCAATTAAATGTTATCGTGTTTCGCAGAAAACCACTATCTTTGCACCCGATAACTATTATCCAAAACAAAGCCCAAAACCACATTAATATTATATAAACTAACAAAACAAAACCTATGAAAGCAAACTGCAGTAACAAAACCATGCTGGCGGCAGTAGGATTAGCCATGGGGCTGAGCTATTCGCCGCAAATGCTTGCTGCTGGCGGGGACGAGGCAAGCCCTCTGCCCACCGAGGTGCAACAGGCAAAGAAGATCACAGGTGTTGTCAGTGATGCGATGGGGCCCGTCATCGGCGCCAGCGTCACCGTGAAGGGCACCTCCAACGGCGTGGCCACCGACCTTGATGGCCACTTCACGATCAACGCCTCGCAGGGCCAGACGCTGGTCGTCTCCTACGTAGGCTACACTACAAAGGAAGTGAGGATCGGAGCACAGAACTTCCTCGACATCGTCATTGAGGAAGACAAGCAGATGCTCGACGAGGTCGTCGTCGTCGGCTACGGTACGATGAAGAAGAGCGACCTGTCCGGCGCATCGGCGAACATCGGCGAAGACGCCATCAAGACCTCGCTCGTCACATCGCTCGACCAGATTCTCCAGGGCCATGCAGCCGGCGTGGCTGCCGTGCAGACTTCGGGTGCGCCAGGCTCCAGCTCCAGCATCCGCGTGCGTGGTACTGCCACCCTCAACGCCAACACCGAACCCCTCTACGTCATCGACGGCGTCATCGTCCAGAGCGGCGGCGCCACCGGCTACGACTATGGTCTTGGCGATGCACTGGGCAACGGACGCGTCTCGACCATCTCTCCCCTGGCCACCATTGACCCGGCTGACATCGTCTCGATGGAAATCCTGAAGGACGCCTCTGCCACCGCCATCTATGGTGCCCAGGGTGCCAACGGCGTCGTGCTCATCACCACCAAGCACGGCAAGGCCGGTGAGGCTAAGTTCTCGTACAATGGTTCGCTCACCATCAACCGTCAGACCAAACGCCTCGACATGATGGACCTGCGCGAATTCTCGCACTACTATCAGGGCTTCGTCGACGTGGGCGAGGCCAGCCAGAGTGCCTACTACAACGACCCCAGCATTCTGGGCAAGGGCACCAACTGGCAGGACGCCGTGTTCCAGACGGCCCTGCAGCACCAGCACCAGCTGAGCGCTCAGGGTGGCACGGACAAGGTGAAGTACTACGTGAGCGGCTCGTACATGAATCAGGAAGGTACGATCATCGGCTCTGAGTTCAACCGCCTCTCGCTGCGCACCAACCTCGACGCCGAGCTGAAGTCGTGGCTGAAGATGGGCGTCAACGTGGCTTATTCTAATTCCAACGACGACCTGAAGCTGGCCGACGGTCAGGAGGGTATGATCTACTACTCGCTGACGTCGTCGCCCGCCATACCTATTTATAATGTGGACGGCAGCTATGCATCGGTCAGTCAGGAAGGCTACACCAACCCCAACCCCATCGCCATGGGTCTGGCCAACCAGATTCTGCTGAACCGCCAGAAGCTGAACGGCAACATCTTCTTCGACGTGCAGTTCTACAAAGACCTTGTCTGGCACACCGAGCTGGGCTTCGACATCGGCTCGTCCAAAGGTGAGCGCTACAAGCCCCGCCTCAACTTCGGCAACTGGTCGCAGCCTGTCAACACCAGCTCCATGCAATACAACAACAGCAAGTTCTGGCAGTTGAAGAACTACCTGACGTGGACACACGTCTTCGCCCAGAAGCATCACGTCACCGGCATGGTCGGACAGGAAGCATGGGAAAGCAACTATGAATACGGCAGCCTGGCCAACAGCGACCTGCCTTCCGACGCCGTCCACAACCCCAAGCTGGGTCAGGGCTCGCCTAACATCAACGCAGGATTCGGCAGCTCCTCGATGGCATCTTTCTTCACCCGCTGGACCTACGGCTACGAAGACCGCTACAATGCCACCTACACCTATCGTTACGACGGATCGTCGAACTTCGGTCCGGATAATCGCTGGGCCGGATTCCACTCGTTTGCCGCCAGCTGGCGCTTCAACAACGAGAAGTTCATCAGGGACATCACCGAGAGCTGGCTGTCGAACAGCAAGCTGCGCATCGGATGGGGTCAGACCGGTAATTCCAACATCGGCGGCTATCGCTGGGGTGTCACCCTGCAGTCCATGGACTCCGCCCTCGGCAAGAGCTACCGGCCGACGAACATTGCCAACACGGGCGTGAAATGGGAGAGTCAGGAACAGTGGAACGTAGGTCTCGACCTGGGTTTCTTCTCCAACCGCCTGAACCTCACGATCGACTGGTACAACAAGGAGTCCAGAGACATGCTCATGGAGCTGCAGCTCCCGTCATACATGGGTTCCGACGGCAATGAAAGCTCTCAGCTCACAGCCCCCTACGGCAACTACGGCACCATCCGCAACCGCGGTATCGAGTTCACCGTCGACGCTCACCCCCTGCAGGGTAAGTTCGAGTGGGACGTCAACTTCCAGATCTCCTTCAACCGCAACAAGCTCGTGGCCTACGACGGCCCAGCACTGGAGGGCAGCGGCCAGTGGAGCGACCTCGTCAGCCGAACCGAGGTGGGCCAGTCGCTCTACAACTTCTACGGCTACGTCACCGACGGCATCTACACCAGCCTGGAGGACATTCAGGCATCGCCCAAGCCTGAAAAGACACCTGCCAACGGCGTCTACGACAAGAACTCCACCGTCTGGGTGGGCGACATCAAGTACAAGGACATCAGCGGCCCTGAGGGGGTGCCCGATGGCGTCATCAACGAACTGGACCGCACCAACATTGGCTCGCCACTGCCCAAGTACACCTTCGGCCTGACCAACACTTTCCGCTGGAACGGCTTCGACATGAACATCTTCATCACTGGCTCCGTGGGCAACAAGGTGGGTAACTACACGAAGATGTTCCTCACCCACATGAACTCCACATGGACCAATCAGCTCAACGACGTCAACAACCGCACCGTTCTGGCTGCCATCGATCCCAACAAGGACTACTCGGCAGGACTCGACCGTGGCGACGGCCAGCTCATCTGGCACTGGTATGACGACATCACCAACGTCCGCGTGGTGAATCCCGGGGCTGAGCTGCCCCGTGCATCCATATCAGATCCTAACGACAACGACCGCTGGAGCGACCGCTACATCGAAGACGGATCCTACGTACGCTTGAAGAACATATCGATCGGCTATACCTTCCCCAAGAAGTGGACTCGCAAACTCTTGGTTGAGAGTCTCCGACTGAGCGCTAACATCCAGAATCTCCTCACCATCACGGGCTACGACGGCTACGACCCCGAAATCGGTGCCAGCACACAGTCAAAGAACGTGTTCGGTCTCGACAACGGACGCTATCCTTCGCCTACGTCCTATTCTTTTGGTCTTAATGTCACATTCTAACACTGAAACACAACATGAAACTGTCATATATCAAAACGATGGCCATTGCGGTCGTGGCCGCCTTCGGCCTCACTGCATGCGACGACTTCCTCGACAAGCCAACCGAGGACAACTATGTCGGCGACAACTACTATGAGACCGACGAGCAGTGCTATGCGGGTATCAACTATTTGTACAACTCGCCTTGGTACGACTTCCTGCGTGGATACTTCGAGGTGGGTGAAGTGCTGTCGGGAAACCTCATTATGGGCGACAGCCCATACCTCACCTTTACCCTCAACGGCACTGACCAAGATCTGGTCAACATGTCCAACTCACTATGGTCAGAGATTGCCCACTGCAGCACCGTCTATAACTACATAAAGAACAGCCCCGCATCTGAAGCGGCCAAGAATGACTGCATGGGCCAGATTCTCACGCTCAAGGCACTGGCTTACTTCTACCTAGTGCGTGGCTTCGGCGACATTCCTATCATCCACGACAACACCGAGGCCTTGAAGTCGGACTACAACTCTGCGCAAAAGGTGAAGCGTGCCGACGTCTATGAGTATATCGTCATGACGCTTGAGAAGGCTATGGAACTGCTGCCCAAGAGCCCCCGCGACCCAGGCCGCATCGACTACTATTGCGCTGAGGGCCTGCTGGCCAAGGTCTATCTGACAAAGGCCGGCGTCAAGGGCACTCTCGACCAGACCGACCTGGACAAGGCTGCCCAATATGCAAAGGACGTCATCGACAACAGCGGCCGCGACCTGCTGCCCGTCTACTCCGACAATTTCCGACTGGCCAACAACCACAATCAGGAGAGCCTCATCGCATGGCAGTGGAGCTGCAAAGAGGGAAACTATACGGCTCAGAACTGCCTGCAGTCCGACCTCGCATGGAGCGGATTCGACGAGTGGAACTGCTGGGGCGACTGGCGAGGCATCAGCTTCGACCTGCAAGAGGCCTTCGGCATCAAGATCCTCGAGCAACAGCCTGACACGTGGATCAACAACGTCGACACCCGACTGAAGGCGACCATGATGCTTCCGGGCTTCACCTACGACTACTTCTGGCAGGATCATCAGCTGCCCGACGGCTCTGGCAACGGCTTCGACTTCCTCCACTTCATCTACGACAAGAGCTATAACAGCACTGCTCCAGGCGAAATGCACTCGCCCACCTGTGCCAGCAGTGTGAAGCACCTGCACGGCGACAACTACGACCACAGAGTAGCTGTCGGATATGCACCCAACGATCAGATGCAGAGCAGTCTGGCCACCCACGTGCTCCGACTGGCTGATGTCTATTTGGTCTATGCCGAGGCCAAGCTGAACGGACCGGGCTCAAGCACTACTGACGCCAGCGCCATCAATGCATACTACAAGGTGCGCAGCCGCGCCATCAAGTCGGCCACAAAGCCTGCCACCCTGACCTGGGAAGACGTGTGGAAGGAGCGCCGGCTGGAACTGGCCATGGAGGGCGACCGCTGGTATGACTTCGTGCGTGTGTCATACTTCAACCCCGAATTCTGCATCAACGACCTGCTGAACCAAAACCGGAAGGAGGGCTATGGCTTCGACGCCCTGGCATCGGAGTATTACACGTCAGGCACATGGACAGTCACCGAGGGAGCCCAAGGCTTCGTCACGGGAACTCCCATCAACCCCGCTCAGCTCATGAAGACTGACTCTGAGACGGGCAAGAGCTACTTCCTCATTCCTATGCCTACCAACGATGTGGCCTCTAACCCCAATCTGGCATCGACGGTCGACGGCATCCACGTCGACGTGCGCAACGAATACAGTTACTAATCTTAATGACACAGAATAAGATGAAAAAGAATCATATCATCAATGGGATCCTACTTGCTGCAATGGTCGTCAGCGGACTTTCGTTCGTGGCATGCAGCGACGAGCCCGACAAGTACGAAGTGGCATCGGGTGTGCCGACAATCAAATACATCCGCTGTACATCGTCAGAAGTCGTGGGCAACGCGGACACTGAAGAGACCGTCTACACCAACGGACAGCTCGTCACCGAGGCTACGCCCCAAAGCGTACTTTGCATTGTCGGTGAAAACCTTCGCAGTATCACCGGCATCAGGTTCAACAACCTGGACGCCGTGCTGAACAACAGCTACATGACTGACAACACCATCCTCGTGGCCATTCCGAAGAACGTGCCCACCGAAGTGACCGACAAGATCTACTTCTCGACGAAGGACGGTCAGGTGGTGACCTACGACTTCCACGTCGTCATCCCGAAACCGGTCGTTAACACGATGAACAACGAGTATGCTTCAGTGGGCACTACAGAAACCCTCACGGGCAACTACTTCATCGACGACCCCAACAAACCGCTGACAGTAGCGTTCACCAAGGCCGACGGCTCACTGGTGAATGCTGAGATTACCGAGATAGCCGCTGACTTCACCTACGTCAAGTTCATCATTCCCGAGGGTGCGGCTGAAGGTCCTATCACGGTGACCTCGGTCTATGGAGCCACCAAGTCGATGTTCCACTACAAGGATACTCGCGGGATGCTGTTCGATTTCGACACGCCCAACGAAGTGACGAATACGGTCCTGGGCAACCATGGATGGAACGGACACAATGCCACGACGGACGAGACGGCCATCAGCGGAAACTTCTTCCAGTTTGGTGACGGTGAAGCCCAGCAGAAAGCTGACAATTCCACTTGGGACGAGGGCAACTTCTCGTTCGTCTACTGGCCTGGTGACGACTGGAGTGGGCTGGAAAACTATGCTTCCAATCCGCGCCTGCTTGATGTGACCGACTTCTCGAACTACGCCAACATGGCGCTCAAGTTTGAGATGAACATCCCGTCGTCAAATCCCTGGAAGGCTGCTTCCATGCAGATTTGCTTTGCCGGCGTCGAGAAGGTCACCGGCGGTGGTGCCGGCACTGACATCTACGGCAAGACGGTGCCCGGAGCTAACAACAGCTACATGACCAGCAATTCCACACCGCGGGCACTCTATCGTCCATGGACTATTACAGGCAGCTATGACACAGGTGGCGAATGGATCACGGTGACACTGCCCATCACGTCAAGCTTCATTTACGCATGGGACGGTTCACTCTGCCAGAACCAAATCACGGCCGAGTCGTTCGCCAGTCTGTGGATGTTCGTTGCCAGTGGCGGTATCGAGGGCACCGATTGTCAGCCCATCATCAAGATTGACAATATCCGCGTTGTTTCTGTTAAATAATAATGTATTGCGATATGAAAAAGTTTAAGAATATATTCACTCTGTCGGTGATGGCCCTCGCGGGGCTGTCGCTGACGGCGTGCAGCGAAGACGATTACAGCACCAACCCCTACAGCAAGTCGGGTGTCAACATTCTGGCCTTCGGACCGTCGCCTATACTGCGCAACACTGAAGTACGCATCACTGGTACTAACCTCACCAAGGTCGACAAGGTCGTCTTCCCACAGAATGCGATTGTCGAACGAGCCGACTTCAACCGGGCCGATGCAGAAAACATCTATGTAACTATTCCTGACGAGACTGTGCCTGGCAACATACGCCTCGTGGCAGGTCATGACACCATCGTCTCTGAAGGCATCCTGACTTATAAAGAGCCTATCGAGGTGACAACGGTGACACCGGTGACTGGACTAAACGCAGGTGATGAGATAAGCATTAAAGGCGACTACGTCTACAATATTGCCAGTGTCACGTTTACTACTGGCATAGAGGTCCCTGCCGAGGAGTTTACGTATATCTCGCGCAGAGAGATCCGCCTGCAGGTGCCCTTAGCCGCTGAGTCGGGCGTCATCTCGTTCAGCGATGGTGAAGAATGGACCGAGGAGTACAAGACGCCGTTGGAGATTCTTTCTGCAACCGTCACGGGCATCACAGAGGCCTCTGACTTCGGCCAGAAGATCCAGATAACGGGTACCAATCTCCACACTGTTGAGAGAGTCATCTTTGCTGGTGGCGTGGAGAGCGACTTCACAGTTTCTGACGATCACCGCACCATCACCGCTACGGTGCCCGCCGACGCCAAGCCGGGCACGCTGTCGCTACTCCTCTATTCCGGCGCAGCATTGGTCACGCCAGAGTTGTCGCTGCCGACGATATCCATTAGCAGTGCTTCACAGGCAACCGATCTGACCGAAGGCGATGTCGTCACCCTGACGGGTGAGAATTTCGACCGCGTCATTGCTGTTGCACTGCCTGGTCATGGCGACCTGGCAAGCAGTGAATATGCTATCAGCGGCAACACGCTGACCTTCACCGTACCCGGAGACATGACCGACGGCGACGTCGTTCTGAGGCAGAACGCCAACATCACGGCCTCCTTCACCTTGGAGATGCGCAAGCTCTTTGGCGTGATATGGCAGGGTAAGGAGAATCTCTCTGGCTGGTCTAATTGGGGCGTATTCAACTGGGATGGCGACAAGTGGCTGAAGTTCCAAGAGGCCATCAGCGGCCCAGGCGAACTGACATTCCATTTCGTCGTCAACAACAGCGACCCAGTGTTCAATCTCCGTATGGGCGACTGGAGCACTCCGTTCAGCAACATCAGCATGCCTTATGGAGACGACGGCAACATCCATCCTGCTGCCGACGCTACTGACGTTGTCGTTCAGCTCACCGCAGAGGAGCGCGAAAAGATGTTTGCTGACGGCGGCATGGGCATGGTCATCTGGGGCGACGGCATCCAACTGCAGTATATCAAGTTTGTTGGAGCCGGTGCTGAGCTCGTACTTTGGGAAGGCTCCGAGGACATGGGCAGCGACTGGGCCAACAACTACACTATCGGCACTGACATGTCGCCCGAACTGGCAGCCCTCAATCCGCATGAAGGCTCAATCGTTCGCTTCTACATCACTCCGACTGGCGACGACTGGCAGGCAAAGATTGTGGAAGGTCACTGGGGACCGACCTATTTGGCAGTTGCCTCACCCAACAACCTCGGCGAGGCTGGAGAGTATGCTGCCTATGACCTTGATGCCAACGGCGGAGCACTCAAGCTGACGCTCACGCAAGCCATGCTCGACACGGCATACGGCCAGCAGGGGTGGGGCGGAACGTTTATCGTGCAGGGCTACCACTTCATACTGACCAAGGTGACCGTTGCTGACCTCTAAACTATAGCTTACAAGCAAGGGTGTGCCAAAGATTTTGACACACCCTTGTATCATAAAAAAAAGTAGAACATGAAACTTTATCTCAGATTATTGTCAATACTAGGACTTTCGCTGTTGGCCTGGAGCTGTGGCGACGACGAGCCGGATGAAATCATCGTGCCGGCACCTCAGATGGTCTCCGTGACGCCTGCCAACGGCACCACCGATGTTGCCGTGGGTGATGTCAGCATCACTGTCGGCTACGACCAAGTCATCGCTTTCCTCACCTCTGACACTGACAAGCTTCAGATTTCTGTCGGCACCATCACTAAGGCCCGGGCACAAGGCAAAGACCTGCTCATCACAGCCAACTGCCCCGACTGGGGCACCACCGTCAGCATCACCATCCCCGCCGGACTGGTGAAGAACACGCAGGGCACGGCTGCACCGACCGTCACCTTCAGCTTTACGACCAAGGCCAAGGTCCAGCCTCCCGTCACGGCCATCCCCTCAGAACCCGTCACTGCCTCGACCGATGCGGCCCGCAAACTTTATGCCTATATGTATTCTCTATATGGCAAGAAAGTGCTGTCGAGCGTCATGGCCAACGTCAACTGGAACAACGACTGTGCCGAGAAGGTCTTTAAGCTCACGGGCAAGTACCCGGCCATGAACTGCTACGACTTCATCCACGTCTGCTTCTCGCCTGTCAACTGGATTGACTACACACAGATAAAGCCTGTACAGGAATGGGTCAATGCCGGCGGACTGGTTCAACTGATGTGGCACTTCAACGTGCCTAAGACGGAAGGTTCTACCGACGTCACCTGCACGCCTTCAGAGACCACCTTCAGAGCCTCGAACGTCTTCAAGGAAGGGGCATGGGAGAACCGCTGGTTCTACGAGCAGATGGACAAGGTCGCCGCTACTCTCCTGAAGCTGCAGGAGGCTGGCATCGCCGCCACGTGGCGCCCCTTCCACGAGGCAGCCGGCAACGCGACCCGCAAGGATCAGGCCGCCTGGACAAAGTCGTGGTTCTGGTGGGGCTACGACGGCGCTGAGACCTACAAGAAGCTGTGGGTGACGATGTACGACTACTTCAAGCAGAAGGGTATCAACAACCTCATCTGGGTTTGGACCACTCAGAACTATAACGGCAACAGCGATGCGTACAATCAGGACACCGACTGGTACCCCGGCGACGCCTACGTCGACATTGTGGGCCGCGACCTCTATGGTCAGAACGCCCAGGCTAATGCTCAGGAGTTTGCCGAGGTACAGGCTGCCTATCCCAATAAAATGGTGGCCCTGGCCGAGTGTGGCCGTGGCGACAGCGGCGAACAGGGACGCATCGGCGAATGCTGGTCGAAGGGCGCCAAGTGGAGTCACTTTATGGTGTGGTATCAGGGCGGTCAGGGCTCTACTGACACGATGTGCAGCGACGACTGGTGGAAGGCAGCCATGTCTGACGAGAATGTCATTACCCGTGATCAAGTTAAACTATAAACAGACATGGACAGACTAATGATTATAGCTGCCGCCGCCATGCTTTGTGCAGCCTGCAGCAACAGCAAGAAGTCCGCTGAGCCGATGGCCGACAGCGGGCGTACGCAGCGCACGGAGGCTCTGCTCAGTTCGCTGAAGCAGATGGGAGCAGAAGGCCAGTATATGTTCGGCCATCAGGATGACCCCGTCTACGGCCACGAATGGGTGGGCGATGCCGACCGCAGCGACGTCTTGAGCGTCTGCGGCGACTATCCCGCCGTCATGGGTTTCGACCTGGGGCATCTCGAACTGGGCGACAGCTGCAATCTCGACGGCGTACCCTTCAGCCGCATGCGGCAGGAGATTATTCGCCACTTTGAGCGTGGTGGCGTCATCACCCTCTCGTGGCATCTTAACAATCCCCTTTCGGGTGGCACAGCTTGGGTGGCCGACTCGCTGAAGGATATTGAGAGCCACACCGTCGAGGCTGTGCTCGCGGGCGGCGAGAAGCACGAGCTGTTCCTCACGTGGCTCGACCGCGTGGCCACGTTCCTCAACTCGCTCCAGACGGCCGACGGCATCCGCGTGCCCGTCATTTTCCGCCCCTGGCATGAGCACACTGGCTCATGGTTCTGGTGGGGACAGGGCAACTGCACCACAGAGCAGTATCAGGCCCTGTGGCGCCTCACCGTGGACAGGCTGAAGGAGCAGGGCGTCGTCAATGCCCTCTATGCTTACTCGCCCAACCAGATGACATCCGACACGACGAAGGAGATGCTCATGGAGCGCTATCCCGGCGACGACCTCGTCGACGTCATCGGCTACGACCAGTATTGCTACGCGCCCACCGCCGACACCATCGCCATTGCCAACTATGCCGTCGACCTCGACCGCTACATAGGCTACATCTGCGAGGCTGCCCAGGAGCATGGCAAGGTGGCCGCTCTGACAGAGACCGGCTATGAGGGTCTGAAGACCGCCGACTGGTGGACACGCACGCTGGTCCCCGTGCTGGGCCGCCATCCCGTCAGCTATGTACTTGTCTGGCGCAATGCCCACGACAAGCCAGGACACTTCTATGCCCCCTACCCCGGCCAAGAGTCGGCTGCTGACTTCGTTACCTTCTACAATGACGGGAAGACGCTCTTCCTGCATGATCTCAACGAGGTCTACACAAAGAACGAATGAATTATAAATCTTTCATCATGATGGGTCAGCCCCTTTATTGATGATCATAAAGAAAAGAAGGTGTGTCAGACGACACACCTTCTTGGTTGTTGAGAGAAAGCATCACTTCGTGCGGTCGCTGCGGAACGGGACGACGGGCAGTCCGCGGGCGTTCTTCAGGTTGCCGGGCTGGAACGACTTGAAGCAATAGCGTACGGCTGTAGGAGTCTCGACCTCAGCGGCCGAAACGATGACGCTCTTGTTCGACTCGTTCAGACGGGCCTGTGCAGGCACAAACTGACCATCGGCCCCAGCTACCTCGAAGCCTACGATGTCCTCCCAAGGCGACAAGCCCTGTTCGGCATAGCGGAAGAACACCTCCACCTCACGGCCCATCACCTTCATGTGGTCGTATTCAGGCGCGTCGCAGGCTATCTGCTTCATGCCGTAGGTGCGGTTGAGGGCCATATAGGCCAGTCGGTAGCCCACCTGTCGCTTCTCAGCGGGATGAATCTGATGGCGCTCATAGGGGGCCACGAGGTCGTTGGTGCAGATGACGCCGCTGTTGCCAATGAGCTCAGCGGCACGGTGCTGACATTCGCGGAATCGTGGCTGGCTGAGCCACGGGTCCTCGTCGCCATAGGGTGCCACCTCGACCAGATAGAAAGGCAACTGCTCCGCCGTGCCGCCAAAGTCGCGGCGCCAGGTGCGTGCCATCGTGGCCAGCCGTTGGGGATAGGTCTGATCCTTGCCGACGTTCGACTCGCCCTGATACCATAGGAATCCGCGGATGGTGTAGTGGCGCAGGGGCCACAGCATGCCGTTGTACATGATGACAGGCGTATAGTAGTGCCACCACTGGCCGTTCCATCCCTCGCGCTGCTCCTTCTCGATGTCGATGTCGTCGTAGGTGCTGACGATCTCCTCTGGCAGCCACCCCTCGACCTTCGAGCCGCCCCATGCAGAGACGATGACGCCGACGGGCACGTCGAGGGCCTGCTGCAGCATCTGTGCGAAGAAGTAGGCGGTGGCGCTCATGCGGCCCGTCGTCGAGGGCGACGGCACCAGCCAGCGTCCCTTGCAGGTCTCTTGGCGCTTCGTCTGTCCGTTCTTCTCGACCATGGCCAGCCGCATCCACGGGTTCTGTGCCGACGTGGCGATGACCTCGTTGCTCTGGTTGACAGGACAGTTCCAGAAGCCCTCAATCGGCATCTCCATGTTCGACTGGCCTGAGGCAAACCACACCTCGCCGATGAGCACCCGGCTGAGGGTCAGCTGCTCGCGGCCGTTCTCGCTGAGCGTAATCTGATGATCGCGCTTCTCGGCAGCGGGCGTCTGCAGTGTCAGCTGCCAGCGTCCGTCGTTGTCGGCCTTCGCCATGACGGCGCTACTGAGCCAGTCAGCCTTCGCCGCCACCGTGGCCCCAGGCACAGCCGTCCCCCATAGGTGGGCGTCGGTCTGCTGCTGCAGCACCATGTTGTCGCCCACGATGTCGGGCAGTTCAATCTTAGCCGCGCAGGGGGCGATGAACAATGTAGAATGAAGGATGTAGAATGAGGCACAAAGGGCCCAAACGCAATGATGCTTCATAATCAAACAATAACTTTAGTCTTACAATATTTTTCGCGGAACTCCGTCGGGCTGCAGCCCTTGCGCTTGCGGAACAGACGGTTGAAGTTGCTCAGCGTGTTGAACCCGCAGTCATAGCACACCTCAGCGACGGCGGCCGTCGTGTCGACCAGCCGTCGGGCGGCATGGCCCAGGCGGACGTCGACGATATACTCGTTGAGGTTCTTCCCTGTGCGCAACTTGAAAAATCGGCTGAAGGCGCTGGGCGTCATGCCGGCCAGGTCGCTCAGCTGCTGCAGCCGCAGCTCGTCCATGTAGTGGTTCTCGATGAAGTTCTTCACCTTCAGCACCCGCCGCGAGTCGCTCTCCACGTCGACTTTGGCGAAGGCCGACGAGGCCAGCTCGCGGGCTCCGTCGCACTTCGACAGTTCGTAGAGGATGGTCATCAGCTCGCGCACGGCATAGAAGCCCTCCTTGATCTGCGAGAGGCCCGTCAGCATGGGGTAGACGCGCATGATGGCCTGCATGGGGAAAACGAGTCCCTTCTGTGCCCTCTGCAGCATCTTATAGACCGAGTTGAAGGGGTTGGTGTGATAGATGCTGGTCTCGCTCAGGAAGTCGACGGCGAACTGTATGGTCACCTCGTGAATGTCGTCCGAGTGGCACTCGTGCTGCTCCCAGACATGCTCAAGTTGCGGGCTGGTGATGAGCACCAGGTCGAACGGCCCGATCACCTCGCTGCAGTCGCCCACCACACGTCGGCAGCCCTCGGCATTCTCGACGAAGTTGAGCTCGAAGATGTCGTGGCAATGGATGGGATAGGTGAACTCCTTCTTATGCCGGTCGGCCACGTACATGAAGTCGTGCTCAGCCAGCGGGGCAATCTCGTGGAGCACCTTAGCAGCAGTGTTCATAGGCGTTTCCCTTTATGACTGTTGTTGACGGCGGCGCACCTCCCTGACCGCCAATGCCACCACAGCGAGCAGCATGGCGATGAGAGCCACATAGGCGATGGTCTCCGTGCGGTCGATCGACTTGGGGCGGAAGGTCATGACCACCTCGTGGCGGCCCGGCTCGACGCGGAGGGCTCGCAGCACATAGTTGACGCGCCCCAGCTCGGCCTCCTCGCCGTCGATGGTGGCCGTCCAGTCAGGATAGTAGATTTCCGAGAAGACGACGACGCCGCCCGTCTGACTCTCGACGGCATATTTCAGTTCGTTGGGCTCATAGCTGAGCAGCGTCACCGTGGCCGTGCTGTCCGTGGCAGCGGCCTGTCCCAGCACCTGTTCGAACGAGCGGTCGGCGACGGCCTCGTGGCGCACGTCGACCTTGGCGATGCCGTCGAGCTCCTCGTTGGCATTGTCGACGTAGTCGAGCCTGTCGATGAACCATGCGTTGCCCTGTGCCCAGGGGTTCTTCACGGCGAGGTTCTGCTGTGCGGCCAGCAGATACTTCGTATTCAGCATGTTGAGCACGGGGAAGAGGCTGTCGCCGCGCACCAGCGAGAGATTGCCTTGCGTGTCGTTGATGAGTTGCGGCAGCTGGCTCATCTCTTGAGAGATATAGGCCTCAATGAGCTCCTGATAGCGGCGCAGCTTGGCCGCATGGTAGCCGCCGATGCTCTTGTGGTAGTAACTCGTCTCGTTCTCGTTGAACACGTTGCCGGCCAGGTTGAGCACCCTGTAGTCGAGCGCCGTGTCGGCCAGGATCGTGCGGTCGGCATCCGTCAGCGGGCGGATCTGCTGGCGCTCGGCGACGGGCTTGAACATCGCGTCGTTCAGATAGCGCTTGTTGACCGACCACAGGTCGACAAGACACAGCACGGCCAGCAGGGCCACCATCGGCACCGTCTGCAGCTTGCGGGCCTTATAGAGCAGCAGGATGAAGACACCCACGACGATGACGGCCAGCGAGCGCCAGCAGTCGGCCGTGAACACCGCCTGTCGCACCCGTGAGAGCGACTCCATGAACGGTGCCACCTGGTCAGGAGGCAGCATCTGAGCGAACTGCGCCTGCTCGGCCTGCGTGGTGAAGTCGAAGAAGAGCGTCGGCATCAGGGCGAAGAGCAGGCAGATGCCGCCCGTCAGGGCGAAGGCCGTGTAGACCCACTTGATCTGCTTCGTCAGCACCTCCGGCTCGTCGACGATACGCTTCAGCGTCAGCATGGCCAGCAGGGGTATGCAGAACTCGGCGATGACGAGGATCGACTCGACGGCGCGGAACTTGGCATACATCGGCACGTAGTCGATGAACACATCCGTCAGCCCCATGAAGTGCTTGCCCCACGCCAGCATGATGCTCAGCACGGTGGCCGCCAGCAGCGCCCACTTCATCGGCCCGCGCACGATGAACAGGCCCAGCACGAAGAGCAGCAGCACGAAGGCGCCCACGTAGACCGGGCCCATCGTGCCGTTGGCCCCGGGCTCCATGCTCTCCTCCCAGTACTGCGGCATCTGGTTGAACATATAGCTATAGGGCACGCGCTGTCCCTGTCCGAGGTCGAAGGCATGGCTCTCGCCCTCCTTACGGGCCGCCTCGTTGTCGCCCAGCACGTGCATCGACGTGCCGCCCTTGGCGTTGGGCACGAGCAGCGTCCACGTCTCGCCAATGCCGTAGCTGTAGTCCGTGATATACGAGCGCTCCAGTCCGCTCGACGTCTGGTTCGCCGAGTCCTCCTTGACCAGCTCGCTCTTGCCGCGCATCGTCTCCTTCGAGTAGCGCCACGTATGATATAGGTTGGAGCTGTTGACCAGCACGCCCAGCAGTCCGCCCGCCACAACGGCCCCCGTGGCCTTCAGCAGGTGGGCCCAGCGTCGCTGGCGGATGGCGTCAATGGCGAAGGCGACGATCATCAGCAGGATGGGTAGCAGGTAGTAGTAGGTCATCTGCACGTGGTTGGCGTGCACCTCCAGGGCGGCGAAGAGGGCCGTGACCACCACTCCCCACAGGTATTTCCCCCTGTAAGCCAGCACGATGCCGCCAATCATGGGGGGCAGGTAGGCCAGTGCCATCACCTTCCAGATGTGGCCCGCGGCAATGATGATGAGGAAGTAGGTGCTGAAGGCCCACATGATGCTGCCCAGCGCTGCCAGGTGCCAGCGGAAGTCGAAGGCCCTCAGCAGGATATAGAAGCCGAGCAGGTAGACAAACAGATACCACACGTTGTCAGGCAGCCACAGATGGTAGGCTTTCGCCACGGCCGTCAGCGTGTCGGTGCTGTCGTACGACGGCGACAGCTGGTAGGTCGGCATGCCCGAGAAGAGCGCGTTGGTCCATCGGGTGCGCTCGCCCGTCTTCTCGAGATACGCTTTCTCTTCGTGGACGGCGCCCATGCCTGCCGAGATGTCTCCCTGGTTCAACACACGCCCCTCAATGTCAGCGGGGAAGAAATACGCGAATGCCAGCAAGGCAAACACAATGACCACCACGACGTCGGGCAGCCACGTCTTCATTTGTTTCATATCTTACACTTTTTTCTCTTTTTGGCGACAAAATTACAAAAATATTTCGTAACTTTGCCGTCCAAACCAATAAAAGATATGAAAATAGGAATAATTGTAGCCATGGACAAGGAGCTGAGCCAGCTCCAGCAGGTCTTTGCAGGCAGCGATGTGCGCATCGAGAAATGCGGCATCGGCAAGGTTAACGCAGCCCTCGGGGCACAGCGCATGATCAGTGAGTTCCGCCCCGACGCCATCATCTCCAGCGGATGTGCCGGAGGACACGGCGACGACATCAACGTGCAGGACATCGTAGCCAGCAGCGAGCTGGCCTACCACGACGTCTACTGCGGCACGGCCATCGACAACTCCACGCAGTACGGCCAGGTGCAGGGCCTGCCCGCCCGCTTCCCTGCCGACCCCTACCTGCTGAGCAAGGCGCAGCAACTCTCAGTTCTCAATTCTCAATTCTCACTTCACACGGGTCTCATCGTCACAGGCGACTGGTTTGTCGACTCGCAGGAGAAGATGCGCCAGATCATCGGCCACTTCCCCGATGCCCGAGCCGTCGACATGGAGTCGGCCGCCATCGCCCACGCCTGTTATTTAAATAAGGTGCCCTTCATCTCGTTCCGAGTCATCAGCGACGTCCCCCTGCGCGACACCCACGCCCAGCAGTACCACGACTTCTGGTCGCAAGTGGCCGAGCGCTCCTTCCTGACCACCAAGACCTTCATTGAGTCCCTCTGAGCGGCGGAAGCCGCTCGGCTCTGCCGCTTGCTACCAACGGGACGCAAGAAATTTTTCACTTTTCACTCTTCACTTTTCACTTACCTCATGGAAGTCATCCAAAGTTTCACCATCGACCACACCCACCTCAAGCCCGGCATCTACGTCTCACGCCGCGACCGCGGCTTCACCACCTTCGACCTTCGCATCACCGAGCCCAACCACGAGCCCGCCATGGCTCCCGCAGCCATCCACAGCATGGAGCACCTCATGGCCACATGGTTCCGCAACTCCGAGGCCAAGGACGACGTCGTCTACGTCGGCCCCATGGGATGCCTCACAGGCATGTATATCGTCATGACAGGCCAGTACACCGTCGACGACATGCGCAGGCTCACCATCGCCTGCCTCCGCTGGATCCTCACCCAGACAGAGGTGCCCGCCACGCGCCCCGAGGCCTGCGGCAACTACCTCCTGCACGACCTGCCGATGTGCCAGTGGGAGTGCCGCCGCTATCTTGACCGCCTCGAGCACCACTTCCACTCGGAATACACGCCCCTGCACGTCACCCTCGACGACGGCAAGGTCTTTGCCGACGCTTGAGGCAAGGGGCCCCATTCCCCTCCCCGACGCGGTAAATACGTTACGCCGTTGTGTCGCGCACACAACGGCGTTTTATTTCCCACGAAGTGCCCCTTCGCTATGCGACATCAAGACGGCAAGGACATCAAGACGGCAAGATAAAGGGGCATCAAGACGGCAAGACAAAGGGGCAAAAAACCTGACGGGAATGACGGCGCAGCTGCTCCCCTCCCCTCAAGGGGAGGGGTTCTTGCTTAGGCAAGCGTCCCTACGGGCCGAGCGGGGGGTGGGGTCTGTATATCCATTTACGCAGAAATAGTTAGAGACCCCACCCCTGGCCCCTCCCCTTGAAGGGAGGGGAGTGGCTGCGCACATAAAGACAGCAGCAAGCAGCAGCAAGCAGCAGCAAGCAGACAGCAGCAAGCGGATAGCAGACATCAAGACAGCAGACAGCAGATTGCAGAGAAGCATGTTGATAGGCCATTGCTTTCTGTCGCCGCGTCCCAACGTCCCAACGTCCCACGTCCCATTAAGGTGGTTCATTACAGGGGGAAGCCCAATAATAGATAAATAAGGTATATATATTATTATATATATTATATATTATTATATTATTTTAACAATAATATCCCCCTTCTGCCACCTCCCCCAGAGTCGGAACCACCTTAATGGGACGTGGGACGCTGGGACGCGTGGGACGCTTGCGCTTAACGTAGTGACAATAGCCTGATTTTCACGTGCTTTGCCATACCGCATCAAAAAGACCATGTATAAAAAAGGAAAAGCACCACTAAACAAATATGTAAAGTGGCGCTTTAGCAATGATATAAGTTGCTCCTTTCAATCAGTCATTAATGCATGACGTCACTTCAGCAGCGTGACGGAGGCCGTGGTGGCGGTCTTCTGCCCCATGGCGTCGTTGGTGGTCTCTGCCTTGAGCGAGGTGATCCATCCGTCAGGGCCGAAGTCGTAGGTAGCCTTCTCGGAGGCATCGAAGGTGAGCTGGCCCATCATCATGTCGATGTTCTGCTTGATCATCTCTGCCTGTTCGGGCATGGCCTTCTCAATCTGGGCGATGATCATCTGCTTGATCTCGTCCTTCGTCATGTTCATCTTCGACGAGGTGGTGATCGTCGATCCGTCCTTCTTGGTGAGGAAGTAGGTGCGCTGCATCTTCAGACCCGACGTGTTGACGTGCTCCTCCTGGCTGCCAGTCATGATCTGCCGGCCGTTGAGTGCGAGGATGTTGGTGAACTCCTGCACGCTCTGGAGGAGGTTGTCGTCGCTGAGCTGGGCGGTGACCTGTGCCTTGAGGGCCTCGCGGGGCATCATCTGTGCGGCCTCGGGATGCTTCTCGAAGAGGCGGTTGAGGAGCACGTCGAAGGTGTCCATGCCGTGCTGTCTGACCTCGTCGCCGTTGAGCAGTCCGAGCACCTTGCCGTCGTCGTCAGTCTTGAGGCTGACGGTCATCCCTTCGTTCATCTGCTGGCCCAGGAGGATGAGCATGCCCATGACGTCGTCGTCAGTGACGTTGCTGGTGAAGTCGGACGTGGAGCAGTCGACGCGGTAGCCGTCGGGCAGGCGGTCGGCGACGACGTAGTTCTGCTTGGCACCGAACTTGACCTCCTTGCCGCCGACGTTCATGACGATCTCTGACTGGTAGGTCTTCTTCATTCCCTTCTCCATCTTGGCGCTGACCTTCACGCCCTGTGCTGTGGCGGCCGCTGCGATGAGGAGGCAGGCCACGATGGTCATCATTGTCTTTTTCATTTCTTAATTTATTATTAATGGGTTAAACTTGTCTTCGATGCTTCTATAGGAGGCGACGTGTCTCACGTCGCGGGTCCTACTTGTGTGCTGCAAAGGTACGCACATTATTCGAATCCGCCAAACAAAAAGGTGTGCAAAAGTTCACAGACTGCACGTTTGCAAACTTTTGCACACTCCTGTATAATGGGGACTCCCTGGCGACTACGACTTGTTGGCCTTCTTGCGCTGGTCGTGGTCGAGGATGATCTTGCGCATGCGCATCGACTTGGGCGTCACCTCGACGAGCTCGTCGGCCTTGATGTACTCCAGGCACTCCTCGAGCGACATGACGACCTTGGGGATGACGCGGGCCTTCTCGTCGGAGCCTGAGGCGCGCACGTTGGTGAGCTGCTTGGCCTTGCATACGTTGATGACGAGGTCGTTGTCGTGGACATGCTCGCCGACGACCTGACCCAGATAGACCTCCTCGCCCGGGTCGATGAAGAACTTGCCGCGGTCCTGCAGCTTGTCGATGGCGTAGGCGTAGGCCGTGCCCGTCTCGAGGGCTATCATGGAGCCGTTGACGCGGCGCTCTATCTCGCCTCGATAGGGCTGATACTCCTTGAAGCGGTGGGCCATGATGGCCTCGCCCTGCGAGGCGGTGAGCACGTTGGTGCGCAGTCCGATGATGCCGCGCGAGGGTATCTCGAACTCGATGTTGGTGCGCTCGCCCTGCGACTCCATGGAGGTGAGGTCGCCCTTGCGGCGTGTGACCATGTCGATCATCTTCGAGGCAAACTCGTCGGGCACGTTGATGGTCAGCTCCTCGATGGGCTCGCACTTCTGTCCGTCAATTTCCTTATAAATCACCTGTGGCTGTCCGACCTGCAGCTCGTAGCCCTCGCGACGCATGGTCTCGATGAGCACGGAGAGATGGAGCACGCCGCGTCCGGAGACGACCCAGCGGTCGGTGGAGTCCTCGAAGGGCTCCACGCGCAGGGCCAGGTTCTTCTCGAGCTCGCGCATGAGGCGGTCGTTGATGTGGCGCGAGGTGACAAACTTGCCCTCGCGGCCGAAGAAGGGCGAGTCGTTGATGGTGAAGAGCATCGACATGGTGGGCTCGTCGATGGCGATGGGGGGCAGCGGCTCGGGGTTGTCGAGGTCGCAGAGGGTGTCGCCAATCTCGAAGCGCTCCAGTCCGATGACGGCGCAGATGTCGCCGCAGTCGATGTGGTCGGTGCGGTGGTGGCCCATGCCGTCGAAGGTGTGGAGCTCCTTGATCTTGGTCTTCTCCTGGGTGCCGTCGCGGTGTGCGATGGTGACCTGCTGGCCATCGAGCAGCTGTCCGCGGTGGACGCGTCCGACGGCGATGCGGCCGGTATAGCTGGAGAAGTCGAGGCTGGTGATGAGCATCTGGGGGGTGCCCTCAATCTGCTTCGGAGCGGGGATGACCTCGACAATCTTGTCGAGCAGATAGGTGATGTTGTCCGTCGGCTTGCGCCAGTCCTCGCCCATCCAGCCGTTCTTGGCAGAGCCGTAGACGACGGGGAAGTCGAGCTGGTCCTCAGTGGCATTGAGCGAGAACATGAGGTCGAAGACCATCTCGTAGACCTCCTCAGGACGGCAGTTGGGCTTGTCGACCTTGTTGACCACGACGATGGGCTTGAGGCCTATCTGGAGGGCCTTCTGCAGGACGAAGCGCGTCTGGGGCATGGGGCCCTCGAAGGCGTCGACGAGCAAGAGGCAGCCGTCGGCCATGTTGAGCACGCGCTCCACCTCGCCGCCGAAGTCGGAGTGTCCCGGGGTGTCGATGATATTGATTTTCACGCCTTTCCACGTGATACTGACATTTTTCGAGAGGATGGTGATGCCACGTTCGCGCTCCAGGTCGTTGGCGTCGAGCACCTGATTGGAGAGGTCCTGCCCCTCGCGGAACAGGTTGCCGGCCAGCATCATTTTATCAACAAGCGTCGTCTTACCGTGGTCTACGTGTGCTATAATAGCAATGTTACGAATGTCTTGCATACCTTAATGAACTAAAAATCGGGTGCAAAGTTACTAATTTTCCGTGGAAAATGCGTATCTTTGCATCAAAATAATACTGAACGACGATGAAGAAACTGCTTTTTGTGTGTTTTTGCCTCATGGTGACCTCGCTTCAGGCCCAGACATGGTGGGGATACTGGAACACGTCGATGCCGCGGGAGGAGTCGACGGAGGCCCTGAGCGGGACGACGCATTGCGCCATCCGCATCACTCCTGACAACGCCCTGCTCATTGACGGGCGCATCCACGGGGTGCGCTTCTGGCTGAGCGACAAGTCGGTGGTGACGGAGGCCAGCATCTGGGTCAGCTTCCGTCAGTTCGGTAGCGGCGGCGAGCCTGACATGGCCGTCAAGACCATTGCGGCAGACGACCTGAAGGACCTGAAGCACGACGGCGAGCCGACGGTGGTCATGTTTGACGAGCCTGTCGACGTCTTGCCCGCCAGCAACCGCTATGCCAACGCCTACGTGGGCTACACGATACGGACGAGCGCCGCCTGCCGGATGATCACGGCCGGCAGGGACATCAGCATGGGAGGACACACGTGCTTCGTCAACTGGGAACATCGCGAGGCCTACGACGGCCCGCTGGCCCTGCAGCTGATGGTCAGCGGCAAGCGCATCGGAGAGTGTTCGGTGGCCGCCAGCCCTTTCGATGAACAAATCCTGTCGACGGGCGACATGGCGACCGTCGGACTCAACCTGAGAAGCGAGGGAGAGGCAGCGGTGAGCAGTCTGGACTATGAGATTAGCATCGACGGAGCAAAGCATGGCGAAGGCCACGTCGACCTCAGTCAGAAGATGGAGGAACTGGGTGTGCCGTTCACGCTGCCCGTCGACGTGAGGCTGCCTGACGAGCCACGCCGATACAACTGTGAGGTGAAGATCACGCGGGTCAACGGCGAGCCCAACGAGAACGCCCAGCCCGCCGCCTCAGGTGCTCTCATCGCCCTGAGCCAGATGCCGCTGAAGCGGACGGTCATGGAAGAGCTGACGGGCACGTGGTGCCCCAACTGCCCGCGCGGGCTGGTGGGCATGCACCTGCTGGAGCAGACCTACGGCGACCGCTTCGTGGGCATCGCCATCCATGGTGGCGACAGCACGGAGCCGATGCGGCTGGCCGACTATGACGGCAGCAGCTTCGCTCGCGGGGTGATCAACCGCATGGGCGGACGGCCCTCATGTGCCGTCGACCGCACGATCGACTGCGACCCCTACGGCGGCGTGGGGCCTTATTATGAATATGGTGCTGACGTCGTCGTCGACTGGGCGCTACAGCAGAAGACGGTGGCCGACATGGACGTGACGGCCCGCTATGCCGACGCCGCACAGACGGCTATCGACGTCGACGTGGCCACGACATTCCGCTATAGCGCCGATGTGTCGCCCTACCAACTGATGCTGGTGCTGACGGCTGACAGCCTGACGGGCGAGGGCGACGAATGGCTGCAGGTGAACACACTGGTGGGCAAAACGGAATACGACGCTGCCTGCGACGAATTTGTCAACGGGGAGCGCCGCATGAGACTGAAGTATAATCACGTGCCTGTCTACGTTGACGGCGTGGAGGACGGCATCGAGGGGAGCATCGCGCACCCCCTGGCGGCTGACAATCCACAGCACTACACGCGCAGGATCGACATCAGCAGGAATGAGCTGGTTCAGCGCAAGGAGTGCGTTCATGCCGTCGCCATGCTCATCGACACCCGCACGGGCGTGGTGCTGAATGTGGCAAAAGGACACGTGGAGGGCGCTACTGACGACATCAGCAACATCCGTCGCGATGCCACTGACGCCCCACGCTACTACGACCTGCTGGGGCGTCCCCTACCCTCGCCCACTCGCGGACTGATGATTGAGCGGACGGGCGACGGGCTGACGCGCAAGGTGATGAGATAGCAGCAGGGGCTCACTTCTTTTTCTGAAGCGCCGCCTTACAATATTGCCAGCCCTCAGCGTCGTAGCGCTCGAACAGACGAGGCAGCCGGCTGAGGAAGTCGTCGTAGTCTTTCTTCTCAGGGCTGAGCCACTGAACCTCGGCCAGCGCCGCCATGCGGGGCAAGACCTGATACTCGATAAGCTCTGGATAAGCCACATACTCCGTCCACATATTGGCCTGGACGCCGACGACACGCGCCTGCTGCTCAGCGGTGAGCGATGCGGGGGCGGGCTCGTAGGCATAGACCTTCTCCAAAGGGGCATTGCCCCCAAAGAGGAGCGTGTTGCTCCATGCGTCCTGCGGAATCTGATAGTGGTCGAAATAGAGTGTCGAGTTGGGGGTGCGGACGACGTGGAAACCCTGGGTGACGGGGTCGGTGACGCCCTTCCAGTCGCGCCAGTTCATGATGAGCGACGAGGTATTGACATCGCAGTCGGCCAACTCGTCCCAGCCCATGAGATGGCGGCCGCGTTCAGCTAAGAATTGCTCCATCTGGCGGGTGATATAGCCCTGCAGACGGTCCTCAGCGGTGTGCCCGTCGGCAGCCTGCAGATGCTCGTCGGCTATTTTCTGCTGACAGCGGGGACATGCCTGCCAGCGTGTCTTGGGCACCTCATCGCCTCCGACGTGGATATACTCCGAGGGGAAGAGGTCCATGACCTCAGTGAAGACGTCCTTGAGGAAATCGTAGACACGCGGATTGCCGCCACAGAGGATGTCGTCGCTGACGCCCCAGATGGGCCACACCTCGTAGGGACCGCCCGTGCAGCCCAGCTCGGGATAAGCCGTCAGGGCAGCCACCATGTGGCCTGGCATGTCGACCTCGGGGATGATGGTGATATAGCGGTCCTGGGCGTAGCGCACGATCTCGCGGATGTCCTGCTGGGTGAAGTAGCCGCCGTGGGGCGTGTGGTCGTAGATGCCCATGTTGCGGCCTATGACGGTGCGGTCGCGCATGGAGCCGATCTGGGTCAGGCGCGGCCACTTCTTGATCTCGATGCGCCAGCCCTGATCGTCAGTGAGGTGCCAATGCAGGCGGTTCATGCCATGCAAGGCCATCATGTCGAGATAGCGCTTGACGACGTCCTTATTAAAGAAATGGCGAACGACGTCAAGGTGCATGCCGCGATAGCTGAAGCGGGGCTGCGAGGCGATGGTGCCGAGGGGCAATGTCTGGGCGCCGGGCCATAGCTGGCGCAC
This sequence comes from uncultured Prevotellaceae bacterium, assembly GCA_902779455.1. GTDB lineage: Bacteria > Bacteroidota > Bacteroidia > Bacteroidales > Bacteroidaceae > Prevotella. The sequence continues at coordinate 39,696 of CACZBS010000008.1, forward strand.
GATCTGAATGCCATAGAAGACGCCGGCAGGCGTGCGGCCCTCAATGGTGATGCCGTGCTCTGAGGTCGTGATGCTGTAGCCTTCGTCAGCAGTCATTTTAGGATTGATCTGCAGGCGCAGGGCGACGGCCTTCTTGCCCAGCTGATTATTGACAGGCAGACGGGTGTAGTCGCTCAGGAACTGCGCATTGCGCATCATGTCGACATCGGCCGGGGTCACGATGCCTTCAAGACTGGCAAGCGACAAGGTGCGCTGGCGGGCGTCCAAAGTGATGGTCTGCGGACGTGGCACGACGTTGACTTGTGCGTGCAGGGCCATTGCGGCCAAAAGGATGAAGGAAAGGAATGATAGTCTGTTCATAATATTATTAGCTATAGTATTTCAGGATGGCATCGCGACACTGTTCCATGAGCCACTTGGGGGTCGACGTGGCGCCACAGATGCCCACGGAAGTGATTCCCGTAAGCCATTGGGGAAGAATCTCGTCAGGGCCCTCAATGAGGTGGGTGTTGGGATTGACACGCAGGCATTCATTGTGGAGCACCTTGCCATTGGAACTCTTTCGGCCGCAGACGAAGAGAACAAGGTCGTGCTTGGCAGCAAAGGCGGAGATGTTAGGCATGCGATTGGCCACGGAGCGGCAGATGGTGTCGAAGGAGCGAAAGGTGGCCCCAGGGGCGATGTGCTGCCGTATGTAGTCAATGATACGTCGGAATTCATCAAGACTCTTCGTGGTCTGCGAAAAGAGATAGATGTCGTGCGTGAAGTCGAGGCTCTTCACGTCGTCGAACTTCTCGATGACGATGGCCTCGCCTTTCGTCTGCCCCACCAGCCCCAACACCTCGGCATGGCCTTTCTTTCCGAAGATGATGATGGAGGCGCCGTCGCCACCCTCATACTGCGTCTTGATCCGCTTCTGCAACTGCAGCACCACGGGGCATGTGGCATCGATGATCTCTATATTGTTGCGGCGAGCCAGCTCGTAGGTCTCTGGAGGCTCGCCATGGGCACGCAGCAGCACCTTGACATCGTGCAGGCGCTGCATGTCGTCATGGGTGATGGTGACGAGTCCCATGCGTCGCAGCCGCTCGCACTCCATGCCGTTGTGGACGATGTCGCCCAGGCAGTAGAGGGTATGGCCGGCGGCCAGCTCCTCCTCAGCCTTACGGATGGCCGTGGTCACGCCAAAGCAGAAGCCGCTGCCAGAGTCAATTTCTATCTGTAACATATTGCATTACTTATTATTGATGAGAATCTTTCCACCACGAGTCTTTTGTACGGCAAAGAGCCTGGCTTACGCAGTTCATGGCCTTACATTCGCTTTCACTGATGGCCTCGTCGGCATGGCGGTAGGCATAGCGCCAAGGACTGACGAGGAGGGCCAGCCCCTGCGAACATAACGAGGTGAGACGCTCGGAGGGGTGATAGAGCTGGGGCATTCCGTTGTCGAGAATGAGGACGACGGGGAATGATTTCGCCATAATGGTGTCCATGATGTCCTGCTCACCCTTGGCAATGCGTGGGGAGACAAGGACGATGCCAGTTTCGGCAGCAGCGATGCAGGCGTTCTTCTGCTGAGGAAAAAGGTGGCGGTCGCGACGGTGGCAGACGACGGGCAGCAACTGGCGGTCAAGGAGGGCACGGTCGCCATAGGTGTCTGCAGTGATATAGCCGTCAGGGCCTATGAGAAGACGCGACTGCAGCTTCTCCCATACTTCATCGGAAAACTGCGAAGGGGCGCACACGTGCTGCAGGTAGTTCCTGAGGGCCTTAGGCGACAGGGCCGTGCTGATGCCACCGCGGCGGGGCGAAAGCAGAGCATGATTGGAGGAGCGCATCAGCCGGCTGCGCGGGTTGTTGTGGATATAGAGGCGCTGCTGCTCCAGTTGCCCCTCTCGTAAGGGCATCACGTCGACATAGCCCGAGGCGAACAGCGGTGGCCGCCCGCTGGTCGCTGCGGACGGGACTTTATAGCCCTGCGGGGAAACCGCAGGGCGCAAGCCCACAGGGGAAACCGCAGGGTGCAAGCCCACAGGGGTAGGATTAGCGGCAGCAGGGGCAGGGCTTGCGGCAGCAGGGGCAGGGCTTGCGGCAGCAGGTTTCCCCTGCTGCCCCGTCATTTCCCAATAGCGGCGATTGCAGCCCTTTTTAAAGCCGGCAATGACCTGCCCCAGATGCGTGGATCGCCCGTTAGCACTAAATATCTCACGCCTGACGACGATGATAGCATGCAGATGGTCAGGCATGACGACATAATCCTGAATCTCAACCATCGGATAATGTCTGGGAATAGCATTCAGCAACTCATGCTCGACCATCTGCCCTACAGGACTGAGCGCCACCCGAGGCGCATCTGGTGCCCCGTCTGGTTGGGCAAGATCGCCCACGATGATACCTAAAGGCTGGCACGGACGCCCCGCCACATTGATCGTGATATGATAGACTCCGGGCCAGCGATAGTTCTTGGCATCATTGCGACGCCCCATGCGGTGCATACATGGGGAACCAGTCTGAAGCGAGCCATTAGGAGCAGAAGCGGAGCCGCGCATTATCACTCTGATTTAAGCTGCCTGAAATACAAGTCAAGCAGATCGCCGGCAGCCACGAAACTGGTCTTGCGTCCTTCGAGCACATTCCGCTCGGCCAACTGGAGCTGATGCTTGATGGCGGGGTTGTTGTAGAACGAGAAGCGCAGCTGCTCATTGATGGTCTCATACATCCAATACTTGGCCTGCTCATTGCGGCGATAGTCGAAGTAGCCGTTGTGCTTCACAAAGGCGATGTAATCATAGATCATATCCCATACCTCCTTGACGCCCGTACCATAGAAGCCACTATAGCACAGCACCTTGGGCAGCCATCCGCTCTCGGGCATGGGGAAGAAGTGGAGTGCGTTGCGGAAGTTCTGGGCCGCCATCTGGCAGCGGTCGACGTTGTCGCCGTCGCACTTATTGATGACGATGCCGTCAGAGATTTCCATGATACCGCGCTTGATGCCCTGCAGCTCGTCGCCCGTGCCAGCCACCTGGAGCAAGAGGAAGAAGTCGACCATCGAGTGGCAAGCCGTCTCACTCTGGCCTACGCCGACCGTCTCGACGAAGATCTTGTCGAAACCAGCTGCCTCGCAGAGGATGATGGTCTCGCGCGTCTTGCGGGCCACGCCGCCCAACGAGCCTGCCGAGGGGCTGGGACGGATGAACGAATCGGGGTGTACGCTGAGCTTCTCCATGCGCGTCTTGTCGCCAAGGATGCTGCCCTTGGTCCGTTCTGACGAGGGATCGATGGCCAGTACGGCGAGTCGGCCTCCCTTTTCTTTAAGCAGATGTATTCCAAACTGGTCGATACTGGTCGACTTGCCTGCGCCAGGCACGCCGCTGATGCCTACGCGGACGCTGTTGCCACTCAGGGGCAGACACTTCTCGATGACCTCCTGAGCCTTTGCCTGGTGGTCAGGGTTGACGCTCTCGATGAGCGTGACGGCTTGTGAGAGGATGGTGATGTCGCCTTTGGCAATGCCTTCGACCATCTCGGCTGCCGACAGTTCATGCCGACGGAATCGACTGCGCTTCATGTAGGGATTGATGATAGAGGGCTGCTCAACGCCACTGTTGACCTGCAGACCTGCATACTCGGAGCTGTTCTCTGGGTGTTCCATATTCTGATTTAAAGGTTTATACTATTTGACATTGATGCTGATGACGACTTTGGGCCGTTGCGGGTCGTTGGTAATCATGAGCACACGGGGACGGGTGCGCTGTCTGAGCAATTCGTCGCGGTCGACGCTGACCTTGAGCTTGGTCGTCTCGCCAGGCTGCAGCAGGCGCTTGCTGAGCGTCACCTTCATGCCGCCCGTGAACATCTGCAGACTCTGGATGTTGAGCTCGGCGCGGCCAGAGTTAGCAATATTGATGACGCCCGACTTCACGTTCTTCCCATCCTGCCGACCCAGATTGAGCACCTCGCTGGTGAGCTGGATCTGTGGCGCCACATCGCGGGCCACATCAGTCACGTCCGGCAGAAGCACCACGGAGACGGGCAACTCAATCTCGCTGTTCACTTTGTCGCCCAACTGACGAGCCAGGTAGACTGTCGACTGCGTCAGACCGTAGTCGTTGATTTGCTCTGACAACAGCGTGACGACCATCTTGCCCTGACGGTTGGGGGCCAGCCGCTCTGGCGTGCAGGTAGCTGCCAGATACTTAGGCAGATGCATCAGATTGGGCTGCAGCGTCCCCTCCGTGTTGTTCATCAGATCGATCTCCAGCTGGGGACGGTCGCCCTTGTTGACATCATCAAACTCCAGCTCATTGATATTGGCGAGCAGCCCGTCGAAATCGTAAGGATAGGTGGCTGAGTAGTCCTTGACCTCCTCGACGACGACGCCCTTCATCTTCAGGTAGACTGGCTTCTTGGTGGCATTGCTGTAGACAGCCACCTGCTTCTGGAAGTGTCCCATCTGGCGGGCATCATAGGTCAGCGAGATGGTGAAGCGGTCGCCCATGCCGATGCCATTCTTGGGATAATCGACACGTGTGCAGCCACAGTCGGCCTTGACGTCCGTGATGTGAAGCGACTTCAGCCCCTTGTTGCGCAGTTCAAACGTGGCGGTGACGGGCACCTCATAGCCCGTCTTGCCAACATCGACGGTCGTCTTGCTGATGCTCAGCTTCTGCGCTGTCGAGGTGAGGAGCGTGAGGTGAGAGGTGAAAAGTATGATGAGCAGTCTCAGTATGCTGTTTCGTCTATTCATTATTCTGATTCGTTATCACTTAAGACTTCAATAGTTTGCGACTTCGTCAGTCCGCGATATTCTGGCGAGTAGGCACACTCGACGACGCACGTGCCTGTCTCGTAGGTTCCGGGGCGGTCTACGTAGTATTCTGTCTCAATGACATGCTTGCCCTTAGGCATGATGTCAAAATAGTAGTTGGTGGTGCAGTCGCGCGGCGTCGTGTAGTAACCATAGCGATAGCCGCTGAGCTGGTTGACAGGCTCCAGACAGGCAGCACGCTTGTCGATGACCTGCACGAAGTCGTAGTCGCGGTCGGCTTGGATGGTGATGCGCACACGGACGCGGTCGCCGACCTTCAGGTGAGAGGCCTTGTCGCCGACGATCAGTTCGCGCTTGACGCTGATGCCGCTCTTCTGGTCTGCTATGTCAGACGTGGGTTGCATGAACTGGGCATAGACAGCGCCCCAGCTGGTACCCTCGGAGCTCTTCTCTGCCTTGAAGACCTTAGCGCCGTCGGCAGGCATGGTCTGCTTGACATAGCCCACCCCGGCAGTGGCATCGCTGGTGTCGAGCTCTCGGCCGTCAATAGTGAGCCGTGTCTTGGGCTGTGGTGCCAGGGCTTGTGAATTGCCGTTGAGGAAGGCATAGATAGCATCGACGCTGTTAAGCGGCGTATCCCAGGCTTGGGTGCGCTTCTCCTGAAGCAGCCAGCGCTGCATCTCCTCGATGGTCTGGGTGTCGCCAGGCGTCAGTCGCTTCAAGGCCTCGATGGCCGCCACCTGGGTGGGGATGCGATAGTCGCGCCATGAGTAGCCGGCACGCGGCGTGTCGTAGTAGCGGCCCATCTCTTCGGTATAGACAGTGTATTCCTTGAGGCTCTTGATGTAGGTCTGATTGCCGAGCACCACAGCCGAGAGGGCTTTCTCGAGGATGGACTGTCGCTTGTTCTCCTTCTTCAACAGGTTGCGCAGGTAGATATTGGCCTCTTCGACCTTGCCAGGCAGCTGGCGTCCGTCGATGGCGGCCATATAGAGCCACTGCAAAGCCTTGAATGAGGGGAACGTCTGGCGATGACCTTTCTTCTCCTCTTTCTTCATCTCGGCCACGAGGTCCACGATTTCCTTACCTACGTAGCCTATGGCCTTGTCGAGCATGTTAGCATATTGCTCGTGCTGTCCCGTCATCTCGTTGAGCCTTACGAGCATCTGAGCCACCTCGATCGTGATCCATGAGGAGCCTCGCATGCCTGGCCACCAGCTCCAGGAGCCGTCAGGATTCTGCAGCTCTTTCAGCTTGTCGACGGCTGAGCTGAGGCGTTGAGCAATCAGGTTCTCGTCGAAGAATTCGCCAACTTGCTGGCGTTGCTGTTTCTCAAGCTTGGCCTCGAGCACCCACGGCGTCTCGGCAAGCAACAGTTCCTTCAGCTCCGCATTCTTCTCGAGCTGGGAGTTGAGCGTGCCGACATCGCCTTGCTCACGCTTCCAAGCCTCAAAGACATGCTTGGCAGCAGGGCTTTGGTCGAGAATATACTTCCCGATGGTGTTGGTATAGAGCGAGGCAGCCTGGCAGACAGCACAATTGTCGTAGGGATGTCCGATGGTCGAGAGAGCCTGAACCATCAGCCAGACGGGGTTGTTGGTGTACTCTATCGTGAGTTGAGAGTTGAGAGTTGAGAATTGAGAATTGGGCTGCGCCTTGGGCAGGATTTGTTGCAGGTCAATCTCTTTCGTGCCAGGGCCGTTCTGGGTGAAGGGGATGCTGACGGTGACATGTTCGTGGCTGGGCAGCACAGGCAGATAGTGCTGCTCGCCGTCGCTGAAGTTGCGACCGCTGACGCTGACTCGGGCAATGAGCAGTGCGGGCCACGACGCCTGCGGCTGGCAGTCGAAGCTGACGCTGACGGTCGAGTCAGGTTGCAGCATGACGGACTGCGAGCTTTGGCTGACGGGCTTCTCTGTCTCAGGGTCGAGCAGTTCCAGACGGGCAGTGCCACTGATGGCCTTGTCGCCTGTATTGAAGATACGGGCCTGCAGGACAGCCTTGTCGCCCTGACGGACAAAGCGCGGCATGTTGGGCTGTATCATGACCTCCTTGCGGGCAACAGCTTCATCCGAGAGCATGCCATGCATCATGTCCGGCGTGTGGGCTACGCCGAGGAAACGCCATGTCGTCAGGCTCTCGGGCAACGTGAATTTCAGGACGATGTGTCCGTCCTTGTCGGCCACGAGCTGGGGATAGAAGAAGGCCGTCTCCTGAAGGTTTTCGCGCATCTGGACGGGAGCCTGCTGACCAGCTTCAAAGTCTGCTTCCTCCGTCTCCACTCCGCCTTCATCGGCTGTCTTGCCTGCAGCCCTGGCCATCTGCACCTGAGCGGGCGCATAGCCAGCGACAATCATCTCATCCTCAGCGACGGCTTCCTCGACCATCACGGCATCATTCATCGCGGCCTTCGACTCGAGAGGCGCCATCGTCTTATACATGCGCATGGGGCGGAACCGGCTGAACTCATGAGGATAGACATCATGGTCGAACCGGCTCAGTCGCAGGTCGGTGACCATGAGCGAGCCCAGGTGGTGGTAGCCATGGAGCGTGCCGATGCCGCGTTCGCTGAAGTTCCAGTGAGTGCTGGGCAGGGGCAGACTCTCGTAGGGCACCATGCTCCATGAGAGCGGTGCCAGCTGGTCGAGGCTCTTGTCGTAGAGCGTGGCCAGGAGCTGGGCGTCGGCCGGCGATCCGTCAGGATTCTGCGCCGTGAGCGTCCATTCCTCCTGCTGCCCGGGCTCCAGACGATTGCGGAAGGTCTGCCACGTGAGCTTCAGGTTCTTGTCGGGCGTGGGCCGCTTGATGGTGGTGTTGTGTATGTAGGCCTTGCCGTTCTTGACCCAGGCAAAGGTGAGCAGCAGTCCGCCGCCCATCGACTCGTCGTAGGTGAACTTGCGGTTGAGCAGCTCGTTGCTGCGCTCGACGGAGCCACTCTCAACGATGCGCTCGCCAGCGAAGATGCTGTAGACGATATGCACGTTCTTGTCGCTCGAGCCCACCTGAACGGTGACTGGCGAGCCGTCGTTCGGGAACTGCTGAGCCGAGGCGAAGAACCAATCGTCGGTCTCTGCCGCGGGCCGCTTGTCGTCGAGCGAGAAGACGGTGAACTGCTGCTCGAGCGAGTCGTTCTCGCAGACGGCATAGAGGGTGTGGCGTCCGCTCTTCATCTGAGGAATGGTGAAGACGGTGTTCGACTTCTGCTCCATCCATTTGCCGTTGTCGAAGCGATAGCGCACGACGGCCTCAAGGTCGATGCCGGCGACATTGAGCCGATGGAAGGCCATCTTCGTGTCCTGCTCGGCAAGCACCTTCTCGGGCATCGTGGCCGTCAGCGCGGTCTTGCGGTTGCCCAGAGGTAGCGAGAGTGTGGCGGGATGCGTCTCGCCGGCCTGGTCAGTGACGTCGGCCGTGACGACGAAGATATAGAACATCGTATATTTGCTCTTGGGTAGCACCATCGGCACGTCAACAGTGAAGGAGCCGTCGGCGGCAGTCTTCGTCTCGCCCTCTGCTAGTACATCGTCCGAGCTGCTTCGGCCATCGTCGTCCCAGCCCCAATAACGGAAATTGCTGACCCACCAGAAGGCACGTTTGCGCTCCACTTTATATTTTACGCGCGCACCTTGCACGGGCACGCCTGCATACGAACGGGCCACGCCTCGAGCCACGACGGTGTCGCCGTCCTCATAGTTCTGGCTGACGGGAGGCATCTCGACTTCGAACGACGGGCGCTTGTATTCCTCCACGCGGAAGTATTGGCTCTTGCCGTTGGCCTTGACGGAGTATTGTCCTGTCAGTCCTTTCACGGGCAGCTGGAACGAGGCGGCGCACGTGCCGAAGCGATCCGTCACGGCGTCCTGCTCGCCGACGAGCTGATGGTTGGCGTCGCGCAGTTCGAACTTCACTTTCTTCTCCGCTTCGACAGTGTTCTGATAGCCCTGCTCAGTCTGATAGAAGACGGCTGCGACGTTGACCGTCTGGCCTGGACGGTAAATCTGGCGGTCGGTATAGATGAAGGTATTGTACACCGTACGGTTATTCTCATAGTAGCCGTAGTAGCCATAGGCATTGGCAGGCGGACAGGAATGGTCGTCGGCCGTCGTGACATAGGCCTGCGAGGGGCGCTCGTCCTTATAGGTGTAGAGCAACTCACCACGCTGGTCGGTGTGCAGCGTCTGGACAGACTTAGGCTTGCGATAGCCCTGATAGGTGGTCAGCTTTATCGTAGCCTCCTTCAGCGGCTGGCCCGTAGTGGCGTCGACAGCCACGTAGCGCACCTGCTTCCCGGGCAGTCCGAGCACCAGCAGGCGCACATTGCTGACATAATAGAGCAGTCGGGAGGTCTCGGTCTGTGGCGACGACTCCATCTCTATCATATAGACCCCGGCGGGCAGTCCCTCCATTCGGATGGAGTCATCAAAGAGTTCGTAGGGCTTCTTGCCGACGTAGGTGCGGGTCTGGGTCATGTGGGGCAGAAGGGTCAGCAGGGGCTTGAGCTTCTTGTAGTCCTCCTGCGACGAGGGGTTCAGCTCGGTGTCGCCCTTGACTTTGCAGCTGTAGACGCGCATCGTCAGCTGGTTGATGCCGCGCAGGCCTCGCAGCTCGATGGTCTGCGGGCGGTCAGGGATGGTCAGCTCGCTGAGCTCGGCGTGGAACGTCTGCGACGTCAGGTCGCGCTGGCAGTTGCGCAGCATGTTCATGCGCTGCCACGAGGGCCAGCGATCAGTGGCATAGTTGATGTATTGCCATTTCTGCTCGTCGGTGGCATCGGTCATCTGGTCCATGAACTCATAGCGCAGGATGGCGGCCTCGCCGCACTCCTGAAGGTCCTGATACTGGGCGATGAGCGAGTCGATGCGCTGCAGGTGGGGCGACTTGTTCAGGGGTTGCATCTCTTGCGGCTGCTCCTGACGCAGTTTCTCCACTCCCGTCAGCAGGGCCGCGCGGCGGTTGCCTGTACGCGTGTAATAATCATGGAGCACGGCGTAGCGGCGCGTCTCGTAGCCGACGACGCTGAGCAGGTCGTCGCCGAAGATGCGGCTGTCCTGACCGCTGACGACGAAGGGCACGTAGTCTGCCGCCTTCGCTTGGGCCAGCTCTTGCGGCTGGCTGACAGCTTGGTCGTAGTAGGCTTCTGATATTTTGCTAAAATGGTCGGTATCGAGCTCGCGGTTGTGCTCGTAGACGTAGCCCAGGACAGCACAATAGACAGCCTTGCGGGCGGCGTCTGTAGCGGCGTCCAGCCTACCCTTCAAGCGGTCGACGGCAGCAGGCAGCGAGTCGGGCGCCACCTGCGACATCGAGCGGGCTTCCTGCAGCTCGGCCTTGAGCAGCTGGCCCCAAGCCTGCTCGCGCTCCGCCTTCTCTGCAATCTGGCGGAGCAGCTTCTGCTCGGTCTGAGGCAGGTCCTTGTCCTCGGCCTCCTTCACCTGTCGCCACATGGCGCTAAATGTCTGACTGAATATACTCAAATGCATGGTCAACGCTGTAGCTATGGTCAATAATAATCGTTTCATCTTCTCTTGTGGCTTTAAACATTAGGCAAAGTTACACATTATTTCTTATATAGAAGACAATCTCGGGTGTAAAATATGAAAGTTTAACGCATTTCGCGATTGGTTGTCTTACGACAAAATGATTCTTAACTTGATGAGAAGGGCATTAAGAAACTAAAATCTCAGTGTGACGAATTAAAATCTCAGTGTGATTTTAATAAATCACAGTGTGACGAAATAAAATCACACTGAGATTTTAATTATTAGCACCGTTTGACGGACAAACTTGCGGTGCCAATATGACATTTTGGGATGTCAAAATGGCATTTTTTGAGATTCGGGCACGGCTTTTGTGCTACGTCAGTCAGAAATAAAAAGAAAGGAGACAAAGATTATGACACTCGACAAGTTTACTATCAAAGCACAGGAGGCGGTGCAGCAGGCAGTGCTCACGGCGCGGCAGAACGGCCAGCAGTCGATAGAGCCCGTACACCTGATGCTCGCCCTGATGGACAAGGCGCAGGACGTCACGACGTTCATCTTTCAGAAATTGGGCATCAACGCCCAGCAGATTGAGACGCTATGCCGACAGGAGATGCAGCACATGGCGCGCGTGGAGGGCGGCGAGCCCTACCTCTCGAACGACTCGAACAAGGTGCTCACCAAGGCTGTGGACCTGAGCCGCGAGCTGGGCGACGAGTTCGTCTCGTGCGAACCCATACTATTAGCGCTGCTCATGGTGAACTCAACCGTCAGCCGCATGCTGAAGGATGCCGGCGCGACGGAGCGCGACATGCGACAGGCCATCCTCGAGCTGCGCCGCGGACAGAAGGTGCAGTCGCAGAGCGGCGACGAGAACTTCCAGGCCCTGGAGAAGTATGCCAAGAACCTGGTGGAGCTGGCCCGCGCGGGCAAGCTCGACCCTGTCATTGGCCGCGACGACGAGATACGCCGTCTGCTGCAGATTCTTTCGCGAAGGACGAAGAACAACCCCATCCTGATCGGTGAGCCGGGCACAGGCAAAACGGCCATCGTGGAGGGACTGGCAGGACGAATCGTGCGCGGCGACGTGCCTGAGAACCTGAAGGACAAGCAGGTGTGGTCGCTCGACATGGGTGCCCTGGTGGCCGGTGCTAAATATAAGGGTGAATTTGAGGAGCGGCTGAAGGGCGTCATCAACGAGGTGACGCAGGCCGATGGCCGCATCGTCCTCTTCATCGATGAGATTCACACGCTGGTAGGCGCCGGCGGCGGCGAGGGCGCCATGGATGCCGCTAACATCCTGAAGCCGGCGTTGGCCCGCGGTGAGCTGAGGGCCATCGGCGCTACGACGCTGAACGAATATCAGAAGTATTTCGAGAAGGACAAGGCCCTGGAGCGCCGATTCCAGACCGTCATGGTCGACGAGCCTGATGAGCTCTCGGCCATCTCGATCCTGCGCGGACTGAAGGAGCGCTACGAGAACCACCACAAGGTGCGCATACAGGACGATGCCTGCATCGCAGCCGTGAAACTCTCGGAGCGCTACATCACCGAGCGGTTCCTGCCTGACAAGGCCATCGACCTCATGGACGAGGCGGCCGCCAAGCTGCGCATGGAGCGCGACTCGGTGCCCGAGGAGCTCGACGAGATCATCCGCCGACGCGCCCAGCTCGAGATTGAGCGCGAGAGCATCCGCCGTGAGATCAGTGTGCCCGGCGATTCCGTCGCCGGGGAAAAACTGAGCCAGATGGACAAGCAGATAGCCGAGCTGCGCGAGCAGGAGGCCCAGATGCGCGCCAAGTGGGAAAGCGAGAAGACGCTGTCGAACCGCTTCCAGCAGAAGAAGGAGCAGATGGAACAGCTCGGCTTCGAGGCTGAGCGCGCCGAGCGCGAAGGCGACTACGGGCGCGTGGCCGAGATCCGCTACGGCCAGATGCAGAGTCTGCAGCAAGAGCTGAACGACCTGCAAAAGCAGATGGATGCCTCGCCCACAGGCGGGATGAGCGGACTGGCCGTGACGGCCGACGACATCGCTGAGGTCGTCTCACGCTGGACGGGCATACCCGTCAGCCGTATGATGCAGAGCGAGCGTGAGAAGCTGCTCCACCTGGAGGAGGAGCTCCACAAGCGCGTCATCGGTCAGGAGGAGGCAATTACGGCCGTCGCAGACGCCGTGCGCCGCTCGCGTGCCGGTCTGCAGGACCCGAAGCGCCCTATCGCCTCGTTCATCTTCATGGGCACGACGGGCGTCGGCAAGACGGAACTGGCGAAGGCCTTGGCCGAATACCTGTTCAACGACGAGTCGATGATGACACGTATCGACATGTCGGAGTATCAGGAGAAGCACACCGTCTCGCGACTCATCGGAGCACCTCCGGGCTACGTCGGCTACGACGAGGGCGGCCAGCTGACGGAGGCCGTCAGGCGCAAGCCCTACAGCGTCGTGCTCTTCGATGAGATCGAGAAGGCTCACCCCGACGTCTTCAACATCCTGTTGCAGGTGCTGGATGATGGTCGTCTGACTGATAATAAGGGTCGCACGGCCGACTTCAAGAACACCATCATCATCATGACCTCGAACGCCTCGCGCGAACAGTTGCGCATGGTGATGCGGCCCGAGTTCCTCAACCGCATCGACGAGATCATCACCTTCCAGCAGCTCTCCGAGCAGGAGATCGAGCAGGTCGTCCGCCTGCAGCTGGGCCGCGTCCAGAAGATGCTGGAGCCGCAGGGCTTCCGCCTCGAAGTGAGCGACCACGCCGTGCGCTGGCTGGCCCATGAGGGCTACGACCCCGACATGGGTGCCCGTCCGGTGAAGCGTGCCATCCAGCAGCACCTGCTGAATGCGCTTTCCAAGAAGTTGCTGGCCGGCGAGGTCAGTCAGGAACGCCCCATCCAGGTCGACGAGTTCGGCGACGGACTGGTGTTCCGCAACTGACGAAGAACAGACCGTTAAATACGATTATTTTAAAACCACGAATTTCACGAATTAAACGAATTTATGCAAGTGCTTAATTCGTTTAATTCGTGAAATTCGTGGTCTTTTTAATTCGTTAAGTTCGTGGTTTATAAGCCAAGCATCAGAGCAGGTTGTTGCGCTCGATGTCCTTGAAGTAGCGGTAGGTGCCGACCTTCAGCTCATCGCAAGCGGCGTCGTCGCAGACGATGATGCCGTGCTGGTGCATCTGCAGGGCCGAGATGGTCCACATGTGGTTGACCGAGCCCTCGACGGCGGCCTGCAGGGCGCGGCACTTGGCGTGGCCATTGACCAGGATCATCACCTCGCGGGCGGCCATGACGGTGCCTACGCCGACGGTCAGGGCCGTCTTGGGTACCTTGTTGATGTCGTTCTCGAAGAAGCGCGAGTTGGCGATGATGGTGTCGGTGGTCAGCGTCTTCTGTCGGGTGCGGCTGGTGAGGCTGGAGCCCGGCTCGTTGAAGGCGATGTGTCCATCGGGGCCGATACCTCCGAGGAAGAGGTCGATGCCGCCGGCCTCCTCGATCATCTGCTCGTAGTGGGCGCACTCGGCAGCCAGATCGGGGGCGTTACCATTGAGGATGTGGATATTCTCACGCGGGCAGTCGATGTGGTTGAAAAGGTTGGTGAACATGAAGGAATGATAGCTCTCGGGATGGTCCTCTGGCAGTCCGACATACTCGTCCATGTTGAACGTCAGCACGTTCTTGAACGAGACGCGGCCTTCCTCGTAGGCTTTCACCAGGGCACGGTACATGCCGATGGGCGACGAGCCAGTGGGGAGTCCGAGCACGAAGGGTTTCTCTTTAGTGGGCTTAGCGGCGTTAATGCGCTCAATAACGTGGTTGGCAGCCCATTGCGACATCAAGTCGTAGTTCGGTTCAATAATAAGTCTCATAATTGTGTTTTGGAAAATTAAGAATAATATGTCAACGTTTGATTAGCTTTCGTCCGTTCTGAATCAGCAGGCCCGACTGGCGCTGCGTAGCCTTGCGGCCCTGCAGGTCGTAGGCGGCAGATGTGGTGCTGTCGATCATCGGCGCCCAGTCGATGGTGCTGAGGTAGCCTCCCATGAAGTCGAAGGAGATGAGCCCGTAGTCGTCCTCGCTGATCTTCGTGATAGGCTTCGACATGAGGCCGTCGGCAGCAAAGGTCGTGGCAGCCGGCACCGACTCGTCAGTCAGCTCATTGTTGACCACCTCGTCCTCATAGACGTAGGGATAGGCCGACGTGCTGAGATACTGGCTGTGATGATTGACGTAGGGGTTCTGGTCGTGATAGATCTCATCCCAATAGTCATAGTCAAGGCCGTCGGCATGGAACATGTCGTAGCCATGGTGCTCAGGGGAGTTGTTGACCTTGTTGCTCGACCAGTCGTTCAAGTTGTAGTCGACGTGGAAGATGGCGAGTCCATGTCCGGGGAGACAGGCGTCCCACCCTATCCACTGTCGGTTCTCAAGCAGATAGTACTCATAGTTCGTCTTCTTCACCTGATAGGTCTTTCCGCCCTCGGCCACCGAGGTCATGTCGGTGATGCTCTCGGCCTCACTGAGCTCGACGGGCTGGGCCCATCCGAGCAGCATCTTCTCAAGGGCCGAATAGTTTGGCGGGCACCATCCGTTGTCCGAGAAGTTGCCGCCGTCCATGAGGTCCCACTCGTCTACGATGGAGAACTCGCCAGTGTTCGTTGTGGGATAGATGTCGGGCAGGCCCAGCGAATGCGAGAACTCGTGGCAGATGGTTCCGATACCGCTGCGAATCTTGGGTGTCAGCCGTTCGGCGCTGACCGTATAGTTCGAGACCGTCAGTCCGTTGGGCAGCTTCACCCTCGAGAAGGTTGCCGTGTGGGGCCATATACAACCTTTCTCCTCGCCGCCGTTGTCGACGTTGCCGCCCAGTCCGGCATAGACGAAAACGACCTGCTGGGCCATTCCGTCGCCCGACCAGTCGCAGCCCTCGCCCATCGTGCTGTCGTCTGCCTCGGCGTCGATGACATTGAGGAGGACCTTACGGAAGGTGGGAGTGCGGAAATCGTTGCCGCTGGCCTTCGACGGTTCATCGACCGTGACGGGTCCGTAGACGTCGAAGGTGATGTCGCAGCGTCCGTCGGACTGGTCGCGGAAGTAGTCGGCGACGCAGCCGACGCCGTGGCGCTCGTTGTAGCCGCGCTCATTGAACAGCCGCTCATAGTAGGCCTTCGGGTCGTCCATGCTGAACGTCAGGTCGTTGAACTCGACGAGGACGACGATAGAGTGCTTATCAGCCAAGCGGTCCCACATATTGCGGTTGATGCTGGGCAGGCGGCGCGGCCTCCCCGTGCGGGCCTCAGCCACACCGCTGTCGGCTTCGGCCTGCAGGTAGGGGGTACAGTTTCCCCGCTTGGGGCGGATGTCTTGTGCGGCGGCACAGAGCGGTAAAAGGGTAAAAAGGCATAAAGGCAAAGCCCGTTTAGCCATTCTGGTCATTGTTCTATAGATTAGCATTGTCTTCATCTTTTCTTTTTTTTCCTTTTTACTCTTTTACCTTAATTAATATATGTCCGTGAGAATTACTTTCCGCAGGGAGCCCAGGGCTTCAGCGTCTTGAAGAAGTCGTTGCCCTTGTCGTCAACGAGGATGAAGGCAGGGAAGTCCTCAACGTCGATCTTCCAGATGGCCTCCATGCCCAGCTCAGGATATTCGACGCACTCGATCGACTTGATGCTCGACTGCGACAGGACGGCAGCGACGCCGCCAATGCTGCCCAGATAGAATCCGCCGTACTTCTGGCAGGCGTCGGTGACCTGCTGCGAGCGGTTGCCCTTGGCAATCATGACGAGCGAGGCGCCCAGCGACTGAAACTCGTCGACGTAGGGGTCCATGCGGTTGGCCGTCGTCGGGCCCATCGAGCCGCAGGGGTAGCCCTCGGGCGTCTTGGCCGGTCCGGCGTAGAGGACGGGGTACTTCTTGAAGTATTCGGGCATGGGCTCGCCGGCGTCGATGCGGGCCTTCAGCTTGGCATGGGCAATGTCGCGGGCCACAATGATGGTGCCCTTGAGGTTGACGCGGGTCGAGACGGGATACTTGGTCAGCTCGCGACGGACGGCGTCGATGCCCTGGTTCAGGTCAATCTCAATCGTGTTCTGGCCCTCGCCGGCCTTGGCATACTCTGCGGGAATCAGCTCCGAGGGGTTCGAGTCCATCTTCTCGAGCCAGATGCCGTCACGGTTGATCTTAGCCTTGATGTTGCGGTCGGCCGAGCACGAGACGCCCATGCCGATGGGGCACGAAGCACCGTGGCGGGGCAGACGGACGACGCGGATGTCGTGGGCCATATACTTACCGCCGAACTGCGCGCCGAGCCCGATGCGATGAGCCTCGTCGAGGAGCTTCTGCTCCAGGTCGACATCGCGGAAGGCGCGGCCCGTCTCGTCGCCCGTGGTGGGCAGCGAGTCGTAGTATTTGATTGAGGCGAGCTTCACCGTCAGCAGGTTCTTCTCGGCCGACGTGCCACCAATGACAAAGGCAATGTGATAGGGCGGGCAGGCAGCCGTGCCCAGCGACCGCATCTTCTCGACGAGGAACGGGATGAGCGTCCCCTCGTTCTGAATCGTTGCCTTGGTCATGGGATAGAAGTAGGTCTTGTTAGCCGAGCCGCCGCCCTTGGCCACCATGACGAAGCGATACTCTGCGCCCTCCGTGGCCTCGATGTCGATCTGGGCGGGCAGGTTGCAGCGCGTGTTCACCTCGTCGTACATCGTCAGCGGGGCGTTCTGCGAATAGCGCAGGTTGTCCTGCGTGAACGTATTGTACACGCCAAGGCTGAGTGCTTCCTCGTCCTCGAAGTCGGTCCAGACGCGCTGGCCCTTCTCGCCGTGAATGATGGCCGTACCAGTGTCCTGGCAGAAGGGCAGGACGCCGCGGGCGGCCACCTCAGCGTTGCGCAGGAACTGCAGGGCCACGTATTTGTCGTTCTCCGAGGCCTCAGGGTCCTGCAGGATCTGAGCCACTTGCAGGTTGTGCTCGCGGCGCAGCATGAACTCCACATCGTGGAATGCCTGCTGGGCCAGCAGGGTCAGGGCCTCGCGTGAGACCTTGACGATCTCCTTGCCCTCAAATTCGCTGACGCTGACGCCCTCGCGCGAAAGCAGTCTATACTCGGTTGTGTCTTCTCCCAACTGGAACATGGGAGCATACTTGAATGCTGGTGTAGTAGCCATAAATCTTACGTTTTATTGATAAGGTATATCATTTATTGGCTGCAAAGTTACGAAAAAAGAACGAATAACTGAAAAAAATCAGTAATTTATTTAATGGCAGGGTTAGAAATGAGGCGGAGACGACGGAAAACAAAGTAGCGCTTTGACGTAAGAGAAGTGCCGCTTTGACCTCAACAAAGTACCGCTTTGACATGAAAGAAGTGCCGTTTCTCTTGCCAAGAAGCGGCACTTCATTTTTTGCATTGGTTTCACTTCGTCATCACCTTCTTGCCTTCGACGACATAGATGCCCCTGCGCTGAGGACGGTCGACGGGACGACCCTGCAGGTCGTAGACATTGTGGGCTGGGGCTTGATCCGCATCGGGCGCTGTCAGACCTTTCGTGCTAAGGTCGACGACACGCAACTTGCCGTCAGTGAGGAGTGTGGATGCGTCGAGTTCATAGCTGGGATCAGGATCGTCAGTCTCTAACTTGACGACGAAGTTGCCCGTCTGGCTGCCAAACTCGGAGAATACCTCGATCTCGTCGCCATCGGCAAGCTTGCGCGTCGCTGGGACGGAGACGAGGATCGTATCGCCATTATGTCGCACGGAGCCGCTGACGCTGATCTTGGTGCTACCCACAGCCGTCAGCTGACAACGCAGGGTGGAGCCCTGATTGAGCGTCAGGTTGCCTGAGAGTCGCAGCGTGCCCACCAAGCCATAGAGTCCTCCCTGGACGACGCCGCCTTTGTTGACTGTTGCGCTGCTGGTGAGGGCATTGCCAGTCAGTGTGCCTCCGTTGCCGACAGTAATGAGGGCAGTGTTCATGACGTCGGACGACGAATTGTTCAGTTCGAGCGTTCCTCCATTGACCGTGATGGGCGAAGTATGTCCTGGCGTCGTGAGGGTTAGCTTGCCTGTTCCCTCCTTAGTGACGCGGTTGGCCTTGAGCAGTCCGGCAAAGCGGGTGTCGGTGTTCAGATTGCCCACCTGCCATGTGCTGCCGCCCAGCACGCCGTCCGCTGCTGTGCCTGAAAGGGCCCCGAGGCGAGTGGTGGCCGTCACCGTATTGCCACTGCCCCCCTTGTAGTGGCCAATGTTGGTGGCGGCATCGACGACAAGGGTCGTCTTGCTCATATCCGTCACCGTCGACATCAGTCGCCACTGGCTGCCGCTGGCCGTCAGCTGTCCTTCGAACTGCGAGAAGCTGGCCCCGATGTCGCAGCGCACATAGCGTGAGACGATGGTCAGCGACCCCTTACCAAGGAACGAGCCGTTGATGCGGCCCCGACTGGAACCAATGATCTTATTGGTCGTGCCTGCCTGGATGGTGCACTGGTGGTTGAACTCGGGAACGGTCGACGTGCTGTTGACGTCGATCTGATGGACCTCGCCGCCTGCCAGCACCATGGGTGATCCGCTACGTCCGAAGGTAGAGTTCCATGCGCCCTGGGCCACGATGCCTCGCTTGACGATCACTCCCGCAAACGGGTTCGACCCTCCATAAGTGAAGTTAAGCTGACCCGGACCATCCTTGACGAGGTAGCCCGTACCGTTGACCTGACCCTTCAGCGAGAGGGCGCTGTTCGACTGCTGGATGCGAATGGTGGCTGTGTCAGTAAGGGTGATGACGCGATCGGTGCCCATGTTGTCGCGGCTGAGCACGAGGGTGCCGCCGTTCAGTTGCAGGTTGCCGCTCTTGGCCGCGGCGGCACCAATGGCGCTGGGCTGACCGCCGTCGTAGCAGTTGGGCACGGTGAGCTGACCGCCGTTGACGATTGTCGGGCCTGTGTAGTCGCTATACTTCATATTAAGCGTCACGTCGGCATCCTTCTCCACCGTCACGCCGCCCTCGCCAGAGAGGCCGCCCTCGCCAGAGAGGACATAGCGGCCGCCCTGGAAGGTGACGCCGCTGGTGACCATCTTGTCGTTGAGGACGACGTCAGTCCTGGCCGCATCGTCGCTGAACACAACGGCATCGCCAGCAACGAAAGGTGTGGCGGAGCCGTTCAACGTGAAGTTATTAGTCTTATAGTCCCAGACATTACCCAAGGCTCCAGTCCAGACGACGTCCTGTTGGGGTGCACGTGAGGCATGGACGTGAAGGACAAGCTGACGACCGTCGACGACCTCAAAGTCGTAGTTGACGCCCTCAAGGCCGCGAGTGCGAAGCCGGCTGATGTCGCAAGTCAGCTTGCCCGTACACTTGGCAATGATATAGTCGGCAGCATCCTGAGTCATAAGGTTCATCGTGATATAGTTGGTATTTTTGAATGAGAGGTCGCCTTCGACGGAGAGTGCGCCGTTCAGGAACGTGAGCGGACAGTCGTCGCAAGTGGGCTCGATGGTGCGTGTGTTGATTTCCAAATACACATTGCCTGGCAGGGTCATGCTTCTCCGCGAGCTGATGACATCGCCGCCAGCCAGCAGCCGGCAGCCCTCATAGTTGAGCGCGCCCTCGAAGGTGATGGTGTCTTCAAGCGTGACATTGCCGCTCAGCGTGCCGCGGGCCCGAAGCTCCACGGGGCCTGCGATATGTCCGTTGACGCAAAGCGTACCCTCGCTGATGATGGTCTGGCCCGTATGCATGAGGTTGGCATTGAATGTGGCCGTGCCGAGCATCGACTTGATGAGGCGGCCACTGCCTGACGTCCCACTGCCACCGAACGTATAGTCATGGCCACGAGAATTCATCAGATAGATGCAGGAGGCCTGCAGGGGCTGATCGAAGGCGACAGGCTGGCTGTTGTCGCCTGAAAGGTCGAACATCAGGCTTTTGCCGGCTTCGTAGTCGGCAGGCGAAGTCTGGTCGAAGGTGGTCCACTGGCTGTTGCCTTTCCATCGCAGGTCGGCCGTAAAGACAGGCGGTAGCGGAGGCATGGGCATGTCGCCGCCAAGATAAAAGCTTGTATTGGGGTGCTGATAGTAGCCTCGCGTAGTGCAGTCGCCACGATAGTGCGGGTCTTGCTGGAGGCAATAGATGCTGTAGTTGGTGGGCATGTTGGTGGTATATCCTACGAGGCCCGTACAGCCGTCGGCATTCTGGTTAGCAAGGATGATCTCCTCGCGCCAGTCGCCCATGATGTCGCCCATGAAGGTCGGACGCGTGCCTGTGCCGCCATGGGTGGCCCAATTGCTCTCCTGAGAGAACTCTATGAGACGGGCTTTCGAGAGCACCTGCGTAATCATCATGTTGGTGCCCCATCCCGAACCGCCTGGCGACGAGAGCTCCTCACGTTGCAGGTCGCCATTCCACCAGACGCCCTCGAACATCGTGCTGATGCCACAGCCAGAGCGGGTGTAATCAGTCTTCTCGCCCTTGCAGTCGTAGATAAAGTCGTCAGTGAAACTATAGAGCTCGTAGCCCTTGCGCGACGCGTCGACGTCCATGCAGGCACCACGTCCCACGTCGTAGACCGAAGGCAGATACCACTCCTTGATGCGCTCAGCCGTTCGGGCATCGTAGAGCAACTGTCCAAGTAGAGCGCTCTGCTGAATAGCATAGACCTCCAGACCAGGACGGTCGGGGTCGATGTCGCTCAGGATGAAGCGGTCGCCATGGCCGATGCCCGGACTCTGGAACCAGCCGTTGCGAGGATTGACGGAGTAGCCGCCCTGAATCATCTCGTCGCAGCCGTCACCATCGACGTCAGCGACGCGCAACTGGTGGAACTCTGCAGGCCAGGGCGATTTGTCGTTACGGCTCCACGTGGCCGAATGGTGCCAGTTGGAAGGAATTCCGCCGTCCCAGTCGTAGTCCCAGGTGAAGACGTAGTTGTGGTGGGTCTTATTTGTTTCGCGGTCGAGACACTCCATGACGAGCGAGGGATGCACGCCGTCAAGATAGCAGATGCAGAAATGGCCGTCCATGGCCGAATAGCCGTCGCTCATGTAGTCAGAGCGATTGGTGCGGGTGTAGCGGTCTTGACCATCGTGCACCTCGTCATATTTCAGTTCGCTGCAGGCGATCTCTGCGCCCGTCAGCCCGTCGATGACGGAGACATAGAAAGGACGGTTGCGCTGCGACTGCTGCCGATAGTCCACGATGCCGTCGCCATCCGCGTCGGCCACAGTGCTGCCCATGGCATAGAGGCCCCAGGTCTCGTTCTCCTTATCCCAGAACCGCGTGCCGTCGCAACTCTTGATGATGACCTCGCAACGTCCGTCGCAGTTGATGTCGTAGGCCACGACCATGTCGTTCTGTCCGCCACAGATGTTCACATTTGGGCCCATGTCAACGGTCCATAGCAACGTGCCGTCCAGTTTGTAGGCCTGAATCTTATGCGACGTCGTAGCCATGTTGTCGCGCCGGTCCTCTGCATCGTCGTCAGTTCCAGCCCCTGCGAAGAGACGGTCGCAGACGACGGCATCCACCTCGCCGTCGCCGTCAGTGTCCATAGGCCATACGTATTTGGTACGATAGTCGTTGCGGCTGATGACTTTGTCGTCAAAGTCGAACTTAAACCATACGTTTGGCCAGGGCTGTGTCTTATAAAGGAAAGGAGAACTGATAGGGCCCTCTACCCCATCGGGACTGACTGCAGCGACGGCATACTCCGTGCCTGATGCGATGGTCGTCTGCAGACACGTGTTACGGATGGGTGTAGCATTAATCTTGGTGTACGCCGTCGTTCCTGCGGTGCGACGATAGACATTATAGGTTGTGCCCTCTGGCTCCTCAGCCAGTTTGCGCCATGAGATGAGCGAGCCTTGACCGCCAGTGCTGGTCACGCTGCGCCCGCCAGTACGATTGACGGCTACGACGCCACGTCCCGTCGGCTGTTGAAGCCGCTGAGCGAAAGATGGGATTGAAAGCAGAAGGATTCCTGCTAAAAGAGGTAATCTGAACTTCATTTGTTTTAGTAGTTTGTCTAAAGTGAAAAGGAGTTGTCCGCCCAGTGTGCGGTTGCGCTTTGACGGACAGCCCCTTTGAATGTTTCGTTAAATTGAGAGATCAATAGCCGAAGATTTCCTCGGTGCTGACGCGCTTCAGGGGCCCATACTGCAATAGACCGGCAAGGTCGAGGTCGCGTTCGTCGCCGAGGATAATGTAGCGATAGACCTTGTGGGCCATCTGCTGCCGCTCAAACTCAACGATGTCCTTCAGGGTGATGTCGGGGAGGGCGTTGTAGATGCGCTCGTTGAGGTCGTAGTCGATGCCGCGGTCGCGCGCCGTCAGCCATGCGTTGATGAGTCCGAACTTGGTGGTGCGCTGGCTGGCCAGCCGCTTGGTCAAAGCCTCGCGGGCAATCGTGAAGGCATGGTCGGACTCTGGAATGGTGTCGAGAATCTGGTGGAACTGGCGGACGCAGTCCATCATCTTGTCGTTCTGGGTGATGATGTGAGTGAAGTAATACTCGGGCTCACCCTTGTACTGCGGCTCGACGTAGGCTGCATAGGCGTTGTAGGCTAGTCCGCGAGCCTCGCGGAGTTCCTGGAAGACGATGGTGTTCATGCCGCCGCCATAGTATTCATTGAAGAGCGCCTGGACGGGAGCCTCGTCCTCGCGCCACTCACGGCTCTCGTTGTGATACATGCGCATATAGATGTTCTTGGCATCAAACGGTGCAATGAGTATCTCGTTAGCCGGCGTGGTCTGAAGTGTATAGTGACGGCCCTCGGGGGCGGGCTTCAGCGACGCGGGCACTACGTGGGTTGCGGCGATGGCCTTCGTGAGTTCCTGCTGGGTCATGGGACCGTAGTAGAGCACGGTGTGCTCATACTGGGCGAGACCGCGGAGCAGATCCAGCAGCTGCTGCGGATCAGTCTGTGCCAGCTGCTGGGCAGTCAGGTCGTTGCGGTAAGGATTGTACGGACCATAGAGGCCGTAGCTGACTAGGCGCTGGAAGCTGGCGCGCTGGTCGGTCTTGGCGTCGGCACGGCTTTTCTCGCGGAGGGCAACATACTGGGCGAAGGCCTCTGGGTCGACCTTGGCTCTCTGAAGCAGGTGTTCGAGCAGTGCGAGGGCTTCAGGCATGCTCTCGCTGAGTCCGCTGAGACTGACGCTGATGGAGCGTGCGCCAACGTTGACGGAATAACGGCAGGCCAGGCGGTAGAACTGCTGCTTGAGCTGTTCGGCAGAGAGGGAGTCGGTGCCGAGATAGTCAAGATAGTCAGCGGCGTAATTGTATCGGACGTCCGTCTCCTCGCCGAAGTCATAACGGAAGGCAAGCTGGAAGCGTCCGTTCTCCTTGTTCTGCACATAGACGAGTGGCAGCTGGGAGATCTGGCCAAACGTGAGGTCGCGCTTGAAGTCGACGAAGCGCGGCTGGATAGGCTTTACCTCGGCCTGCTGGATGTCCTTGACAAACTGGCTGACGAGGTCGCGGTTGGTGGGAATGGGCGTAATCTGAGGCTTGTCGATTTTCTTCTGGGTCGGGTCAACGCCCTGACGCTTGTAGACGGCCACGTAGCCATCGCCGAAGTGACGGCGGGCGAAGTCGGCCACCTGCTCCTTGGTCATCCCTGCAATGCGGTCGAGCCGTCCTACCTCCTGCTCCCAGCTGGTGCCGTTGATGAAGGACTGGACGAACATATCGGCACGTGCGCGATTGCTCTCAAGCGCATTGTAATACTGCAGCTTAAGGTTGTTGATGACAGAGGGCAGAAGGTCGTCGCTGAAGTTGCCCTGACGCAGCTTCTCAATCTCATCGAGCAGCAGCTGGCGCACCTCGTCGAGCGTCTGTCCCTCGCGCGGTGTGCCCGCCAGGAGGAAGAAGGAATAGTCCATCTGGGGCTGTACGCCTCCCCATGCGCCGAGCATGCGCATCTGCTGGTTGATGTCGAGGTCGAGCAGTCCGGCCGTGCCGTTGCTAAGCATCGACTCGATGACCTGCAGGGTGTCAGTCGCAAGGGAGCTAGCTCCGTCGAACCGCCATCCGAGCCAGATGGTCTCGGCCTCGAGTCCGACGACGGTGGTGTCGACAGGCGCTGTCAGTTCTGGCTGCTCAGGGAACGTGGGCTGAGCCACATCCTCACCGGGCTGCCACTGGCCGAAGTACTTGTCGATGGTGGCGATGACCTCATCGGGGTCGAAGTCGCCAGCCATGCAGATGGCCACGTTGTTAGGCACGTACCACTTCTTGAAGTAGTTCTTGATATTCGTGATCGAGGGATTCTTCAGGTGCTCCTGCGTGCCGATGGTGGTCTGCGTGCCGTAGGGGTGGGTCGGACAGAGCTTGGCACCCATGGCCGTGAAGAGTTTGTCGACGTCGCTGGTCAGGTGGATGTTGTATTCCTCATAGACGGCCTCCAGCTCGGTGTGGAATCCGCGGATGGTCATGTTCTGGAAGCGGTCAGCCTGGATGCGGGCCCAGTTGTCCACCTCGTTGGAGGGGATGTTCTCGGTGTAGCAGGTGACATCGTTCGAGGTGTAGGCATTGGTGCCCTCGGCGCCGATGACGGACATGAGCTTGTCATACTCATTGGGAATGAAGTACTGGGCAGCAAGCTGCGAGACGCTGTCGATCTCGTGGTAGGCCTGACGACGCTCCTCGGGGTCGGTAAGTGTGCGATAGTGCTCGTAGCGCTGTTCGATGTCGTCGAGCAGGGGGGCCTCCTTCTCAGGGTCGGTGACGCCGAACTTGTCAGATCCCTTAAACATGAGGTGCTCCAGATAGTGGGCCAGTCCGGTGGTCTCGGCCGGGTCGTTCTTCGAGCCCGTGCGCACGGCAATGAAGGTCTGGATGCGCGGCTCCTCCTTGTTGACTGAGAGGTAGACCTTGAGTCCGTTCTTCAGCGTGTAGATACGCGTCTGTGCGGGGTCGCCCTTGACCGTCTCATACTTGTACTTGCCACCACAGGCAGTCAGCGTCAACATCATGGCAATGGCAAATAGCTGACCCGCCAATGATAATGCAGAAAAACTTTTACGTAATGTCATAACTCTATAGAAATTAATCAGTTTTCGTAATCTATCTCATGGTCGAGCTGTTCGAGGAAATTGTCGAGCGTGTCCTGCTCGACGTCGCCCTGCATGAACTCTTTCTCGGCATCTTTGCGGATCTCTGCAATCCAGGCTCGGCGGGCACGGACGTAGTCCTCGCGGATGCGCTCACAGGCAGCGGCGTCGAGCTCGTCAAGATGGTAGTAGTCGAGAACGAGCTGATACGACCACGCCCAGCGATAGTCGCTGTAGTTGTCGTTGATTTCCTCGAAGCGCTCGAGCACCTGACCGATGCTCTCGAGCGATCCGTTCTTGATGTCGTCGATGAGACGCTGCTCCTCGCTCTCAGGCAGCAGCAGGCCACTGAGGTCGTTCCATATGCCTTTACCCACCTCTGACTTCGGCTTCCCGAAGAATCCTTCCTTGACGGCACGCTTCAGCACGGCGCCCATGTAGATTCGGAGTGCGATGTCGTAGTATTTCAGTCCTTTCTGTAGCGACGAGGCGTTGATGACATACTCATGGAAGTTATAGGTTGTCACGTTGTCGCCCGAGGCATGGCGCAGGTCTTCGAGCACCTTGATACCCTGAAGGATCTCGCCGACGGTGAAGGGCGAGAGCCAGTCGAAGTTGATGATCGACTTCTTCGACTGCTTGGAGCGTTTGTCGCGCTTAGGCCATTTCTTGATATCGCGATAAAGGCCGACGGTGGTGATGTTACGGCCTGGCACGAGATACATCGTCTCGCCATAGGCGATGAGATAGGAGAAAGGCAGGTTGCGCGTGTCAGGATGGTGCATCAGTTTGCCGAAGCAGACTGAGAAGGCGCCGATCGTGGCAGGCATGAGGACATAGGAGCCAGAGGCCGTCTTCGTGCCGCGCTCGAGGGTTCCCCAGTGGAGGGGCCCCATCTTGTAGGCATGGTTGGAGAAGTTGGTGTTCGAGCCTGCGTTATAGAACGAGAACTGTCCGCCAATGAGCAGGCTCGACTTGTGGTGCGAGGCAGAGAAGGGGCCGCAGAAGGCTGCACAGGCCTCGCCGTTGGCCATGAACGAGTTCGCGAAGAAGAGCGATGCCTCGGCCGTGAAGCCGTTAGTGATCTGACAGGCCTCGCCTACGAAGCAGTCCTGCATCTTCACAGAGTTGTTAATCGAGCAGCCGTCGCAGATGATGGAGTTCTCACAGATGACGCCCGTGCCTATATATACGCTGGCGTCCTCGGAACTCAGGATGGTGCAGTCCGCCAGCCGCGAGGCACCGTTGATCTCACAGTCGCCCTTGATGACGGTGTTGGTGATGTCCTTTGTGTTGATAATCTTCACGCGATTACCAACTGTGCCACGATCAGGCCGCGAGAATCGCACCTCGTCGTCGATGAGCTGGCGCAGGCGGCCAGTCAGCTGTTTGTCAGAGCTGTGCTTCACCATCAGGGCAGCCAGTTGCGAGTTGAGTTCGCGGAATAGCGTCACGTTGCCGTCGCCCATCTCGTTGAGCACGGAGATGGTCGAGCCAGCGCCATAGCTGGCCCCCTCGAGTGTCTCCATGGTCGAGATGTTCGAGATGTAGCAATCGTCGCCGATGGTGTAGTTATTGATGAAGTTGCCTACCTTCTCGATAAGGCAGTCGTTGCCCACCGACACGTTGCGAAGCGTCGCGTCGTTGATGCCAGAATGTTTGAAGAATCCTCGGCTCACCTCCACCTGCTTGTGGAAGGCTCCGAGGCGTATGTCGCCATAGAAGATGACGCGATGGAAGTTGTATGGTCTGAAGTCGTCGGCCACGAGCACGCGATTCCAGTCCTCAGCCCAGCAGGCGTTCTGCTCGAGCACCAGGATCTCGTCTTTTGTCAGTTGTCTGTAGTCTCTCATAATTGTGTGGTGTTAAGGTTCGTCGATTTGGTAAAGGAAGTCATTGTAGGGATACTTCTGCACATGCAGCTGTCGCACCTTATTATATAATAACGCGCGAAGGCTGTCGATATTGTCTTTCTGCTTGGCAGATATAAAGATGCAATCGTCGTGCATGCGGGCCATCCAAGTCTGGCGCAGCTCATCGAGCGAGACGTTCTCGCGCGTGGCGGGCATCAGGTCGTCCTCGTCCTGCGGCGTCCATGTGTAAGCGTCAATCTTGTTGAACACGATCATCGAGGGTTTGTCGGCACACCCCAGGTCGCTCAGAGTCTGCTCCACCACGCGGATCTGCTCCTCGAAGTCGGGATGCGAGATGTCGACGACATGCACCAGCAGGTCGGCCTCGCGTACCTCGTCGAGCGTCGACTTGAACGACTCCACGAGATCGCTGGGCAGCTTGCGGATGAAGCCCACCGTGTCGGCCAGCAGGAAGGGCAGGTTGTCGATGGTCATCTTGCGCACAGTGGTGTCGAGCGTGGCGAAGAGCTTGTTCTCAGCGAAGACGTCGCTCTTCGAGAGCAGGTTCATCAGCGTCGACTTGCCCACGTTGGTATAGCCCACGAGGGCCACGCGGATGAGCCGCCCGCGATTCTTGCGCTGCGTGGTCTTCTGCTGGTCTATCTCCTGCAGGCGCTGCTTGAGCAGGGTGATGCGATGGAGAATGATACGACGGTCCATCTCGAGCTGCGTCTCGCCAGGACCGCGCAGGCCTACGGAGCCTTTGCCGCCGCCAGAACCTGAGCCGCCGCCCTGACGCTCCAGGTGGGTCCAGAGCCGTTGCAGTCGGGGCAGCATGTAGCGATGCTGTGCCAGCTCCACCTGCGCCTTGGCCTCAGCCGTCTGGGCTCGCATGGCGAAGATGTCGAGAATCAGGCTGGTGCGGTCGAGAATCTTCACCTGCAGCTCCTTCTCAATGTTGCGCAACTGCTTGGCTGAGAGCTCGTCGTCGAAGATGACCATGCCCACGGGTTCTGGGGGAACGAGTTGAGAACTGGGAGTTGAGAACTGAGAGGTAAGAGCGACATAATTCTCAGTTTCCTGCTCTGAGTTCTCATTTTCAATCCATTCGTCGTAGGCGTCCTGACATTCCTTTATATATTGCTTGATTTCCAGCAGCTTTCCGCTGCCCACATAGGTCACGGCACTGGGGCCTCCCACGCGCTGAGTGAACCGCTTGACGGTGCGGGCGCCAGCCGTCGTGGCCAGAAACTCCAGCTCGTCGAGGTACTCCTTCGTCTTGGCTTCGTCCTGCTGGTTGGTGATCAGTCCAACGAGCACGGCCGTTTCAGTCTTGGCTTCGGAGATGACAAATTCCTTCATTCAATATTGTCTTTATTAGATATTTGGCCACAAAGTTACAAATTCCGCTTCGTTTGCTCACTTTAGCGCAGTTAAATATCCTTAAACATAGACATTATTACGAAGATAATTACTACTTTTGCATGAAAATCACGACCCCGAATGAACAGACAATTGCCTGAAGACTTTCTGTTGCTGGCACGCACGACGATGGGCGACGAGCGCTTCGCCCGCTTTATGGAAGCGTTCGACGAGGAGGCGCCTGCGAGCATCCGCCTCAATCCGCTCAAGGCGCAGGCTATGCAGGCAGAAGGAGGCGTCAGGGTGCCCTGGTGCTACGAGGGGTTCTATCTGCCCTCCCGCCCCAACTTCACGTTCGACCCCCTTCTGCATGCGGGCTGCTATTATGTGCAGGAGGCCGCCTCGATGTTCATATCGCATGTGGTCAGACTGCTCATCCCCCACCCCGTTGCGATGCTCGATCTCTGCGCTGCCCCTGGCGGCAAGTCGACGGCCCTGCTCGCGGCCCTGCCTGAGGGCAGCCACCTGGTGAGCAACGAGCCTGTGCGCCAGCGCTTTCAGGTGCTCAGCGAGAATTTGGCCAAGTGGGGCTATCCCAACCATACGGCGACCAACCGCTACCCCCGCGACTTCCGTCGCGACGGCGCCATGTTCGACGCCATTCTCTGTGATGTGCCTTGCTCTGGCGAGGGCATGTTCCGCAAGGACCCACAGGCCGTCAGCGAGTGGAGCCTGCAGAACGTTGAGCGCTGTTGGCGCCTTCAGCGCGAGATCGTCAGCGACGCCTGGGCATGCCTCAAGCCTGGTGGACTGCTCATCTACTCCACTTGCACATTCAACACGCTGGAGAACGAGCAGAACGTCCGATGGATGCAGCAGGAGCTGGGCGCTGAGCCCCTGACAGTCGACATCCAGGCCGACTGGGGCATCACGGGGTCGCTGCTCGAGGGCTTCGATGCCCCCGTCTATCGCTTCATCCCAGGCCTGACCCGCAGCGAAGGACTCTTCATGTGCGCCC
Organism: uncultured Prevotellaceae bacterium; assembly: GCA_902779455.1. Taxonomy (GTDB): domain Bacteria; phylum Bacteroidota; class Bacteroidia; order Bacteroidales; family Bacteroidaceae; genus Prevotella. The sequence continues at coordinate 69,236 of CACZBS010000008.1, forward strand.
TGCGCAAGCCCGGCGATGCGACAAAGGACCGCTGTGCGCACGACACAGCGCTGCTGTGTCGTCGACACAACGCCCCTTCGACCACCTCAAAGGGGCACTTCAAGAACGCCAAAGCAGAGGTGCCACAGCCTCAAGAGGCCCTTTTGGCCAGCGGCCCCAAGGGTGCCGTTGCCATCGTCGACGTCGATTATCCCACGGCCATCGCCTTCCTGCGCCGCGAAGCCATTACCTTGTCTCCAGACGCCCCACGCGGCTATGTCGCCGTCAGCTTCCTTGGCCATCCCCTTGGCTTTGCCAAGAACATCGGCCAGCGCGCCAACAACCTCTACCCCAAGGAATGGGCCATACGCAGCACATACATCCCAGACGCCTATTCGCCCGTGATTATATCTGTCGATAAGGATGTGTAGTATGTTCAGGATTCTCCTCGCCAGCACTAACCAGGGCTATTCCTGGACATCGTGGCGGAAGAATCCGAATTGTGCCAATCCTTCCTGCCCGTAGCAGAAGACGCCCACTCGTATACCCTTCCAATAGCCCGCGCGCATCGTGAAGGCATTGCCTACAGGGACGAAGTGTTTGCCGTCTGTGCTATAGGAGAACTGATGCTCATTGCGACGACAGTCATTGGTCACGCGGAGATAGACTTTAGGCATATTCCCCGATTTCACCAGCGTGCGCTCTCCGTTGCGCTCAATGAACAGGCCCTGAGGACAGAGTCCGATGCCAAGAAACTGTTTGCCAGAGCAGAACAGCCCCGCGAAGCAGTTGCCGCGGGCCTCCACCAGTGTGGTGCTCTCACTTCGATAGCCTACAACTTTTTGTGTAAGCATGTTGCGACAAGCCTTCAAGCTGTCAGCAGGAAGGGCTTGCAGCGTCAGCCATCCATCTCGCTCTGACAGACTCCAGTGGGCCTCTGCAGGATTGTGGTTCCACTGCCATTGTAGGGCAAGCGGACTGTTGAAGTCTTCTCGCGGCGCGGATACGCTGTTTGCATGGTTCTGCTGGTTAGCGGTGGCCTTCGGCAGTGGGCACTGCCACTGTCTGACAGGCTCTCCGACACCATTGCCGTCTATATCGACTCCCATATAGGGCCAGTCGTCGAGCCAGCCGGCAGGCTGCAAGTGAACGACACGGCCCAGGACTGGCGTCTCTTGGAAATGGTAGAACCACCATTTGCCGTCGGGCGTATCGACCAGTGCCCCTTGGTGAGGACCATTGACCTGGGTCGAACCTTGTTCGAGGACGATGCGCCGCTCGTAAGGTCCGTAGATGTTTTTCGCCCTTAGCACGGTCTGCCATCCCTGCCCCACCCCGCCCTCGGGAATGATCAGGTAATAGAAACCATTACGTTTCAGGAATTTAGTCCCTTCTGCCACAGGACCCGTATAGACTGTCACGCCCTCATCGAGCAGCTGACGGCCGTCGGCCGTCATGCGATGCACGATGATGGGGCCCGCACCGTGCCGGCTGCGCCCCAGATAGGCCTGTCCGTCGTCGTCCCAGAACGGACAAGGGTCTTCCCACTTCTCGACCCGCTTTACCAAATGGAGCGGACTCCATGGCCCATGGGCATCGACTGACGATGACATATAGAGTCCCTCGTCAGGAGTACAGAAGAAGATGAAGAACTTGCCGTCGTGATAGCGGATGGCAGGGGCCCAAGAGCCACCCGCATAGTGCTGATTGGTGTCCCAACCAGGCTCGTCGAAACGACTGTATACCTGACTGGCATAACGCCAGTTCACCATGTCGTCGGACTCCAGCACCTGCATGCCGATGAAGTGGAAATCTGAAGCCACCATATAATATTTCTCGCCCACACGGATGACGTCGGGATCAGAGAAGTCGGCATTCAATACGGGGTTGACATACGTTCCGTCGCCCAGATCGCCCCACTGGAGCTGGGCGTTGGCAGCCATCGTCATGATGATGAGGATGCAAAAAAGGATCGTTCGTCTCATAGGCTCACTCTGCGTCAATACGGACGAAGTCGGGACGCACATCCGTCTGCTCCGTCTCGATGGTCATATTGTTGAAGAAGACATTGCGGGCATGGCGCACGAAGAATCCCTTGGCAGGCAGGTTGCCCCACATCGTCGCCTCAGGATACTCCTTCTCTTTCTCATCAGCCACAGCCTCGTTGATGGCGTTCAGGTCTGACGACTGGATGCCTCCCTTGTGGTGAAGGGTGATGTCCGACAACCATATATTCTCGACTGGGTGGCCCGCCAGTCCTGTGATGCTGCAGCCCATGGAACCTGCCTTATAGATGTGAATATGACTGAGGTGGACGTGGTTAATACTGCCTACGTGGTCAATGGGCACGATATGTTCCATGTCTTTACCGTTGGAGAGATAACCTCTGCCTCGATTACCCAGACGGATGAAGATGGGCGACTCCGTTCCTTCGACCGTGATGTCTGTGACGCTGACATTCTCCATCACGCCACCGTCGACAATCTCCAGCGAGATGGCAGACGAGCCGATCCACTGACCAAAGAACTTTTCGCCCTGATCGTAGCTGGGTTTGATCACGATGCCTGAGATGCTGATGTTGCGGAATCCGCCGTTGGTCTCCGTGCCGAGCTTGACGGCATTGCAATGGCTGCTGACCACGCAGTCGCTGATGCGGACATTCTCGCAGAGACGGGGGGAGGTGGATTTCAGCGTGATGCCATCATCGTCGCTGTCGGCTATCACGCCTCTGACGATGACTTCATGACAGCCATCGATGTCGAGCGCATCGTTATTATAGTTGTTCCTGTTAAACACCTTGATGCCGTCGATCGTCAGACGGTCGCAGGCCAGGAAGTGCTGCATCCAGCAACCGCTGTTGCGAAGGGTGACATCCTTGATGGTGATGTCGCTGCTCTGTATGAAGCGCAGCAGGTGCGGACGGGTGATGCCCTCATCGTTCCACGACAGTTTCTTGAAGGCACGTCCACGGCCGTCGATGGTGCCAGTGCCTGTGATGGCCACATGGCTGACAGAGTCGGCATAGATGAGCTGGATCGTCGTGGTCTGCGTGCGCAGCGAAACGTAGCTTGACTTCATCGGCTTGTAATCCTCCAGATCTGTTGAACCGTAGAGCGTGGCGCCATGCTCCAAGTGCAGTTCCACGTTGCTCCGCAGCACGATGCTGCCTGTGACGAATTGCCCCGAGGGCACCACCACGCGTCCACCGCCCTGTCGATGGCACATGTCGATAGCCGTCTGTATTGACGTGGTGCTCTTCGCCATCATGTTGTCCACAGCCCCAAAGTCCTTGATATTATAGTCGGCCGCCACAGCATTGACAGCGCCCGACAAAAAGAAAAGAAGCAACAGTTTCTTCATATCTCGCCTTGCATTATGTTTAACGTAATGGCAAAGATACGAAATAATGCTGAAATCCAAAAGCATTTTTGGATGATTAACGCAGTTCAGCCCATAAATAAAGGCATTTCGAGGAAAATTGAGGAAAGTCCGCAAGGTGCCGATGTTTTCGGGTAGTATCAATGACACTACACCATACAGCAAATTTCTCTCTGTCTCTGTCATACTTCTATAATAAGATGGCGCAAAGGTACAACAATTCTGCCGGACATACAAATAAATCCTTTGTTTATGCTGTCATGCGGGTCTGTGTGGACCTGCCACGGAAAAATCCGGGTGCGCCGAGGTGGCCAAGCCATCAATTATAGTGGGTGGCTTCACTCCAATGAGTACAGGCGCAATGCACTTGCCGATAACGTCAAGGCACAGGTGATAATGGATGATAAGCGAAACTTGTTCCTACATATCAACGAGACACCCATTGCTCAATGGTTTAAGGAGCAATTCGAGATAGGGCAAGAACAGCGGAGAGGAATCAGACGCTAACATGGAATAGGGGGCGGAATACTATATCAAGCCCCCTTTTTCCTTCTCAATTTGGTTTATGTGCCTTTATTTTTCACTTTTTCCTTTGGAATGCCTATTATTTGGGAAAGTTTTTGTAAATTTGCACCGTGTTATCTTAAGAGGCATAACTTATTGCTCAATTTTCTCTCTCGAATCACCACCTCGGAAAAGAATACGAGCAAATATCCAAAAACGCAGAGGTCGCGCTCTATAGCGCAGACTTCTCCATAGCGTTTTTGGGGCTTGTGGTGAGCCTGAGAGAGATATGGCGGGGCTGCGCTTTTTGTGTATCAGCCCACCTGACGAACAGATTAATAGTAACAAATGATTAGGAGTGATGACTTAACACGAAGCAATGATTAAGGCTATAAATGAATTGGGTGGAGGGGAACAACACATCCAAGACGTTACCGATTACATAAATACCCGTCATTTATATTCAAGAGGTGACAATGCTACACTACCTGTCAATCAAGTAAGTGCGCGGCTTAATAGGTACAAGAATATCTTCGGTCGTGCAGATGGATTTATTTGGATAAAGGATAAGGTATATTAAACTGCTTATGATTAACGGAAAGCAAATCATCACAAGTTGCTTCGCTATTTTAATACTATGTGGAATAGTATTGGTTGGAGGCTATGGACTCTATATGTCCTTTAGAGATTTTGACAAGTCTGTTCCCGTAGTGACGAAAACTGATAGTCTAGGTCGTCCGTTTGAGATAAACGGATATCTGTTTTATCTTCGGAACGATGCTTTATATGATGAGAGTGGAAATATGGTTGCAGACCTATCAATAGAAAACAATAGAACAAGTAAAAATGCACAAGTTTCTCCCTCTTTGAAAGATGTACTAACAGAGGGCTTGGGGTACGAAAATAAAGGCTTTGAAGACTATAGCATTTTTGGATGCAGTAAAGAGGAAGTTCAGAAACTTTACATCCAGTCAGTCATTGAATCTATGGCATCAGGTAAAACGGTTGAGGTTAGCAGATGGGTCACATCAGGTGATTGGAGCAATGATGATGAAGAAATGACAATAACAATTCCTTAACAATACAGATATGGCATACAAATGTAAAAACTGCGGAAAGTTCGTTGCAAAGGATGCAACAACGTGTAAGCATTGTGGCCAGGAGAATCCTGCCGTATTAGAGGATAAGAACCTACCTACTGGTCTGAACGCACAGGCAAGACCTGTTAACATGAATTTACTCAAGCAGATTCAATGCCCTTATTGTGGTAGTCTATTGAGTTTGCCGAAGCAGTTCGAAAATGATGATTTTCTTCGTTGCAATATCTGTTATCAAGATTTTTCTAATCCTTTGAAAAAGACAATCAGTACTCGTTGGATAGACAGCAGCACAATGGGCTATCCAAATCGCACATGGAGAAATGCTGGTCTTTTCCTATTGGCAGTTATCGTATTCTATATGATTGCCACAAAAGATAAGAAAGAATCACAATCTGCACCTCAGCAGTTCCAAACCGAAACGAAAGTCAATACTTTTGAAGAAGACGAGACCCGTGAATTGGTTGTTGTCGATGGCGAAGCAATTATAAGAGAGGCTTTGCCAAAATCTGATTATGATATTATCAACAGATGGCGGGAAATCAATCAAGGTTCGACTTCTCAGGAATGCAGATTGGAAAAAATTAAGCGAGACGGGAGTTATAGAATCAAAATAGGTGGTATATACTATTTATGCGAGCCGAGGAAAATTACAAGCGGCTCGGAGATTTTATTCCATGACGCTAATTCGCATAATGGCGAATATTTCAATTTAGCTAACGGGACACCCATCTATTTTATTCCCAGAATGGAAGATGATGGACCAGTAAAAACTGATGGAATCCTTGTCATTCAAGCAGACGGTAGTGCACAAGTTTACATGAACGACTATAAAAATGAGTTCTTTGAATTGTTCGCTGATTTGCGTCCTCTCTATTGAGAGTAAGGAATTATAAACACCTTTTTGCAAACGATATAATATATGGAAAAAAACGTATTTCTAATCAAATGGTATGGCCCGTTTACGAGCCAGAAGGAGGTCAAAGAATGGGAACAAGAACAACAATTCAATTGTTCTCTATACTTATTGCATGGCAAACCAAAATTTGCGAAGACCAGAGAGAAGTATTATTGTGGTATGTCCATCCGAAACATCTACAAGCGATTACAAGACAAAGGGCACCACATTGAAGAAATAAAAGATCGGCTGAATTCCATTTATGTTGGATACCTGTCAAACCTCAAACACCCCATAAAATGTCAAATCTTGCTTGCCGAGAAAATTATCACTGCAAGTTTGGCAGACATTGTTGGCGAGGAAAATGTTCTTAATGCCACAAACACGCTCTTTCCTCCTGAAAATGTATTTGTCATTAATGAATGGTGGAAAAAGGATTGTGAATCCTTATGGAAAAGGCAACCTATAAACGCTCCATCAAACATTATTCCTGACGTTCTTACTTTTCATATTAAAGGAAATAATGATAACGAATTGTTTGTTTGTAAGAAATTGAAACGATTGTAAACATTGGGAGGCTGCTACTGCAAATAGTCAGTACATCCTCTCAAATATTTTTTATTTATGCTACATACAATTCCTGTAGACACAAACTAATTTAGTATTGCTCAATCAAATATGCTTTCGATGTATTCCAGCAACTCTGTATTATGGTGAATGTAGTGTCTCAAACTCTGTCCTCCCTTGAATCCAAAATGTGACAAATCTTCGGCAGTAAGGCCGTTACCATCACTTTCCTTCACAAGTCTTAATCGAAAAGTTGGATGCTCTGGAGCTTTGCCAACCCAATAGTCTTTGTCTTCACGATGGTCTACGGCTGTTTCGACACATGTTTTGAAGCGCACAGATCCGTTTATATACAGATATACGATGTCGCCTATTTCGAATGGATAAGTCTTCTGCACCCAACTAACAAACCCTTCTTTGTGTAAGCAGTCCGTGTGGCGACACCTATTCGGATTAGCTAATACCAACCATTTATTGTTTCTTTCCATATTGCTCTATATTTGTATCCTATCGACTAAGTTATATTGGGTTACTATTTCAATAGGGTGCGATTGCCATTCTCCTCCAAAACCTCCATCTGCTGAATAGCAATCTGATTGAGTTTCACAAGCCTTTCGCCCTGTGGAACACCATCATTGATTAGCACTGCATTGATATTCTCCATATTCGACAGGCATATCAGTTCGTTGATGGTGGCATAGTCACGGATATTGCCCTTCAAATCGGGATTGGCTTCTCGCCACTGCTTGGCAGTCATTCCAAACATCGCTACATTCAACACGTCAGCCTCTTCAGCATATATTATACTGGCCTGTGCTGGGGTCACTTCTTCTGGTATCAGATGGCTCTTGATGGCATCTGTATGGATGCGGTAGTTAATTTTGGAAAGTTCCCTTTTGGCAGTCCACCCCAGTTGCTTCTGTTCTTCCTCTTTCAGCCTTTGGAACTCGTCAATCAGGTAGAGTTTGAAAGTCACACTAATGGCGGTTCCAAACTCAAAAGCAATATCCTTGAAAGCGTATGTGCCGCCATAACGACCTTTCTTCACAATGATGCCAATGGCATTAGTATTCTCAATCCACTCACTCACGCTCATGACGAAACTTGGTAAACCTGCCTGCATTCTAAAGTGGTCAAATTCGACCACTTTAAAGTTGGGATTATGAATCATCTCCCAAGTTCCCAGAAACTCTATAGTATAGCGAGTGCGTATCCAGTTCTTGATGATGTCGGCAGCACGGCTTTCACTTTGTTTGCCGTTAGCCATATCGGTGAGCGATATGTAGTCTTTGTCATTATAAGACAAGACTGTTATTTCCGTGTTCTGAACCGTTATCTTTGCCATAGGGTAGTGCTATTATAAATATATGTGTGCAAAGGTAGCACAAAATCATGAGACTAAAGAACAAAAGCGTAAAAATCCCTCAAAAGTTTTGTTATCTCGCATATTCTATGTACCTTTGCCCCTGACAAAGAGCCATTCTTGCGTCCCGCTGGTAGCAAGCGAGCGGAGCTCGAGCGGAAACAGGCTGGTGGCTCAGCGTCGGGAGTTCTTTGACTAACAAAGCGTGCATAGCACGATTACATTGACAAGCAAATCACGGCAGAATGAGGAAATGAGAACCGTTGCCAGTTCGTAACCCAGATTTTTCTCAATCCTCGGAACTGCCTTTATTTACATAAGGTTTGCGATTTTATCCAAAGTTACAAAATAAAACTGACATGACAAATGATTTTCAGAAGATTATTGGATAAAAAAGATAATCCCCGAAAACTTTTGGCTTTTCGGGGATTTTCCATAACTTTGCAGCACGATGAAACATTGGAGTATGTTGTCCGAAGAATTATTTCGGCGGCGGCGAACAGTATTTCAGCGGCGGTGAACGCTATTTCAGCGGCGGTGAAATAGCGTTCAGCGCCGATAAAAACAAAATTTTTTCTCGAAAGACTTGCATTCGGAACTTTATTTTGTATCTTTGCAGTGCACATGTAGGAGGCGACGTGTCTCACGTAGCAACATGCTGCCGGATTGCGACGTGTCTCACGTCGCAACAAGTTGCCGGATGGCGACGTGAGACACGTCGCCTCCTACCGCAAAGCGGTGTAATAACCGTTGGTTATATAGAAGACGATAAGACCATTTAGGAACCATTAAAAACACACACAAGAAAGATTATGGCAAAGTATGTCAAGAGAGAGATGAACGACCTGGACGGGTCGGGAGTGAACCGCGCTTACTATCAGATGAAGGTCTACAGGAATGTGGACTTCGACGAGTTTGTAGACCGCTGTACGCGCCATGGCGCCATGCAGCGCAGCGCCGTCGTGGGTGTGCTGGCTCACGTGGCGCATGAGCTGGCGCTGACGCTGGCCGACGGCTATAGCGTCAGCATCGACGGGCTGGGCACGTTCGCCACCCGTCTGGGCGTGCGCGAGGACAAGGAGCAGGACGGCTTCGGGGCTGACGAGCAAAAGCGCAATGCGGCGTCGATAGAGGTCAGGGGCGTCAGCTTCCGTGCCGACAGCAGCCTGGTCAGCGACGTCAACGACCACTGCCGGCTGGAGGCTGGCGGTGCGCGGCGGCTCCACCGCTCGCCCTTTACGCTTGAGGAGCGCACGGAGCTGGCCCGCCAGTATCTGGATGAGCACACGCTGATGCGTACGGGCGACTATGCGCAGCTGACGGGACTGTCGCGGACGATGGCGTCGCTGGAGTTGCGCCAGCTATGCAGCGCCCCCGACTCGGGCATTACGAGCCGGGGGCGCAAGAGCAGCAAGGTCTACATCAGGAGCTGAGCCGCCTGACGGCGGAGGCTGGCGTCAGCGCAGACGCAGCTCGTCGCCTACGCGAAGGGTGTAGTCAGGCGAGAGGTGGTTCATCTTGTAGAGTGAAGCCAGGCGTATGCCGTACTTCTGCGCGATGGAGTACATCGACTCGCCGCTGCGTACGTAGTGGCCGCGATGCTTGTATTCCTTGGGCGCGCGCTTCTGCTTCTTCTTCAGCCAGATGATCTCGCCGTCCTGCAGGGCGTCGTCGCGTCCGCGCTCGTTGTAGCGGGCTATCTTCTTATAGGAGATACCTATCTCGTCGGCAATGGAGCGGAAGGTGTCGCCACGCCGCGCGTAGAGATAGTAGTTCTTGTTGTAGACGTAGATCATGTGGAGGGGCTGGCCATCGTGGCGGGCGTCCTTGGCGCGCTGGGTCATGAACTTGTCGTACGACTTGGCCGTGTCGTACTGATAGAGCTTGTAAAGCTGGATGATGTCGATGAGGCGCTGCGCATACTGAGGGTTGGTGGCATAGCCGGCGGCCTTCAGCCCGTGGGCCCATCCCTGATAGTCGGTCAGCTTGAGACGGAAGAGCTGGCGGTAGCGCTGGCCTGTGGCGAGGAAGCGCGAGTGGTCCTCGAAGCTCTCGAAGGCGGAGCTGTAGGCGCGGAAGCACTCGTTGCGGGCGTCGTCGTCGCGATGGACGGTGGGCCCCGTCCACGACGTGTGGCACTTGATGCCGAAGTGGTTGTTGCCGCGGCGGGCGAGCTCGCTCTGGCCTGCTCCGCTCTCGAGGACGCCCTGAGCGAGGGTGATGGAGGCGGGAATCTTCCACTTGAGCATCTGCTCGATGGCACAGTCGCGATACTGGTCGATGTACTGCTGATAGCGGGCGTTCCATACTGACTGTGCGCCGGCGCTGGCTGTGGTCAGCCAGAGGGCTGCGATGAGGATATAATGTCGTGTCGTCATTGTCGTTATGCTGATATCGAGCGCAAAATTACTAAAAAGTCGAGAGCAAAACAAAAGAATTTATTCTTTTTTTGCCGAGACGGAGTAATTTCGCCATCGCAGATAGCAACGTTACAAAAAAACAAAAAGAAAGGACTTGCCATCACGGCAAGCCCCCTCACAATCCTAAACTAAACAAATACTTTATGAATTTTATCGCTCCCTAAGGAGGATTGAGCACGTTTGCGGGTGCAAAGATAGCGACTTTTGCGGAGCTGTGCAATACCTAAAAGTAGGGTTTTTCACTGGAAGACAAAGCGCAGCGATGCATAGAACACGACGGCGAAGACATAGAGAACGAGGAGCGGCGAGGCGGAGACGACGCCCGCGGCCCACGAACGCACGACATCGGCAAAGGACAGGAAGGCGCGCGAGGCCCGTCCGTAGACAGCGGCGACGGCGATGGCGCAGAGGCAGAACAGCGGCACGAGGGCACAGCTGAAGGGCGATGGCCACAGATGGCCTGTGGCGCTGAGGAGCATGGCGTGGGGCACGAAGGCGAGCATGGCGATGAGGGCGAGGCAGACCAGCAGGACGACGACGGCCATCCGAAGGGCCAGTCGACGACGGGCTGTATGGGTCTGTGGGGCGACGAGACGGCTTCGGCTGACAGTGCCCCAGGCCATAGCCAGGAGGACGAGGCAGCCGAGGAGGGGCGATCCGACGACGTGGGTGAGGGTGGCACAGAACCATCGCACGCCCTCGGCGGAGATGAGGGTGCGCACACTGCCTTCCATCGACGTGGCAGAGAGGAACCACGACAGCAGGGCGAGGACGGCCTGGGCGAGGAGGAGGATGCCGACGAGAAGGGGCAGGAGCCGTTCAGTCTTCATCAGGCTCGAGGTTGTCAAGGTCGAGGATGTGGAGCTCGAGGGCGCGGACGACGAGTCGTGTGGCGTTGACGCCCATGCCGCCGTTGCCGTTGGGGAAGAGTTTCTGGACGAGCTCGTTCTGGCGCTTCTCGAGACTCTTCACGCCAAAGGGCATGCCGCGCAGCTGGGTGATCTGGTCCTTGGTGTAGCCCAGGGCGAGGTGGCGCAGGAAGCGCTCGTCGTACTCGTCGATCTCATAGCCGACGAGGGCCTCCTGCTTGGCCAGGTCGGAGCCGACGCTGTGCATGAAGCGGTCGACAATCTTGCGGAGGATGGGCTCGTTGAAGACGAGTTGCTTGCCTGACATGACGGCGAGGACGTCGCCGCGGGTGAGCAGCTCGCCCGTCTTGAGGATGATGCCGTCAGCACCGGCATCGAGGACGTCGACCCACAGCTTCTCGTTGAGGATCTCGCCAGTGAAGATGAGCACGCGCACCTGAGGGTGCATCTCCTTGGTCTGACGGCAGATTTCGACGCCCACGGTGGTGGAGCCGCCCAGTCCGAGGTCGAGCAGGACGAGGTCGGGCAGCTGCTGCTTGAGCAGTCGCCAATAGGCGGCCTCGGAGTCGGCCGTGCCGATGACTTCAGCCTCGGGGATATCGTTGCTGATGATGCCGAGCGTGCCCTTGAGTTCGAGGGGCACGTCTTCTACGATGATGACTTTGAATTGGTCCATATTCTTGGTAGGGTTATGATGATTGTAGTAGAGCCGTCGGCAGGATCGACCTCGGCCCGTATGGCGCAGCCACGCCGGTTGGTGGCCTCGCCATGGTCGCGGACGATCTGGCGGCAGAGCAGATAGGGAATGTTCTGGATGGAAGGGGTGAAGAGTGCGGCGGCCTCTGTCTCTGTGAGACGGAGGCGTGGCATACTGACACGACAAACCACGTACTTCTGGTCGCGAGGCTCATAGCTAACATCCATCTGGCGCTGGCTCTGGCGCTTCAGGATGTCGAAGAGTTGTCGGATGAGCACCTCGTCGCCAAGAATGTCGTGGTCGAGGGGCCGCAGGTGGAGCCCCGCGTGCTCTACCTGTCGCTGGGCCTGCTCGCTGAGTATGCCGTAGAGCTCGCGGTAGTAGGCGGCCACCTCGGCCAGCGAGCGCGTGTCGCCCTGGTCGAGGAGCTGGCGGATGCGGCTGGGATAGTACATCGTCTCGTGCTTGAGCGTCGACAGGCAGTTGTCGAGCACGGCATTGCTGACATGGAGGGCTGCCTCGTCGAGGGTCTTGACCTGCAGCTCGTCCTCCATGAGCTCGAGCTCGGCGAGGAAGGCCTGCTGGCGGCGGGCGGAGCGGTCGAAGCGTGCGAGGAGCTGCCAGGCGACGGCAGCGAGCATGGCCAGCAGGAGGACGACGAGCAGAAGGATGGCGATGCGCTTGTCGGCCTCTGACTGCTGCATCTTGCGGCAGTAGGCGGCGAGCCCCGCATCGGCCGACAGCTCCTTAGTCAGCTGCGTGCAGATGCGATTGTTATAGTTATAGAGTTGCCAGCGATGGAGGGCCAGGGCAGCGACGGCACTCTCGTTGCGAATGTCGACGATGAGGTCGTAGTTGGTTTCGACGCCACGATGGAACCACTCTACTTCAGAGGCGACGACGGAGGGGTCGCCCATGGCGGTCATGGTGTCAGCCGGCTGTGCGCCATGCTGCATGAGGTAGTGGATGTTGAGTTGATGGCGGCAGGAATCGGCAAAGAGGAGGGTGCGCTCGTAGGTGCCGTTGATGTTGGAGAAATAGGCTGAGTCGGCATAGATGCTGGCACGGGCCAGCGGCTCCTGGGCCTGGGCACAGGCAGGGCCCAGCATCATCAGGGAGATAATCAGCTTGGCCACGCCCTTGGGCAGACGGAAGAAGAAGCGGCTCCCCTGCCCTTTCGTGCTCTCGGCCGAAAGGAGGCAGACGGCGAATATCTGGCTGATCTTGCGATATTTCTCGATGATGCCCTTGCAGTTGAGCAGTCCGAAGCCGTGACCGCCAGCAATCTTGTGGTCGAAGACGCGGCTAAGGGCCTCGGCATCCATCCCCTCGCCGTCGTCGGCCACAGAGATTTCGACGTAGGCAGGCTGTTCGTCGGCATAGATGCTGACGTGGCCGCCCGCGGGGGTGAACTTGCGGGCATTGTCGGCCAGTGTGTTGAGCATGAAAAGGGTGAGCACACGGTCGGCCTTGACACGTGCGGCCGTGGGACGGACCTTAAGCTCGACACCCTTCATGAGGAAGCTTCGCTGGCCCTTGGCGACGATGTCGAAGAGGTCGTTGAGTGCGAAGGTCTCGATGTGTAGGCTGAGCTCGCCTTGATGAAGCTGTATCCAGCTGGTGAGGACATCGTTCTGCTCGTTGATCTTGTCGGTCAGCTCGCGGATGTAGTCGACACGAGGGCCGCTCGTCTCGCCCTCGCCAAGGCGGCGGGACTCGTGGATGATGCGGTCGATGAAGGGCGTGATGCTGTTGACGAGCGAGATCTTGGCCCGCTGCTCCAGATGGCGCCGCTGGCCCTGCTCCACCTGCAGGGCCGCAATGGAGAGGCGTTCCTGCAGCTCGTCGCGACGATCAAGGAGCGAGGCGTCGAGCGGACGGCCGGAATGACGGCGACGCCAGACGACGGTGGCCCAGACAAGGAGCAGCAAGGCGGCAATAGCCACGACGACGGCCACGAGCAGACGGTTGAGCTGGGCTGCGCTCTGCTCAAGCTGCCCAGCCCGGGCCTCGAGTGAGCGGTCCTGGCGTGTCTGCTCCTGCAGGTCGAGGTAGAGGTTGCGGTAGTTGTCGCTGTGGGCCTTGTCGTCAATGGCGGCATAGGCGACGCTGAGCTGCTCATAGATACTGGCCACGAGGTCGGGGGCCTGCATGATGGTTGTGTCGGCCAGGGCCTGGTCGAGATAGCCGAGTGCATCGGCATAGTCGGACGACGCCAGACAGCAGGAGGCGAGCGTGCGGTAGGCTCCTGCTATCTGATAGACGTCGCCATAGTCACTGAAGAGGCTGAGGGCCCAGTCGGCCAGCCAGATGGGCAGATTGTCGTCGTCGACATCGTTAGGATTGAGAAACTTCATGGCGGGCAGATTGTCGGCGACGAGACGGCGACGATAGTCAGGCATAGCGAGATGCTCGGCCAAGGCCTCAAGCGAGTTGGCCATGAAGTAAGGATAATGGTGTTGCTGGGCGAGAAGGAAGCAGCGCATCAGATGGTCGAACTCGACCTGATTGATCTCTTCCTGCGTGTCAAAAGCCACGATGCCGCCCGACCCTACATTGTAAAGATAATTGAGCAGCTGGGCCGTGTCAGCCACTTCATCGACGCGGATATCGAGGGCCTCGGAGGCTTGGCGCTCCAGTCCTACATAATAATAATAGGTAGAGGTGACGATGGCCATCTCCGTCTCGGCATAGTAGAGACGTTGGCGCTGACGGTCATTCAGGTCGTCTGCCTCTTCACTGAGACGCAACAGCGACTGGCGCGCTTTCTCGCGGAAATCATAGAAGGCACGGTTGCGCGACATGCGCTGGCAGAGGCGCATGTGCTGGACATGGCCCACAAGGAGTTCCACATGGTTGTCGGTCGTTGCTGACACCTCGTCAAGCAACCGCTCGGCTTCGGCATACTGCATGCGCACCAGAGCCACGAAAGCCAGATTGTTCAAAGCCTCGGCCCGTCCGTCGGCATAGCCGTCGGAGAGGTTGAGGGCACGGCGGGCAAGATGCTCCGTGGAGTCGATGTTGCGGTAATGATAGGCATAGGAAAGAGAATTCAGCTTGTCCACCGCTTGCCTATCAACGGACGGTGAACAAGCTGAAAATAATAAAAGGAGGAGCAGCAGCCTAAGCGCGAGCCTTGGCCACATACCCCAGTGCCTCCTTGCACTTGTCGGTGATGTACTGCCAGTCCTGAGCCTTCACCTTGTCGGAGGGGAACAGCTTCGAGCCCATGCCGACGCAGTAGACGCCGGCCTTGAACCACTTCGTCAGGTTCTCCTCGTCGGGCGAGACGCCGCCCGTCACCATGATCTTCGACCAGGGCATCGGGGCCTTCAGTCCCTTCACCATAGCGGGACCTACGACGTCGCCAGGGAACACCTTTGTCAGGTCGCAACCCAGCTCTTGAGCCTTACCGATCTCGGAGACGGTCATGCAGCCGGGGCAGTAGGGAATGAGACGACGGTTGCACACAGGGGCGATGTCAGGATTGAACAGCGGGCCCACAACGAAGCAGGCGCCCAGCTGGATATACATAGCTGCCGTAGGTGCGTCGACGACGGAGCCGATGCCGAGTGCCAGTTCGGGGCATTCTTTGTCGGCCCACTTCACCAACTCGCCAAACACCTCCTGGGCGAAGTCGCCGCGATTGGTAAACTCGAATGCGCGGACACCGCCGTCATAGCAGGCCTTCACCACATTCTTACACGTCTCAAGATCTTTGTTATAGAAGACGGGCACCATGCCAGTGTCGCAAATCTTCTTCATCACTGCTAATTTATCAAACTTTGCCATTATTTAATTTATTCTTTATATTCGCGTTTGAAAATAAAAGTACCACACTCGTAAGCTACCAGTTCCCAGCCCTCAAAGCCGAGCTGGTTCAGCCGCTTCTCGACTCCGACAAGACGGCTGATCACCTTGTATTCAAACTGCTTCATAAGCTTAGCGCTGTACGCGTCCGTTAGCATTACCGCCTGCCAGAGCCTCCACCTCGTCAGTGCTGACCAGGTTGAAGTCGCCATTGACAGTGTGCTTCAAGGCTGAGGCAGCCACAGCAAACTCGAGGGCCTCGCCCTGTGTCTTCTTCGTCAGCAGACCGTGGATCAGACCACCAGAGAAGGAGTCGCCGCCACCCACGCGGTCGATGATCGGGTTGATCTCATAGCGCTTCGACTGATAGAACTCCTTGCCGTCGTAGATGAGGGCCTTCCAGCCGTTGAACGTAGCGCTGAACGACTCACGGAGCGTCGAGACGACATATTTGAATCCGAACTCCTGCATCATCTGGCGGAAGATGCCCTCATAGCCGGCAGCATCGGTCTGACCACCCTCCACGTCGGCATCGGGCTTGAAGCCGAGGCAGAGCTCAGCATCCTCCTCGTTGCCGATGCAGACGTCGACATACTTCATCAGGGGGCGCATCACGGAGATGGCTTTCTCGCTGGTCCAGAGCTTCTTGCGGAAGTTGAGGTCGACGCTGACGCAGACGCCGTGGCGCTTGGCAGCCTCACAGGCCAGACGGGTCAACTCGGCAGCCTTGTCGCTGATGGCGGGGGTGATGCCGCTCCAGTGGAACCACTGGGCACCCTCCATGATCTTGTCGAAGTCGAAGTCTGAGGGATCAGCCTCGGCAATCGAACTATGGGCACGGTCGTAGATCACCTTCGAGGGGCGCATCGATGCACCCGTCTCAGCATAGTAGAGACCCACGCGGTCGCCGCCACGGGCAATGAAGTCGGTGTTGACGCCATAGCGGCGCAGAGCATTGACGGCAATCTGTCCGATTTCGTGCTTGGGCAGCTTGCTGACGAAATAGGCCTCATGACCATAATTGGCCACGGAGACTGCCACGTTAGCCTCACCACCGCCAGGGATGATGCGGAATGATTCACTCTGAATGAAGCGGTCGTTGCCTTGCGGCGACAGGCGGAGCATGATCTCGCCCAGTGTTACAATTTTTGCCATTGTTCTTAAGATCTATAGATTAAAATTTTTTCGTTTGCGGTACAAAAATACTATTTTTTCCCGAGATGGCGAAATATTCGGGCAAAAAAAGTGACGTAAACGTTTAATATGACGAAAGTACAACAAAAAAAGTCCGAACCGCCAGGGCGATTCGGACATCATTTGTTTTATCATGTGTGGACGTCATTTCCACACACTGACGCGTGGTGTTCCACGATGTCAGGGGCATCAGCCGTTCATCGACAGCAGGAACTCCTCGTTGTTGCGGCTCTGCACCAGGCGGTCGCGGAGCGTGTTCATGGCCTCGATGGGGTTCATCTCGGCAATGAACTTGCGGACGATCCACATGCGGTTGAGCGTCGTGGTGTCCTGCAGGAGGTCGTCGCGACGTGTGGACGACTGCACAAGGTTGAGCGAGGGGAAGATGCGCTTGTTGGAGAGCATACGGTCAAGCTGGATCTCAGAGTTGCCCGTACCCTTGAATTCCTCGAAGATGACCTCGTCCATCTTGGAGCCCGTGTCGACCAGGGCCGTGGCGATGATGGTCAGCGAGCCACCGCCCTCGATGTTACGTGCAGCGCCGAAGAAGCGTTTGGGCTTCTGCAGGGCGTTGGCGTCGACACCGCCGGTGAGCACTTTACCGCTGGCAGGCGACACCGTATTATATGCACGCGCAAGACGCGTGATGGAGTCAAGGAAGATGACCACGTCGTGGCCGCACTCGACCATGCGCTTGGCTTTCTCGAGCACGATGCCTGCAATCTTGACATGGCGGTCGGCAGGCTCGTCGAATGTCGAGGCGATGACCTCGGCATTAACGGTTCGGCTCATGTCGGTAACCTCTTCAGGGCGCTCGTCGATGAGGAGCATCATGATATAAGCTTCGGGATGGTTGGCCGCGATGGCGTTGGCGATGTCCTTCATGAGGATGGTCTTACCTGTCTTTGGCTGGGCGACGATGAGTGCGCGCTGGCCCTTGCCGATGGGGGCAAAGAGGTCGACGATGCGCGTCGAGGGGTTGGTCGTCGCGGGGTCGCCGCAGAGGTTGAACTTCTCCTCAGGGAAGAGCGGCGTCAGATGTTCGAAGGAGACGCGGTCGCGCACCTCGGCGGGGTCGCGTCCGTTGATCATGCTGACTGTCGAGAGAGCAAAATACTTCTCGTTGTCGTGAGGCGGACGGACGGTGCAGTCGACGACGTCGCCCGTCTTCAGGCCATATTTCTTGATCTGCTGGGGCGAGACGTAGATATCGTCGGGCGACGACAGGTAGTTATAGTCGCTGGAGCGTAAGAAGCCATAGCCGTCCTGCAGCACCTCGAGCACGCCGTTGGCCGTGATGAGGTCGGCGAAGTCGAAACGCTCGGCGGCAGGAGCAACCCGCTGGTTGTTCATCGGCATGGGCTGATATGCGGGCTCCGCCGGCTGAACTATGGGGCGGTCGAACATGTCGAGCGTGGGGATGGCGCCCTGATCCTCAATAGGCAGGTCGACCAGGGGGATGAAGTCGGTGCCGTCGCCAGGATCGCCCTCCCAGACGCCATCAGTCATGTCGGGCTGCTCCTGATTGTGCAGGGCCATGTGTTCCTGAAGTTGTTCAAGCAGGTTCTGGTCGGGGGCCTCGCTGAGGGCGTCGTCATTCTCGATGTCGGCCTCAGGCACGAAGTCAGAAGCCTCGGCCTCGGGCACGTCAGGCTCACTGAGAGGCTGTTCGCCGGCGGATTCTGCTGTAGCAGCGGCTTCGGCTTTGGCGGCCTCGGCAGCTGCGATGGCGGCCAGCTCGGCCTTCGACTTGCGCCCACGGTGCTTGGGGGCAGCGGGCTGTGGAGCCTCAACGGGTTCTGCCTCAGCATCCGGTGCTTCAGGCTGCGGTGCAGCGACGGGCATGTCGCTGAAGAGCGATGGTGCCTCTACGGCTTTCACTTTCTGGTTCTTCACGTCGAAGTTTTCGCCTTCTTTTCCGTTAACGGTGTAGACCTTGTCTGTGTCTTTCTTTGTGATACGCTTACGTTTAGGCTTGGCTGCCCCGCCATTGGCGGCACTCTCTGCAGCGCGGTCAAGAATGTCGTATATCACTTTATCCAGCTCATCATCCTGAGACACCTTCACGCCCAATTCTTCGGCAATAGCCATCAGCTGGGGTATCTCCATCTGTTGAAGTTGTTCTTTTGTATACATACTCTGATAGTACTGATATTATTTCTAAATGGAATGTGAATTTGAGAAAGAAACGCTTCGCGAATGGAAACGTTATTCGGAAATCGGCGGCAAAGGTACAATTTTTTTCCGACACCTGCAAACTTTTCAATAAAAAAATCGTAACTTTGCAGGGCAATTATGGAAAAGATTATTCTGGGCATCGACCCAGGCACGAATATCATGGGCTACGGCGTGTTGCGCGTCTGCGACGGCAAAGCCCACATGGTGACGATGGGCATCATCGACCTGCGCAAGTTCGGCGACGGCTACCTGAAGCTGGGGCACATCTTCGAACGCGTCACGGGTATCATCGACGCCTACCTGCCCGACGAGTTGGCCATTGAGGCGCCCTTCTTCGGAAAGAACGTCCAGTCGATGCTGAAGCTGGGGCGGGCTCAGGGTGTTGCCATTGCTGCGGCCATCCATCACGGCGTGCCCATCCACGAGTATGCGCCGATGAAGATCAAGATGGCCTTGACGGGCAACGGGTCGGCCTCGAAGGAGCAGGTGGCCGGCATGCTGCAGCGCCTGCTGAAGCTGGACGCCGCAGAGATGGGCAAGTTCATGGATGCGACGGACGCCCTGGCTGCGGCCTACTGCCATTATCTGCAGATGGGACGTCCCGAGAGCGATGCCCCCCACTATCGCGGATGGAAAGACTTCGTGGTGAAGAATCAGCAGCGGGTCAAGAAATGAATTTTCAACCACGAATTAAACGCTCGAATCCCCCACTCTATTTTTTTAACCACGAATTAAACGAATTTCACGAATTGGCTGCGCACAGATGATTCATCCGTTAAGCAAACAATTCGTGAAATCAGATGATAATTCGTTAAAATAGAAATAATTCGTTTAATTCGTGTAATTCGTTGTTTCTAAAGAAAACAGGGAAAGCACCGCGCTTACATGTTCAGTTCGCGCAGCAGCTCGCTCATGCGCTGGCGGGTAGTGATGCGGGTCGGCACAAGGGGCAGCCGCAGCACGTTCTCTATGAAGCCCATCTCGTGGAGCATCGCCTTCACCCCGGCGGGATTCCCGTCGACGAAGAGGAGCGAAAAGAGGTCAGTGAAGCGATGGTGGATCTTGCGTGCAGGGTCATACTCGCCACGCATCTGCAGACGTATCATCTTCGAGAACTCCTTTGGCAGGGCGTTGCCGATGACAGAGATGACGCCCACGGCGCCGCACGAGATCATGGGGAACGTCAAGGCATCGTCGCCTGAGATGACGTCGAAGTCCTGCGGCTTGTTCTTGATGATTTCGTCCACCTGTTCCAGGTTGCCGCTCGCCTCCTTGATGGCCACGATGTTGCGGCAGTCGCGAGCCAGCCGGACGGTGGTCTCTGCCTTCAGGTTGACGCCCGTACGCCCTGGCACGTTATAGAGCACCACAGGCAGCTCCGTAGCGGCGGCGATGGCCTTGAAATGCTGGTAAAGCCCCTCTTGCGACGGCTTATTATAATAAGGACAGACGCTCAGTATGCCGTCGATGCCTTTGAAGTCGCCAGTTCTCAGCTCCTCGACGACGGCAGCCGTGTTGTAGCCGCCGCACCCCATCAGGATGGGCACCCGGGCCTGCACTTTGTCGACCACCAGATTCTTGATCTTCAGCCGTTCGTCGGCCGTCAGCGTAGGCGTCTCGCCCGTCGTGGCCAGGATGCAAAAGAAGTCGGCCCCATTCTCCAGCTGATAGTCCACCAGCCGGAGAATGGCGTCGTAGTCGACTTGTCCGTCCTGTTTGAAAGGGGTGACAAGGGCGATGCCCAAGCCTTTGAAAATATTATATACCATAGATAAGGGTTATCCGTTTTTGCGCTGCAAAGATACGATATTTTCTCCACAACGCCAAATGTTTTGACGGAAAAACGCCTGCCGCCCTGCTGCCCCGGCCTTAGCCGAAGTAGTCTATCTGCATGGCGCGGCGCACCTCGCTCATCGTTTGGGCAGCCACCTCGCGGGCCTGCTCAGTGCCCTTCCTCAGGATGTTATAGATTTCCGGGATGTCCTTCTCCAGCTCGGCCCGGCGCTCTCGCATGGGCTCCAGGAACTGGTTGAGGATCTCGTTGAGGAACTTCTTGCACTTCATGTCGCCCAGTCCGCCGCGGCGGTAGTGGTCCTTCAGTTCGTCGAGGTTCTGATAATCGGGCCAGAAGTTCTTGAAGTCGTCGTCCGTGGCGAAGGCGTCAAGATAGGTGAAGACGGCGTTGCCCTCGACGTGGCCCGGGTCGTTGAGGTTGACGTGCAGGGGGTCGGTGTACATCGAGCGCACCTTCTGCCAGACGTCGTCCTTCGAGTCGGAGAGGTAGATGCAGTTGCCGAGCGACTTCGACATCTTCTCCTTGCCGTCGGTGCCGGGCAGTCGGCGTGCCGTCAGGTTCTCGGGCAGCATGATCTGCGGCTCGACGAGCACGGGGCCGTACGTATTGTTGAAGCGGTTCACCAGCTCGCGCGTCACCTCGAGCATCGGCTCCTGATCCTCGCCGGCAGGCACCGTCGTAGCCTTGAAGAGCGTGATGTCGGCAGCCTGCGATACGGGGTAGCAGAAGAATCCGAGGGGGATGCTCTCGCCCTCGAAGCCACGCATCTTGATCTCGGTCTTCACCGTCGGGTTGCGCTGCACGCGCGAGACGCTGACGAGGTTCATCAGGTAGGTGGTCAGCTCGGCCAGCTCGGGAATCTGACTCTGAATGAAGAGCGTCGTCTTCTGGGGGTCGAGTCCGGCAGAGAGCCAGTCGAGGGCCACCTGAGTGACGCTGTTGCGAATCTTCTCGGGGTTGTCGGCATTGTCGGTCAGAGCCTGCACGTCGGCCATGAAGACGAACATGCGGTCGAAGTCGCCAGCGTTCTGCAGCTCCACGCGGCGTCGGAGCGAGCCCACGTAGTGGCCCAGATGGAGTTTACCAGTAGGACGGTCGCCCGTCAGGATTACTTTTCCCATACGATATGCTTGTTTCTTATTGTATAATTAATAAAAGGTGGTGCAAAGGTAATCATTATTTCTGAGATAACGGAAGGAATCGGCCGGAAATGTTTCTTCCTGCGCACCAAAGCGACGAGAAATCATGAAAAATCAGCGCCCGACGCTGAGGCAGAACCGCTCGCCCTCCTGGAAGCCTTCCTCATAGAGCCGCTCCAGCTTCTTAGGGTCGCGGCAGATGCGGTCGACCTCCATGGGGCGCTGTGGGCGGATGACGACCACCTCGCCCCACTGCTCCATGCGCTCTATGAGGTCGAGCTGCTGATTGTATGCCTCGACGCGATGGCTCAGGGCCACGCGCAGGCGTGGATAGCGCTTGTAGACCATGCGTGGAATCTTGACGTCGTGCTCTGAGGAGCGGTAGCCCAGGTTGCGCGTCATGACGACCACGTTGAACGGGTGGCCCGTCTCGATGGCCCGCACGACAGGGATCGAGTCGACGATGCCACCGTCGAGCATGGGCGTGCCGTCGACCATCGTGACCTGGCTGACGTAGGGCAGCGAGCTGCTGGCCTTGACGATGGCCATCATACGCTGGCGGTCGTGCTTCTCCTCCAGATATTCGGCGCGACCCGTTAGGCAGTTGGTCGTGACCATCTCGAACGTGGCAGGATTCTGTCCGTAGGTCTCATAGTCGAACGGTGCGATCTCGTTGGGCAGTCGCTCGTAGAGGATGTTGGGGTCGAAGATGCTGCCCTTGGTGAGCAGGCTCTTCAGCGAGATGTAGCCATACTTCTCGAGGGCATCGATGTTTGAGTAGCGGGCGCGTCGCGGCTGGCGGCTGATGTAGGACATGCCGTTGCAGGCGCCGGCGGAGACGGCCACGACATAGCCGAAGTAGAGCTCGTGCTTCATCATTGCATCGAGCACGCCGCTGGTGAAGACGCCTCGCATGCCGCCGCCTTCGAGCACCAGTCCCGTGTTTGGTTCCAATCTGTCCATACGCAAAGAAATGCCTGTTTCGGCCGTGCAAAGTTACTACATTTTTCCGTTTGCACGGCGAAACAGGCTGGCGGATTATCCTTTTTTAACTACCGGATGAACAAGAGTTCGCGATACTTCGGCAACGGCCACTGCCCGTCGTCGACGATGAGCTCGAGTTTGTCGATCTCATACCTGATAGGTTCGAACTTGGGAGCCACGGTGTCATGGTAGGCAATCGCCTTCCGGTGTTCGTCGCTGATCTGGTTGGCCTGTTTACGGGCCTCGACGAGTTCGTCGACCAGACGCTCGATGGCCGACGTGCGCTGGGCTATCTCCTCAATGAGCTTGATGTTGCGCTCCGAGAGCAGCGCGGCCCGTCCTGTAGGGAAGACGGTGGCCACGCTGCTGACATTCTTCAGCAGCTGCGACTGATAGCGTGTGGCCACGGGGATGATGTGGTTCATCGAGAGGTCGCCCAGGACGCGGGCCTCGATCTGTATTTTCTTCGTATAGGTCTCCCACTTCACTTCGTTGCGGGCCTCGAGTTCCTTGCGGGTCATGACGCCCATGCGCTCGAACATCCGGATGCTCTCGGGGGCCAGGTAGCGCTCGAAGATCCTGGGGCACGACGTCTCGACGTCGAGTCCGCGGCGCCCAGCCTCGGCCACCCACTCGTCTGAGTAGCCGTTGCCGTCGAAGCGGATGGGCCGGCAGGTGCGTATGTCCTCGCGGAGCACGTCGACGATGGCGTGGAACTTGGCCGTATGCCCCGTGCCCTCGGCGTATTCCGGCCGTGAGGCATAGCTGGCAATGCGGTCGTCGACACGCTGTCGGAAGTCCGTCAAAGCCTCGGCGACGGCTGTGTTGAGGGCTATCATGGCCGAGGCGCAGTTAGCCTCGGAGCCCACGGCGCGGAACTCGAAGCGGTTACCGGTGAAAGCAAAGGGCGACGTGCGGTTGCGGTCGGTGTTGTCGATGAAGAGTTCGGGAATCTCGGGGATGTCCATCTTCAGCCCATGCTTGCCGGCCATGGCGAGGATGTCGGAGACGTCGGCCTTCTCGATGTGGTCGAGGAGTTCAGACACCTGCTTGCCGAGGAACGACGAGATGATGGCCGGCGGCGCCTCGTTGGCCCCCAGCCTATGAGCGTTCGATGCCGACATGATGCTGGCCTTGAGCAGTCCGTTGTGGCGCCATACGCCCATCAGTGTCTCGACGATGAAGACAGCGAAGCGCAGGTTCTCAGTGGCCGCCGCACCCTTGTCGGCCGACGACTTGCCCGGGGCATGGAGCAGTACGCCCGTGTCGGTCGACAGGCTCCAGTTGTTGTGCTTGCCCGAGCCGTTGATGCCGGCGAAGGGCTTCTCGTGGAGCAGGGCCCGGAAGCCATGCTTGCGGGCCACACGCCTCATGAGCGACATGAGCAGCATGTTGTGGTCGACGGCCAGGTTGCACTCCTCGAAGATGGGGGCCACCTCAAACTGGTTGGGCGCCACCTCGTTGTGGCGTGTCTTGCAGGGGATGCCGAGTTCCAAGGCCTGGATTTCAAGGTCCTTCATGAAGGCCGCCACCCGCTCCGGAATGGCACCGAAGTAGTGGTCGTCCATCTGCTGGTTCTTGGCCGAGTCGTGGCCCATCAGGGTGCGTCCCGTCAGGAGCAGGTCGGGACGGGCCGAGTAGAGTCCCTCGTCGACGAGGAAATACTCCTGTTCCCACCCCAAGTTTGCCACCACCTTCTTCACCTCGGGATAGAAGTAGTGACAGACGTCGGTGGCCGCCTGGCTGACAGCCTTCAGGGCGCGCAGCAGCGGAGCCTTATAGTCGAGCGACTCGCCGCTATAGGATATAAAGACTGTAGGGATGCAGAGCGTGTCGTCGATGATAAAGACGGGGCTGGTTGGGTCCCAGGCCGAATAGCCGCGGGCCTCGAACGTGGAGCGGATGCCGCCGCTGGGAAAGCTGGAGGCGTCAGGCTCTTGCTGAACGAGCAGCTTGCCCGAGAACTCCTCCACCATGCCGCCCTTCCCATCATGCTCGATGAACGCGTCGTGCTTCTCGGCCGTGCCTTCGGTCAGGGGCTGAAACCAGTGGGTGTAGTGTGTGGCGCCCATCTCCTGCGCCCACTGCTTCATGCCGGCAGCCACCTGGTCGGCCACGTCGCGGTCGAGCCGGGCGCCGTGGTCGATGACATCGACCATCTTGGCATAGACATCCTTCGGCAGATACTTGTACATTTTCTTGCGGTTGAAGACCTTTTTGCCGAAGTAATCACAAGGTCTCTCCACCGGTGCACTGACGTCGAGCGGCTTCTTTGCGAAAGCCTCGCCGACGACCTGAAATCTTAAGTTTGACATATTGCTAACGTTTTTAATGATGGATGTTTATTGCTTACTGAGACTGGCATGGACACGGGCAGCAGTCTGAATGCCGCTGGCCATGGCCCTGACAACAAGACTGGCACCGCTGGCGGCATCGCCGCAGACGAAGACGTTCTCGGGATACGCTGGAAGGTCAGGCTTTAGAAATCCCATGGCCAACAGCACGAGTTCTGCTTTCAGCACTTCAGGCTCACCCTTGGCTACCATCTTCGGACGCCCCCCGTCAGGATTCGGCTGCCAGTCGATTTCCTGCACGCGGACACCCGTCAGTCTGCCGTCCTTACCGATAAACTCCAGCGTGTTGATGTTCCAACGGCGGGTGCAGCCTTCCTCGTGGCTACTTGTGGTCTTCAGTGTGCGCGGATAGTTGGGCCAGGGGTTCAGCGGATCGACGAGCCCCTCAACGGGTTTGGGCATGATTTCAATCTGCGTGACACTCCTGCAGCCCTGTCGGTGGGCCGTGCCGATGCAGTCGCTGCCCGTGTCGCCGCCACCAATGACCAGCACGTCTTTGCCTTTGGCCGTGATGCGCTCCTCCTTGCTGTATTCGGCACCGGCCAGTACGCGGTTCTGCTGCGAGAGCAGTTCGAGAGCGAAGTGAACCCCCTTCAGCTCGCGGCCGGGGATGCTGAGGTCGCGGGCTGTCGGTGTGCCGGTGGCAACGACGACGGCGTCGTATTGACCTCTTAGCTGCAATGATACGGCATTATACTCGACAGCCTCACCGTAGTGGAACTCGATGCCTTCCTGCTCCATGAGCCGGATGCGGCGGTCGATGATGGCCTTGTTGAGTTTGAAGTTGGGGATGCCATAACGCAACAAGCCACCTGCGGCTTCGTTCTTGTCGAAGACGTTGACGCTGTAGCCCATTTGGTTGAGGGCGTCGGCAGCAGCCAGACCGGCGGGCCCGGCACCGATGACAGCGACGCTCTTACCGTTACGGACAGGCAACCGTGGCTGAATATAACCCTCGCGGAAGGCGCCTTCGGTGATGGCGGCCTCGTTCTCGCGGTTGGTCGTGGGCTCATGGTTGTAAAGATTCAGCACGCAAGCCTTCTCGCACAGGGCCGGACAGATGCGCCCCGTGAACTCTGGGAAGGGGTTCGTCGCATTGAGCAGTCTGTAAGCCAGTTCCCATTCTCCTTTGTAGAGCGCGTCGTTCCACTCAGGCGGTTTATTGCCTAATGGACAAGCCCAATGGCAGAATGGGACGCCGCAATCCATGCAGCGTGATGCCTGCAACTTGCGTTCGCGGGTGTTCAGTGTCTGTTCCACCTCACCGAAGTCGTGAATTCTATCATGAATCGGACGATAGCCGGCCTCCTGCCGGTGTATCTCCAAGAATGCTTTCGGATTTCCCATCATCAATAATCTCTTTGCATGTCAGCTATTTTCTGTTTCAGTTTGTTCATCTGTTCCTCCTGCAAGACCCGCTTATACTCGATGGGGACGACTTGAATGAAGTCTTCTATGTAGTGCTGCCAGTCATCGAGCATCTGCCGGGCCAGCTTAGAGCCGGTGTAGAGGTAGTGCTGGCGGACGAGTTCATGCAGCTCCTTTCGCGCAACACTATCTTTCACGAGGTTAATCTCCACCATATCCATATTGCAGAAGTAGTCGAACCTGTGGTGCTTGTCCCAGACATAAGCCACGCCGCCCGACATGCCCGCGGCGAAGTTGCGGCCCGTCTCGCCCAGCACGACCACACGTCCGCCCGTCATGTACTCGCAGCAGTGGTCGCCGGCACCCTCGACGACGGCAATAGCGCCACTGTTGCGCACCCCGAAACGCTCACCCACCCTGCCGTTGATGTAGAGCTGGCCGCTCGTGGCGCCGTAGAGGCCTGTATTACCGGCGATGATATTGTCCTCCGCAGCATAGTTCACGCGTGTCGGCGGCAGGATGGCGATGCGGCCGCCGCTGAGCCCTTTGGCAAAGTAGTCATTGGTCTCGCCCTCGAGTTTGAAGCTGATGCCATGTTCGAGGAATGCTCCGAACGACTGTCCGGCCGCCCCTTTGAACTTGACGCTGATGGTGTCGTCCGGCAGACCCGCCAGACCGTAGTGCTTGGCTATCACGCCTGAGAGCATAGCCCCTACGGCGCGGTCGGTATTCCTGATTGCGTAGTCGAGGCAGACCTCCTCGCCGCTCTCTAACGACTTCGCTGCAGCGGCAATCATCTGCTGGTCGAGCACAGCGTCCTGCATACCGAGGGGAACGCTGGGACGACGGATGTCGCCAGTGAAATGCAGCGTGCCCTCCTCCTTGTGCAAGAGCCGTCTGAAGTCGAGCACCGAATCTTTCGCCTCAATGAGCTCCGTATGACCGACGATGTCGTTCAGACACCTGGCTCCCATCTCGGCGAGGTATTCGCGCACCTCCTGAGCCAGGAATGTGAAATAGTTCACCAGATACTGATGCCGACCCATAAAATGCCGACGCAGTTCGGGATCCTGCGTAGCCACGCCCATCGGACAGGTGTTCAGATTGCACTTGCGCATCATCACACAGCCCAAGACAATCAAGGCAGCCGTGCCGAACCCAAACTCCTCTGCACCAAGGAGAGCCATCAACACCACGTCGCGACCCGTCTTCAGTTGGCCATCCACCTGCAGACGGACATTGCCTCGCAGACCATTGCGGACGAGCGTCTGCTGCGTCTCGCTCAGCCCTATCTCGGGCGAGATGCCGGCAAAGCGCATGCTCGAAGCAGGCGAAGCCCCCGTGCCGCCCTCAGCACCGGAGATGACGATGAGGTCGGCCTTGGCCTTCGCCACACCGGCTGCGATGGTTCCCACGCCGCTCTCGGCCACGAGTTTCACCGAGACGGCAGCCGTCGGGTTGACATTCTTCAGGTCGAAGATGAGCTGCGCCAAGTCCTCAATCGAATAAATATCATGATGCGGCGGCGGCGAGATGAGACTGATGCCAGGAATCGAGTGGCGTGTCTTGGCAATCACCTCGTTCACCTTGAAGCCAGGCAGTTGGCCGCCCTCGCCCGGCTTAGCGCCTTGTGCCACCTTTATCTGAATCTCCTCAGCGTTGACCAGATATTCCGTGGTCACGCCGAAGCGTCCGCTGGCCACCTGCTTTGTCTTGCTCGAGAGCGAGACGCCGTCGACCGCCGCATGGAAACGCTCGGCATCCTCGCCACCCTCGCCGGTGTTGCTGCGTGCCCCCAGCTCGTTCATTGCCAGGCAGATGGTCTCATGGGCCTCCTTACTAAGCGCACCGAACGACATGGCACCGGCCACGAAATGTTTCACGATCTTGCTGACAGGCTCCACCTCGTCAATGCTGATGGGCTGACGCTTGAATCCGAGGAAGTCGCGGATGAAAATCGCAGACGCTCTCCCGTCAGCCAGTCGGCTAAACTCTTTGAACTTCATATAGTTGCCCGTCCGGCAAGCCAACTGTAGCGTGGCAATGACTTCGGGTGTCCAGGCATGGCGTATGCCGTCCTTGCGCCATCGGAACAGCCCCTGGTTCGGCAGGCAGGTCTTGCTGCCCACGTTATTTTCACGACAATCGGGACCATAGGCGGCCTGATGTCTTGCGATGGCGTCGGCAGCAATCTTCTCCAGACCGATGCCGCCCACGGTGCTCACCTCCGTACCGAAGTACGTCTTGAGCAGCGTCTCCGAGAGTCCGATGCTCTCGAATATCTTTGCGCCGCGATAGGAACGGATGGTCGAGATGCCCATCTTTGCCATGATTTTGAAGAGTCCCTTCTTCACAGCCTTGACGTAGTTTCCCTCAGCCGTTGCATAGTCCTCCTGTATTTTATGGCGTTTCACTAAGTCGTCCAGGATGGCAAAGGTCATGTATGGGCACAGGGCGGAGGCGCCGTAGCCTAAGAGCAGGGCTGCGTGCATGGTCTCACGAATCTCGCCGCTTTCGACGATGAGGGCGGTCTGCACGCGCTTGCCGACCGAAATCAGGTAGTGATGGACGGCCGAGACGGCGAGCAGCGAGGGGATGAAGGCCCACCCTGCCCCATCCTCCAGTGGGATGTTTCCAGTTTCCTTATCCGTTAAGATAATATAGTTATAACCATCGTCCACAGCTTGCTCGGCATCCTTACAGAGTTTGTCGATTGCCATCCGCAAGTTTTCACCCGCTTGTTGGTAATCAGACTCTCCTCCCTTTAGGAGCGGTTGAGGGTAGGCCAATCTCAGTTTTATCGTATTAAACCCCTTATAGCGGATATTACAGAGAATGTCCAGCTGCGTGTTGTTCAGGATGGGATGCGGCAGTCGCACCATCTTGCAGTTCGACTCATCAGGCGTCAGAATGCCGGAGCCCACGCGCCCGATATACTCCGTCAGACTCATCACCAGCTCCTCGCGGATGGCATCGATGGCGGGGTTAGTGACTTGTGCAAACTGCTGGCGGAAATAATTGAAGAAGACCTGCGGTCGGTCGGAGAGTACGCTGAGCGGCGTGTCGTTGCCCATCGACGCCGTCGGTTCCTGTCCGCTCACGGCCATCGGAATAATGGTCGATTCGATGTCCTCGGTACCGTAGCCGAACAGGATTTCCTTCTGCAGGAGATGGTCGACGCCGTTCTCTACGTGCCGCCCCGACTTCAGTTTCTCGAGCTGGATGCAGTTGGTCGACAGCCATTGACGGTAGGGGTGCCCGGCAGCCAGTTGCTGTTTGATTTCGCCATCGTAGTAGATGCGCCCTTCCTGCGTGTCGATGAGCAGTATCTTGCCTGGCTGCAGACGTCCCTTCTCGGCAATGTCTGTCGGGTCGAAGTCGATGACACCCACCTCGGATGCCACGATCATCGTGCCGCTCTTGGTGATGGTGTAGCGGGCTGGCCGCAGACCGTTGCGGTCGAGCATGCCGCCGGCAAAGCGTCCGTCGCTGAACAACAGGGCCGCTGGGCCGTCCCATGGTTCCATCAGGATGGAATGGTATTCGTAGAAAGCCTTCAGGTCTTCCGGGATGGGATTCTTGTCGTTAAAGCTCTCAGGCACCAGCACCGACATGGCGTGAGGCAGCGACAGTCCCGACATGACCAGAAACTCCAGTACATTGTCGAGCGAGGCCGAGTCGGACATGCCCGGCTGCACGATGGGCGAGAGGGCCCCCACGTCGCCGAGAGCACCGCCCGAGAGCACCGACTCACGAGCCTGCATCCATCCGCGGTTGCCGCGAATGGTGTTGATCTCGCCGTTGTGGGCGAGCAGTCTGAAAGGCTGTGCCAGCGACCACGTAGGGAATGTGTTGGTGGAGACCGCTCGTAAAGTAAGGGTTGGTCAGGTCGGGGAAGTACTGTCGCACCTGCATCGACGACAACATGCCCTTGTAGACGATGCTGGTGTTGCTCAGCGAGCAGATGTAGAAGTCCTTGTTGTCGATGCGTTTCTCGATTCGTTTTCTTATTATATATAATGTACGAGCGAACGACTCCAGCTTATCGTCAGACACACCCGTGACAAACATCTGCTTGATGGCAGGTTCGGTCGCGAGGGCCCGCTCGCCCAGGCAGTCTCCTTTGGTGGGCACCGTGCGCAGGTGCATCAGTTGCAAGCCCTCGCGCTCCGTCTCCTCTATCATCACCGAAAGAATCTCCTGCTGCGCCTTCACGTCCTTGGGCAGGAATACCAGCCCCGTGCCATATTTACCCTTTTCGGGCACGGGGATGCCCTGCAGCAGGATGAACTCGTGGGGAATCTGCAGCATGATGCCGGCACCGTCGCCGTCGCGGCCCACCTCAGCCCCCCGATGGCGCATATTTTCCAGCACGCGCAGTGCGTCGTCCACCAACTGGTGGCTTTTGTTTCCGTGAATATTGACAATCATGCCCACGCCGCATGCGTCGTGCTCGTAAGCCTCCTGATAGAGCCCTCGTGTTGGCTGGCAAGGCTCATCGTCTGTTCTTTTTACCTTATTCATATTATCCCAAATTATGGGGCGACTGCCCGTTCACTCTTTTCGGATGCAAAGTTAGTGCATTTTGTCGATTGGCCTTCCGATATTGTGTCAGTTTTAATCAGAAACGCCAATCAAACTATCTATTAGAAACTAATTCGACGTTAATACTTGCAAATTATAACTAATAAGCATCAAAATATTCTATTTTGTTACAATTCTCCATTTCAATAGATTAAAAAGAAAGCAATATTCCGCCGTTTCCGACAAATTGTCGTACCTTTGCCGCCGAAAGCTTTCAGAATGTAACGACAGTGTATTAATTAAGGTAAAAAGGTATGAAAAGGATAGAAGCCATCATCCGCAAGACCAAGTTCGAGGATGTGAAGGAAGCCTTGCTGCAATCGGACATCAACTGGTTTGAGTATCACAACGTCCACGGCATCGGACAGAGCCGCGAGGAGCGCATCTACCGTGGCGTGCAGTATTCCACCGACGTTATTGAACGCGTGGCGCTGACCATCGTTTGCCGCGACCAGTTCGTCGACCCGACAGTGAAGGTCATTCTGGAAGTGGCCCGAACAGGCGAGATTGGCGACGGACGCATATTTGTGAGCGACATCATCGACACATGGTCCATCCGAACCGGTGAGCATGGTGACATTGTTTTAAGAGATAAAAAATAAAAAGATTTTTCGGTATGGATAACTTATCACTTGATACCGTATGGATGCTATTGGCAGCCATGCTCGTTTTCTGGATGCAGCCCGGTTTTGCGCTCTGTGAAGCAGGATTTACGCGGTCGAAGAACACGGCCAACATCCTGATGAAGAACCTCGTCGACTTCATGTTCGGCTCCCTGCTGTTCTTCTTTATTGGTTTTGGATTCATGTTCGGCTCCGGCGGGGCCGGCTTCATCGGGGCACCCAACTGGGGCGACCTGAGTTTCTACAGCGGCGACCTGCCCGTTGAGGGCTTCCTGATGTTCGAGACGGTCTTCTGTGCCACATCGGCCACGATTGTCAGTGGTGCCATGGCCGAGCGCACCAAGTTCTCAATGTATCTCGTCTACAGTGCGGCCATCTCGCTGTTTATCTACCCCATTGAGGGCCATTGGACGTGGGGCGGCGGCTGGCTCTGCGACGATGCTGCCAACGGGTTCATGATGCAGACGTTCGGCGACGTGTTCCACGACTTTGCTGGTTCGGCCATCGTCCACAGCGTGGGCGGCGTGCTGGCCCTCATCGGTGCCCTGGCCCTCGGGCCACGCATCGGCAAGTACAGCATCGAGGGCAAGAGCCGGGCTATTCCCGGCCACAATCTGATGCTGGCCTCGCTGGGTGTGTTCATCCTCTGGCTCGGCTGGTTCGGCTTCAACCCCGGTTCACAGCTGGCAGCCTCGGGCGAGGTGAATCGCTCAGCCATTTCGCACGTCTTTCTGACCACCAACCTCGCCGCTGCAAGCGGAGGCGTGGCCACGCTGTTCCTCACGTGGATGAAGTACGGCAAGCCGTCGCTCTCGCTGACCCTCAACGGCGTGCTGGCCGGTCTGGTGGGCATCACCGCCGGCTGCGACCTCGTGTCGCCCCTCGGGGCGGTCGTCATCGGACTGGTCTGCGGCGTGGCGCTCGTCTATAGCATCGAGTTCATCGACCATCGCCTGCATATCGACGACCCGGTCGGTGCCAGCAGCGTTCATGGTGTCTGCGGCATCCTCGGCACACTCATGACGGGTCTGTTCGCGGTCGACAACGGAGTCTTCTACGGCCACGGCTGGGGCTTCTTCGGAGCCGAGCTGTTCGGCATCCTCGTCATCGACCTCTGGGCTGCCGCCTGCGGTTTTGCCCTGTTCTTCGGCATCAAGCGACTGCATGGGCTGCGCGTCGGAGCCCGCATCGAGGAGGAAGGTCTCGACATTTATGAGCACGGAGAGAGCTGCTATAATTAAAATGTAAGAATGTAAGAATGCAAGAATGTAAGAATACAATGATGAAAAAGACAGTATTGTTTGCCATGGGTCTGGTCGCCGTCGCGACCACCCATGCACAGAACACCATAGAATCCACCGTCAGCGCCGACGTCGTGAGCAAATACGTCTGGCGCGGCCTGGAGTTAGGCCATGCTGCCGTCCAGCCTACGTTAGGCATCAGCTACAAGGGCTTCAGCCTCACGGGCTGGGGCAGCCTGGGCATCACCGATGCCAGCGACTCCGAGGAACTGGATCTCACGGCCACCTACACCGTCGGCGGCCTGACCGTCGGCATCACCGACTACTGGTTTAATACGCCTGAGACGCGCTATTTCCTCTACGATGCCCGCCGCACGAGCCACGTGTTTGAGGCGGGCGTCGGATATGACTTCGGTCTGCTCTCAGCTCATTGGTACACCAACTTTGCCGGCAACGACGGCGTCAACAAGAACGGCGACCGCGCCTACAGCAGCTACGTTGAAATAGTTGTCCCCTTCCGCCTCGGCGGTGCAGACTGGACTGCTCAGGCCGGTGCCGTTCCTTTTGCCACGACGTCGTATGAGGCCAATGGCTTCGCCGTGACCAACCTTTCGCTGCGGGCCACGAAGATCATCGACATCACCAAGACATTCTCGCTGCCTCTCTTTGCCGGCATCACGGCCAATCCGTGTGCGCAAAAGGCCTATTTCGTTTTCGGTTTAACCCTGCAACCATAAACAGCTATGTGCGGAATCATCGGCATTTTTAATGTGAAGCAACAATCGCTGGAACTGCGCCAGAAGGCCCTGCGGATGAGTCAGAAAATCCGTCACCGCGGGCCCGACTGGAGCGGCATCTACTGCGGCGGCTCGGCCGTCCTGGCCCACGAACGACTGAGCATCGTCGACCCCGAGTCGGGTGGCCAGCCACTCTATTCCCCCGACGGCAAGGCGGTGCTGGCCGTCAACGGCGAGATCTACAACCATCAGGAGATTCGTGCACGCTACAGAGACCGCTACCATTTCCTGACGGGTTCTGACTGTGAGGTAATCCTGGCACTGTATCGGGAGAAAGGCATCGGATTCCTCGAGGATCTGAACGGCATCTTCGCCTTCGCCCTCTACGACGAGGAGCGCGACGAGTTTCTCATCGCACGGGATCCGATTGGGGTGATTCCTCTTTACATTGGATATGATGCCGACGGCACCGTCTACGTGGCCTCCGAGCTGAAAGCCCTTGAGGGACAGTGTGAGCGATATGAGCCGTTCACACCGGGACATTTCTACTGGAGCCGGCAACCAGGCATGCAGCGCTACTATCAGCGTGACTGGATGCTGTTTGACGCCGTGATGGACAATCCCTCCAGCACCCCTGCCATCCACGAGGCGCTGGAGGCGGCCGTGAAGCGCCAGCTCATGTCGGATGTGCCCTATGGCGTGCTGCTTTCCGGCGGACTCGACAGCAGCATCGTCTCGGCCATCGCCGAGAAGTACAGCGAGCGCCGCATCGAGGACGACGGACTGACACGGGCCCACTGGCCCAGGCTGCACAGCTTTGCCGTAGGGCTCAAGGGGGCTCCCGACCTGGCAAAGGCCCGCCTCGTGGCCGACCACATAGGCACGGTGCACCATGAGATAAACTACACCATCCAAGAAGGGCTCGACGCCCTGCGCGACGTCATCTACTTCATCGAGACCTACGACGTGACCACCGTCCGCGCCTCCACGCCGATGTATCTGCTGGCCCGCTTCATCAAGTCGATGGGCATCAAGATGGTACTCTCGGGCGAGGGCGCCGACGAGATCTTCGGCGGCTACCTCTACTTCCACAAAGCCCCTTCGGCCCAGGCGTTCCACGAGGAAACAGTCAGAAAACTACTGAAGCTGCATCAATACGACTGCCTGCGTGCGAACAAAAGCCTGTCGGCCTGGGGCGTGGAAGGACGCGTGCCCTTCCTCGACAAGGAATTCCTGGATGTGGCCATGCGCATCAATCCCGAGGCGAAGATGTGCCCCGGCAAGACCGTTGAGAAGAAGATCCTGCGCGAGGCGTTTGCCCCGATGCTGCCCGACGAGATTGTCTGGCGACAGAAAGAGCAGTTCTCCGACGGTGTCGGCTATTCATGGATTGACACGCTCAAAGCCGTAACGGCTGCAGCCGTCAGCGACGAGCAGATGGCGCACGCCGCCGAGCGATTCCCCATCAACCCGCCGAAGAACAAGGAGGAATACTACTACCGCTGTATCTTCGCCGACCACTTCCCCAGCGACTCAGCTGCCCGCAGCGTGCCCAGTGAGGCCAGCGTGGCTTGCTCGACGGCCACGGCACTGGAGTGGGACGCTGCCTTCCGAAACATGAATGACCCCAGCGGACGAGCCGTCAGGGACGTTCACCGAGCGGCTTTGCCTTGAAAGCCTCGCCGACGACTTGGAATCTTAAGTTTGACATAATCGTAGCAATTATATGGAAAATGATATGATCAGATTATTCAAGTTTCGCAAGCTCACTTCCTTTTGGAGTTTAGGAGTTTAGGAGTTTAGGAGTTTGGGAGTTTTGACGATAGTTTTGTTAGTGATAGCCATGAACCAGGACTAACGTCTAAACTCCAGCGGCTGAAAGCCGCGAAAACTCCTAAACTCCTAAACTCCTTTTACAACTCCTAAACTCCTAAACTCCTTTTACATGCGAAAGTTGAATCTGATTATTTCACCGACGGCGTTTATTATTTCAGCGACGCTGAAATAGTGTTCAGCGACGCTGAAATACTATTCATCGGCACCGAGATAACTCTTCGGTGCCGATGTTCTCAATCGCTCTGACCCATCCAGCGCTCTATGCGGTCGAGGGCCCGGTCGGTCTGCTCGTGGCTGCCGAAGGCGGTCAGCCGGACGTAGCCCTCGCCGGCGGGCCCGAAGCCGACGCCAGGCGTGCAGACGACATGGGCGCCGTAGAGCATCTCCTCGAAGAACTGCCACGAAAGGCTACGGGTAGGCGAACTAAGTTCGGGAATGGGGCGTCGGCCGGGCGTCTGCATCCAGAGGTAGGGGGCGTGCTCGCCGCCGTAGACGGTGAACCCGAGGCGGCGCAGACGGCTGAGCATCGTGCGGGCGTTCTGCATGTAGTAGTCGACGGTCTGGCGCGTCTGCGCCTTTCCTTCAGGCGTATAGACCGCCTCGGCCGCCCGCTGCGAGATGTAGCTGATGCCGTTGGTCTTGGTCGACTGGCGCCGCAGCCACAGGTTGTTCAGGGGGATGCGCTCGCCGGTCAGCGTGGCCGCCGTCAGTCCCTGAGGCACGACGGTGTAGCCGCAGCGCACGCCAGTGAAGCCGGCCTTCTTCGAGAACGAATGGAACTCGACGGCACACTGGCGGGCGCCGCGAATCTCATAGATGCTGTGGGGGATGTTGTCGTCCTGGATATAAGCCTCGTAGGCAGCGTCGAAGAAGATGAGGGCATCGTTCTTCAGGGCATAGTTGACCCACTGGCGCAGCTGGTCCTTGGTGAGGGTCATGCCCGTCGGGTTGTTGGGATAGCAAAGGTAGATGACGTCGACACGGCGGTCGGGCAGCCGGGGCACGAAGTTATTCTCGGCCGTGCAGGGGATGTAGATGACGTTCGACCATCGGCCCTGCTCGAGCACGCCTGCCCGCCCGATCATGACGTTCGAGTCGATGTAGACAGGATAGATGGGGTCAGTGACGCCGATGGAGTTGTCCCATCGGATGAGCTCCTGGATGTTGCCCGTGTCGCTCTTGGCCCCGTCGTTGATGAAGATCTCGCTCAGGTCGAGATGGACGCCGCGGGGCAGGAAGTCGTTCTTCAGGATGGCCTCGCGAAGGAAGTCGTAGCCCTGCTCGGGTCCGTAGCCACGGAAGGTCTCGGCCCGGGCCATCTCGTCTACGGCGCGGTGCATGGCTTCGACGACGGCAGGACAGAGCGGCTGGGTCACGTCGCCGATGCCCAGCGAGATGACGTCGGCACGGGGATGGGTGGCGCGGAAAGCATTGACCCGCTTGGCCACATCGGCAAACAGATAGTTGTCAGCCAGTTTCAGGAAATGTTCGTTGACTAGTGCCATATTAGTTCATTTAAGTTTCGCTAGTTCATTATCTAAACTCCTTTAACATGCGAAAGTTGAATTAGTTCACAGATCATAGTTTGATTTCGCCGTCGAAGACGAACTCGGCGGGGCCCGTCAGCAGGACGTGGTTGTCCTTCGGACTCCATTCGACGTGGAGCCGGCCGCCGTCCATGATGATGTCGGACGAACGCCCGGCACGACCGCTGAGGCAGGCCGCCACGGCCGTCGCACAGGCACCCGTGCCGCAGGCACAGGTGACGCCGCTGCCCCGCTCCCAGACACGGGTGCGGAGAGCCTTGCCGACGAGGGTCGCAAACTCAATGTTGCAGCGTTCAGGGAAGGCCGCATGACGTTCCAGCAGCCGTCCGTCGTGCTCGGGGCGGCGGTCGATGTCGTCAGTGAAGATGACGTAGTGCGGATTGCCCATGGAGACGAAGATTCCCTCGGGCAGGTCAGGGGTGCGACGGAAGAAGCGCTCGTCGGCCAGCCGCGGCTCAAGCATGTCGACCGTGACGCGCTCTACCACGCCGCCAGCCACGTCGAGCAGCAGCGTCTTGACCCCCGAGGGCGTCAGCAGCCTCAGACGCGTCTGGTCGGTCAGTCCTCGCTCGTAGACATACTTGCCGACGCAGCGGGCCGCATTGCCGCACATCATCGCCTCAGAGCCGTCGGCGTTGAAGATGCGCATGGTGAAGTCGGCCTCCGCAGCGCCCGCCGCCCGTCCGATGAGCACCAGTCCGTCGCTGCCGATGCCCGTATGGGGAGCGCTCCATCGGCGGGCCACCTCCTCGGGCTGCACGATGTCATAGCGCGTCGTGTCGACATAGATGTAGTCGTTGCCTGCGCCATGCATTTTCGTAAACTTCACTGTCTTTGTCATCCTTAAACTCATGATAAATCCGCTGCAAAGTTAATATTTTTGACGGAAAATGCCGCCAATACGGCTTAAAAGTTTTCCTACGAGGAGGCCTTACACTTTCGATTCGGAAGAAAAATAAATAAAATACAAATAAACCGAAAGTAAAATACAAACAGAATCAATCAAACAGAAAGCACTGACGGATTTCAACTTTCGTTCAGCCCGCCATCAGGGAGCCATCTGAGGGAAAAATCGTAACTTTGCGGCCGATTACAAAAGTTTCAGCACCATGCAGACGAAGTATATTTTCATCACCGGAGGCGTGGCCTCATCGCTCGGCAAGGGCATCATCGCAGCCTCATTGGGGCAGTTGCTCCAGGCACGCGGCTACCGCATCACCATCCAGAAGTTCGACCCCTACATCAACATCGACCCCGGCACGCTCAACCCCTACGAGCACGGCGAATGCTACGTCACGGCCGACGGCATGGAGACCGACCTCGACCTGGGCCACTACGAGCGCTTCACCGGCATCGAGACGTCGCGTCGCAACAGCGTCACCACAGGCCAGATCTATCTCTCGGTCATCAAGCGCGAACGTCGGGGCGACTATCTGGGCAAGACCATCCAGGTGGTGCCCCACATCACCGACGAAATCAAACGGCGTATACTGCGCCCCGACGAGGACCTCGACTTCGTCATCACCGAGGTGGGCGGCACCATCGGCGACATCGAGGGCCAGCCCTTCCTCGAAGCCATCCGACAGCTGCGATGGGAGCTGGGGGCGGGCCGCGCGCTCAGCGTCCACCTCACCTACGTGCCCTATCTGGCAGCGGCCGGCGAACTGAAGACGAAGCCCACGCAGGCCAGTGTCAAGCAGCTGCAGGGGCTGGGCATACAGCCCGAGGTGCTCATACTGCGCGCCGAGCACCCCCTGGGCGACGAGCTGCGGGCCAAGGTGGCTCACTTCTGCAACGTCGCCACGGAGGCCGTCATCGAGAGTCAGGACATGCCCAGCATCTACGAGGTGCCCGTGGGCATGCACCGCCAGGGGCTCGACGACATCATCCTCCGCAAGATGGGCATCGAGCCGGCCGTCAAGCCCGACCTCGGCCCCTGGCTCGCCTTCCTCGAGCGGCGACGGCGGGCGGTGAAGACTGTCGACGTGGCCCTCGTCGGGAAGTATGACCTGCAGGATGCCTACAAGAGCATCCGCGAGAGCCTCGCCCTCGCAGGAACATATAATAATATAAAGGTGAACATCCACTTCATCAACAGCGAAGGGCTGACGCGCCGGAACGTCGACGAGCAGCTCGGCACGATGGCTGGCGTCGTCATCTGCCCAGGCTTCGGCCAGCGCGGCACGGAGGGCAAACTCATCGCAGCCGAATACGCCCGCACCCACGACATCCCCACCTTCGGCATCTGCTTCGGCATGCAGATGATGGTCATCGAGTTTGCCCGCAATGTGCTGGGACTGAAGGATGCCACGAGCGCCGAGTTCGACAGTTCTGCACAAGAGGCCGTCATCGACCTGATGGAGGAGCAGAAAGACATCCGCCAGATGGGCGGCACAATGCGGCTCGGAGCCTACGAATGTGAACTTCGCGAAGGCAGCCGTACATGGGAGGCTTATTGTAGGGAAAAAGGAAAAGTGAAAAGTGAAAAATTTGCTTCCGCCGTATCGTCCGCAGAAGGGATAGCGGCAGCAAATTCTTCACTTTTCACTCTTCGCTTTTCCCTCAAAGAGCGCCACCGCCACCGCTATGAGTTCAACAACCGCTACGCCGAGGCCTTCGAACAGCATGGCATGCAGTGCGTGGGCATCAACCCCCAGGCCGACCTGGTCGAGATTGTCGAGGTGAGCAGCCTGCGGTGGTACATCGGCACGCAGTTCCACCCCGAGTACAGCTCGACCGTGCTCCATCCGCACCCGCTGTTCATGTCGTTTATCAAAGCTTGTAAGGAATGGAAGAACTGAGACATGAATGCGGCGTGGCCCTGGTCAGACTGCTGAAGCCACTCAGCTATTACAAAGAGCGATACGGCGACGTGGCTTACGGGCTGAACAAGCTCTACCTGATGATGGAGAAGCAGCATAACCGCGGCCAGGAGGGTGCAGGCATCGCCGCCGTCAGCCTGGACACGCCGCCCGGCCAGGAATACATGTTCCGCGAACGGGCTGAGGGCAAGGACGCCATCACCGAGATCTTCAGGAGGATTGAAAAAAGAAGATTGGAGATAAATAATTGCAGCGCGGACGGCGCAGCCGAAAATTCTCAATCTTCAATCTTCAATTCTCAATTACTGATGGGCCACCTGCGCTACTCGACGACAGGCAAGAGCGGACTGCAGTTCGTCCACCCCTTCCTCAGGCGCAACAACTGGCGGGCGCGAAACCTCTGCCTCTGTGGCAACTTCAACATGACCAACATCGACGAGGTGTTCACGATGCTCACCCGTCAGGGTCAGTCGCCACGCATCCTCGGCGACGCCTACCTGATGCTCGAACTGATGGGCCACCGTCTTGACCGCGAGGTGGAGCGGCTCTATCAGGAAGCCAAGACGGCGGGACTTCAAGGAACCAACATAACTCAACATATCGACAACCACATCGAGATGGGCAACGTGCTGCGCTCGACGATGAACTGCTTCGACGGAGGCTACGTGATGTGTGGTCTGACGGGCAGCGGCGAAATGTTTGCCATGCGCGACCCATGGGGCATCCGACCCGCTTTCTACTACCACGACAACGAGGTGGTCGTCGTGGCCAGCGAGCGGCCCGTCATTCAGACCTGCTTCCGACTGGAGACCGACGCCATCAGCGAACTGCAGCCCGGCGAGGCCCTCATCGTCCGACGCGACGGCAACATCGTCATGGAGCAGATTCTCAGGCAGCAGGGACAATGCAGCTGTTCGTTCGAGCGTATCTACTTCAGCCGCGGTTCCGACCGCGACATCTATCAGGAGCGCAAGCGTCTGGGTCAGCAGCTGGCCGAGCCCATCCTGAGGGCCATCGACGGCGACGTGGCCCACACGGTCTTCTCGTATATCCCCAACACGGCCGAGGTGGCTTTCCACGGCATGACTGAAGGCATCCGACGGCTCAGCCATCAGGAGGTCAGGACCGAGAAGGTGGTGTGGAAGGACATCAAGCTGCGCACCTTCATCACCGAGGGCGCACAACGTAACGACCTGGCTGCCCACGTCTACGACATCAGCTACGGCTGTCTGACGCCCCATGAGGACAACCTCGTCGTCATCGACGACAGCATTGTCCGCGGGACGACGCTCCGCGAGAGCATCTTCCGAATGCTCGACCGTCTGCATCCCCGCAAGATCGTGATGGTGTCGAGCGCGCCGCAGATCAGATATCCCGATTACTACGGCATCGACATGTCGAGGCTCGAGGAGCTGTGCGCATTCCGCGCCGCCATGGCCCTCCTGCACGAACGGGGCATGGCCGACGTCGTCGAAGCGGCGCGGCGAGGCAATCTCAGGGCCATCTATGAGCCTTTCACGGTTGAGGAGCTCAACCGTAAGATTGTGGAAATACTGCGTCCGGACGACATGAAGTCACAGGTCGAGCTGGTGTTCCAGAGCATTGAGGGACTGCATGAGGCATGCCCCAACCATCAGGGCGACTGGTACTTCAACGGCCACTACCCCACCCCCGGCGGCGCACGTCTGGCCCACCGGGCTTTTATGAACTACCTCAACAAGCAACAGTCATGAAACAAGCACAACTCATTCTCGACGACGGCAGCACCTTCACGGGCTGGTCGGTCGGCCATGAAGGCAACACGGCCGGCGAAGTGGTGTTCAACACGGCCATGACGGGCTATCCCGAAAGTCTGACCGACCCCAGCTATGCCGGCCAGATGCTGGTGATGACTTATCCGCTGACAGGCAACTACGGGGTGCC
Organism: uncultured Prevotellaceae bacterium; assembly: GCA_902779455.1. Taxonomy (GTDB): domain Bacteria; phylum Bacteroidota; class Bacteroidia; order Bacteroidales; family Bacteroidaceae; genus Prevotella. Next base: position 111,143 of record CACZBS010000008.1, read on the forward strand.
GTCTGCCGACAAGGCTACGAACGGACTGCCCCTGTTCTTAGAGAGCGACCACATTCACCCCTCAGCCCTCATCATGGCCGACTACAGCGAAGCCTACTCCCACTGGAATGCACAGGAGTCGCTGGCTGCATGGCTGAAGCGCTGCCGGGTGCCGGCACTGACGGGCATCGACACCCGCAGGCTCACCCTACGGCTGCGTGAACAGGGCGTGATGACCGGACGGATCATTGTCGAGGGCCATGAGACAGAGCCAATACGGCTGGCGGACTATGCGGACGTGAACTGGGTGGAGCGGGTCAGCTGCAAGAGGATCATCTGCTACCGGCCCGACGGAACCGTCGCCTCCGAGGGCGACGCCTCATCACTCGTCACCGGCACTATTCCACGCGTGGTGCTGGTCGATTGCGGTGTGAAGGCCAACATCATCCGCTGTCTCATCAGGCGCGGACTCGAAGTCGTTCGCGTCCCTTGGGACTATGATTTCAACCAGTTGAAATTTGACGGGCTTTTCCTGACTAACGGTCCTGGCGACCCGGAGCAATGCGGCAAGACCATTGAGCACATCCGGACGTTCCTGAATAATCAGGCAGTCAGACCGTGCATGGGCATCTGCCTGGGCAATCAACTGCTGGCCAAGGCCGCCGGAGCCTCGACCTACAAGCTGAAGTATGGTCACCGGAGCCACAACCAGCCAGTACGCCAGATGGGGACCAACCGCTGTTTCATCACCTCACAGAACCACGGCTATGCCGTCGACGCCACTACATTGCCGCACGACTGGCAGCCGCTGTTCGTCAACATGAACGACGGCTCGAACGAAGGCATCCGCCACGTGAGTCGCCCGTGGTTCTCAGCACAGTTTCATCCAGAAGCATGCTCCGGGCCGACTGACACAGAGTTCCTCTTCGACGAATTTACAGATTGCATTAATGACTCACAGAAAAAACATATTCAATGACTGACAGCCACATCAAGAAAATACTGCTCTTAGGCAGCGGCGCACTCAAAATAGGACAGGCCGGCGAGTTCGACTACAGCGGTGCCCAAGCCCTGAAAGCTCTCAAGGAGGAAGGCATCCGGACGGTGCTCATCAATCCCAATATCGCCACGGTGCAGACATCGAAGGGCATAGCCGACAAGGTCTACTTCCAGCCCGTAGAGCCCTCCTTCGTCGAGCGTATCATCCAGAAGGAACGCCCCGACGGCATCCTCCTCTCGTTTGGCGGACAGACGGCGCTCAACTGCGGCGTCAGGCTCCACCGTGACGGCGTGCTCAGCCGATATGGCGTCCGCGTGCTGGGCACACCCGTCGAGACCATCATTGACACCGAAGACCGCGACCGCTTCGTCCGGCGACTCGACGAGATTGGCGTAAAGACTATCCGCAGCCAGGCCTGCTCTGACGTCGACGAGGTGCGACGAGCGGCCCGCCATCTGGGCTTCCCCGTCATCCTGCGCGCTGCCTACGCCCTGGGCGGGCTCGGCTCAGGCTTCTGCTCGGACGAGGCGGAGCTGACGAGTCAGGCCGAGGAAGCCTTTTCCTTTTCCAGTCAGGTGCTCGTCGAGCGCAGCTTGAAGGGCTGGAAGGAGATTGAATATGAGGTGGTGCGCGACTGTCACGACAACTGCATCACTGTCTGCAACATGGAGAACGTCGACCCGCTGGGCATCCACACGGGCGAATCGATCGTAGTGGCCCCGTCGCAGACGCTCACCAACAGCGAATACCACAAGCTGCGCGCACTGGCCATCCGCATCGTCCGCCATCTGGGCATCGTCGGCGAATGCAACGTGCAATATGCCCTCGACCCCGAATCAGAGGACTATCGCGTCATCGAGGTCAACGCGCGCCTGAGCCGCTCGTCGGCCCTGGCCTCAAAGGCGACGGGCTATCCACTGGCCTTCGTGGCCGCCAAGCTCGCCTTGGGCTATGGGCTTTATGAGCTGAAGAACTCGGTCACGCAGACCACGTCGGCCTTCTTCGAACCCGCACTGGACTACGTCGTGTGCAAACTGCCACGGTGGGATCTCACGAAGTTCCGGGGCGTCAGCCGTCAGCTCGGCTCGTCGATGAAGAGCGTTGGCGAGGTGATGGCCATCGGGCGTACCTTCGAGGAGGCACTGCAGAAGGGACTCCGCATGATTGGTCAGGGCATGCACGGGTTCGTGGGAAACCGCCATACGGTCTTTCACTTTGAAGACTTGGAGAACGCCACCGACAGCCGCATCTTCGACGTCGCCGAGGCCCTGCAGAGAGGCTACAGCGTGGAGCAGATCCACCGCCTGACTCACATCGACCGCTGGTTTCTCAGCAAGATGAGCCACATCGTCAGCATCGACCGCCGACTTCATGAATACCGTCTGCTGGGGCAACTCGTCAGCGCTATGGAGCCCTCCGAACTGCTCGAGCTGATCGAGGAGCCAGCATTCAGCCAGCTGCTCGGCGAGGCCAAGCGCTACGGTTTCTCCGACTTCCAGATTGCCCGGGCCGTCGGCCTGGAGGACAGCATGACGATGGAGGCTGCAGGGCTGACGGTGCGGCAGTGGCGCGAGGAGCTTGACATCAGGCCCATCGTGCGACAGATTGACACGCTCGCCGCCGAATATCCCGCACAGACCAACTACCTCTACCTGACTTATTGACGGCCAAGCCAGCCTTGGCTGGCAAATTTATCGTCTTTTGTTTGGGCGTTTTGAGAATAATGCGTATCTTTGCAGAAAATTTTTATCATTTATACTATGTTTAGCAAAGACACGTATATCGAACGCAGACAAGAATTGAAGCGGCTGGTGGGCCAGGGGCTCATCGTGCTCTTCGGCAACAACGACGCGCCGGCGAACTATCCGGCCAACTGCTACGCCCCGATGCGGCAGGACTCGTCGTTCCTCTACTTCTTCGGACAACACCGCGACGGCCTCGTCGGCATCATCGACGTCGACAACGACGAGGAGTGGCTCCTCGGCGACGACATCGACGTGGAGGACATCGTCTGGATGGGCTACACGCCCTCCGTCAGCGACCTCGCCGCCGAGGTGGGCATCGCCCGCACCGCCCCGATGGCCCGTCTCAGCGCGGTCTGTCACGATGCCATCGCGACCCACCGCCCCATCCACTACCTGCCGCCCTACCGCCACGACACGAAGATCCAGATCATGGACCTCCTAGGCATACACCCTTCAGAGCAGAAGGCGAAGGCCTCGCTACCCCTGATCCGCGCCGTCGTCAAGATGCGCTCGACGAAGACGGCCGAGGAGATCGCCGCCATCGACCGCGCCTGCGACGTGGGCTACATGATGCACACGACGGCCCAGCGCCTCATCCGCCCCGGCGTCACGGAGCGATATGTCGGCGGACAGGTCGACGGCATCGCACGCTCGATGGCGCAGGGCGTCTCCTTCGCCACCATCTTCTCGCAGCATGGCGAGATCATGCACGGCATCCCCAGCGGCGCGCAGCTCGAGGCCGGACGGCTGGCCCTCTGCGACGCGGGCTGCGAGCTCGACGACTACTGCTCTGACCACACGCGCACGATGCCCGTCACAGGCAGCTTCACGCAGCGCCAGCTGGAGATCTACAGCATCGTCGAGCAGTGCCATGACTACGTGCTCCAGGTAGCACGTCCGGGCGTCAAGTACGCCGACGTCCACTTCGCCGTCTGCCGCATGATGGTCGACCGCCTAAAAGAGCTCGGACTGATGCGGGGCGACACAGACGAGGCCGTCCGCCAGGGCGCCCACGCCATGTTCCTGCCCCACGGGCTGGGCCACATGATGGGCATGGACGTCCACGACATGGAGGGCCTCGGACAGATCTATGTAGGCTTCGACGACGAGACGCGACCCAACCTTGAGCAGTTCGGCACCAACTGTCTGCGCATGGGCCGCCGGCTGGAGGAGGGCTTCGTCGTCACCGATGAGCCCGGCATCTACTTCATACCCCACCTCATCGACCTCTGGCGCGCCGAGGGCCACTGCGCCGAGTTCCTCAACTTCGACCTGCTCGACACTTACAAGGACTTCGGCGGCATACGCATCGAGGACGACGTGCTCATCACGGCCGACGGTTGCCGGTTCCTCGGCACCAAGCGCATCCCCTACCACCCCGAGGAGCTGGAGGAATTCATGAGTAGCAATCAGTAACTCAACTTTCGCAAGCATGCGAAAGCCTTGATTTTTAGTCGCCTACGGCGAGAAATCCTTCAAATCTGAACAAATCAAACAAATCTGCTTTGGAAGGAAGTGACACTCATTATCAGATAATTAGTACAAGCGAAACTTGAACATAATAACCAAACGCAAATGAAAAAAATTCTTTCCATCGCCATGCTGGCCCTCGTCGCCACAGGCGCACAGGCCCAGGAGGCCGAGAAGAAGGCTGACAACAAGCCCGTATTCACCACCGTCAAGGAGAACCCCATCACCTCGATGAAAGACCAGAACCGCTCGGGCACCTGCTGGGACTACTCCACCATCTCGTTCTTCGAGGCCGAGATCCTCAAGGCTACGGGCAAGACCTACGACCTCTGCGAGTCGTTCGTGGCCAACAAGACCTACATGGACCGCGCCATCCAGGTCGTCCGCTACCACGGCGACTGCCAGTTTGCACAAGGCGGCTCGGCCGAGGACGTGCTCGCCACGATGAAGCAGTACGGCATCTGCCCAGAGGACGCCATGCCCTTCCCCGGCTCGCTCTACGGCGACTCGCTGAACAACTTCAATGAGTTCTTCGGACAGCTGGAGCCCTACGTCGCTGCCATCGCCAAGAGCACGGCCAAGAAAATCTCTAACCAGTGGAAGGTGGGCCTGCAGGGCATCCTCGACGCCTACCTCGGACAGTGCCCCGAGAAGTTCACCTATGAGGGCAAGGAGTACACCCCGAAGTCGTTCGTCCAGTCGCTCGGCATCAACCTCGACGACTACGTCTCCATCACCAGCTACACCCACCACCCCTTCTACACCGGCTTCGCCGTCGAGGTGCAGGACAACTGGCGCTTCCCCCACTCCCTCAACCTGCCGCTCGACGAGATGATGCGCATCATCGACAACGCCGTCATGCAGGGCTACACCGTGGCATGGGGCGGCGACGTCTCTGAGGACGGCTTCACCCGTCAGGGCCTGGCCTATGCCATCGACACGAAGAAGACCGAGAGCCTCGCCGGCAGCGACATGGCCCGCTGGCTCAAGATGACGGCCGCCAAGAAGAAGAACATCATCGACTCGCTCGGCTGCACCGTGCCCGAGGTGAAGGTCACCCAGGAGCGCCGTCAGGAGCGCTTCGACAACTGGGAGCTCACCGACGACCACGGCATGCTCATCTTCGGCATCGCCAAGGACCAGAACGGCAAGGAATACTACATGGTGAAGAACTCGTGGGGCGAGACGGGCGACTACAAGGGCGTCTGGTACATGACCAAGACGTTCATCGCCGACAACACGATGGACTTCCTCATCAACAAGAACGCCATCCCCAAGGATATCCGCAAGAAGCTCGGAATCTAAGAAGGGAAAAGTGAAGAGTGAAAAGTGAAAAATTTGCTGCCGCCCGAGTTATTTCGGCGGCAGCAAATTTTTCACTTTTCGTTTTTCACTTTTCCCTCTTTTCCTCTTTCCCCTCTTAAATCTTTCTACTTCACCAAGAACTTCCTCCCTTCATGAATATAGATACCCTTCTGGCTGCACCTCGCCCACCACGCTCAGCGGGTCGCCGTCGAACTCCACGACAGTGTTTTCCGGCACGTAGTACCATCCGCCCGTCGCGTTGTCAGCCCGCATCGTCGGATTGTCGTTCTTTGGCCACGAGGCGATGCTTTCGACCTGGTGCTGCTTGGTCAGTCTTTGTGCTTTCTTATTCGTTTCGTCCCAGTAGCGGTCGATATACTCTGCGAGGGGTCCTTGGGCCAGTGCGCCTTGCGCCATGCAGGTCATGATGGCAATCAGTCCTGCTGTCAGCCATGATTGATGTCTTCGAATTGTCATAATCTTGTAGATAGTTTTATATTGTACAGATATACAGAATATTTTTCATAATCAACGACTTACCTGCATTTTATTCCGTCGCTCGGCCGCCTTTTCTTGATTTACATCAATTCAAGAAACGCATTGGGCGAACGTCGCCATGTCAGATAAGGGCACGAAAGAACTGTCGCCACGTCGTGACGGCATGCCGTCACGACGTGATTTCATGCCGTCACGTCGTGACGTCATGGCGTCACGACGTGTCGCAAGTTTATTGTCGTCCCAAGGGAAGGCCCTTGTCGGCAGGTGCATGCTTTTCTTCCTAATTAATTATAAATTTGCAGGCAAAGCGTCTCGTTTCTGCCCGATTATTTGTAACTTTGCCTATTCTTTTAATAAATATGGATTATGAAAAGTTTTGGATCAAAGCCGTGGATTCTTCCACAACCCGTACTCATCATCGGTACGTATGACAAAGATGGCAAGCCCAACGCCATGAACGCCGCCTGGGGCGGACAGTGGGACATGCATGAGATCATCATCTCGCTGAGCTCGCATCAGACGACGGACAACCTGGCCGCGAACCCAGAGTTCACCGTCACCTTCGCCACTGCCGAGACGCTGGTGGCAGCCGACTTTGTGGGCATCGTCAGCGGCAGGAACACGCCTGACAAGATGCAGAAGACGGGCTGGACCATCGAGAAGGCCCCCAACGTGAACGCCCCCGTGTTCCGTGAGTTCCCGATGACGCTTGAGTGCCGGATGAAGCAGAAGATCGACGAGTCAGAGACCGGCTATTACCTCATCGGCGAGATCGTCAACATCCTCTGCGACGAGCGGTATCTGGGCGAGGACGGCAACCCCGACGTGGCGTCTATGGGCCTGATCACCTACGACCCCGTCCACCACACCTATATCCGTCTGGGAACGACCGTAGGCAAGGCCTTCTCCGACGGCCGTCAGCTACAAAAGGGAAAAGTGAAGAGTGAAGAGTGAAAAGTGAAAAGTGAAGAGTGAAGAGTGAAAAAGCTTTGCCACTACATATCCCAATACATGGGTCTGCTGGTGCTTGCCGCCGCCTTGCTGGCCGTGGCCTGCCCCTCCCTGCTGGAGGGCATACGCCCCACGACGATCAACTATCTGCTCGGCGTCGTGATGTTCGGCATGGGGCTGACGCTCAGCCTGAAGGACTTCAAGGTCGTCTTCAGCCATCCCCGTGACGTGCTGACAGGCTGTCTGGCACAGTTCACCATCATGCCCCTGCTGGCCTACGCCCTGGCCCGCCTGTTCCGCCTCGACGAGGCCCTGGCCCTGGGCGTCGTGCTGGTGGGCTGCTGCCCTGGCGGCACGGCCTCGAATGTGATCACGTATCTGGCCAAGGGCGACCTGGCCCTCTCCGTCGGCATGACCGGCGTCTCCACCCTGCTGGCTCCACTGCTGACGCCGCTACTGACCTGGGCCTTGGCCGGCAAGAGCGTCGACGTCGACGTGGCCAGCATGTTCCTGAGCATCCTCTGGGTAGTGATCGTCCCGATCATAGCGGGATTGCTGGTCAAGCGGCTGTGGCCGCGATTCACAGAGCAGGCGACCGACTATCTCCCCGCCTTCTCGTCGTTAGCCATCGCCTTCATCGTCGCTATCATTATCGCAGCCAATGCCGAAAAGCTGCTCACTGGCGGCCTCGTCATCGTCCTGGTGGTCATGCTACATAATGTCTGCGGGCTGGGCTTGGGCTACGTGATAGGACAGCTGCTGGGGCTGGCATCCCCGAAGAAGAAAGCCATATCCATCGAGGTCGGGATGCAGAACTCAGGGCTGGCCAGCAGCCTGGCGACGATTCATTTTGCGGCCTATCCGTTGGCCACCGTCCCGGGTGCCTTGTTCAGCGTCTGGCACAACCTGTCCGGCGCTGCCGTCGCCTGGATATATCGTAAGGACTGATGGTCTGAAACACTTCCCCTATACTATATATTCAACTTTCGCTTGTACTAATTATCTGATAATGAGTGTCACTTCGTGACAGAAATCTAGCAAATCTTTTCAAATCTTCCAAAGCAGATTTGTTTGATTTGTTCA
>CACZBS010000009.1 GCA_902779455.1 uncultured Prevotellaceae bacterium
AATGGCTAAAGAAGTTGCTGGATTAATCAAATTACAGATTAAAGGTGGCGCTGCGAATCCCTCTCCTCCCGTAGGACCTGCTCTGGGTTCGAAGGGTATCAATATCATGGGATTCTGCAAAGAGTTCAACGCCAGAACCCAGGATAAGGCAGGCAAGATTCTTCCTGTCGTTATCACTTACTATGCCGATAAGTCGTTCAGCTTTGTTGTCAAGACTCCTCCCGCAGCTGTCCAGCTGCTTGAGGCTGCAAAGGTGAAGGGCGGTTCCTCTGAGCCTAACCGCAAGAAGGTGGCCAGCGTGACCTGGGATCAGGTGCGTGCCATCGCCGAGGACAAGATGCCCGACCTTAACTGCTTCACGATCGAGTCAGCCATGAAGCTGATTGCCGGAACGGCTCGTAGCATGGGTATCACTGTACAAGGGGAGTTCCCTGGTAAATAACAATAACTTCAATTTTTAAAGAACAATGAGTAAACTGACAAAAAATCAGAAGTTGGTAGCTGATAAGATTGAAGCAGGGAAAGCATACACCTTGAAAGAGGCCTCGGAGCTGGTGAAGGCTATCACCACCACCAAGTTTGAGGCATCTGTTGATATCGATGTTCGTCTGGGTGTTGACCCGCGTAAGGCTAACCAGATGGTGCGTGGCGTTGTGTCGCTGCCCAACGGTACTGGTAAGGTCACGCGTGTGCTCGCTCTCTGTACTCCTGATCAGGAGGCTGCCGCTAAGGAAGCTGGTGCCGACTATGTTGGTCTCGACGAGTATATCGAGAAGATCAAAGGTGGTTGGACTGATGTTGATGTGATTATCACGATGCCCTCCTGCATGGGTAAGCTGGGTCCCTTGGGCCGTATCCTCGGTCCCCGTGGTCTGATGCCTAACCCCAAGAGTGGCACTGTTACTATGGACGTTGCTAAGGCAGTGAAGGAAGTCAAGCAGGGTAAGATTGACTTCAAGGTGGATAAGACCGGTATCGTTCACACTTCGATCGGTAAGGTCACGTTCACCCCGGAGCAGATCTTCGAGAATGCGAAGGAGTTCATCCAGACCATTATCAAGCTGAAGCCTGCTGCCGCAAAGGGTACATACATCAAGAGTATCTTTGTTTCAAGCACTATGAGTAAGGGTATCAAGGTTGATCCTAAATCAGTTGAATAACTCGCTAAAAGATTAGACAAATGAAAAAGGAATTAAAAGATACTATTATCGTAGAACTTGGAGAGAAACTGAAGCAGTATCCTCATTTCTATCTGGTCGACCTGACCGGATTGGACGCCGCGAAGACTAGCGAACTGCGCCGCCAGTGCTTCAAGAACGAGATCAAGCTTCTCGTCGTGAAGAACAAGCTGCTGCACAAGGCCTTCGAAGGTTCTGAGATTGACTTCACTCCGCTGTATGATTGCCTGAAGGGCAACACTGCCATGATGTTCACCCAGGTGGCTAACGCCCCTGCCAAGCTGCTGAAGGACTATAAGACCAAGAAGCAGGAGATTCCTGCCCTGAAGGGTGCTTATGCTGAAGAGAGCTTCTTCGTCGGAGCTGACAAGCTTGACGAACTGGTGGCCATCAAGAGCAAGAACGAACTTATCGCTGACGTTGTGGCTCTGCTGCAGTCGCCGATGAAGAACGTGATCTCCGGTCTGAACGCCGGTGGCAAGATCCATGGATTGCTTGACGCTATCGCTGAGCGTAACAAATAAGCGAACGATTAAACATTAACATTAAAAAACAATTAAAATTTTAAATAAAATGGCAGATATCAAAGCTATTGCAGAAGAGTTGGTAAACCTTACTGTGAAAGAAGTTAACGAGTTGGCAACAGTCCTGAAGGACGAGTATGGAATTGAGCCTGCTGCTGCAGCCGTTGCAGTAGCTGCTGGCCCCGCCGCAGGTGGTGCTGCTGAGGCTGCTGAGGAGAAGACCTCGTTCGACGTGGTCCTGAAGTCGGCCGGTGCTGCTAAGCTCCAGGTTGTGAAGGCCGTGAAGGAGGCTTGTGGTCTGGGCCTGAAGGAAGCCAAGGATCTGGTTGACGGTGCTCCCGCTACTGTGAAGGAAGGCCTGTCGAAGGAAGAGGCTGAGAACCTGAAGAAGACCATCGAGGCCGCTGGCGCCGAGGTTGAGCTGAAGTAATCAGAAGCACAACAATAACTCTTTGGTTAGGGACTCTCAAGTAGAGGGTTCCTAACCTTTTCGTCTCTTTATCACTAGATTTTCTAGACCGACTAGACAATCTAGCTTATCTGGAACTTCCAGTATTCCCAAATTTCAATGATATGACCTCAAAAGTAATAGATAACAGAGTAAACTTTGGCAGCGTCAAGAATCCGATGCCGTTACCGGATTTCCTCGATGTGCAATTAGAGTCTTTCAGAGACTTCCTGCAGTTGGACACTCCGCCTGAGGAACGCAAGAACGACGGACTGTATAAGGTGTTCGCCGAGAACTTCCCTATCACCGATACGCGTAATAATTTCGTCCTTGAGTTCCTGGATTACTATATTGATCCGCCCCGCTATACGATTGACGAATGTCTGGAGCGCGGACTGACTTATAGCGTACCCCTGAAGGCCAAGCTGAAGCTGTATTGCACGGATCCTGACCATGAGGATTTCGGCACGGTGATCCAGGACGTCTTCCTGGGCCCGATTCCCTATATGACGGCCAACGGCACGTTTGTCATCAACGGTGCCGAGCGCGTTGTCGTGTCGCAGTTGCACCGTTCTCCCGGCGTCTTCTTCGGCCAGAGCGTGCATGCCAACGGCACTCTGCTCTATTCGGCTCGTATCATTCCCTTCAAGGGCTCATGGATCGAGTTTGCTACAGACATCAACAATGTGATGTATGCTTACATCGACCGTAAGAAGAAGTTGCCCGTCACGACCCTGCTGCGTGCCATCGGCTTCGAGACCGATAAGGACATCCTGCAGATCTTTGACCTGGCCGAGGAGGTGAAGGTCAACAAGACGGCCCTGAAGAAGGTGCTGGGCTGCAAGCTCGCTGCCCGTGTGCTGAAGAGCTGGAACGAGGACTTCGTCGATGAGGATACCGGTGAGGTCGTATCCATCGAGCGTAATGAGGTCATCATGGAGCGTGAGACGGAGATCACCGAAGACAACCTGATTGACATCCTCGAAAGTGGGGCCCAGTCCATCCTGGTCCACAAGGACGAGGCAGTGGCACAGGACTATTCGATCATCTTCAACACGCTGGCCAAAGACCCCTCGAACTCGGAGAAGGAGGCCGTTCTCTACATCTATCGTCAGCTGCGTAATGCCGATCCTGCCGATGATGCCAGTGCACGCGAGGTCATCCAGAACCTGTTCTTCTCAGACAAACGCTATGACCTGGGCGACGTGGGCCGCTACAGAATCAATAAGAAGCTGGGACTCGACACCGACATGGATGTGCGTGTCCTGACGAAAGAAGATATCATTGAGATTATCAAATATCTCATCCAGCTGATCAACTCGAAGGCTGCCGTCGACGATATCGACCATCTGTCGAACCGTCGTGTGCGCACCGTCGGTGAGCAGCTGTCGAACCAGTTCTCGATTGGTCTGGCCCGCATGAGCCGCACCATCCGTGAACGTATGAACGTGCGCGACAATGAGGTGTTCACTCCGACCGACCTGATCAACGCCAAGACCATCTCGAGCGTCATCAACTCGTTCTTCGGCACCAACCCGCTGTCGCAGTTCATGGACCAGACCAACCCGCTGGCCGAGGTGACCCACAAGCGTCGTCTCTCGGCTCTGGGCCCTGGCGGTCTGTCGCGTGAGCGCGCCGGCTTCGAGGTGCGCGACGTGCACTATACGCACTATGGACGTCTCTGCCCGATTGAGAGCCCTGAAGGCCCGAACATCGGTCTGATCTCGTCGCTCTGCGTCTATGCCAAGATTAACGAGCTGGGCTTCATCCAGACGCCTTACCGCAAGGTGGAGAACGGCGTGGCTAACCTGAACAACGACGAGATCGTCTATCTCACGGCAGAGGAAGAGGCCGAGCACATCATCGGCCAGGGCAATGCCCCGCTGAATGACGACGGCACGTTTATCCGCGACGTGGTGAAATGCCGTCAGGATGCCGATTTCCCCGTGGTGCCCCCCTCACAGGTCGACCTCATGGACGTCTCGCCGCAGCAGATTGCCTCTATCGCCGCATCGCTGATTCCCTTCCTCGAGCACGATGATGCTCACCGCGCCCTGATGGGATCGAACATGATGCGCCAGGCCGTGCCCCTGCTTCACAATGAGGCCCCCATCGTGGGTACCGGTATCGAGAAGCAGGTCTGCGAGGACTCGCGTACGATGATCACGGCCGAGTGCGATGGCGTCATCGAATATGTCGATGCCACGACCATCCGTATCCTCTACGACCGCACGGAGGACGAGGAGTTCGTCTCGTTCGAGCCGGCCCTGAAGGAATATCGCATTTCGAAGTTCCGCCGCACCAATCAGAACATGACCATCGACCTGCGTCCTATCTGCGACAAGGGCCAGCGTGTGAAGAAGGGTGACATCCTGACCGAGGGCTATGCCACGGAGAACGGAGAGCTCGCCCTGGGCCGTAACCTGCTCGTGGCCTACATGCCGTGGAAGGGTTATAACTATGAGGATGCCATTGTGCTGAACGAGCGTGTCGTCCGCGACGACGTGCTGACGTCCGTCCACGTCGATGAGTATTCGCTCGACGTGCGTGAGACGAAGCGTGGCGTTGAGGAGTTCACGGCCGACATCCCCAATGTCAGCGAGGAAGCCACGAAGGACCTCGACGAGAACGGTGTCATCCGCGTCGGTGCCCGTGTGGAGCCCGGTGATATCCTCATCGGCAAGATTTCGCCGAAGGGCGAGAGCGATCCTTCGCCTGAGGAGAAACTGCTGCGTGCCATCTTTGGCGACAAGGCAGGCGACGTGAAGGACTCGTCGCTGAAGGCCAATCCTTCGCTGACGGGTGTCGTCATCGACAAGAAACTCTTTGCCAAGGCCATCAAGACCCGCCAGACGAAGCAGCAGGACAAGGTGCTGCTCGCCAAGATTGACGAGGAATACGAGGCCAAGGTTGGCGACCTGAAGGACATCCTCGTCGACAAGCTGATGGAGCTGACCAAGGGCAAGGTGTCGCAGGGCGTAAAGGACTATACTGGTGCCGAGATTATCTCCAAGGGCTCCAAGTTCACCATGACCAACCTGAAGAACCTGGAGTATGGCGATGTGCAGACCAGCCATTGGACTAACGATGATCACAAGAATGAGCTGATTGCCCAACTGATCATCAACTATATGAAGAAGTATAAGCTGCTGGATGCTGAGATGAAGCGCAAGAAGTTTGCCATCACCATCGGCGACGAGCTGCCCTCCGGCATCCTGCAGATGGCCAAGGTCTACGTGGCCAAGAAGCGTAAGATCGGCGTGGGCGATAAGCTGGCCGGACGCCACGGTAACAAGGGTATCGTGTCGAAGGTCGTACGCCAGGAGGATATGCCGTTCCTCGAGGACGGACGTCCCGTCGACCTCGTGCTCAACCCGCTGGGTGTGCCTTCACGTATGAACCTGGGTCAGATTTTCGAAGCCATCCTCGGCGCTGCCGGTAAGCGTCTGGGCGTGAAGTTCGCCACCCCGATCTTCGACGGTGCCAAACTGGACGACCTGGCTGAATGGACCGATAAGGCCGGTCTGCCCCGCCTCTGCTCCACCCACCTCTACGACGGTGAGACGGGCGAGAAGTTCGACCAGCCTGCCACGGTGGGTATCACCTACTTCCTCAAGCTCGGACACATGGTTGAGGACAAGATGCACGCCCGCTCCATCGGCCCGTACAGTCTCATCACCCAGCAGCCCCTCGGCGGTAAGGCCCAGTTCGGTGGCCAGCGTTTTGGTGAGATGGAGGTCTGGGCACTGGAGGCCTTTGGTGCCAGCCATGTGCTTCAGGAGATTCTTACGATCAAGTCTGATGATACCGTAGGTCGTTCGAAGGCCTATGAAGCTATTGTCAAGGGTGAGCCGATGCCTACGCCGGGCATCCCCGAGTCGCTCAACGTGCTGCTGCACGAACTGCGTGGTCTCGGTCTGAGCGTGAAGCTTGACTAAAAAGGAAAAGTGAAGAGCGAAAAGTGAATAATTTGCTGCCGCCCTTCAATAGTAAATCGTAAATCCGTAAATCGTAAATTGAAATATGGCTTTCAAGAAAGATACAAAGACAAAGAGTAATTTCACCAAAATTACCATCGGACTGGCTTCACCTGAGGAGATCCTGGAGAATAGCTATGGCGAGGTTACCAAGCCTGAGACCATCAACTACCGTACCTATAAGCCCGAGCGCGACGGCTTGTTCTGCGAGCGTATCTTCGGTCCTACGAAGGACTACGAGTGCGCCTGCGGCAAGTATAAGCGTATCCGCTATAAAGGCATCGTGTGCGACCGTTGTGGTGTCGAGGTGACCGAGAAGAAAGTGCGCCGTGAGCGCAGCGGCCATATCGAGCTCGTCGTGCCCGTGGCCCATATCTGGTATTTCCGCAGCCTGCCCAATAAGGTCGGCTATCTGCTCGGCCTGCCCACCAAGAAGCTCGATGCCATCATTTACTATGAGCGCTACGTGGTCATCCAGCCCGGTGCCCTCGAGGGACGCAAGAACGCTGAGGGCGAGCCCGTGCTGGGATCCCAGAAGTACGACCTTCTCTCCGAGGAGGAATACAACGACATCATCGACAACCAGCTCTCTGAGGAGAACTATATGCTGGACGACAGCGATCCCAACAAGTTCGTGGCTAAGATGGGCGCCGAGGCTATCTACGAACTGCTGCAGCAGCTCGACCTCGACTCGCTGAGCTATGAACTGCGCGACCGGGCCAACACCGACTCGTCGCAGCAGCGCAAGAACGAGGCCCTGAAGCGCCTGCAGGTGGTCGAGGCCTTCCGCTCGAGCGTCGAGAAGGGCATCAACCGTCCTGAGTGGATGATCATGAAGATCCTGCCCGTGACGCCGCCCGAGCTGCGCCCGCTGGTGCCCCTGGATGGTGGCCGCTTTGCTACGAGCGACCTGAACGACCTCTATCGCCGCGTCATTATTCGTAACAACCGACTGAAGCGACTCATGGAGATCAAGGCTCCCGAGGTGATTCTCCGCAACGAGAAGCGTATGCTGCAGGAGGCCGTCGACTCGCTGTTCGACAACTCGCGCAAGTCGAGCGCTGTCAAGAGCGAGAGCAACCGTCCGCTGAAGTCGCTCTCTGATTCGCTGAAGGGTAAGCAGGGCCGCTTCCGTCAGAACCTGCTCGGTAAGCGTGTCGACTACTCGGCCCGTTCGGTCATCGTCGTCGGCCCTGAGCTGAAGATGGGTGAGTGCGGTCTGCCCACGCTGATGGCAGCCGAGCTCTACAAGCCGTTTATCATCCGCAAGCTCATCGAGCGCGGCATCGTCAAGACCGTCAAGTCGGCCAAGAAGATTGTCGACCGCCGCGAGCCCGTCATCTGGGACATCCTCGAGAACGTCATGAAGGGCCATCCCGTGCTCCTCAACCGTGCTCCTACGCTGCACCGTCTGGGTATCCAGGCCTTCCAGCCGAAGCTCATCGAGGGTAAGGCCATCCAGCTTCACCCGCTGGCATGTACGGCCTTCAACGCCGACTTCGACGGCGACCAGATGGCTGTCCACCTCCCCCTGTCCAACGAGGCCATCCTGGAGGCACAGATCCTGATGCTCCAGAGCCACAACATCCTGAACCCGGCCAATGGCGCTCCTATCACCGTGCCGTCGCAGGATATGGTGCTCGGCCTCTACTATATCACTAAGATCCGTCCGGGTGCCAAGGGCGAGGGCCTCTCGTTCTATGGTCCTGAGGAAGCCATCATCGCCCACAACGAGGGCAAGTGCGACCTCCATGCTCAGGTGAAGGTGATGGTCGACGATGTGGTCGACGGCATGAAGATCCGTCATCAGGTCGAGACCTCCGTCGGTCGTGTCATCGTCAACGGCATCGTGCCCCCCGAGGTCGGCTTCGTCAACAAGGTCATCTCGAAGAAGTCGCTGCGCGACATCATCGCCGACGTCATCAAGAACGTAGGCTTCGCCGAGGCCTGCGAGTTCCTCGACGGCATCAAAAACCTCGGTTACCGCATGGCTTATCTGGCCGGTCTGTCGTTCAACCTCGACGACATCATCATCCCGAAGGAGAAGGCTGAGCTGATTGCCAAGGGTAACGAGGAGGTGCAGCAGATCACCGATAACTACAACATGGGCTTCATCACCGACAACGAGCGCTATAATCAGGTCATCGATACCTGGACCCACGTCAACAACGACATCGGTAACATCCTGATGAAGGAGATGACTGAGGCCGACCAGGGCTTCAACGCCGTGTTCATGATGCTCGACTCCGGCGCCCGTGGTTCTAAGGACCAGATCAAGCAGCTTTCCGGTATCCGCGGTCTGATGGCTAAGCCTCAGAAGGCCGGTGCCGAGGGCCACCAGATTATTGAGAACCCGATTCTGTCGAACTTCAAGGAGGGTATGTCCGTGCTGGAGTACTTCATCTCCACCCACGGTGCCCGTAAGGGTCTGGCCGATACGGCTATGAAGACGGCCGACGCAGGTTATCTGACCCGTCGTCTGGTCGACGTCTCCCACGACGTCATCATCACCGAGGAAGACTGCGGCACGCTCCGCGGACTCGTCTGCACCGCCCTCAAGAGCGGCGACGAGGTCATCTCCTCGCTCTCTGAGCGCATCCTCGGCCGTGTCAGTGTCCACGACATCATCAATCCTAAGACGGGCGAGGTCATCCTGCCCGCTGGCGAGGAAATCACGGAGGCCGTTGCCGATGCCATCGAGAAGGCCGAGATTGAGAGCGTCGAGATCCGCTCGGTGCTCACCTGCGAGTCGAAGAAGGGCGTCTGCCGCAAGTGCTACGGCCGCAACCTGGCCACGCGCCGCATGGTGCAGAAGGGTGAGGCCGTCGGCGTCATCGCCGCTCAGGCCATCGGTGAGCCAGGTACGCAGCTGACGCTTCGTACGTTCCACGCCGGTGGTGTGGCCGCCAATGCCGCTGCCAACGCTTCGATCGTCTCGAAGTACGAGTCGGCCCGACTCGAGTTTGAGGAGGTGCGCACCGTGCCCTTCGACGAGGACGGCCGCGAGTGCGAGATGGTCGTCAGCCGTCTGGGCGAGCTCCGCTTCGTCGATCCCAATACGAAGATTGTCCTGTCGACCGTCAACGTGCCCTATGGTGCCTCGCTCTACTACAAGCAAGGCGACGTCGTGCAGAAGGGCGACAAGATTGCCCAGTGGGACCCCTTCAACGCCGTCATCGTCACCGAGTATGCCGGTGTGCTGAAGTTCAACGACGTCATCGAAGGTATCACCTTCCGTGCCGAGACCGATGAGACCACGGGTCTGACCGAGAAGATCGTCACCGAGTCGAAGGACAAGACCAAGGTGCCCACCTGCGACGTGCTCGACGTCAACGGCGAGAAGATTGGTACGTATAACTTCCCTGTGGGTGGCCACGTCGTTGTCGAGGACGGTCAGACCGTCAAGACCGGTGAGACGCTCGTCAAGATTCCGCGCGCCGCTGCCAAGGGTGGTGACATCACCGCCGGTCTGCCCCGTGTGACGGAGCTCTTCGAGGCCCGCAACCCGTCGAACCCCGCTGTCGTCAGCGAAATCGACGGTGAGGTCACGATGGGCAAGGTGAAGCGCGGCAACCGCGAGATCATCGTCACCTCGAAGGCCGGCGACCAGCGCAAGTACCTCGTTTCGCTGTCCAAGCAGATCCTCGTGCAGGAGCACGACGCCGTCCGTGCCGGCACGCCGCTCAGCGACGGTGCCATCACACCGAGCGACATTCTCGCCATCAAGGGCCCCACGGCCGTCCAGGAGTACATCGTCAACGAGGTGCAGGACGTCTATCGTCTGCAGGGTATCAAGATCAACGACAAGCACTTCGAGATCATCGTCCGCCAGATGATGCGCAAGGTGCAGATCAACGACCCGGGCGACACCTCGTTCCTCGAGCAGGAGATTGTCGACAAGCTCGACTTCGCCGAGGAGAACGATCGCATCTGGGGTAAGAAGGTGGTCACCGACGCCGGCGACTCCGAGAACCTGCAGAAGGGTCAGATCGTGACCGCCCGTCGTCTGCGCGACGAGAACACCAGCCTCAAGCGCCGCGACCTCCGCACCGTCCAGGTGCGCGATGCCGTCCCCGCCACGTCGACTCAGATCCTTCAGGGTATCACCCGTGCTGCCCTGCAGACCAAGTCGTTCATGTCGGCCGCATCCTTCCAGGAGACCACCAAGGTGCTCAACGAGGCCGCCATCCGCGGCAAGGTCGATCATCTGGAGGGCATGAAGGAGAACGTCATCTGCGGTCACCTCATCCCTGCCGGCACAGGTCTGCGCGAGTTCGAGAAACTCATCGTCGGCTCCAAGGAGGAGTACGAGCGTATGCAGGCTAACCGCAAGAACGTTCTCGACTACGTTCAGGAGACGGCCCTCGAGGACTGATTCCCCAGACATCATCCTATATTGAAATAAAAAGGCTGCAAGGCCCGCGAGTGAATCCGCGGAAGTCTTGCAGCTTTTTTTTATGGTTATCCTTCTCTTTTGTTGTGCCTTAATTTAGGGACGGCAGCAAACCGTTATCCCCATAATCAGCGCCGTACAATCTTGCGCACACTGCCGTCGGACTGCCTGACCAACATAAGACCTTGGCGCTGTCGACTGATGTGGCGGCCCTGTAAGTCGTAGACGACTGAGTTCTCGGAAAGGGTACCCGTTTGGTTGATGCCGCTGTTGTACGAACTGTTGATACTTATGTCGTCGACCATGATGAAGAACCCTTCGAGCGCCCGGCTGACATACTGCAGGGCCACGTAGACAACGGGCTCACCAGCGTAGTCATCGAGTGGCACACTTACCTGCTGCCAGTCTTGACTGAAAGGAACCTCACGGACGTCACCCACGGCCGTGAAACTGTCGAATGCGTCATCCGTCGTAGAGACGAGCACACGGTAGCGTTCGGGCAAGTTCCATCCTTCGTTCTTGAAACCTTTTACCCAGAAAGTCAGCACAGGCTGGTCGCCCAACGTTAGTTGTGGCGAGACGAGCCATACGTCGCTCTCATGGTCACGCTTAGACGTACAATATGCTATTCCCAGCCTGCTGCCGCCGTGGGGATAGCAACCAGAGGCCTCAGGCAACATCTCAGGCGTGGCTCTCAACGGATTGAAGGCGATGAAGCCCACGCTCATGCCTTTCAGTGCATAGTCGTAGAAAGCCCATCCGTCGGTGCCCATGTTGAGGCGGTCTTCCGACCACCAACGTGGGTTGAAATCGTGCCCGTAGTCGAAATCGTTGCAACTCTCAAAGTCGATGGTATAGGGGCTCAGAATTTCCCGTGACGTCAGCTGAATAGTAGCCTTGTCATTTTGCGGATGCTCGTCACCGTAAAGTCGGGTCCTGGCCTCTACATCGTAGGTGCCCGGCTTACTGAGGTCAAAGACAAAGGTAAGTGTCTTTTCCTCATGTGGAAGGAGACTTACGGTTTGTTCGCTGACAGAGTTTCCTGCACGACATTCGACCGCCATCTGGTCGATGGTCATAACGCCATAGTTGCGCACGACGACATCTACCTCGGTTGATTCGGTAAAGATTGCACTACTATTCACCGGGCGACTGAAAGCAACTACACCGGCGTCGCGTGACCAGGCGTCGGCTCCGTGCCCAAAGTGGGCTCTGACTGCCAGTGCGCCACCCCCTTCGATCGGTCGGAGTCGGCCGTCAGACATTCGCTCATAAAACAGCCGGTATTCAGTATCGTAATCGATGCCGACGCCCAGATTGTTCCATGTCATCTGGTGAACCTCGACGAAGTAGGCGCCAGGCTCCAGAATCATGGGCGGTGGCGTAAATAGGCGTAAACCCTCGTCAGCACCACGCTCACACGTGGTATGCCAAAGACACCGGCCGACGGTCGTCCCTTCGTTTTCAAGGCAGTATATAGCAACACCCATATCACGCTGTCGGTAGTAGCCGTCGTAAGCCATGCCCACGGCGATGGAGGTCAGCGTATCGCGAGTGGACAGCGTGAAGATATTGCCGAAGCGCGTCTCCTGACCAGAGCCTACGCCATACTCGAATTTTGGCAACAGTTCAGTAGCAAAGACGGTGTCTGTTACGTGTATCGGTGGCATGCTCAGACTGTTGTCTGAAACAAAAGTTTCATCAATAGTCTCCACTGTGAAGCGTAGCCCATTCACAATGTCGCCTGTTGCTCGTGGAGGCAGGACGCCGCTTAGTTCCGCCCATAGGCTGTCGCCCGCATCAACCTGTCGTTCATGATTAGTAGTAAGGCAGACTTCATCGTCGATGTAGAGCGACGTGCTGAACTCACTGACGGCGGTATATCCGTGATTGACGACACGCATGGCATGATGGCCCTCAGCTCTGTATTGTTCTTCGGGTATGTATGGCATCAGAGGCGTCTGGACCGTGAGCAACTGTAGGTCTGTGGGCAATATGGCGTAGACGTCGAGGTAATAGATGAAGAAGTTGTCCTCCTTCTCAGTGCCGTCTACGACTAATGCCAGTGTGTAGTCGCCTTCGTTGTCTATGGGCACCTTTATCTCTATTTCCTTTGCCTGAATGTCCACGAGCGTGTCTTCATATACGACAGGCCACTCCGTCAACGTCGTGCCCGCTTGGCCAAGACGAACGGTGAACCGCTTATTGGGCACCCATCCACCGGCTTTGTAGGCAAAGCGCAGCCGGATGTCGCCCTTGAGGTGCATGCAGGCGGAGCAGAGCGCGTTCTCCGGTCCTAGCTGGTCGGTGACGTGAGCGGCCCCCATAGGTTCATATTTCCAACAGTTGGAGCGCGATGTCCATGTAGGACTGACGTCCTCGCCGGTGCTGAAGTTGGTCTTGAAGGGCAGTTCTGTGACAGGAGCGATGTGGCGGAAGTTGAAGTTGATGGTGTCTGTTTCGGAGACCTCGTTCCTGGCTGTCACCGAGAGCGTGTGCCAACCTACGTCTGACAGGTCGGCATGCTGGTCAAACCACACCTGACAAACACCATCAACGGGCAGATTGACATTGTAGTCCTGTTCTGCATATGGGCCGCCGTCTATACTGAGAGCCAGAGTTTGCCGGACGGAGGTATCAGTGCCCTCATTGGCAATTTCGACGCCCACAGGCGTTTGGTCGGTTAGGTCGCAGTTGGCGTCGGGCAGCAGCAGACGTCGCACGGTGATAAGAGGTGCGAGTGTTAACGTGCCATGACCGAAACAGACATCGTCGAGAATGAGGTTGTTGCCTCGTGATGTACAGTGGAACCCCAGTCGATAATCACCCTCGACAGGGATATCGAAGTTGACCACCTTCCGACGCCAGGATTGCGACATGACGCTATCCTTGGCAACAACGTTCAGCAACTTGACGTCCGTAGTTTCTTGACCAAAACAAAGCTCGAAGGTCTCCCATGTGTCGTTGCGAATGGAGCGCACATAGAACGAGGCGTAATGGGCACCAGCCTCCAGATGGAATGTCTGCGACAAAAGATAGTCGTCGTTGCCGAAACCGCTCCATCCACAGTTCACGCAGCCTGATGCGTTGTCTGAGCCTGGCAGCCAGTCGTTCCACTGCCATGTGGAGTAGTCGCTATTAGCATTAACAACAGTCCACTCGCTTGCAAATACATCGCTGTCACTAAAGTCGCAGCAATAGAATGGCGTGGCAGGCTGTGCCTCGGCCAGGAGGCACAGCAACGCCGCAATAGAGGATAAGACAAGACGTTTCATAGACCTCACTTTCTGATAATCTTACGGACCTCGCTGCCTTGCCGCTCGATCACGATACCCCGCATGTTTCTTATAGGACGTCCCGTCAGGTCATATCGTTCGGTTTCTGATGGTGCTGTGTCGACTTCGTTGATGCCAGTTGTTTTTTCGTATTCCTCATAGGCCTCGCTCTTCACCGCTATGCTGTAGGGGTTCAATTTGACGATGTTTGAAATAGGTGATTCCCCCGACTCATAGGTGGCTGTCAGCCAGAAGCTGCAGTCTGGACCGCCTTCGTCGTAGATGGTCTGCCAATTCTCGTCCATGTGATTGTTTTGGAACGTTGTGCGCATGAAGCTCACTTTGTTGGATGTCATTTCGTTGAAGTTGACGCCGGGATTGTTGAAAGAGTAGATGCCCTGCTGCTGCACCCACGAGCCGCCGTTGTCGCAGTAGAGGGTGTACTGGCTGATGGTAGAGGCCTCTTCCGGAACAGTCCAGCTGAAATAGACATTGTAGTTGAAGACGGTGTATCCTGAACTGTAGATGGTGACATCGAGTTCCACCTTGTCAATGCTCAGGTTCTCCATGGCCACGTTGCCCTGATCCTTCACCTCGATAGTGTGGATGTCGGCTACATTCTGGCTGACACCATCGATGATGGCCACTACCACTACTTTATGTTCCCCGTCGAGCACGCCGTCAGAGGTGTACTCCGGCTCTGTGACCGTAGCATGGGCACCATCAATGATTACGAGATAAGCGGTAGCACCTTCGATGGGCTGCCATGTGGCGCGTATCTTATTGCCGCTCAGACTTTCCAGGGCGACGCCCGTCACGCGTTTTGAGGCATCGGGGATGCCGTAGGTATAGCCCATGAACATCGGGTTGCCGCCGTAGCTGTACTGCGTCTTTACTTCTTTCAGTGTGCCGTCGGCATTGTACGTGTAGGTCTTTGTCCAGATGGCGGCATAGCTGCCCTCGCGGTATTCCTCCTGCGTTTCGGTCTGCATTTGCCCTTTCTCATAGGTGTAGACCAGCCGCTGTTGCGGGGTGAACATGGTGGGGTCATCCCATGCCTGCATCAAGGTGACAGCGGTCAGCAGCAGCCCGTCAGCATCGTAGGTGTATTCGAAGTGGTTTTCATTGCCCAATGTGCCGTCGAAACTGATGTTCTTGCGGACGGTGTAGTTGCCGTGGGCGTCATACCCTTCGTAGACGTAGCCGGAGAGGTTGCCGTTGTTCTCCTGTTGCTCACGCAAGAGGTTGCCCTCGGCGTCGTAGGTATATTCGGTCACCTGGGCTGTGCCGCCAGACATCTTTGTCATTTTGGCAACGCGGCCGTCGTCATCATAATCGAAAATAGAGAGGGTGCCTGGCGTAGTGGCACCGGGGTAGACCTCGAACTGCATCTTCAGGCGTCCGTCAGTATCGTAGTAGTAGTTTACGTCGTTACCGTTGGGCTGTGGCGTGTCGGTCGGCTCGTTCTGCATCGTAGCAGGGTTCCACTTCACGTAGGTGTAGTTCTCCACTTTCAGGAGCTTCGACTCCTGAGCCTTGGCGGTCATACCCAGCATACAGACTATGACCGTCATCGCTAAAGTAAAATACCTTTTCATACTCTTTCCTTTTTGATTAATAATAGATTTGCTTATGGGATAACTGTTCTTTGCAGCACTTATGGGCTAGACCGAATCAGGGCGCCTTTATTTATAAATACAAAAATATTATTTTTTAAGTGGAAGTGGTGTCTCCATTCTCGAAAAGGTGTGCAAAATCGGACAATTATGTGTTTTCTTTCGTCAAAAGGATACATTTTTCTTTTATTCTCTTCCCATTCTCACTTTTTTTTCGTATTTTTGCAACAATAACTATATGTTACGTCTATGATAGGTGAAATGCAGTTCACGGCCGTGATGTTGCTCTCGCTGATGGCACTGTCCCTATGGCTCCTGCTGCCTAATCGAGTATCGCAGAATCGTGTTACTAATCTCTCACGATGGCTGATGATTGGTGCCCTTGCCGTGCTGGTTATTCAGTTTGCGCTGCAGCACATCTTGGGGCTACGCCAGACGGGTGTAGTACAGGCTGCTATGCTTAATCTGCTGCTGTTCATTCCGGGCTCAGCCTTGTTGTCGCTGAGCGTGCTGAATCTGCAGCGCCAAGGACGACTGACGCGTATGGAGTGGTTTGTTGGTGTGCCTGTCTGGCTAATCTCCATAGCGCTGCTCTGCTGGGCTATCATCACTGACGGGCTGCCCTTCAAAGAAGTCTCGGAGCGACTGAAGTGGGCCGAGGTGACGGCAAGTTTGCTCTATTGTGCGATGCAGCTGTACTATTGTCGTTTGCATCTGAAAGCTATTAAAAGCATGCAGTCAGCCCTGAACGATTATTCCGACCGCGACCACCGACAAATACTCGACTGGATGCGATTCAGCGTTGTCGTGCTTGCTTTCATGATGATTATTGTCCCGCTCATAATCTTCGCTTCGGGTTGGCCGCTGTTAGTCTTTGCCCTTCTGCTTTTTGCCGGCATTTTCTGTCTTTGGTTTTGTTTTGTGTGCTATATCGTTTCTGGTGCAGCGATGTATGTCCGAGAGGCCGAAGAGAGTTCTCTTGAAGACCAGAAGAATCTGAACTCGCTCAAAGATAACTACGGAAGAGGGGACGGCGGGCGGCAGTTGTCGCCGAAGGCTTTCAGGCAAGTGAGTAATGCCGTCGACAAGTGGGTCGGCTCTGGTGCCTATCTGACGGCCGGCATTACCAGCCCTATGGCTGCCGCTGAAATGGGCATTCCCCGATATCAGCTGACGATGTGGCTGAAGTCCTCAGGCCACGAGTCGTTCTCGCAATGGATTAGCTCGCTGCGCATCGCCGAGGCTAAGCGCGTGCTCTCCGAGAATCCTGGTTGGACGAATGAGGCAGTTGCCGACCACTGCGGCTTCTCTCGCTCGTATTTCCAGAAGATCTTCAAGAAAGCGACAGGCCTCTCTCCTGCCGAGTTCGTCGAACGGGAGCAGCAGGGGCCTCGCTCTTAAAAGGGAAAATCGTCCCTCTCTGAAGGAATTTGTCTGCCCTGTCGAGCCGTCGCGCCGGGCCAGGCCAGGAAGCCGTCAGTGCCCACTGCCAACGGGCAGACGGAGTTCGGCCCCTTGTAAAAAGGACGTGGCTCCTGTCCTGAGTCAAAGCGGTGCTCCTGACTTCGGCGATGCGTCACCCTGTTCGCACGTGCGCCTGTTAATTTAATCTTGCTTCTTGTCGAGAATGGCCTTGATGTCGAAGAGTGGCTTAATCCTCTGATGCTTTTCTGTGAGGAATAGCGTCTTAACTCTTTCAGTATCACCATATGGCAGGCTCAGCTTGATGGTGGGTATGGTTTTGGCAATGTCAATCACCTTGTCTACACTAAGATTGATTCCCCCGTGCAGGGCGATGATGCGCTGCAGTTCTTTGTAGACCTTGTATGCTATGAAGCAGATGCAGATGTGCGCCTCAATGCGTTTCTCCGTGAAGTGGAATATCGGCCTTGCCTCCAGATTGCCCTTCGTGACACGGAATGCCCGTTCCACGTACCAAAGACTGTGATATTGGGCTACTACCTGCTCGGCATCAAGGTCAGTGTTGGTTACGTAGCCTTTCAGGCCGTCCCACTTGGCATCGTTCTCTATCTCCTGCTCGTTGATGACCACTTGCACGTCCTTGCTGATGGTAAGGAACTTGTTATATCCGCGTCTGTTGATGGATGCCTTGGTAAGCACTCCGCTGCTGTATGCCTTACGCAGCCTCTCAATGCCTTTCTCGCGGTTATGAGCGTCTTTCTTGGCCCGCTGTTCTGAGTAGCCGACAATCAACCTCTCGCCGTTCTTTCGGTAGTATTCATGGTACGTGCCTGATACTTTCTCCTGTGCCAGCATCCATTCCACGATGTCAGCAGGCTCCTTCTTGATTCTCGCACCGAGGATGTACTTGTAGCCCGCCTGACGCAGCAAATCCACGTTGGTCTTGTTAAGAAGACCGGAATCGGCCACCACCACAAAGTCCTTGATGTTGAAACGCAGGATGAAGTCGTCTATGATGGGGATCATCGTGCGTCCCTCATACTGCGCACCATTGAAGATTGAGTACGACAGCGGATAGCCGTCCGCGCTGACAAGCAGTCCCAGGATGATCTGGGACTCTGACGTCTTGCCGTCCTTTGAGAATCCGTTAGTGCGCAACTCGTCCTGTATGCCCGTCTCAAAGTACAGCGAGGTTACATCGTAGAACATCAGCCCTATGTTGCCACCGAGAATCTTGCGAGTGTGCTCCACGCTTATCTGCTGCACCAGCTCACGCTGCTTGTTGTACAGCTTGTCCATGTAGCGGTATATCTGGTCAAGGCTGACATCCTCATGGAAGTATGACTTCAAGTAGTCTGCCGTGGCCGACTTGCTCAACGGCTGGCAGATACGGGAAATGACCAGATGACGAAGGACTTCGTCCTTAATCCTGTTGAAGCCAATGCTGTCGTAGACTTGGTTCAGAATCTGCTGGGGACCGTTGAGAACGACGGCTGAGATGTTGTTCAGTACACGCTCCGACTCCAGGAACTCCTGCTGTATAATGCTGCTTTGGGCAAAGTCAATCTCCTGCTGTCCACCAAACCTGCGCACCCACTCTGAGGCCTTGGCATACAGACGGTCGGCTTCCTCCTCGGTCTTTGCAACACCGAAGCTCTTGACCTCCTTGAAGCCTCCGCGGCTCTTGTCAACCACCACAACACTGATGGTACCCGTTCTGTTTCTCTTCTTGCGTGGGAACATGCCGCAAAGGTACACAAATTTCCTGAGTCACCCAAGTCACCAAGCAAAATTCCCTGTTTATCGGGGTCTCAAGTGGGTCACCCCCTCGGAAATGTTAAAACCGCCGAAGTCAGGAAAAAGGACGTGGCTCCTGTCCTGAGTCAAAGCGGTGCTTTATCATAGAAAAAGCGGCACTTCTCGCTGGGAGAAGTGCCGCTTCAGTTGTGTTAAAGTGCCGCTTTGTCACTTCAGGATGACCTTTGTGCCGCCTACGACGTAGGTGCCCTTCAGGCCTTCGACGGTGCGGGTCTGCTGGCGCACGAGCTTGCCGTCGAGTGAGTAGACATCGAAGGGCTTGCCGGTGGCCAGGATCTGACGGATGGCATCCGTGTAGGTGAACGAGGCGTAGGCCGGAACCGACTCGGTGCCGTCGGCATAGACAGCCGTAACGGCTATCCTGTGTCTGCCGTCGCCCATCATTCCGTCGATGGCGTAGGACGTGTCGCTGGTGGTGCCCACAAGTTGTCCGTCGACGTAGACGTTGAAGTGGTCGACAGTGACAGCCTTGACGTAGGTGATGTCGTCGATCTTCAGACCGTAGCCCAGATAGGAGCCCTTGCTGTGGCGGATGGCGAAGTACTTGGCCGTCTCAGGCAGTGTGACGTAAGCCAGGAGCCATTCGTCCTTCGTGGCATCGTCGAGTTGCTTGAGGAGCTTGAAGTCGCTGATGTCGCGACCCGTCTCAGAGTAGAGCACCTCGCAGCCCTGCGTCTGGCGCAGCAGCGAGCCGTAGTAGAACTCGAGGACGGTGCCGCCGCGCACCTCGGGTGAGATGAGATAGTCGTCGGGCAGCGGCGTGTAGTTGCCGTCGGCCGGATCCATCGAGACGAGGTATTGCGTGCCGCTGGCAGCCTTCATGTTGTAATAGTAATAATCGGACATGCCGGCGAACAGGCTGCCTTCGAACACCTGGAAGGCCTGTGGCTGTCCGGCATATTCGGTGAGGTATTCCATGTTCTTCCATGTATAGGTGGGCATGTTGTCGCGGTCGTAGAGACGCCAGGGGCCCAGCTGACCCTCGGGTGCGCCGGAGGCCACGCCGCCCGTATACCACAGTTCGTAGTCCTCGAAGCTCTCAGTGGTCTGCTGCGCCGTCTTGTCCATGTCGAACGACCAGCTGACGTTGACCCTCTGCGAGCCGCTGGCCTGGCTGGCCACGACGTCAGAGGGATAGCTGTTGTTCTTGCCGCCGTTGACACTGATGGTCACC
Organism: uncultured Prevotellaceae bacterium; assembly: GCA_902779455.1. GTDB lineage: Bacteria > Bacteroidota > Bacteroidia > Bacteroidales > Bacteroidaceae > Prevotella. Next base: position 19,826 of record CACZBS010000009.1, read on the forward strand.
ACGGCCTCAGAGCTGTTGTCGGTGGCGATGGCGTCGCCGTCGACTTCAACGGTCGTCACCAGCACCTTCTCAGCGTCCTCCATGCCAGTGCGGTCATAGGCGTTGATGGTGTTGGCCCTGTAGCGGAACTGCACCACGCGGAGGTCGCCCGGCTGCAAGGCGCGGCTGACGGTCTCGCTGGCAATGGGTGCTTCGTCCTCATAGAGTGTCACCGTATAGTTGCGCACGGCCTGCTGGCCCATGTTCATCACCGAGACGTTGGCCATGACCTCCTCGCCGGCGTTCATCTGCTTGGGGATCTCGAAGCCGACGACAGCCATGTTCGTGGGCTGTGCATCGTAGATGCCGAAGTTGTCGAAGTAGATGTCATGATAGTGGTCGCCGTCGAAGGTCAGGTGGAAGATGCTCTTCACGCAGGGCTGTACCCATCCCCACGACTGATACTCGTCGAGCGGCAGGCTGATGTGCTGCATGCCGTCCATGACGGTCATCTTGTGGGAAGCCTTCAGACCGTTGGGTCCGTTGAGGACGACCTCCATGTCGGTGTCCGTATCCTCGAGGATGATGTCGAGGTTGAGCATGGGCTTGGCGAGGGTGCTGATGTCGACCTTGCTTCCCAGCGCCGTGATTGAGCCGTTGAAGGCCGAGTAGACATACCACGAGTTGCCTACGTCGTGGCCGAACTGGTCGGCGATGGGCTGAATGCCGGCCACCTGAGTGGCGCGGTCGAGCCAGTAGCGCCACACTGCGTCGAGGTCGGGGCTGAGAGCTGCGTCGAGGATAAACTCGCGCTCGCCGGTCTCGATGGCCGGTGCCTGGATGGGTGCGCCGATGACGCTGTTGACGGCCGTCACGGGCGAGTAGATCTTGTTGCCCTGTGCGTCCTTCGACACTGCCATGACGAAGTAGGTCCAGTTGTACTGCATGCCCTCATCGGGATTGAAGTCGGGGATGACCAGCTCCAGTCCGTCGGTCTCGGCATCGGGGATGATGGCGTCGTAGACGTAGGTGTTGCCCATGTTGACGTAGTAGACCAGCTGGTTAGCCTTGCTGGTGGTGTAGGCTCGATAGCTGACTGAGGGCAGGTAGGCGCCGTGTGCACCCTTCAGCTGCTCCTGCTCGGGGAAGCGCACGATGAGTTTTCCGTCTCTCTGGACGACGTCCATGCCGGTGGGTGTGGCTACGGCGTTGTCCCATCCGACGTGGGCCGTGGCTGCGTAGCTCTGTCCGATGTGGCTTTCGCCGTCGGCCGTGTAGGATGTCTCGACGGTGAAGGTGTACTCGCCCGTCGGCAGGTCATCGGTGGTCAGCGTCAGGCGGGTGCCTGGAGCCTGGTCAGCCCACGACTTGATCAGCTGGGGCTCAGCGTCGCCCGTGGCGTAGAGCGAAGCCTGGATGCGGTCGGTGCTGCCCAGCTGCTTGCCGTTGAGGGTCTCGGTGGGCAGTGTCAGCACGATGTCAGCCTTGCCGCTGATCTGACCGTCGGCACCCGTAGTGATGCCGTAGACAGGCGTGGCCTCAATCTCTCCGGCAGCGAGTGAGAGCCAGTCGCTCTGCAGGGCCGTGGCCTCGGCGATGTAGATGTCGAAGAGTGCTATCTCCCACTGGCTGGGAGCCGAGACGGCGTGCAGTCCGACGTAGTAGGTGTCGTCCTTGTCGACCGTGAACTCAAACTCCTTGTCGCAGTAGTCGATGACCTCCTCGGCCTCCATGATGACCTGCGTCATGGCCTCCTTGTTCTTGGCTGTGCCGAGGCAGATCTCGAGCGTCTCGACATACATGCCGCTGAGGGGACCGTGCATGTTGGACTTGAAGTGATAGGTCGTGCCGGCCTTAAGTTCAATACCGGGCGTGATGAACCATTCGTCGCCGGTCTTCGTCGTCGTGTAGTTGCTGGCGGCCACGGCGCCGCACAGCTGCTGGCCCAGCAGCATGTGTGGCTCGCACCACTTCCACGTCTTGCCGTCCTGGTTGCCGTCGATGATGGTGAAGTCCTTCTGGCGGATGTTGTAGTAGTCGTTGGCAAAGTCAACGAAGTAGGGGGTTGACTTGCCCACGCCGATGGGCAGGGCGCTGGTCGAGGCGGGCTCGCTGGCCAGCTCCTTGAGGGGGAATCCGAGCGGTGATGCCCATGCCTCGACCTCGAAGGTGAGGTCGGCCAGGGTCATGGTGAGGTCGTCGTCGGTCAGTGTGTAGACGATAGAGGTCTCGTCGTCCATGAGCGGATAGCCGCCATGAATGTCGGCCATGCGGTCACCGTCGATGACGCGATAGACGAAGTAGCTGACGTAGTCGACCTTGCCGCCCTTAGTGCCGGCATAGTCGCCGCGTGTGGGGTGCTCCCAGCTGATGGTGACCTTGTGCTCTGCCTCGTCGTAGCTGAGGGCTACGTTCTTGGGAGCCTCCGGGATGCCGAGTCCCACCCATGCGGTGGCGCTCGTGCTGAGGCTCTCCTCGCCGTCGGTGCCGAGCGAGGTGGTCACCTTGATGGTGTTCTCAGCATTGTCCTTCACGTCGGTGGCAGCGATGCTGAAGTTGACGGTGGCGCCGGGCGTGGTCTGGTTGTCGCTGATGGCCTGCTTCACGTCGTTGACGTAGATGTTGTAGTAGAGCTTAGCGTCGGCAGCGAGGGGCTTGCCGCCGAAGTCGTTGACGGGTGCCGTGAACGAGCCGCTGCCCGTGGTCTGCATGGGAGCAAACTGGGCCTGCAGGTTGCTGGCGGCAGCGGGTGTGGCGTCCTGACGCTGCTGTGGTGCGATGAGGATGCCGGCGCACTCGATGTCGCCGTCGAAGTCGACGAGGACGGTGGCCTTACCGGTCTCGAGGTTGACGCTGCAGAGCTCGGATTTCTCCTCGACGGCGTGGTCGACCACCCAGTAGAACGTGTTGTCGCGCGGGTCTATCTCGCCGCCCTGCAGCCAGAAGAATCCCTCGTGGTCGATGAGGTCGTGGACGCCGGTGTGGCCGATGAGCTTCTCCTCGGCCGTGGCTCGGTCAATCTGGTACAGGTTGCCGTCCTTGCAGACGCCGTAGAGTCGTCCGTCGTTGGTGACGCCCATGGCCACCATGTGCTTCTGAGGCGTCTGTCCGAACTTGGTCGTGGTGCGTCCGTCGGGGTCGAGCGTGGCGTAGCGCAGCGAGAGGTTGCCGTTGCGGTCGACGCCCCAGAACTGTCCGATGACAGTCGTGGTGCCGTCGGCGTTGTACTCCGTGGCGCATTCCAGTGCCATCGACGTTTGGTAGGGGATGGTCGTCTCGATGTAGGAGTCCTCGTCGAACGTCCAGTCGTCCATGTTGAAGTCCATGACGCGGGCGGGATTGGAGCTGTTGACCATGCTGCCCTGCTCGAAGAAGACGCCGCGATACTTGCCGTTCCATACGTAGGCGCCGCCGTTGAATCCGAAGTTGTCGTAGTCATCGAAGCCGGCGAAGAGGCAGGTCAGCTCGCCCGTCGTGACGTCGAGGGCGAAGAGTCCGCTCTCCTGCGTCTCGTCGACGGTGTTGTAGATGACGTTGGTGATGAGATACCTGTGGTCGTTGTCGGGCTTGAATGGTGCCTTAGCCTTCTGCTTGACGGCACGCCGCACCTTGTCGGCCGTGATGTGCATCGGCTCGTGCTTGAGCAGCAGGTCGTTCAGTCCTGTGTGGCGCTGCTTCAGCGAGAGCTGCGGCGCTGCCGTGTAGGTGCCGCCCTGGCGGCGGTGGCTGCGCATCTTCACCAGTCCCTGCAAGGGGTCTTTCTGGCTGTCCGTGGCGGTGATGGCCTCCGGGTGGTGCAGCGCATACGAGACGGGCTTCGAAGGGCTTCCCAGCTCGACCTTCGTCTGCTGGGCTGCCGCTCCTTGTGGGATGGCCGTCAGAAAGGCGAGGGCCAGTCCCCAAAACGTGTTTGTCCTGTTCATCTTTTAAATGGTTTATTTTACTTTTTTTAAATGGTTTATTTTACTTTCGATAGGTTCAACAATCACTTCACCACGACCTTGCGCACCGAGCCGTCGCTCATGCGCACCACGTTGAGGCCGCGCTGGGGGGCCGACAGCTGGCGACCGTCGATCGAGTAGCGCTGCGTCGTGGCAGTGGGGGCGTCGGTCGTCACGCTGCTGATGCCCGTGGCGTCGACCACCTGCTTCTTGACGGCGTTGGCGATGGTGCCGTCAGCATTGATGATCAGTGCCACGGCGTGGATGGTGCCCTTGCGCAGGGCGTTGCGCATCGTGGCCTTCGTGGGCAGCTTCAGCGTGTGGCTGACCTTGCGCGTCTGGCCTCCTGTGAGCTTGCCGAGGGGTTCCACGTCGCTGCTGCCGGCCCATGCGAGTGCCACGTCGTTGAAGACATAGCCGATGACGTTGCTCTGGCCGTACTTGCCGCCGCGGGCGAAGATCTTCAGGTCTTCCTCAGCCACGGCCGACGTGGCATAGTTGTTCGACTGGGTCCAGGCATTCGTGCTGCCGCTCAGGCCGTCGCCGACGAGGACATACTCGATGCGGAGGTCGCTGGTGTCGAAGAGCGACGTGACGCTGGCCGTCACGGCCACCTCCGTCTCTGCCTCGTCGATGATGCCAACGACGTCGACTGCCACCGTGGCGGGCACCTCCATGGCCCAGCTGAACTCGTTGCAGATGTCGCCGCTATCGCCGTAGTAGGGGTCGGTCATCATGGTGCGGTCGATGATGCACGAGGGGGCGCCCGAGAAGCCCAGGCTGGCATAGTTGGCGATGTACATGGCGTCGGTTTCGTTATACTGGTGGATGGCGATGCCTACGAAGCGGTCGCCAAACTTCTCGCGCAGTTTCTCCATGCCCACCATGCCGCGCGGACAAAAACCGCAGGCCGTGCCCGTGAACTCCTCGACGACGACATTGCGCTGGATGAACTGATCCAGCGTGTTGAGGGTGAACTGTGCCGAGGGACTGACCGACTGGTTGGCCTCGCCGTTCACGCGGGTGACGGTCAGCGTCTTGGTGCTGCTCTGGGCTGTGGCGTCGGCCGCCACGCTGATCGTGACGTAGTCCGTGGCGAAGGGCTTCAGGGCTTTGCTGAGGCTGACGGTCTGCTCCTGGCCGTCGTCGATGGTGTAGCTGATGTTGCTGACGGCCGACTGGCCGTTGTTGGTCAGCATGAGGTCGACGTCGGTTTGCTTGCCCTTCTCCACGAAATGATTCTCCGTGGCGAAGGAGGGCACGACGGCCCGCTCGGCAAACTGGCCCTCCATGAGCACCTTGATGCTCAGCGAGCCGAAGCCCTGGCCGTAGAGCGTGCTCCAGTTGGGGATGGCCGTGTTGGTGCGCACCAGCAGACCATAGGGGTGGTCGTTGCCGCCGACGAGGATGGGGTACTGGTCGCTCTCGGTTGAGGCTGACGTGATGGTGAAGGAATAGCCGACGTAGAGACCCTCGGCGGGTATGTCTAAGGGCGTGTCGAGCGCCACGTCGATGTTCTCGCCCAGGTCGTCCTTGGCCACGCTCTGCACCCACAGGGTGTTGTCGGCCGACGGTGTGGCCGTGGGCAGCCTGTTGGCTATCCACACCTTGACGCCGATGACGTGGGATGCCACCAGCGAGAATCTCACGGCCTGGATCTTCTTGTCGGCCGTCATGTCGTCCTGACCGGTGAGGTAGATGGCGCAGTGGTACGTGTCGTTCTTGTTGATGCCCGTGCCGCTCAGCTCGGTGGCGTCGCCGACGTATCCCCACCAGGTCTGGTTCTCGCCGGCCTCGATGGCTGTGGTGGTTTGGCCGTCGGCCTTCACGTCGTGTCTGACCGTGCTTTTCTTCATCACCTGTGCCTGAGCGGTCCCTGCGCAGATAGCGGCAAGGACGGCTAAGAGAGTACAAAATTTCTTCATCTTAGATTTAATGTTGAATAATAAATAAGGTTTTTCGTGTGCAAAGATATAAAATAAAACTGAATAAACCAAACATTTTTATAAAAAAAGTAAAGCCCCGCTCCCGCTGGATTCTGATAGCGGGAGGCGAGGGCTTTATCTTTGTGTCATGACATCGGCACGTGGGGCTTACTTGACCACCATCTTCTTGCCGCTACGGATGATCACACCCTTAGCCGTAGTGCCGACGCGGCGGCCGCTGACGTCGTAGGCCTGGCCGTCAGCCGTCTGTCCGGCCGTGGTCACGGTGCTGATGCCCGTGGTGAGACCGTCAAACACGGCCTCGAGCCGCTCCAGCTCGCTCTTGATGCTGTCATAGTTTTCGATGGTGCTCGTCTCGTCGAGCTCCTTGCGGCCATAGGCACCGCCGACAGTGCTCTTCATGCCCGAGATGGCCTGGCTGATGCCGCCCAACTGGGCGCCGTAGGTCCTCGACCATCCCTGCGGCTGCGTCTGAGCGGCAGCGAGGAACTTGGCATACACCTCGTTGTAGTATTCCTCCAGCTCGCTGATCTGAGCCATCAGCCGCTCGTAGGCAGCCTCGTTGGCGGCCTCCTTGGCCTCGACGATGGCCTGAGCATCAGCCTTGATGGCTTCGCATTCGGCCACGATCTCTTCCTTGGCATTGTTGATGTAAGCCTCGGCCTCCTTAGCCATCTCCAGCTTCTTCTTATAGTCGGTCTCAGCGCTCACGTTGGTCTGATATGCAGTCAGCTTCTCGGATGCCTCCTTGGCCATGGCCTGCACTTTAGCCAGTCTGTCGGCAAACTGCTCAGTCAGGCCCCATTCTGCCAGCTGGGACTCCAGCTGGCTGACAGCCGGGTTGATCTGAGAATAGAGTACGGGGAACGAGCGCTGGAAGCAGGCGTTGAGCATAGCATTGTACTGACCGTTCAGGGGGCCCATGATGCCACCGATCTGTCCCTCTGCGGGGCCGAGGTCGGAGAGCTGGTAGTCGGCCGTCACGAGGCCGGCAGCATAGTCCTCCTCCAGCTTTTCACGCATCGTCTGGACGCTTGCCAGCAGGTTCTCAATGGTTGTCTGGTAGGAACTGAGCATGCCCAGGGCGTCGGCCAACTGGAGAGCCGTGTTGCAGTTCTCCTCCAGGCGGTTCAGGCGGTCCTTCAGCTCGTTGTAGTGAGCTTCGTCGCTGGCGTTTTCGGCCATGGCAGCCACGGCGGCCACGGAGGCGTTACTTACTGCACTGGCGGCATCGACGGCTGTGGTACTGCCCAGAGCGAGGGCGAGAGCCAGTGTGCTGATCATTTGAGTAGACTTCATTCTCATAAAGACTGTGTTTTTTCTTTTTGGCCTCCCGTTCCTCGGAGAGCCGGACTACTTGGGTCTTGAAGCGCGGAACCGATGCGCCCCTCCTTATATATATAAAGTAGTACGCGCGACGCCTCATCGTTTGCTTTTGCTTATGGTTATCGCCCCGTTTGCGTGACGACGATGCAAAATTAAGCATTATTTTTGAAATAGCCAAACTTTTTACTGCTTTTATGCGTTACGATGACCTCTTTTTTGCATGTTTTCTCTATATTTATTTCTTCAAAACTGACGGCAAATAACTTATGACACGGCGTGATGCCACGACGTGACGAAAGATTAAAGTGGGTCGGACTTGTGGCTTCCGTCGGCCTCAGGACCACTTCGTGAGATCCTGCTCGGCGATGTAGCGGAGGTTGTTCTTTCGGATGACCTCGATGGCGAGGGGGCGGTTGTCGGTGCGGAAGACCATGATGCCCTTGCCGCGGAGGAGGAAGGTGTACATGTAGATGAGGCTGATGCCGGCCTCGCTGAAGGCCTTGACGGCGTCGGCAGCGCGTCCCGGCTCGTCGTCGAGCTCGAGTGCGAGCACGTCGTTGAGTGCGACGGCGACGCCTGCCTGCTTGAGCTCCTCGAAGGCGCGCAGGGGTTCTGAGCAGATGAGCCGGTAGATGCCGTACTCGGCCGTGTCGGCGATGGTGGAGGCCACAATCTGTATGTTGGCCTGCTTGAGGACGTCGAGCACCTTGATGAGTGTGCCGGAGCGGTTCTCGATGAAGATGGAAAGCTGATGGATGGTCATGGGGCTGTTTATTATAGGGGGTTCGATATTTAGGGATTATTGTCAGAACAGCTTCCGTTTATCCTTGACGCGGACGGCCTTCTTCTCGTCGCTGACGGCGAGGGCGCCCTTCTGGACGAAGCGCACCTTGGGCGTGATGAGGATCTCGTCCTTGAGCAGGCGGGTGACGGTGCGCTCCAGCCGCTGCAGGTCGCGATAGTCGTCGGTGAAGAGCTGGCCCAGCTCTACGTCGATGGTCATGGTGTCGCCGGCGTCGGTGGTGTCGAGGGTGATGAGGTAGTCGGTGGATAGCTCCTGGAACTTGAGCAGGATCTTCTCGATCTGGATGGGGAAGATGTTGACGCCCTTGAGGATGATCATGTCGTCGGAGCGGCCCTGCAGGCGGGCGATGCGTCGATGGGTGCGGCCGCAGGGGCACGTGCCGGGCAGGATGCGGGTCAGGTCGCGGGTGCGATAGCGCAGCAGCGGCATGGCCTCGCGGTTGATGGTGGTCAGCACGAGCTCGCCCATCTCTCCGTCGGGCACAGGCTCGAGCGTCACGGGGTCGATGATCTCGACGATGAAGTAGTCCTCCCAGATGTGCAGTCCGTCCTGCTCCGGACATTCGAAGGCGACGCCCGGGCCCATCATCTCGGAGATGCCGTAGGAGTTGTAGGCACGGACGCCCAGGTTCTGCTCGATGCGCTGTCGCTGCTCCTCGCTGTGCGGCTCGGCGCCGATGCAGAGGACGCGCAGGCTGGTGTCGCGGCGCGGGTCGACGCCCTCGGCCTTCATCACCTCATAGATGCGCGAGGCATAAGAGGGTATGGCGTGGAGGACGGTGGTGCCGAAGTCGCGGATGAACTTGATCTGGCGCGTCGTGTTGCCGGCGGCGGCAGGGACGGTGAGCATGCCGACGCGCTCGGCACCGTACTGGAAGCCCAGTCCGGCGGTGAACATGCCGTAGCCGGCCGAGTTCTGGAAGACGTCGTCGGGCCTGGAGCCCACCATCCACAGGCAGCGGGCGACGGCCTCGGCCCACTCGTGGAGGTCGCGCTCCGTGTGGAGCACGACGGTGGGGTTGCCCGTGGTGCCGCTCGAGGAGTGCAGGCGGGTGCACTGTCTGAGGGGCACGCAGGCGAGTCCGAAGGGATAGTTCTCGCGGAGGTCCTCCTTGGTGGTGAAGGGCAGTCGGCGGACGTCGTCGAGGGTGCGTATGTCGTCGGGCGTGATGCCCAGCTCGTTGAAGCGCCGCTGATAGAAGGCGTTGTTCATGCACAGGCCGAGCGTCTTCTTCAGCCGCTCCATCTGGAGGGCCTCGAGGTCCTGGCGCGGCATGGTCTCAATCTCTGGATGTAAGTAGGGGCTATAGTCCATTGTCGTTTTCTCTTGTATTGTTTGGTTGCGTTACTATAGGTTGGAATTTCTTTAAATAAGTTGGTATGAGAAAGTTACAGACCCCACCCCCCAACCCCTCCCCTTGAAGGGAGGGGAGTAGCCTCCCCCGACCCCTCCAAAGGAGGGGAGTGGCTACCGCCCTGCTCGTAGGGAATGACGGCGCAGCTGCTCCCCTCCCCTCAAGGGGAGGGGTCGGGGGTGGGGTCTGTATCTTTACTCATTCGTCCTAAGTTTTTACTAAATAGCTCGGGCAAAGTTACGAAAAAGATACAGAAACGCCAAACATTTATGCGGGAAATGCGGGGAAAGACTACTAAAACGGAAGCCTAATGAATAAATAAACGTTCGTAGGTTCGATTGAGGAGTTTAGGAGTTTTTTTTAAGGGAGTTTAGGAGTTTGGGAGTTTAGGAGTTTAGACGATAGACAAAGACCTGCAAGTCATGGCTCAGAACTATCGTCTAAACTCCTAAACTCCCAAACTCCTAAACTCCTTAAAAAATCCTTATGCTGGGTGATTCTCAGCGAAGACGGCCATGCGCTCGTCGAGCTGGGCGTACTGGTGGTCCTCGATGAAGGAGGTGCAGACGCGCAGACCCTCCTGATGGGAGCCAGTGGTGATGAGGCAGATGGCCGAGACACCATAGTACATCAGCTCGCGGGCCAGCTCGCCCGAGGTCATGCCGCGATAGCCGATGGTGAAGTAGAAACCGTCGGCGATGGGCTGGTCGAGGTCGCGGTCGTAGACGATGTGGAATCCGTGGCGCAGGAAGATCTCCTTCAGCTTGTGGGCCCGCTCGCCATAGACACGGATGTCGTCGCGGAAGCGATACTGGCCGTCGCAGGCCGCCCGCATCATGGCTGCCATGGCATACTGGGCCGAGTGGCTGGTGCCAGAGGAGAGGGCGTAGAGCATGCGGGTGGAGAAGACGAGACCGAAGGGCAGACCCTCGTAGCGCTGGGCCAGGTCGGGATAGTGGCGATGGAAGAGGCTGTCGCTGATGCAGACGACGCCGATGCGCTCGCCGGCATACGAGAAGGCCTTCGAGCCGGAGATGAGCAGCATGTAGTTCTCGGTGTAGCGGGCCACGGTGGGCTGATAGGGCGGCTGGAAGGGCACGGAGAGGTCCTGACGGAAGTCCATGGCGAAGTAGGCCAGGTCTTCCATGACGATGGCGTCATACTTCGTGGCCAGTCGGCCGATGATCTCGAGCTCCTGCTCCGTCAGACAGATCCACGACGGGTTGTTGGGGTTCGAGTAGACGATGGCGCAGATGCGGCCCGTCGCGAGATAGCTCTCGAGCTTGGCCTCGAGGCGCTCGCCGCGATAGTCGTAGACGTCGAACGTCTCATAGCGGACGCCCTGCACCTGCAGCTGCATCTTCTGGACGGGGAAGCCCGGGTCGATGAACAGCACGGTGTCGCGGCGGCGGTCGGCCTGCGAGCAGGTGAGGAACGAGGCAAACGTGCCCTGCATCGAGCCGCACACGGGCACGCAGCCCTCGGCCTTGATGTCGACGCCGATGAAGGCCTTGACGAAGCGCGAGGCCTGCTGCTTCAGCTCGGGCAGACCCTGGATGTCGGGGTAGGAGTGGGCGATGCCGTCCTGGAGCGCCTTGATCTGGGCGTCGACGCCCACCTGTGCGGCGGGCAGTCCGGGGATGCCCATCTCCATCTTGATGAACTCCACGCCGCTCTGCTTCTCGGCCATGGCGGCCACCTGCTTCACCTCGCGGATGGTGGCTTTGGCAAAGTCCTTGATGCCCAGCTCGCTGACAAGCTGGTCGACGATTTCCTTCTTGATAGGTGTTGGTTTCATAGTCCTTAGTTGTTTGATATTATATTAATGTTAACGTCTTGCCGATATTGACCCCGCAAAGTTAAGCAATTTTTCCGTAACGGCAAAGCATTTGACCGAAAAATGACTCAAAACCGTCCGGCCTGTTTGGCAGAAAGTGGCGCTTCTCGAAGGTAATATAGGGGTATATTACTTTCAAAAAGCGCCGTTTTGCCCTTTTTGCTCCTTTTTTGGGCGGATGGTCATGGGGTATCGGATTTTTTGTTTATATTTGCATCAGAATCAGTAACAGATGGCTCATAAGAATTATATGAAAGATTACATGGTTTATTCATGCTTATTACATGTAGCGTCGCAGACAATAAGATATATTTCTGCCTGCGGCGCTACATGTAATGCTCATGAATGGGCCATGTAATGACTCATGAATATTACGACCTATAATATATCGGAATTGTAAAGATGAAAAGGAAGAGCATGATTTTTGCGGCCTTGGCGGTCAGCATCGGCCTGGGGGCATGCGGCAACAAGGCTTCGCGGGTGGTGGAGGAGACGCCGCTGGATCTCCCCGAAGTGGAGGAGACGGTGACGCCGCCGAGCGACTCCATGAGTCCCTCCTCAACTTCGGAGAGGCCGGGCAAGGTCGTCGCCACCCCGCCGCCGACATACGAATCGTCCGACGACGACGTCGACGATGATGACAATATGCGGGGCTTCGACCCTGCGTCGGAGGACGACATGGACGACAACGGGATGAGCCGCTATATGGAAAACTACGACGAAGAGGGCTGGAACTGACCCGTGGCCTGCCGCTCGGCCGAGCGATACTCTGAGGGCGTCATGCCGAAGCGGTATTTCGTTCTTGAGAATCCGTGTAATGTAAAAATAATTCGTACTGGTTGAGGCTTGGATTGTTCGTACCGCTTCGCGGTCTTGCTAAAACAAAATAAAACAAATAAAAACCCCAAAAACAGTCATAAATGGTTTATAATTGTTTTTCTGGTTTTTATTTGTTTTTGTAGGACCGCGAAGCTGTATAACGCAGGGTCTATGATGTGATAAAAAAATTTTTGGAACGAAGGAGGGAAGTTACAGACCCCACCCCCGACCCCTCCCCTTGAAGTGAGGGGAGGGGTCGGGGGTGGGGTCTGTATTTATAGCTTGCGCAAGTCAATGACATGGGCGCTCTTGCCTTGCGAGCGTTCGATGGTGTTCGGCGCCTTCAGCTGCACCTTGGCGGCGATGCTGAGCACGCTCTTCAGCCGTGAGGCCAACCGCTTCTCGAGGGCGGCCACGGCGGCGGGCGTGTCGAACGTGCTGGTCAGGTAGTCCTGGCGCAGCTCCACCTGCACCTGCAGCGTGTCGAGGTTGTTCACGCGGTCGACCACCAGCATGTAGCGCGGAGCCACTTCGGGCATCGACAGCACGACGCTCTCCACCTGCGAGGGGAAGACGTTGATGCCGCGGATGATGAGCATGTCGTCCGAACGGCCCTGGATGCGGCTCATGCGGACGCTCGTGCGGCCGCAGTCGCACTGGCCCTCCATCAGCGAGCAGAGGTCGCGCGTGCGATAGCGCAGCACGGGCATGCCCTCCTTGGTCAGGGTGGTGAAGACCAGCTCGCCTGTCTGGCCGTAGGGTAGTGGCTCGAGGGTCGTCGGGTTGATGATCTCGGGGTAGAAGTGGTCCTCGCAGATGTGGCTGCCGTGCTGCATCTGACATTCGTAGCTGACGCTCGGTCCCATCACCTCGCTGAGACCGTAGAGGTTGTAGCCCCTGAGCCCCAGCCGCTCCTGAATCTCCTGGCGCATCTGCTCCGTCCACGGCTCAGCGCCGAAGGCTCCGACGCGCAGGCGGATCTGATCCTTCGAGATGCCCATCTTGTCCATCGTCTCAGCCAGATAGAGGGCATACGACGGCGTGCAGGCAATGCCCGTGATGCCGAGGTCGCGGATGAGCTTGAGGTGCTTCTCCGTGTTGCCCGTCGAGGCCGGCACGACTGATGCGCCGATCTTCTCGACGCCGTTGTGGGCGCCCAGTCCGCCGGTGAACAGTCCGTAGCCGTAGGAGACGGAGAAGATGTCGTCGCGCGTCACGCCGTAGGCCGTCAGACAACGGGCCATGCACTCGCTCCAGACGCCGATGTCCTTGCGGGTGTAGCCCACGATGGTGGGGTTGCCGGTGGTGCCGCTGCTGGCGTGGAATCGGATGATCTCGCTCTGCGGCGCGGCCTGCAGTCCGCAGGGATAGTTGTCGCGCAGGTCCTTCTTCGTGGTGAAAGGCAGCTTGGTGATGTCTTCAATCGTCTGGATGTCGTCAGGCACGAGGTCCAGTTCTTGCAGCTTATGGCGGTAGAACGGCACGTTGTGATAGACATATTCCACGATTTTGTGCAATCTTTTACCTTGTAGCGCGCTCATCTCGTCGCGGCTCATGCATTCCTTGTTGGGATTCCAAATCATAATCTTGTTCGTTTTTTGTGTGATGCTCCTATTGAATAATGGCGGTGTTTGCTTGGCTGTGGGCACGCCAGCCCGCTTATTAATCGGCAAAATTAAGAAAAAACGTGGTAATACAGACGCCTGCGTTTGTTAAAAATCAATAAATATAAGAAAGGCTGCGTTCCTGAGGGACAGAAACGCAGTCTTTCTTGCATGTTTATGTAATCCTGGAGATTACTTCTGAGCCTCGCGTCCCAGGGCCAAGGCCTTGATGTTAGCCTCGACGACGGCGTCGCCCTTGCGTCCGAAGACGCGGCGGATGGCGTCCTCCAGCTTCTCGTATTCGATGCCGAGGGCCTTCTGAGCAGCGCCCAGCAGGATGACGTTGGCCGAGCGGCTGATGCCGTTGTCCTTGGCCATCTGCTCAATGTCGATGGCGATGACGTTCTTGATCTTGGCCAGGTCGCCGCGGATGACGTCCATGTCGGGATAGTTGGGGATGTTGACGAAGGGCGTCGACGAGGTGATAATCCATCCCTCCTTCGAGAGGTAGGGCAGGTAGCGCAGGGCCTCCATGGGCTCCATCGAAATGATGACGTCGGCCCCGCCCTTGGCGATGAGGTCGCTCGAGATGGGGTCGCTCGAGATGCGCAGGTTCGACTGCACGTCGCCGCCGCGCTGGCTCATGCCGTGCACCTCGGCCTGCTTGATGTAAAGGTTCTCGTTCATGGCAGCCTCGCCGATGATCGTTGCGATGGAGAGGATGCCTTGTCCTCCCACGCCGCAAAGGATAATATCTGTCTTCATAATCTTCTTTATTTTAACCGCAAGCGGTCTGTAAAAAAACAAGATAAAACAAAATAAAACAAGAAAAAACAACGTCTCTGTTTATCCGGATTCCAGTTAGAAGTAGCTGATGGTCCGGTCGTCTGGATTATAGTAATACTTTTCACATTCATCCATGACAGGTGCAAAGTTATAGAGTATTCCAATCCTCTTGCCAGAGGCCCGCATGTAGTTCCATAGTTGCAGTCGCTCATGAATGCCAATCTTTTCAATGGCTTTACATTCCAATAGGATTTTGTCCTTGCAGAGGAAATCGACAAACAGTCTGTGTTGCAACTTTATTCCTCTGAATGTAGGCGTGAAGTAATACTCTTTCACGTGCTTGATGCCTGCCTGTTCAAATGCTATTTTCAAAGAATCCTGATAGATATACTCAGTCAGTTCTGGACCTTGTTCCTGATGGACTGCCTGGCAGCACCCTATGACATCGAAAACGAACCTCCTTAACTTTTCGGCCAATTCCGTCTCGAGTTTTTGTTTCTCCAAAATAAGCATTTGTGAATACCGAATGTTTTTTCTTGTTTTCTTTTGTTTTTATTTGTTTTTTGTCAGACGCCTTTGGCGTTAATTCTCATTTTTTCTCAGCCTGTGCCTTCTTCTGCTTCAGGTGTCTTTGCAGGGTCTGCATGCACTCGCGGCGCGGGATGATGACCGACGTGCCGTGGTAGTTAATCTCGTCGCGCAGGATCTGCGTGATCTCAGGCATGTTCTTCGGCAGGGGGACGACGACCTTCAGGTGCTCGTCAGCTAGACCCAGTCCGCGGCAGATGGCCTCGAACTTGTTCGTGCCGGCCGAGTCCTGTCCGCCCGTCATGCCCGTGGTCAGGTTGTCGGAGATGATGACGGTGATGTCGGCGTTCTCGTTGATGGCGTCGAGCAGGCCCGTCATGCCCGAGTGGGTGAAGGTGGAGTCGCCGATGATGGCCACGGCAGGCCACTGTCCTGCGTCGGCCGCACCCTTGGCCATCGTGATCGAGGCACCCATGTCGACGCACGAGTGGATGGCGTGGAACGGGGGCAGGAAGCCCAGCGTGTAGCAGCCGATGTCGCCGAAGACGCGGGCGTGGTCGTATTCGCGCAGCACCTCGTTGAGGGCGGTGTAGACATCGCGGTGGCCACAACCCTGGCAGAGTGCCGGCGGACGCGGGACGACGTCCTCGCAGGGAGCATAGCACTCGCCCTGCTCCATGCCGAGGGCCTTGCGCACCACGTCGGGGTTGAGCTCGCCCGTGCGGGGCAGCTCGCCCGTCAGCCGGCCCAGGATGTTCTTGCTCTCAGCCACGCCGCGCACCATGTCCTCGATGAAGGGCTGGCCCTCCTCGACGATGATCACCTGCTCACATTCCTCCAGCATGCGGCGGACGAGCTTCTTGGGCAGTGGATACTGCGAGACCTTCAGGATGGGGTAGGGGCAGTCCTGCGGGTAGCACTCGCGTACATAATTATAAGCAATACCGCTGGCTATGATGCCGAGCTTCTTGTCCGGGCCGTCGATGTATTTGTTGTATTCGGAGGCTGCGGCGTCGGCCTCGAGAGCGTCCTGCTGAGCCGTGACGATGTCGTTGCGGCGGCGGGCATTGGCGGGCAGCAGCACCCAGTTCTTAGCCTCGGCGTTGTAGTTCAGCGGGTTCTGCTCACGCGGAACGTCGGCACACTCGACGACGGCGCGCGAGTGGGCCATGCGGGTGGTGACGCGCATCAGCACGGGCAGCCCGACGCGCTCGGAGTAGTCGAAGGCCACGTGCATCATGTCGTAGGCCTCCTGCTGCGATGAGGGTTCAAACGTGGGGATCATGGCAAACTTGCCGTAGAAACGCGAGTCCTGCTCGTCCTGCGAGGAGTGCATCGAGGGGTCGTCGGCAGCCAGCACGACGACGCCGCCGTTGACGCCCGTCATGCCAGAGTTGACGAAGGCGTCGGCGCAGACGTTCATGCCCACATGCTTCATGCAGACCAGTGCGCGCTTGCCCATGAACGACATGCCGAGGGCTTCCTCCATGGCTGTTTTCTCGTTGGTCGACCAGCGACGGTGAATGTCGCGTTCCTTGGCGATAGGCGACATCTGGATATACTCCGTGATCTCAGTCGAGGGTGTGCCGGGATAGGCATAGACACCGCTTAGTCCGGCATCAATGGCACCTTGGGCAATAGCCTCGTCGCCTAAAAGAAGTTTCTTCATAATGTGTTTATTTTTAGGTTTAAGATATTCGACGGCAAATATAGTCATTTTTCCCGAACTGACAAAATGTTCCGCCACGTTTTTTTTGATTTCTTTTTGCGCCTTCAGCCTTTTCGGGCTCCAGCGGTAATTTTGTTTCCCTCCATGGAAAGGCCTAACCTTACTCCCCTCCTTAGTCCGCAGGTCTAACTAGACTCCCCTCCTTTTTAAGGAAGGGAGTAGCTGCGCCGTTATTCCCGTCGGACAGCAGGGTGGGAGCTGCTGCGCCGTCATTCCCGTCGGGTAAATAGGGAGGGGAGCAGATGCGCCGCCATTCCAGTTAGACCTGCAGACACAAAAAAGAGAGACACAAAAAAGAGAGACACAAAAAAAAGACACACAAAAAAGAAGGGGGGCGTGAGGAAAAGAAGAGGACGTTTGGATAAAACTAAAATCACGGCGTGACGGCATAAAATCTCAGTGTGATTTTAAAAAATCTCAGTGTGACGAAATAAAATCACACTGAGATTTTAGTTATTGACAATACTTCAGGACGGTCTTTGTCCCGTTTGCCGATTGTCTTGGCGCGCCCTCCCGCGCGCTTGTCATGCGGCGCAAGTGGGAGAGGTCGCTATGATGCCTGTGGGAACGCTTAATCCTTCAGGGTGAAAGGGATGCGCTGGGCGATGCGGTCCGAACTGGTGCCGATGAGGGCTTCGTAGTCGCCGGCGTCGGCTCGCCACTGTCCGCTGGCCTCGTCGTAGTAGGCCAGTGCGTCGGCCTTGATGGTCAGGGTGACCAGCCGCTGCTCGCCCGGCTCGAGGTAGACCTTGCGGAAAGCCTTCAGCTCCTTGACAGGCCGGTCCACGGCCGGCTTCTTGCAGCTGACGTAGAGCTGGATGGTCTCAGCGCCGGGGCGCCGGCCAGTGTTCATGACGGGCACGCTGAACGTCAGCTCGCCATGTCGGGTCAGTTCCTTGGGGGCCGACTTCAGCTTGGCAATCTCGAAGGTGGTGTAGCTGAGGCCGTGGCCGAAGGCGAAGAGGGGCTGCTGCTTCTTGCCCAGACGGTCGGTCCAGCGGTAGCCTACGAAGATGTCCTCGGTGTAGTCCTCGTCGATGATCTTGTGGTCAGGGCGCCACGTGCCGGGGTAGCTGCCCGTGGCGTGGGCACCGCACTGGTCGAGCGAGGCATACCACGTGAAGGGAAGCTTGCCGCTGGGGTTGACGTCGCCTGCCAGGACCGAGGCGAGGGCCGTGCCGGCCTGTGAGCCTATGAACCAGCCCTGCACGACGGCGGGCACGCGGCTGAGCCACGGCATGGCCACGCAGTTGCCTGAGATGTTGACGCAGACGAGCCGCGGGTTGGCCTTGACGAGTGCCTCGATGAGCTCATCCTGAGCGTAGGGCAGCCCGTAGTCCTTGCGGTCGTGGCCTTCGCAGTCCTGATAGTCGGCCTTGTTGAGTCCGCCGATGAAGATGACGACGTCAGCCTGTCGGGCCTTCCCGACGGCCTCGCTGATGAGGGCGTCCTTGGATCGCGTGTCGTAGAGCGAGCGTCCGACGGTGACGCCGTTGTAGCTCTGCACCGTGTCGCCGACGTAGCCGCGGGCATAGTCGACCGTGGCGTTGGCGAAGCGCTGGCGGATGCCGTCGAGGGGCAGCACCTCGCGCTGCACCTTGAGCGACGACGAGCCTCCGCCGACGGTCATCATCTTGATGGCGTTCTCGCCGACGACGAGGATGCGCCCGGCGTCCTGCAGGGGCAACAGCGGCTCATCGCCCTTGCGGATGGGGCTGTTCTTCAGTAGCACGATGCCCTCCTGGGCGATGCGCAGCGCTGCGTCGTAGTGGGCCTCGGAGCAGAGGAATCCCTGCGGACGCTGGCGATTCATCGTCGTGCGGAAGTGGAGGCGCAGCAGGCGGCGCACCTTCTCGTCGAGCTCGCGTGTCGTGTACTTGCCGCTCTGGATGGCGCGTTTGTAGGCCAAGGCCAGATAGTACATGTCGTAAGCATTCGATGCGCCCTCGGAGAGCCCATTGGTCCATGACCCCATCTCGAGGTCGAGTCCGTTGCGGACGGCCTCGTCAGTGTCGTGGCATCCGCCCCAGTCGCTGATGACGACGCCGTCGAAGCGCCAATCGCGTTTCAGGATCTGGTTGAGCAGGCGGGCATTATGGCAATTGTGTTGGTTCTGATAGAGATTGTAGGCACCCATGATGCTCCATGCGCCACCCTCGACGACGGCGGCGCGGAAGGCCGGGAGATAGATCTCGTGGAGGGCACGGTCGCTGACGCGGACGTTGACCTGATGGCGATACTCCTCGTCGTTGTTCAGGGCGTAGTGCTTCACGCAGGCGGCCACGCCCTTCGACTGCAGCCCCTGGACGTAGGGCACGACCATGCGCGAGGCCAGCCAGGGGTCCTCGCCCATGTACTCGAAGTTGCGGCCGCCGAGGGGCGTGCGGAAGATGTTGACGCCCGGGCCCAGCAGCACGTCCTTGCCGCGATAGAGGGCCTCCTCGCCGACGCTCTCGCCATAGAGCCGCGCCATCGAGGGGTTCCACGTGGCGGCCAGACAGGTCAGTGCGGGGAAGGCCACGCACGAGTCGTTGGTCTGTCCGGCCTGCTCCCACTCGTCCCAGAGCACGTCGGGGCGCACGCCGTGTGGGCCGTCGTCGGTCCACAGGTCGGGGATTCCCAGCCGGGGAACACCCCCGGCTGAGAATTTCGACTGTGCATGGATGACGTGCAGCTTCTCGTCGAGCGTCATGCGGCTCAGTGCATCGTCGATGCGCTGCTCCATCGGCTTCGTCTCGTCAAGATAGACGGGCTTGGCGGTCTGGGCGTGGCTGTCGACGGCGGCCAGCAGCAGGCAGGAAGCTATGATGACGTTTCTCATAGCACGACTTTCTTACCGTTGCGGACGAAGATGCCCTTCTGCTGCGGACGGCTGACGCGTACGCCGGAGAGGGTGTAGACAGCGTTGTCGGAGAGAGACTGACGCTCGACGACGGCGCCCTCGATGGCGTTGGTCAGGTCGCCCTCGACGGCATAGAGCTTGCCGGCGTCGAAGCCTTCGGTGAAGTCGAGCGTGATGGTGTAGACGTGGCCATTGACGAAGACGCCCTCGTCGCCACCCAGGAAGTAGATGTTGCCGTTGTCGTGGCCGTCGTCGCCGCTGCCCACGCCAAGGTACTGGTTGGCGCTGGTGAGGGCGTAGCCGTCGTTGTTGGCAGCCGACCTGAACTCAATGCCCCAGTTGGGCTGGCCGAAGAACTTGAAGTTGCACCAGTTGTCCCACATCTCCTGTCCGCAGGTGATGACCATGCGGAAGATGTTCTCCTCGACCTGAGCCACAGGGAAGTCGGTCATGGCGCCCGTGTTCCATCCGGCGGCATTACTGTTGACGCTGGGACGTCCGAAGCCCTCGCCGATGATCCAGAGGCCGCCGTCGTTGATCGTGGCGGGCTCGTTGTAGGTGCCGGGCCAGATCTTCAGGTAGTTGCTGCCCTCGATGAGCACGACGGTGTAGTTGCCGCTCAGGGCCTGGAAGGTGAACTTTCCGTTGCCGTCGTTGGTGGCGAAGCAGGGATCGACGTAGATGCTGCTGAGGTCGATGTCGTTAGGATCGGTGATGACGAAGGTCTCGCCCTTCGAGAGGTTGAGCTCGGCGACGAAGTTGCTGCCGATGCCGGTCATGGGGTTGCCGTTGAGCGTGGGCACGGGGCCCGAGTAGGGAATCATCTCGACCGTGACGGTGCCGGGCTTGGCCTTGGGCTGCTCCATCTCGTTCATCGTCTCGCCGTCCCAAGGCTCATAGCCGTTGAGGTCGATGGTGAGTACGAGGCAGTCGCCGTTGGTCAGTGCCTGGCCCGTGTCGAAGATGTTGCCGTCGTCGCCACCGCGGGTGTAGACCTCGTTGCCGTTCTCGTCGTAGCCCCACGAGCCTTCGGGCTGGTTCAGGCGGATGTAGCCATTGTCGTTCATGACGAGGTCCTCGCCGCGGAACTCCTTGCCCCAGCCGTATTGGCCGAAGAACTTGAAGTTGATGCCGCTGGTGATCTCCTTGCCGACGGTGAGGGCAATCTTGTAGACGTTGTCAGAGATCTGGGCCACGGGGATGCTGCTGGCCAGGTTGGCGCCCCAGTTGGAGTTGTTGGCCGAGGCCGTGGGCTGGCCGATGTTCGAGCCGATGATCCAGAGGGCCTTGCCGTTGTCGAACGTGGCGGGCTGGTCGTAGGTGCCGGGGATGATCTTGACATAGTTCAGTGCAGGCATCAGGGCCACGGTGTACTGTCCGCCGACGGCGTTGAAGCGGAACTTGCCGCCGCCGAGGTTGGTGGCAGCAAACTGGTCGACGTAGGCCTCGGCGAGGTTCATCTCGGCAGCCGTCTCATTGCCGATGGTGAACTCCTGACCCTGTGTCAGGGTGCCTTCGTAGACGAAGTAGTTGCCGCGCTTCTGCATGTCCTGGCCGTTGAAGGTGGGGAAGTTGGTGACGACCTTCTGCTTGTAGTCGACGGTGGCGCGGCCGGGCGTCTGGTTCATGTCGAGGGTGACGACGAGGGTGTCGCCGTCGGCAAACTCGGCGCCCGACTTGGCGTAGATGTCACCATGGGCATCGCTGACGGCTTCGTCCTGACCGTTGATGTAGAGGTAGGGGTTCTCGTCCATGTGGATGATGCCGCCCTCGGTGTCGGAGAGCACGTCGCCGCCCCAGAGGTTGCCGAGGTAGAACTTGAAGTGGATGGACGATGCCGAGACCTGCTCGCCGATGACGAGCTGCATGCGATAGACCTTGTCGGCAATCTGCGGGACGACCTCGGAGTTGCCGGCCCAGTTGTTGCCTGCATCCCAGTTCATGGGAGCGACGAGATAGCTGGGGAAGCCGAAGTACTCGTTGCCGTTGACCCAGAGGGCCTTGTTCTCTGACCAGTTGGCAAAGGCGCTGCCCTCCTCGTCGGTGGCGCGATGCTCCACCTTGATGTAGCTCTTGGCCTCGTCGGCCACGATGAAGTAGGCATACTCAGGCATTCCGTAGGCATGGAATGTCCAGACGTTGCCCTCCTTGTGGGTGAAGAAGTCGGGCATGGCGTACCATGAGGCGTCGGTGCCGGGCAGCACGTAGTCCTGGCCAGCCACAAGGCCTGTGCCGGCCATGGAGTCGTAGCCCTTAGTTCCGTCGACGACGAGCTCCTGCTGAGCCTGTGCGCCGCTGACCGTTGCGAGGAGTGCCGTCGCAAGGCCTAAACGTGTAAACCATTTTTTCATAACTTTGCTAAATTTTTTGGGTTAATAATGTGAATGAATGTGATTTGCTATCTGAATGAGAGTCAGTGCTTCAGCTCCTTGCGCCCGTCATGGACATAGACGCCGGGCTGGCGGGGGACACCGACACGGACGCCCTGCAGGGTGTAGTAGTCGGGGTCGGCCATGGCCGTCTGGCGTGTCGGGCGAATACGGCTGGACTGGTCGGCATCGGTGAGCACCGACACGACGGCGCGGGCGGGCAGAAGAATCTGCTGGTAGCGGTGGCGGCCGTCGGTGAGGTTGAAGCGCAGGTCGCGCTGGTTGGCGTTGTAGAGCACGACGCCGTAGGAGCCGTCGGGATTGCGGAAGGCGGCATAGGTGACGCCGCTGTAGGTCCATCCGCTGGTGCCGATGCGCACGGCGCCCGGACGGACGACGGCCGATAGGTGGGCGATGGTGTAGTAGTGGGAGTTGAGCGTGTACGACTTGTAGTCGTTGGCGATGTCGATGGCACCGAAGCAGGTCTGGCATCCTCCGTCGAGGTTGGGCCCGCGCTGCATGTCGAGCATGAAGTTCCACACGATGGCGGCGCGGCAATGCTTCAGCACGGTGTGGAGTCCCACGTTGAGCATGTTGTCCTGGAGCGACGAGTCGAGGTTGCGGCCGTTGTTCCATGTGCCGATGCTGGCCTCGGTGAAGATGAGCTCCTTCTCAGGCCACAGGTCGTGGATGGCGTTGAGCTCGTCGCTGTTGCCGCCATAGTTGTGATAGGCAGCACCGACGATGAGTTCCTTGCCCTCGAAGGTCTTGTCCTTGAAGAGGTCGTAGATGCGGACGGGATATTGGCGCTGGCTCTCCACGTTGTCGTAGTTGTAGTTATGGTCGAAGAGGTAGATCTTCGTCTGCAGCCCGGCCTTCTTGAAGGCAGGGGCCAGCTGCTGGACGAATCCGGCCTGTTCGTTCCAGGGCATGTAGAGCGAGGCGCAGTTGCCGTGGTTCAGCGGCTCGTTCTGCGGGCTGACGGCATAGATGTCGATGCCCTCGGCACGGAAGGCCTCGACGAACTTGACGAAGTACTGGGCGTAGGCCTTGTAGTAGGAGGGGTTCAGGTGGCCGTCGGTCCATGCGTCGTGAGCGCGTCGCTCCGTGAGGTTGTTTACCTTCATCCACTTGGGCGAGGTCCACGGGGCGGCGATAATCTTCAGCCCGGGGTTGATGGCCAGGATCTCCTTCAGCACGGGGATGACGTACTGCGTCTCGTCGGTGTAGAGACGGAAGTGTCGCAGCAGGTCGTCGGCCGGGCCCTGCTCGTCGCAGAGCGAATACTCCGTCGAGGAGAAGTCGTTGCAGCCGAGTGAGATGCGGGCATAGCTGACGCCGTAGCCCTCGGTGGGCGAATAGGTCTGGCGCAGCAGGGCCGCCCGGTCGTCGGCCGACATCTTCAGCAGGTTGTAGCACGAGGAGTAGGTGATGGCATAGCCGAAGCCGTCGATGGTCTGATAGGTGACGTCGGGCTGGAGCAGGAGTGCGCTGCGGGTGTTGTCTGACGCTTCACCTTTCATCTCGGTGCGGGTGAGCGAATAGTTGCGCGAGCCGTCGGTCGTGTAGACGACGGCCTTCTGTGCGCTGGCGCAGGCCGTGCAGAGCAGTGCAAGGGCAATGATGTTCAGTGTCAGTCTCATCGTTAGGTCATGGATTCTTTAGATGTCTTACTCACGTCCGGGAATGGGCGTCTTAGTCACTGAGACGGGAATCGACAGGTTGCCGAAGCCGTCGATGGTGTAGATGTCGAAGTCGTAGCCCTGCAGCTCGAGGTCGGTGACGGTGTATTCCGTGACCACCTCGGGGATGTTGATGACACGGATGTCGTCGGCCGTCTTCTTGACCGCGATGCGGATGGACTTGACGAGGTTGGTCTCGTCGACAATCTCCCAGCTCAGCGTGAGCGAACCGGGCTCGGGCGAGACGGCCTTCACGTTGCGCACGCAGGGCGAATAGGTGGGGATGTTCTCCAGATACTCCTTGTAGTTGTCGTCCATGTCCTTGCACGATGTGGCGGTGATGAGTGTCAGTCCGGCCATGAGTGCGAAATATATGAGTCGTTTCATAATTCCTTGAATTAGATTGAATGATGATTAGAACTTAATGCGGAGCGACGTCTGCCGCCGGCTCGTGGCTCCGGATTCTGCGGCTTCGCGCTCGGCCAGCTGGGCGGGCGAGAGCAGCAGCTCGCCGAAGAGGGTGATCTCAGAGAGGCCGGAGCAGCCACGCTTCGAGAGGTCCCAGTTCTCGACGAAGCGCACGCGGATGTAGCGCACGGAGTCGGTCATCTCGCTCAGCTCCCACTCGTGGCCCTCCATGGCGTACTGATAGCTCTGGTTGTCGGGCATGTTGACGAGGGTGCCGTCGCCGTTGTAGTCGACGTCGGCCATGATGGGCAGCTTGCCGGCGGTGGAGTTGGTCGAGATGTCGCAGTCCTGGATGAGGAACCATCCGTCCTCGTCGAGCGTCATCGAGCCGAAGAGCTTGAAGCGCTTCAGGTTGTCGGGCTGATAGTAGTCGTAGTCGTCGGAGATGCCGTCAGCTCCGGCTACGCCCCTGTTCGAGAAGGGCTGGTCGCCATACTTGAAGGCGCGCTGCCAGGCCTTCAGGCGGGAGATGCTGACCACCTGGTGCATGTCGACGACGATGTCGACCTGATCGGTGTCCCAGGGGATGCCAGAGCCGTAGGCGGCGACGTTGTCGGCGTCGGTGCCTGCGTAGTTCTGCGTGTTGACCGACTTGCTGTCGATGATGCCGTCGAAGATGGCGGCGTTGCGATATTCCCATGCCTGCTGCAGGGTGGTCAGCTTTGGCACGAGGGTCCAGATCATCGTCTTGATGGGCTCGCCGGTGACGGGATCGGGCGACGTGCTGAACTTGGCAAACTCGTATTCCGGCGGCACGTCGTAGCGTTGCTCATTGCTCTGGGCCGTCTTGTTGCCGGCGAAGTCCTCGACGTGGAACGTCACGTCATAGTGGCCGGCAAAGAGTCCGCGGATGCGCGCCTTGGCGTTCATCTGCTTGCTGGTCAGATAGCGGCGGCGGCTGACACCGGCGGAGTCGGTGTAGTCGACGACGACGTAGACCTGCTTTCCCGGGTTGACGTCGACATCGTCCTTCAGGTCGATGCCGGCGGGGTTCTCCCAGGTGATGCTGAGTCCGCCGCACATGGGATGGATCTCGAGGTTGTCCTTGATGATGTTGATGTAGGAGCGTCCGGGCGTCACGTTGATGACGTTGGCAGAGGTCTCACCGCCCCATTTGTCGACGGCCGACACGCTGATGGGGTAGGAGCGGGTCTCGTCAGCCAGTCCGTCAATCTCAATCTTGTTGTCATAGATGCTGGTTGAGCGGAACACCTTCTGCCCAAGCGAGTTGACATAGGCGGCCTTGACGTAGAGCAGGTCGTTGCTCTCGGGAGCCGTAAACTTGATGATGGCTCCGCCCATGGTGGGCTCGTAGCTGAGGTTGGTGACGGTCGTCAGCGTCGTGTCGTCGTCGCTGCAGCCCGTGAGCGCCAGCAGGCCCAGCATGAGGAGCGTGGTTATCTTAATCTTCTTCATATACATCTTTTATATTATTGGTTCGTCTTGCGGATCGTAAATTAGTAGCCGGGGTTCTGCACCAGCAGCGGGTTGTCGACCAGTTCGTTGGTCGGGATGGGCCAAAGGTAGTTGCGGGTGGTGAAGACGTGGAGCATCTCGGCGTCCTCGCGGCGCTGGTAGTATTCGTTGGCGGTGGCGGCATCGGTGTTCCACTGCCAGATGTGGGCATTGAACTTCTCCGGGCCGTCGAGCCAGCGGCGCACGTCGTCGTTGCGATAGCCCTCGAAGGCCAGCTCGATGGTGCGCTCCTGCTTGATGATCTCGCGCATGCCTTCCTGCGTACGATAGAGGTTGGGGTGCTTGGCGTTGGCCCAGGCCTCTTCGACCGTGGGTACGCCGGAGCGGGCGCGGATGGTGTCGAGCACGTTCAGGATGTCCTGCTGGGCGCTGACGCCGCGGGCCTCGTTGAGGCACTCGGCATAGCTGAGCAGCATCTCGTTGTAGCGGATGATGGGCCAGGCGTAGCGCTGGATGTTGCCGGCGGTGCCTTGCGTGCTGGGATGGACGAGCTTGCGGAGGAAGACGCCGCTCGTGGGCACGTCGATGTCGTCGTGGGTCTGACGGCCGTTGTCCTCCTGGTAGCGCATGTTCATGGCGACAATCTGGCCGTAGCCGCGGACGCGTGAGCGGTCGAAGCCGATGGAGGCGTAGAAGCGGGGCTCACGTCCGAGGAACATATAGGCCGTCTGCTGGCCGACGACGGCCACCTGCGAATACTCCGAGCTGATGGTCACGACGGAGTCGCGATGGGCATAGTCGAACGTGGGGTCCTCGTCCATGGGCAGGCCGTGCTCGGTGTAGAAGAACTCGGTGGCGTTGAGCGTCGGGCCGAACCACTGCCATGCGTCGCCCTTTGAGCTGGCCGACTTCAGCTTGAAGTTGATGGAGCGCTGTATCTCGTGCCAGCCCAGCACGCGGTTGGCCGTGCGGGTGGCAGGCCAGATGACCTCCTGGTTGAGGTTCTCGACGGTGGCATACTGATAGTTGTACATCGAGTGCAGTCGCAGCGAGTCGGTGCCGTAGCGGAAGGCACGGGCGTCGGGCGTCGTGGATGTGGCCGACTCGGGAAAACGGTAGAGCGCGATGCCTGAGGTG
Source organism: uncultured Prevotellaceae bacterium (assembly GCA_902779455.1). GTDB lineage: Bacteria > Bacteroidota > Bacteroidia > Bacteroidales > Bacteroidaceae > Prevotella. The sequence goes on from CACZBS010000009.1 coordinate 46,394, forward strand.
CGGCATGCGTCGAGGGCATCCTCGTAGGCGGCCAGGGCGCGCTCCCACTTCTGATGCTCCACCTCGGCGTCGTCCTGCGGGAAGAGCTTGGTGCCGTCGCGATTCTCCAGGGTGTAGTAGAGCGGGTTGTTGTTGAACAGCGGGCTGGCGGCATAGAGCAGCACCTTGGCCTTGAAGCAGCGACAGATGAGCTGGTCGATGCGGCCGATCTCGTTGGTGTTGATGATGCGCTGCGGCAGGGCGTCGACGGCTTCGTCGAGCAGCGCGACGATGTAGTTGACCACGGTGTCGACGGGTTCGCGCACCAGCTGGTTCTTGGGGTCGGTCACGTCGAGCGGGGTCTCCTCGCGGATGAGGGGGATGGCGCCATACTGGGTGAAGAGCAGGAAGTGATAGTAGGCCTTGAGGAACTTCACCTCGGCGGCCCATCGCGAGATCTCGCTCTGCGTCATGTCGGGCACCCGCGAGATGTTGTTAAGGAACGTGTTGCAGATGCGCAGCGGCACGAAGAGCGAGGCCTCGCACGGTGCATGCTCGGCCCACGAGCCGCCCCAGTCGCCATACCAGTAGGACATGATGGGGCGGTCGGCGCTGATCTTGCCCAGGACGGCGTTCTTGCCGTCGGTGACGCGCTGTGTGCTCATGATCATCTCGTCGCTCATGCCAATGAACGAGTAGGTGTTGTCGAACTCGGGAATGTAGTGGTAGCAGCTGGCCAGGGCCTTGTAGGCCGTCTCCTTGCGGTTGAAGACGGCAGAGATCTCCTGCGTGTTGTCGGGCACGACGTCCAGATAGTCGGAGCATCCGCTGGCCAGCACGGCCAGGAGGGCCATCATTGTCTGCCTGATGTATTTTCTTTTTATCATGATTCTTCTTTTTTTTTGTTATGTCGTTTTTTCGTTATAACGTTATAACGGAATTTCGTTATTTCGATATTTCGTTATGACGTTATTCCGATTTGTGTTAAAACTCTACGTTGATGCCCACGTTATAGACGCGCTGCGTGGGATAGTTGGTGCCGTAGCCGCCCATCTCGGGATCCCAGAGCTTGAAGTCGCTGAAGCAGAACAGGTTGTTGCCGGAGGCAAAGATGCGGATGACGTCGAAGCCCCACTTGCGGGTGAGCTTCGAGGGCAGCGAATAGCCCATCTCGACCGTCTTCAGGCGGAGGAAGGTGCCGTTGCGGAGCCACCAGGTAGAGTTGACCGTGTTGTTCGAGCGGGGACTCACCGAGAGGCGCGGCCAGAAGGCGTGCGGGTCGGGGTTCTCCTCGCTCCAGTAGTTGCCGGCGACGAGCTTGAGCACGTTGCGGCGTCCGGCCAGCGGCTCGATGGAGCTGGGGTCGATGAAGAACGACGAGTGGGCCGAGCCCTGGAAGAAGAACGAAAGGTCGAAGCCCTTGTAGCCGGTTGAGGCACCGAAGCCGTAGATGATCTCAGGGTCGGTGGGATAGCCGATGGCCACCTGGTCGCGGGCGTCGATGATACCATCCTTGTTGATGTCGACATACTTGATGTCGCCGGCCATGTAGTCGAGCCCTGGACGCAGGTCGAACTGGCGGGGGCTGTTCTCGACGTCGTTCTCGTCGATGAACAGTCGTTCGGCCACGTAGCCCCACTGCTGCGACAGGTTGTAGCCCATGCGGTTGCGCCAGGCCTCAGGGTAGACGCGGTCGCCGCCTTTCAGGTATTCGCTTGTGGCATAGGTGTAGTTGAAGCGGGTCTGCAGCCACCAGTCGCGGGTGATCGACCAGTTGATGTCGAACGAGGCGTCAATGCCGTGGCTCTTGGCTTTGCCCATGTTGGCCCAGATGCTGGCCGTGGCGCCCATCGTCTGCGGCACCGACTGCATCTGCTGATAGATGTCATCGCGGTTCTCGCGGAAGTATTCCACCTGCAGGTTAGCCTTGCCGAGGATGTCGACCTCGACGCCGTAGTTCTGCTTCTTGGCCACCTCCCATCCGATCTTGGCGTTGGCATAGCGGTTGATGCTGTATCCGTTGTAGCTCTGGTTGGACCCCTGCGGGTCGGTGCCCCAGTAGTAGCCGTAGCCGCTGTTGTCGGTGTTGACGTCGGCCAGGTAGTAGAAGCGTTGGCTCGACGACATGATGTTGTCGTTACCGACGAGGCCGTAGCTGGCTTTCAGCTTGAACATGGGGAAGATCTTGTCGAGGCCGAGGCTGGTCCAGAACTTCTCGTTCGAGACGATATAGCCCACGCCGATGGAGGGGAAGAAGCCCCAGCGGTGGGCGCGGTCGAACTTCTCTGAGCCGTTATATCCGAAGTTGGCCTCAAGGAAGTAGCGCTCACCATAGCCGTAGGTGAAGCGGCCCGACAGTCCGAGGGTGCGCACGGGCAGCGATCCGAAGATGCCCCCGATGTTGCCCAGAAGCTGCTCCTTCATCTGTCCGACGAGCAGTCCGCCGACGGAGTGCTTGCCGAAATCGCGGTTATACTGCAGTGCGCCCTCGAAGTAGTAGCTGCTCGTGGTCGACAGCTCCTGTACGGGGTTCGACAGCCGCTCCTGACCCTCCTGAATCTGGTTGAGCGAGTATTTGGTCCCGAGTTCGCTGACTTCGGTGAGCAGTGCGTAGTAGAAAGGCGTGATGCTGCGCGTGTTGGTGTTGGAACCGGTCGACGAGAACGAGGCCAGGGCTCGGGCCGAGAGTCCCTCGGTGATCATCTTCAGGTCCTGCTCGAGGGTGAAGATGGAGTTGCCCGTATAGCTGAAGGCATCCTTGTAGCCCACCATCATCGAGGCATAGGGGTTGGGATAGTCGGGGCGCTGGCCGTAGTTGCCGTAGAGCACGTGGTCGGCGTAGTAGAAGGAGTTGTCGATCGACTTGTCGTAGTAGGCCGGGAAGTCGACCGGGTTGGCCCGCATGATGAGGTCGAAGATGCCGTTGTGGTTGCGCCAGTCGGAGACGGTGGCGGCCGGCGTGTTCGAGCGGTCGAGCAGGGTGTAGACCTTGACCGAAGCCTTCGTCGTCTTGGTCAGGTTGACGTCGACGTTAGCGCGGACGTTGTAGCGGTTGATGGAGATGTTGTTGTTGTAGTTGTTCACCTTGGGCACCTTCAGCAGACCGTTCTCATGGGTGTAGGCCACCGACAGATAATACTGGGCCACCTCGCCGCCGCCCGATGCCGTGACGGTGGCCTTGGTGTTGATGGTCTGGTTCTTGAAGAGCATGCCGTACCAGTCGACGTTCGGATAGAGCATCGGGTTCTTTGCGGCCTTGGTGTTCTCGATCTTCTCCATGAGATAGGCGTCGCTGGCATTGCCGAGGATGTCGCGCGTGCGCACGGCGTAGTTATAGAGGTTCATGTAGTCGATGCCGTCGACGAACTCCAGGATCTTGGTCGGCGTCGAGATCTGGGTCTCCACGCGCGTGGTGATCTTGGTCTTGCCCTTGCGGCCGCTCTTGGTCGTGACGAGAATCACGCCGTTGGCACCCTTCGAGCCATAGAGGGCGGTGGCCGTGGCGTCCTTCATGATCGAGAAGGAGGCGATGTTCTCAGGCTCCAGGCGGGCCAGGTCTTCAGTCGACATCTCTACGCCGTCGATGAGGATCAGCGGGCCGGCCAGGGCCGAGTTGATCGTGGAGACGCCGCGGATGAAGAAGTTGGCATTGTCGCGTCCGGGCTCGCCGCTGCGCTGATAGGAGATGACGCCTGCGATGCGTCCGGCCAGCGTGTTGGTCAGGTTGGTCGTGGGCGTCTTCAGCTCGGCCGGATTGATGGTCTCGATGGAGCCGATGACCGAGTTCTTCTTCTGCTTGGCGAAGGCGACGACGACGGTCTCCTCGAGCGTGTTGTCGTCTTCCTTCATCACGACGTCGATGACATCGCGCTGGCCGACGCGCTCGCGCTTTGTCGTGAATCCGACGTAAGAGAATGTCAGTGAGTCCTGGGCTTCAGCCTGGACGGCATACTTACCGTCGATGGTGGTCGTGGTGCCGCTGGCTTCTTTGCCCCTCACAACGACGCTGACGCCGGGCAGGGGCGTCCCCTCGGCGTCGACGACGAGGCCTTTCACGATCTTCTGTGCACTGGCCGTGAGCGCGCCGGCCCACAACAGCGGCAGAATCAGGAAAAGCTGCAAGATGGTTTTTCGTTTCATGTTGCTTCTTTTTTTTGTTTATTTGAGTTTTAAGTTTCTTTTTCGGATGACGGGTTGGTAGTTATGGCTGCCGGGGATGTCTGCCGGACTTTTTAGGTTTCGGAGGCAAAGGTACAATAAAAAAGAGCGCGATTTTCATCAAAGTAGGGCTAAAGTGGATGATTTGGGAGAATTTATCAATGGTAAAGCTTTGATAATCAGACGAAATGTGCGCTGGTGTCATGATTAGAAAAGTGGACGATGAAAAGTGTGCGCACGACAATTAAAGAAGCGCTAAAAATACTCGGATTCACGATTATTTGTTAAATAAATTCGCAGTTTTTCGACGTAAAAATACAATCGCCTGATAATCAATGTGTTCGTAGATTTGTGAAAAAGAAGCGGTCCTTTTCGGGGCAAGAAGTGCCGCTTTTCGACCCGAAAAGGACCGCTTCTTGCCCCGAGAAGGACCGCTTTGTCTGCTCAGAGGATGCGAGTTGTAAAGAAAAATCTGAATTTTGGCGAAGAACGGCCTGACTGGCCCCGTCAGAGGTGGCTGCCGATACGCTTCACCTGCGCTTCAAACTGCTCTCGGTCGCCGAGGGCATTGTTTTTCACCATCGAGCGGTAGTTGTAGATGGTGTGGACGGAATAGTGCAGGAATTCGGCTATCTTCGACGAGTCGGTGATGCCGAGGCGGATCAGGGCGAAGATGCGCAGCTCGGTGGTCAGCTGGCCGGGCCGTGGCGGGGTGATGCGCGCCTCAGGCTGCAGCAGGGCATTGAAGTCGTCGAGGAATGTGGGGAAGATGTGCAGGAACGCCTTGTCGAAGTCGTCCATCAGCTCAGCCAGCTCGCGGTCGCTCGTCTCGCGGATGCGGTCGGTGGCCAGATAGTCGGCCAGCTGTCCGCTGCGCGCCTTCTTCATGACGGTGATGCGGAAGGCGTCCATCTTTTTCATATAGGAGGAGCAGAGGGCGAGGAAGCGCCCGATGTAGACGTCCTTGATGCGGTTGCTGTCGTTCAGCTGGCCGTTGCTGAGGTTGAGCTGTTCGACGGCCTCGTTGAGCTGCTGGTTGAGGTCGGTCAGGCTGAGGTTGGCCTGGTGGAGCTCCGCCCGTGCATGGGCCAGCCGCTTCATCTGGCGGTAGACGTAGGCCATGGCGGCGGCCAGCAGGAGGGCCAGCACGCTGATGATGCCGAGGCTCCAGCGCAACTGGTGGTTGCGCTTCTCGGTGAGCAGGTGGTAGTTGTGGCCGACGACGTTCAGCACGCTGGCACTCTGCATGTTGCGCAGCGGCGTGTTGTATTGGCGCAGCCCCTCCTGCGAAGCGGCGATGAGCTTGTAGGACAGTTCTACGTTGCCCTCCTCCGACAGTCGGTCGGCCAGGGTCCACAGCGAGGCCTGGTCCTTGATGGAGCATCGCACGTCGTTGATGGCCGAGCGCAGCAGCCAGTACTTCTCCATCTCGCGGTTGCCCATGAGCTGATAGGTCCAGGAGCGGAAGAAAGCTACCTCGGAAAACTTGGCCGACGTGGTGTCAGTCAGCGCCAGCTGGCGGGTGTTGTATTCGAGTGCTTCGTCGAGCCGGCCCTCGTTGCGCAGCTGGTGTTCGCGCAGCTGCATGTAGTCGGCCGTGGTGGTGTCGAGCAGGCTGATAAGCCGTCTGTTGTATTGTCGCGTCAGCTCTTCGTAGTCGTGGTGCAGGGTGCTGTCGGTCGAGTAGTGGCCGGCCTCGCCATAGACATTCTTGCAGGCGTTGTAGTAGTCAGCCTGCAGGCTGTCGGCCAGCCTTTCGCTGTCGAAAGACTTGACGATATGGACCGCTTCGAGGTAGTTGCCGGCCTTGGCGTAGAGCGTCGCCTTGCGCAGCAGCAGTCGCGTGGCCTGGCGGTTGAGTCCGTGGCGGCTGGCCAGCTCGATGTTTCGGTTCATGTAGGTCAGGGCCGAGTCGTAGTTGAACTTGTAGTAAGCCTCGATGAGCTGGTCGTTGATGGCGATGGCCTCAGGCGTCGACAGGCGCTGGCTGTGCATGGCATCCTTGATGACGGCAATGCGCGTCAGATGCCTGGCGTCGATGTCGTCTATGCGGTCGGTCTCGATGCTCAGCACGTTGCAGAGCGAGTCGATGGTATGTGGGTTCACCTGAGCCTGGATGCCGGCGGTCACGGCCAGTAGCAGGGTGAGGATGACAGGTCTTCTCATAGTCTTGGCTTTAGTTATCGCTATTTGCTTGCAAATATAGAAAGAATAATTGAAACGTGCAAATAAAACAGACAAAAATCGTTTCCGCAATCTACTTTTTCGTTTGTTGTCTTTTTGTGTAAGTGTCTTATAATAAGATATATAGCGCGTTTCTTCGGGATCGCTTAATCCACATTGGAACTCCCATCAGGATGCAGCCTCGCGAAAAATGCTTATATTTGCACTCATTATGACAACACTACGACGCATCTTTTCGATCATGCTGCTGGCGGTGCTGGCAGCTGTCGACGCTGAGGCGCAGAAGGCCGACGGGCTCACTACGACTCACGACGCATCGCCCTACGTGCCGCAGGGCTATCAGCTGGACTTCAGCGACGAATTCGACGGCACCGACGTGAACACGGCCGACTGGAAGTTCGAGATCCAGTCGCCCGGATGGGTCAACCACGAACTGCAACGCTATGTGGGCAAGACGTACAGGGGTGAGAAAGTGGTCTTCGTCGAGGACGACCACCTGACCATCCGCTGCCAGAAAGGGTCGGACGGCCAGGTGGTCTCGGGCCGGCTGAACCTGCGCCCGTCAGAGGGCTGGCGCTACGGCTACTTCGAGGCCCGCATCAAGCTGCCCAAGGGACGCGGCACGTGGCCGGCCTTCTGGATGATGCCCGTGGGCGTGGACTGGAGCACCAACCCGTGGCCCACGTGCGGCGAGATCGACATCATGGAGGAGGTGGGTGCCGATCCGAATGAGGTGTCGTCGTCGATCCATTGCGACGCCTATAACCACCCTAAGCACACGCAGAAGACCCACGCCATGCACCTCGACGGCGCTGAAGACGCATACCATGTCTATGCCTTGTCGTGGACTCCGGATCGACTGACGTTCTACGTCGACGGCCGCGTGCAGCTCATATATAATAAGGAGAGCGACGACCACGCCGTCTGGCCCTTCCACTACGCCTTCCATCCCATCCTCAACCTGGCCTGGGGCGGCGACTGGGGCGGCTACAAGGGCGTCGACGAGAATGCGCTGCCCTGCGAAATGCTCGTCGACTATGTGCGCATCTACAAAAAGCCCGTCGCCTCGACGGCCAGGAAGGTGGTGGCCTACGTGACGTCATGGACCACGCACGACGTCGATCCGCTGGTGATGACGCATGTCAACTATGCCTTTGGCGGCGTTGGCAGCGACCATCGCTCCGTTTATGCCGACAACATCGCGCGGATGAAGAAGATGGTGGAACTGAAACAGAGAAACCCGCAGCTGAAGGTGCTGCTCAGCATCGGCGGATGGGGGCGTGGCGGCTTCACGCCGATGGCGGCTGACGAGGCTGCCCGCAAGGCCTTCGCTGAGGACTGCCGCCGCTTCTGTGAGCGCTACAACCTCGACGGCATCGACGTCGACTGGGAATTCCCGGGCGACAACTCCAGCGGCGAGACGGCGGCTGTCAACGAGAAGCAGAACTTCACCCTCCTGTTGCGCGACCTGCGCGAGGCCTTGGGCAGCGACCTGCTGCTGACGATGGCCTCGTCGGCCGATCCCTCGCGCTTCGACTTCCGCTCCTGCATCAAGTATCTGGACTTCGTCAACGTGATGACCTACGACATGGCCTCGCCGCCCAACCATCACTCGGCGCTCTATCGCGGCGGCAAGGTCGGCAACGGCTACATCGTGGGGCATGAGAGCATCACGCGCCATCTCAACGCAGGCGTCCCAGCCGACAAGCTCGTCATGGGGCTGGCCTTCTATGGCAACAGCGGTGCCGGCGAGCAGATCTCGCTGCAGCAGATCAAGGATAAGATCGCTTCGGGCGACTATGAGGACCATTGGGACGACGTGGCCCGGGTGCCCTACCTGACCCGCCAGGGGCGCTTTGCCTATGGCTACGACAATGCCCGCTCGCTACGACTGAAGTGCCAGTATATCATCGACCGCGGCCTGGCTGGCGGCATGTATTGGGAATATGCCAACGACGACCGCCTGGGCACTGAGCGCCACACGGTCTACGACTGCCTCGTCGAGGGCGCCCCTCAGAACGAGCAGCAGGGCATCGGCCGCATCCCTTTTGAATCGGCCGGAACCGGACACTCACCATCCTGTTCCGGCACGCTCCATGACCTGGCCGGACGGCGCCTTGGCAGCGCGCCCCGTGCCGGCCTTTACGTCAGCGACGGACACGTCGTCATCCAAAAATAAGAACCTGATTTACCTTCACGCGTATGAAAAGAATGTTCATTGCCCTTGCCCTCATCCTGACGGCACTGACGACCGCAGCCCAACCTGAGGGCTATCCCGCCAACTACGCACGGGCGCCGCGCTTCGACGCGCTCATCTGCTACGACCCGCACGCCGAGGAGGCTCATGTGCAGTTCGACCGCCAGGCCCTCAGCTTCTTCCATAAGCTGAGCTACGGCGAGGGCTTCCGCTATCGTGTGGTCACGTCGATGCATGGCATGACGGCCGACACGCTGCGGCAGTACAGCGTCGTCGTCTGGCTCAACTTCTCGTGCTCGCCTGCCGAGCGACAGGCTTTCGAGCAATATATGCGTGAGGGTGGGGGATGGATCGGCTTTCATGCCTCGGCCTACAATGACGCCCGAACGGGATGGCCGTGGCTCAACGAGTTTCTGGGCTGCGGGCCCTTCCTCTGCAACAACTGGCCGCCGCAGCCTGCCCTCGTGGAGTGCGACCGGGCTGACCATCCCGTCACGCGCTCGCTGCCCGCCTCGTTTGTCTGTCCGGCCAGCGAGTTCTATCAGTGGAATCCCTCGCCACGACTTGACGACAGCGTCGACGTGCTCGTGAGTCTCTCGCCGAAGAACTATCCCTTCGGCCTGAAGGATGTGGTCCGATGGGGCGATTTCCCCATTGTCTGGACCAACCGCGACTACCGCATGGTCTACCTCAACATGGGTCATGGCGACGAGGGCTTCATCGACGCTACGCAGAACCTCCTCTTCGTCAACGCCTTCCGATGGGTGGTCAGCCGCGACCCTCAGGGCGATCCTTTCATGAAGTGACGACGGCGGCGCACTATTCCGGCTCGACGACGAGAAGGGGCGTGGCCAGGTCGCCACTCTGAGCCGCAATGGCACAGCGGCCCTCAGCCGCAAAGCGGATGCGGGCCACGCCGTTGGCAGCCTGGATGCGGCGCGAGCCGAGCGTCGTGCCTTGGTCGCAGAGCAGGCGGCCGTCGCCTGCCAAAGAAAAGACGATCCAGTCGGTGGCATCGAGACAGCAGCGACCTTGCTCGTCGACGAGTTCGGCGCGCACCACGTCGGCCGATTCGCGCGACAGGAGCAGACGGGCGGGCTGGCCCCATGGCTCCGTCACGTAGTCCTGGCGAATCTCGTCGGTCAGCCCTCCGGCACTGACGGCCCGCAGCGTGTTCTCGCCGGGCTGCAGGACCACGTCCCAGTGGAACCCCTGCGCCGGGTAATCATTGACGTCACGACGGCGGCGGCCCTGCGACTGGCCGTTGACATAGAGTTCCACCCACGGCTGGTTAGAATAGACAAGCACTTGTTTGCGCTCCCCATCGCGGCCCCAGCGCACAGGCCATGTGTGGCCGTAGATGTGGAGCATCGGCTCAGCCGACCAATAGGACTGGAAGACATAGTAGGACTCCTTCGGCGTGCCGTCGCGCTGGACGACACCCTTCTGGTTGACGTAGGGGATCGGGTTGTCCGGCCGAAGCGGCGTGGCGAAGTCCTTGAAGGTCCAGAAGGCCGTGCCCGTCAGCTGGGGCTCGACGAGGGGGAGTCGCTGGCGGACTTCCTGCAGAGAATCTGAGGGAGGTGAGAAGTCTTTGAAGTGAGAGGTGAGAGGTGAGAAGTCTTATTAGTTTTGTCGGCAGAGTTGTCAACGGTATCATGTAACAATACTTCTCACTTCTCACTTCTTGCGTCCCTTTGGTAGCAAGCGTCCTTCGGCCGAGCGCTCACCTCTCACTTCTCACCTCACACAAACGTTTCGAGGAAACGGACCTCGCCGTCGACCCTGACCTCGCTCGCCGTGGCGGGGATGAGGACGGTCTCGCCGGCACGCAGGCTGACGGTCTCGCCGTCGGCGGTCAGACGGCCCTCGCCCTTGACGCCGATGAGGATGACGAAGGAGTCGAGCTCGGAGTAGTCGAGCAGCATGGGCTCCGTCAGGTCGTAGACCGACGTGGTGAAGAAGGGGCATTGGACGACGGTCTGGGGCATGTCCTTCTGGGGCTCGTAGTGCGTGCGGTAGTCGGGCAGCACGGTGTAGTCGATCGACTCGGCGGCCAGCTCGGTGTGCAGCTCGCGCAGGTGGCCGTCCTTGTCGCGGCGGCCGAAGTCGTAGATGCGGTAGGTGACGTCGGAGGTCTGCTGTATCTCGGCCACGAAGCAGCCGGCGCCGATGGCATGGATGCGTCCGGCGGGGATGAAGAAGACGTCGCCCTCGTGGACCTCATAGCGCGAGAGGGCGTCGGTGATGGTGTCGTCGGCCACCATCCGCTTGTATTCCTCGGGCGTGATCTGCTGCTTCAGTCCGTTGTAGAGGAAAGCGCCCTCACGCGGAGCCAGGCAGTACCACATCTCGGTCTTGCCCCGCTCGCGCCCCTGTCGGCGGGCTGTCTCGTCGTTGGGGTGGACCTGGATGGAGAGGTCGCGCCGGGCGTCGATGAACTTGATGAGCAGGGGGAACTCGTCGCCGAAGCGCTCGTAGTTCTCATGGCCTACGAGGTCGGCCTTCATCTCGCTGACCAGTTCGTTGAGCCGCCGTCCCTTGTACGGGCCACAGCTGACGATGGTCTCGTTATCCTTTACTCCTGAGATTTCCCAGCTCTCGCCCACGTTATCCTGATGGGCGCTGAGCTGCTTGAAGGGGATGATTCTGTCGCCTCCCCAGAGCGTCTGCTTCAGCAGCGGTTCGAATTTGAAAAACATACTCATTATATAAAAGTTATTAAGTGAGAAGTGAGAGGTCTTTGAAGTGAGAAGTCTTATTAAGTGAGAAGTGAGAGGTGAGAAGTGAGAAGTCTTATTAGTCTTGCCGGCAGAGTTGTCATAATTGTCATAATTGTCAGAGTTGTAATGGGAATTCATGTAACTATACTTCTCACTTCTCACTTCTCACTTCTCACTTCAAAGACCTCTCACTTCTCAGTTTTCCTTCCAGAACGAGCGGGTGAAGAGCACCAGCACGGTCATGATCTCCAGACGGCCGACGAGCATCAGGGCGGCGCAGAGCCACTTGAGCCCGGGGGAGAGGTCGGCCCACGACATCTGCGGGCCGATGTTGGTGTCGAGTCCGGCGCCGACGTTGCTGAAGAGGCTGAGCGAGATGGTGAAGGCGTTGGTGATGTCGACGCCGTTGGTGATCATGATGACGGCGACGGCGCCCACCATGATGATCGAGACGGTGAAGAAGGCCAGCAGCGAGACGAGCTTGGCCTGCGGGATGCTCTGGCCGTTGAGCTTCACGGGCAGCACGGCGTTGGGGTGGAGGATGCGGCGGAACTCGTTGCTGAGCACGCGCACCAGCATCAGCACGCGCACACTCTTGAAGCCGCCGGTGGTGGAGCCGGCGCAGGCTCCGATGAACATGAGCACGCCGAGGATGACCCACGTCAGGTGGGGCCAGGCACCGGCGTCGGTGTTCGACAGTCCTGTCGTCGTGACGAACGACACGACCTGGAAGAGGCTTGAGCGGAATGCCTGCTCCAGGGGGTAGTCCATCCGCGTGGTGAGCAGATACATGATCCACGAGGTGGCCACGAAGATGGTCAGGACGTAGAAGCGGAACTCCGAGTTGCGTAGCAGTGTGCTGACGCGCAGCTTGAAGATGCTTAGATATAATAAGGTGAAGTTGATGCCGGCCAGAAACTGGAACAGCACGGCCAGATACTCGATGAGGGGCGAGGCGAGGAAGATGGTGCCGTTGTGGGTGGAGAATCCGCCCGTCGCCGTCGTCGACATGGCGTAGTTGACGGCGTCGAACCAGCCCATGCCGGCCACCCAGAACGACAGGCCGCAGGCCAGGGTGAGCAGGGTGTAGATCGACCATATCCACTTGGCCGACGTGGAGAGGCGCGGGTGCATCTTCGAGCGCATGGGCCCCGTGGCCTCGGCGGCAAACACCTTGACGCTTCCGCCCACGAGCTGCGGCAGCAGGGCGACGGTGAAGAAGACGATTCCGAGTCCGCCGATCCACTGCATCAGCGATCGCCAGAAGAGCAGCCCGTGGGGCAGCCGCTCGACGTCGTCGATGACGGTGGCGCCGGTGGTGGTGAATCCCGACATGGTCTCGAAGAAGGCGTCGGCCAGGTGGGGCAGCGAGCCGTGGATGAGGAACGGGAACATGCCGAAGAATGAGAAGACGATCCACGTGAGCGTGACCACCACGTGGGAGTCGCGGCGCGAGAGCGCATTCTCTGCCCCCCGGCCGAAGTAGAGCAGCAGGAAGGCCGAGCCGAAGGTCATGGCTGTCGACATCATGAACGCCATCGTGTCGTCCTCGCCGAAGCCGAAGGCCATGGCCAGGCATAGGGCCATGAAGAACGCCTCGATGAAGAGCAGCGATCCGATGATCTTCGATATGATTTTCCAGCTAACCATCAACTTATCACTTATCATTCATCATTCATCACTCACCACAGCGTCTGGCGCTTGAAGTATTTCTCGACCTTGCCCAGCGTGTGCTTATGGCAGAACACCATGACGGCGTCGCCGGCCTCAATCTGCGTGTTGCCGTTGACGAGCATGCCACGGCCACCGCGCACCAGTCCGCCGATGGTCACGCCGAAGGGCAGACCCAGCGACTTGACGGGGTTGCGGGTGACGCGGGCACCCTCGGCCACGACGAACTCGGCCACGTCGGCCTCGACCATCATCAGCGAGCGCATCGACCGCACGTCGGCCTTGAGCATCATCTGGAAGATGTGGCTGGCGGCCACCGTCTTCTTGTTGATGATCGTGCCGATGTCGAGTCCTTCGGCCATTGACACGTAGTCGAGGTTCTCGACCATGGCCACCGTCTTGCGCACACCCAGCTTCTTGGCCGTCAGACAGGCCAGGATGTTGGTCTCGGCGTTGCCCGTCAGCGAGACGAAGGCCTGCGTGTGGCGGATGCCCTCCTCGCTGAGCAGACCCAGGTCGCGGCCGTCGCCGTGGATGACCATCGTGTCGGTGTCGCTGAGCAGCTGGTTCAGCCGTTCGCAGCGGTCGGCGTCGGCCTCGATGATCTTCAGCGTCATGTCGCCGGGCATGGTCAGCGCGGCCCTGACGGCCGTCTTGCCGCCGCCCATGATGATGACGTTGTGCACGTCCTCATAGTGCTCCTTGCCGACGATCTTGCGGATGTAGGGGATATAGTCGGGCGTGGTCATGAAGTAGGCCAGGTCGTGCAGCTTCAGCTCGTCCATGCCGCCCGGTATGATGGTCTCGCCGCCGCGCTTGATGGCCACGACGAGGTAGGGGTCGTCCGGGCCGCAGAGGTCGCGCAGCGGCTGGTTGAGAATCTCGCAGCCCTCGCGCAGCTTGATGCCCAGGAGGGTCAGCTTGCCGTCGTGGATGTCGACGCGCTGGCGGGCCCACGACATCTTCAGTCCCGTGATGATGTCCTGTGCGGCCAGCACCTCGGGATAGACGAGCGAGTCGATGCCCAGGTCCTTGAAGAACTGCTGGTTCTGTGCTGACAGATACTCGTAGTTGTCGATCCTGGCCACCGTCTTCTTGGCGCCCAGCGCGTGGGCGATGGCGCAGGCCGTGATGTTGCGGCTCTCGTTGCGTGTGACGCCCACGAAGAGGTCGGCCGAACCCGTGCCGGCGTCCTTCAGTGTCTTGATGCTGGTGGGCGAGGCGCATACGGCCATGATGTCGTAGTTGGAGTCGACGCCGGCGAGTCGCTCCTCGTCGTCGTCGATGAGCACGCAGTCGTGGTTCTCCGTTGACAGCAGCTTCGACAGGTGGGTTCCTACGGCGCCTGCGCCGGCAATGACTATTTTCATGAGGCCCCTCCTTCTGCCCCCGAGGGGGCTACTATAGCTTTTATGATAGATTCCTTGTCCAGTCCTACAATCTGGCGCAGTTCCGCGACCGTGCCGTGCTCGACGAACTCATCGGGCAGGCCCAGGCGGGTGATGTGCGGCGTATAGCCGTGGTCAGCCATCCACTCCAAGACGGCCGAGCCCAGTCCGCCGTTGCGCACGCCGTCCTCGACGGTGACGATGCGCTTGTAGCGCCGCCCCACCTCGTGCAGGATCTGCTCGTCGAGGGGCTTGAGGAAGCGCATGTCGTAGTGGGCGGGATTTAGCTCTAAACTCTCAATAGCTTGCTCCACGTCGTTGCCGATCGGGCCGATAGACAATACGGCCACGTCGCCGTCGCCCTCGCGCAGGCGTCGGCCCGTGCCCACCTTGACGGGCTCCAACGGGCAGCGCCAGTCGACGAGCACGCCGCGGCCGCGCGGGTAGCGGATGACGAAGGGGCCCTGGCCGGGCAGCTGGGCCGTGTACATCAGTCGCCGCAGCTCGGCCTCGTCCATGGGCGAGCAGATGGTCAGGTTGGGGATGGGGCGCAGGGCCGCCATGTCGAAGGCACCGTGGTGCGTGGGACCGTCCTCGCCGACGAGTCCGGCGCGGTCCAGACAGAGCACGACGGGCAGCCGGAGTATGGCCACGTCGTGGATGATGTTGTCGTAGGCGCGCTGTGCGAAGGCAGAGTAGATGTTGCAGAAGGGCTGCAGCCCGTCCTTGGCCATGCCAGCCGAGAACGTGACGGCGTGTCCCTCGGCGATGCCCACGTCGAAGGTGCGGTCGGGCATCTCGCTCATCATGATGTTCATCGAGCAGCCTGTGGGCATGGCCGGGGTGACGCCCACGATGCGGTCGTTCCTTCGGGCCAGCTCGAGCAGCGTCTCGCCGAAGACGTCCTGGAACTTAGGCGGCTGTCCCGTCGTGTCGCTCTTGAGGCGCTCGCCGGTCTCGGCGTCGAACTTGCCTGGCGCGTGCCAGACGGGGCTGTAGTGCTCGGCCGGCGCGTAGCCGTGGCCCTTCTTCGTGTGCAGGTGGAGCAGCTTGGGGCCCTTCATGTCCTTCAGCTGTCTGAGGATGCGCACCAGCTCCTTGACGTCGTGGCCGTCGTAGGGTCCGAAGTAGCGGATGTTGAAGCCCTCGAACATGTTCTGCTGCTGCGAGATGACGCTCTTCAGCGCGTTCGACAGGCGTATGATGCCCTGCTTGCGGGCCTCGCTGAGCATGCCCTTCGAGGCCAGCCATCGGGCGGCCTTGAATCGCATGGCGTTATAAGTCTCGTTGGTGCTCAGGCTGAGCAGGTATTCCTTCATGCCGCCGACGGAGCGGTCGATCGACATGTCGTTGTCGTTGAGGATGATGAGCATGTCGTTCGGACTCTGCGACACGTTGTTGAGTCCCTCGAAGGCCAGTCCGCCCGACATGGCGCCGTCGCCAATGACGGCCACGACATGGCGTTTGAGTTGAGAGTTGAGAGTTGAGAACTGAGAGGTATGATTAGATTTTGAGTCAGACTGGGCGGCTTCTTTATCTTCCGTCTGTCCGCTCTTTGGGTAATCATACCTCTCAGTTCTCAACTCTCCGTTCTCAGTTCTCGCCGCTGCCACCGCCATTCCCAGCGCGGCGGAGATCGAGTTGGAGGCATGGCCGCAGATGAACGAGTCGTAGGGGCTCTCCTCGGGCGACGGGAAGGGGCGCAGGCCGTGCAGCTTGCGGTTGGTCGAGAACTGCTTGCGGCGGCCCGTCAGGATCTTATGACCATAAGCCTGGTGGCCGACGTCCCATACGATGCGGTCGTCGGGCGTGTCGTAGACGTAGTGGAGGGCTACGGTGAGCTCCACCACGCCGAGGCTTGAGGCCAGGTGGCCGGGGTTGACCGACAGCTCGCGCACGATGTCCTGCCTGAGCTCGTCGCAGAGCTGAGGCAGCTGGTCGGTCGTCAGCCGGCGCAGGTCGTCGGGGCTGTCGATGCAGCTGAGCAATTCAAACTTCTGTCCTTCTTCCATAATATTATGGTTAATGAGAGTGCAAAGATACGAAGTTTTGCGGATATGGCAAAAAGATTGACGAAGAATTTTGCTTTTTAAGGTCTGTCAGGGCTCGGCGGGAAAGTCGTATCGGCGGTCGGAAAAACTAAAATCACACTGAGATTTATTAAAATCACACTGAGATTTTAATTCGTCACACTGTGATTTATTAAAATCACACTGAGATTTTAGTTTCCTGGAAGGCTTCGCCGGGGCATGAGCGGCGGGGGGCGGGGCTTGCCGGGGCGGGGTTGGGGAAAGTCGGGGAGCGGGGCGGCAGGGGCGGAAACGAATGAAAAGCGGGTCTTTATGTTTTTTTTAGGAAGAAAGTTTGGCGATTCGGCTTTTTCTCTGTAATTTTGCAGGCAATAAGAGTTGACCCTAAAATAGACATGAAGTACATCGCGCTGCCTGAGCACAAAGAGAGACGCTTGTCGTTCTATTTGGCCATGGAGGAATACGTCGCCCGCCACGTCGAAGGGGACGACCTCTTCTTCATGTGGCAGGTGCAGCCGAGCGTCATCTTCGGGCGCAATCAGGTGATTGAGGCCGAGGTGAATCTGGACTACTGCCGCCGTCATGGCATCGGGATGTATCGTCGCAAGAGCGGCGGCGGTTGCGTCTATGCGGACATGAAGAACGTGATGTTCTCCTACGTGACGCGTAGCGACGACGTCAACCTGACGTACAACCGCTATATAAATATGGTGGTGCTGGTGCTGCGGCGCCTAGGCGTCGACGCGCACTCGACGGGTCGCAACGACGTGATGATCGGCGACCGCAAGGTGTCGGGCAATGCGTTCTATCACCTGCCGGGGCGCAGCATCGTCCACGGCACGATGCTCTACGACACGGACATGCAGAACATGGTGGGGGCGATCACGCCCTCTGACGAGAAGCTCGTCGCGAAGGGCGTCAAGAGCGTGCGCCAGCGCATCGCGCTGCTGAAGGACTATACGTCGCTGTCGATCGACGAGTTCAAGTCGTTCGTGCGCGAGCAACTGTGCGACGGCGAGGTGCTGCTGACGCCTGACGACGTCAGGGGCATCGAGGCGCTGGAGGAGGAATACCTGTCGGCCGACTTCATCATGGGCAACAACCCGCGCTACAGCGTGGTCCGACGTGCGCGCATCGAGGGGGTAGGGGAGCTGGAGGCCCGCATCGAGGTGCGCGGCGGACGGATCAAGAGCCTGAACCTCGTGGGCGACTACTTCCTGACGGGCGAGCTCGACGCGCTGCTGGCCCGGCTCCGGGGGGTGCCGCTGGAGCGCGAGGCCCTCGCGGCCGCACTGCCAGAGAGGATCGACAACGTCATACGTAATCTTAACCGCGAAGAATTTATCAACCTGTTATTGCAATAATTAAACTAAAGTATGGAAAACAAAAGGACTTGTCTCTACGACAAACACGTAGCCCTCGGCGCCCTGATGTCGCCCTTCGCCGGCTACGACATGCCTATTCAGTACTCAAACATCACTGACGAGCACATGGCCGTGCGCACGGCCTGCGGCGTGTTCGACGTGAGCCACATGGGCGAGGTCAGCGTCAAGGGCGCTGACGCCGAGCGCTACGTGCAGCATATCTTCACCAACGACGTGCGCGGCGCGGCCGACGGCCAGGTGTTCTATGGCATGATGTGCTATGAGAACGGCGGCACCGTCGACGACCTGCTCGTCTATCGCATGGGCGAGAACGACTTCTTCCTCGTCATCAATGCTGCCAATATCGATAAGGACTGGGCGTGGATGCTCGACCAGGCCAAGGGCTTCGACATCGACCTAAAGAACCTCAGCGAGCATTATGGCCAGCTGGCCGTCCAGGGCCCGGAGGCCGAGAAGGTGGTCGAGGAGGTGCTGGGCCTCGAGTGCAAGGAGCTCACGTTCTATACCGTGAAGACTATCGGCGACGTGATCGTCAGCCGCACGGGCTACACGGGCGAGGACGGCTTCGAGATCTATGCCACGCCCGACAAGATCAATGAATACTGGGACAAGCTCATCCAGAGCGGACGCTGCAAGCCCTGCGGACTGGGCTGCCGCGACACGCTGCGCTTCGAGGTGGGACTGCCGCTCTATGGCGACGAGCTCTCGCAGGACATCACGCCCGTGATGGCCGGTCTGTCGATGTTCTGCAAGTTCGACAAGCCCGAGTTCATCGGCAAGGAGGCCCTCGAGCAGCAGAAGGCCGAGGGCCCGAAGCAGCGCGTCATCGGCATTGAACTGAAGGATAAGGCCATCCCCCGCCACGGCTACGACGTGCTCTTCGAGGGCCAGAAGGTGGGCGAGGTGACGACGGGCTATCACTCGATCTCCAGCGACAAGAGCGTCTGCATGGCGCTCGTCGACGCCGCCCACGCCAAGCTGGGCACGGAGCTCAGCGTCCAGATCCGCAAGAAGACGTTCCCCGGCGTCGTCGTCAAGAAGCGCTTCTACGACAAGCACTATAAGAAGTGATGAATGATGAGTGATGAATGATGAGTTTGTCGTCTTCGGCGATTCGTCATTCATCACTCATCAATCAATAATCGCCTCAGGCGACAATTCATAAATAATCAT
Organism: uncultured Prevotellaceae bacterium; assembly: GCA_902779455.1. Taxonomy (GTDB): domain Bacteria; phylum Bacteroidota; class Bacteroidia; order Bacteroidales; family Bacteroidaceae; genus Prevotella. The sequence continues at coordinate 65,282 of CACZBS010000009.1, forward strand.
TCATCAATCATAATTATCATCAACAATGGCAAAAGTAATTGAAGGACTCTATTACAGCGAGTCGCACGAGTACGTGAAAGTGGAAGGTGAATTCGGATTCATCGGTATCAGTGACTATGCTCAGCATGCCCTGGGCAACGTGGTCTACGTCGACATGCCCGACGTCGACGACGAGGTGGAGGCAGGCGAGGACTTCGGCGCCGTCGAGAGCGTCAAGGCCGCCAGCGACCTCATCTCGCCCGTCAGCGGCACCGTCGTCGAGGTCAACGAGGCCCTCGAGGACAAGCCCGAGCTGGTCAACGAGGATCCCTATGAGAACTGGATCATCAAGGTGGAGCTGAGCGACAAGACTGAGCTCGACAACCTGATGGACGCTGAGGCTTACGAGGCTTTCTGCAACAAGTAAACAGCTACACACCAGAGGCTGAGGCGGTTGCCTCAGCCTTTTACTCCCTCAAAAACAACAGAAGAAAAACATGAGCTTTAAATATTTTCCACACACCGAGGCCGACCTCCAGGCCATGATGCAGAAGGTGGGCGTCAGCGACCTCGACGGGCTCTACGCTGAGCTGCCGGAGGAGGTGCGCTTCCGCGGCGACTACAACCTGCCGGAGGGCATGAGCGAGGTGGAGGTGCGCCAGCTCTTCGACCAGCTGGGCCGCCAGAACCAGCCGCTCACGTGCTTCGCCGGTGCCGGCGTCTACGACCACTATACGCCCTCCGTCATCCCCAACCTGCTGCAGCGCTCGGAGTTCCTCACCAGCTATACGCCGTATCAGGCCGAGATCTCGCAGGGCACGCTGCACTATATCTTCGAGTTCCAGTCGATGATGGCCGAACTGACGGGCATGGACATCTCCAACGCCTCGATGTACGACGGCACGACGGCTTCGGCCGAGGCCATGATGATGGCTGTCGCCGCAGGCAAGAAGCAGCGCCGCTTCCTCGTCTCGGAGACCGTCGACCCGAAGACCGTCGAAGTGATGAAGACTTATGCCCACTTCCAGGGCATCGACCTCGAGATCATTCCCCAGAAGGACGGCACGACCGACCGCGACGCCATGGTGCAGATGCTCCAGGAGGGCGGCGTGGCTGGCGTCATGGTCCAGATGCCTAACTACTTCGGCATCGTCGAGGACTACGACGGCTTTGCCGACGCTATCCACGCGCAGAAGGGCCTCTTCGTCGTCAACTCCATCATTGCCGACCTCGCCGTGCTGAAGACGCCGGCCGAGCTGGGCGCCGACATTGCCGTCGGCGACGGGCAGTCGCTGGGCATTCCCATGCAGTTCGGCGGTCCCTACGTGGGCTATATGTGCTGCACGGAGAAGCTCATCCGCAAGATGCCCGGACGCATCGTCGGCAAGACGCTCGACAGCCGCGGACAGCGCGCCTTCGTACTGACCCTGCAGGCCCGCGAGCAGCACATCCGTCGCCAGAAGGCCACGTCGAACATCTGCTCCAACCAGAGCCTCATGGCGCTCTTCGTCACCGTCTATTGCTCGCTCATGGGCCGCGAGGGCCTCAAGGAGGCCGCTGAGCTCGGCTATGCCGGTGCCCACTACCTGTGCGAGCAGCTCGTCGCCACGGGCCACTTCACTCTTGTTTACGACAAGCCCTTCTTCAATGAGTTCGTCGTCCGCTACGACGGCGATGTCGACGCCCTGCAGGCCCGCTTCGTCGAGAACGGCATCTTCGGCGGCGTCAAGGTGGCCGACGACCAGATCATGTTCGCCGTCACTGAGAAGCGAACCAAGGAGGAAGTCGACCGTCTCATCTCGCTCATCTAAGATAACCCCAATGTCCCAGTATGCTGCGTTGCCAACGCAGCAAAATAAGAAGAAAAACAATGAACAACAAGCTATACGGAAACCTGATATTCGAACTATCACAGGAGGGACGCCGCGGTTATTCGCTGCCTAAGAATCGCTTCGGCAACTATGAGGTGCCTGCCTCCATGCGCCGCAAGGAGGACGCCCGGCTGCCGGAGTGCGACGAGATGACCGTCGTGCGTCATTATACGAATCTCTCGGCCAACAACTTCGGTGTCGACAACGGCTTCTATCCGCTCGGGTCGTGCACGATGAAGTATAACCCGAAGATCAACGAGGAGATGGCTGCCCTGCCGCAGTTCTCGGCCCTGCACCCCCTGCAGCCCGCCGAGACGACCCGCGGCGCTGAGGCCGTCTGCGCGATGCTCTGCAAGCAGCTGTGCGAGCTGACCGGCCTCTATGCCTTCACCCTGAAGCCCTTTGCAGGAGCACATGGTGAGCTGACGGGCCTGATGGTCATCAAGAAGTATCACGAGAATCGTGGCGACATGGCCCGCCGGCTCGTCATCGTGCCCGACTCGGCCCACGGCACCAACCCCGCCTCGGCTGCCGTCTGCGGTCTCGACATCATTGAGGTGAAGTCGCTCAGCGACGGCACCGTCGACGTCGACGCCCTGCACGAGCTCCTGGCCCAGCACGGCCCTGAGATTGCTGCCATGATGATGACCAATCCCAACACGCTCGGACTGTTTGAGAAGCAGATTCCCACGATCGAGAAGATGGTGCACGAGGCTGGCGGACTGATGTATTACGACGGTGCCAACCTCAACCCGATGCTCGGCGCTGCCCGTCCGGGCGACATGGGCTTCGACGTGATGCACATCAACCTGCACAAGACGTTCTCGACGCCTCACGGCGGCGGCGGACCCGGTGCCGGCCCCGTCGGTGTGCGCAAGGGTCTGGAGGACTGCTTCCCCATGGTCTCGCCCTACCACGGCAACTTCGCCGTCGAGATGCGCGCCCTCACCTATATCCTGACGCTCGGTCGCGAGAACATCAAGCTCGTGGGGCCGCTCGCCACGCTCAATGCCAACTACATCAAGGAGTCGCTCAAGGATGTCTACGAGCTGCCCATCGACGGCCTCTGCAAGCACGAGTTCGTCTTCGACGGCCTGAAGGACAAGTCGACGGGTGTCACCACGATGGACGTGGCCAAGCGTCTGCTCGACTATGGCTACCATGCTCCCACCATCTACTTCCCCCTGCTGTTCCACGAGAGCCTCATGATTGAGCCCACCGAGAACGAGTCGAAGGAGACCATCGACGGCTTCATCCAGGTGATGCGCCAGATTGCCGAGGAGGCCAAGACAAACCCCGACGAGGTGAAGTCGGCCCCCCACACGACGCCCATCGGCCGCGTCGACGACGTGCTGGCCGCCAAGCATCCTGTGGTCACGTGGCGCCAGCTCGTTGCAGATACAGAGTAAATGTTTTTAAGACACAGTAACATAATAACAAAATAGTAAACAGCATAATGGCAAGTGAAATGATGTGTTACTCTGTTATTTTGTTACTGTGTCTTTGAAATAAACGCCTTATTATGTCTATTCAAACGGATCTTATCATCATCGGCGCGGGGCCTGGAGGCTACCGCGCCGCTGCTCATGCCGCACAGCACGGCCTGAAGGTGGTCGTCTTTGAGCAGGCCCAGGTGGGCGGCACGTGCCTCAACGAGGGCTGCATCCCCACCAAGGCGATGGCCCGCAATGCCGAGATCGTCCAAACCCTCAAGGAGAGCGCGCTCTTCGGACTCGACAACCTCAGCTACGACTTCAACTTCCCCCAGGTCATTGCCCGCAAGAACGAGGTGCTCACCCAGCTCCGCGCGGGCATCGACACGCTGCTCTCTCATCCTGGCATCACCGTCGTCCGCGCTGAGGCCCGCTTCGTCGACGCCCACACCGTCCGTGCGGTCTGTTGCGATGACATCGCAACAAACGAGACCGAATACACCGCCCCGGCCATTATCGTGGCCACGGGCAGCGTCTCGAAGCAGCTGCGGCTGAAGGAGCCCGCCTCGCGCCCCGTGCTCGACAGTTCCGACCTGCTCAGCATCGACCACTGCCCCCGGAGCCTCTGCATCATCGGCGCCGGCGTCATCGGCATGGAGTTCGCCAGCATCTTCTCCGCCTTCGGCACTGAGGTGACCGTCGTCGAGTTCCTCAAGGAATGTCTGCCGGCTCTCGACAGCGACATCGCCAAGCGCCTGCGCAAGGTGCTCGAGAAGCGCGGCGTCACGTTCAACCTGCAGTGCGGCGTGACGGCCATCACCCCCGAGGGCGTCACGTTCATGAACAAGAAAGGCAAGGAGGAGACCGTCCAGGCCGAGGAGGTGCTCATGGCCGTGGGCCGTGCCCCGCGCGTCTTCGACCACTTCCAGAATGCCGGCTTCGACTACGACGCCCGCACGGGCATCAAGGTCGACGACAACTACGAGACCACCGTCCCCGGCATCTTCGCCATCGGCGACGTCAACGGTCGCCAGATGTTGGCCCATGCGGCAGAGATGCAGGGCCTGCGCGTCGTTGACTACATCCTGGAGCGCCAACAGTCAGCCGACACCTCCCACCTCTCACCTCTCACCTCTCACTTGGAAATCATGCCCGCCGCCATCTTCACCAACCCCGAGGCAGCCTGTGTGGGCAAGACTGAGGACCAGCTGAAGGCCGAGGGCGCCGACTATGAGTGTCGCAAGGCGTTCCATCGTGCCAACGGCAAGGCCCTGGCCATGAACGAGCCCGAGGGCATGCTCAAGTTGCTGAGCGAGCCCAATGCCGGCCGCATCCTTGGCTGCCATGTCTTCGGCGCCCATGCTGCCGACATGGTGCAGGAGGTCAGCGCCCTGATGTGCCGCCAGACCACCGTCGCCCAGCTGCGTCAGATGGTTCATATCCATCCCACGCTCAGCGAGATAGTCCTCGCCGCCGCAGAGCAATAAGAAAGATTTATTTGAGGATTTTGTGCGTCGTGCCGTCGGCATGGCGCACAATTTTTATGCCCTTGCCGCTGGTGCCGCTGAGGCGGCGTCCGTCCAGCTGATAGACTGCAGACGGGGCAAGGGGAGCCGGGCGCAGGGCGAAGTCGATGCCCTGGCTGTCGTCGGCCAGGCGGGAGACGGCCATGACCGATGCGTAGGCCGAGTTGGCCGAGGTGAACGTGACGGACGCCAGCCGGCGCTCAGCGTTGACCGGCACCGAGAAGTCGAACAGACAGTAGTGGTTGTCCTGGCTGTATTGGTCGCTGCCGCGCACGATGTTGCCCAGCCGCGTGACGGCCTCGTCGCCCTGCGGCTGGCGCACCGACCAGTCGCGCACGTCGTAGGAGCCGGCGTTGACGCTGCGCCCGTCGTCATAGTTGAGCTGGATGCTGAGCCGTGCGGCGCCGTTGCCGCTGGTGGCCAGGATGAAGATCTCGCTCGTCGCGACGGGCTGGCTGAAAGAGATGGTGCCGCTGCTGCCGATGTTCTTCATCGTCAGGGCATTAGCAGCGTTGTAGGGGGCCAGCTGATAGCTGACGCCCTCGCGAGCCGTGGTGATATGGCGGCTGGTGGGCAGTCCGCCGCTGCTGCGCAACTGCTCAGCATAGAATGTGCGGTCGGAGCCGTCGATGCCCGTCGACGTGAAGTTGACGGCCGGCAGGTTTTCAGCCACGATGTCGTCCGTCAGTCCGCTCGCGATGTCGACGGGCACGGTCTGGATGTCGCGTGGCGGCAGCAGGTGCTTGTCGAGGAATTGCAGCCGCATGGCGATCCAGTCTTTCAGATAGCTCAGCGCGTCGTCATAGCTCGAGGCATAGTAAGGTATGGGCCAGATGTTGCTTCTTGAGAAGATGCCCCACGCCTGCTCGTTGCGGCTGGCGGCGCCGTGGCTGGTGAGCAGCGAGGCCAGCGAGTCGACGGTGGCCATGAGGGCCTCGTCGCTGTGGTTGGTCTGGCGGTAGAGCTGCCATCGCTCCTGCAGCATGCTGACATAGTCGGGATCCTGCAGCAGCCGATACCAGTAGAAGGGCACGGGGCAGTCGTCCCACGTGAAGTTCTGGTTGAAGAGGTATTGCCAACGGTCCGTGCGATCGCCGTCGTAATAGTTGGCGTTGCCCCATGCGATGTTGAAGTCCCACAGCGTCAGCTTCCATCGCGGGTCGATGCCCTCGGCGTCGGCCCGCTGCTGGCTGTGGCGGTAGAGGTGGGTCGACAGCCGGTAGCCGTCGATGTTCATCGACAGCTCCGTGGCCAGTGCATAGTCGACGAATGAGAGCGGGTCGATCTGGCTGCGGTAGCCGCGGTCAGGGTCGAGCCAGTCGTCGCCCAGGAACGATGCCTCCATGCGCTCAACGTCGGCTGCCAGTGCCTCGCGCGAGCCCTCGGGCAACTGCCAGAACTCGTCGTCGTCGGGGTCGCCGTATTCATATTTAATAGTGTAGTGCCAGGCCGTCTGATTGCCGTCTAGTGATTGCCACGGATGATGCTCCGAGGCGAAGTAGGGGTCGTAGCCATGGTCGACGCTGACGTGCCAGTCGGCCACGATGTTGCCCTCGGCGTCGAGCGTGGGGTCGTCCAGGTCGAGGCGGTGCTTGCCCTTCGACACCAGTTCGCACAGCGCATAGACGCCGTAGTAGGTGCCGTCGAGGAACACCTCGCACATGCGGGCCGCCGGCACCCACGGCATCCAGGGCCGTGCGAGCTCGAACGACAGCACGTCGCGAAACATCACCTCGTCGCACCATGGGGCGATGAATCCCCACTTGTTGTCCTTCGCCATGCCCAGCAGGCTCACCTTCTTCTTCGCCCCGCCGTAGTCGGGCAGCATGTTCGTCTCGAGTGTGCGGAAGGTCATCGGCTTCTTGTTCGACTGGTCGAACGACGAGTTGCCGCGATACTTCAGGGCGATGAATCCCTCGTAGTCGACCTTCTGTCCGGGATGGCTGACGGTGTCGCCATAGTTCACGGCTCCGTCGCCGTTGTGTATGATCTTGATGCGCCCCAGGATATAGCTGTCGCGCAGGATCATGCGTCCGCCCACGTTGATGAACACGATGGGCAGGTTGGTCTCCGCAATCCTCACGTTGCGGTTGCGCAGCGTGCTGCGGTAGTTGTCGGCCGTCTGCGCAATGGAGGTGAAAGATGAAAGATGAAAGATGAAAAATATGATTAGCACAGGGCGCACCCTGTTTCCGAGACCTTTGCTTGAGCAAATGGTCTGTAGCCATGCGGCAAAAAGTCTAATCATATTTTTCATTTTTCACCTTTCATCTTTCATCTTGAACCACCGGCTTCACACCAGGTGCTCAATGATATCGGCCCGCTCGCCGGGCAGCATGTCGATCACGGGCAGCTCGATCATCGTGTAGCAACCGGGCTGCTGGCGCAGTGAGGCGCGTGCCACGTTGACCAGCACCTGAGCCGTCAGGGCCGGGTTGTTGATCTGCATGTTGAACTCGAAGCGCTGGTTCTGCGTCAGTCCCGAGACGCCCTTGCGCACCAGGTTGACGCCGTGGCCCATGTCGCGCACGTCGTCGACGCTCTCCACCTGGAACACGTGCGTCTCGTCAGAGGCGAAGTAGGGGTCGGCCTTCACGGCAGCGGCCACATCCTCCAGCCGTGCGCCCTCCTCCAGCTCGACGTAGACCATGCGGCGATGGATGCCCTCGCCCTTGGGGATGGTCATCGACAGGGCGTCCTTGACGCCAGCCTTCGAGCGCACGCAGACGCTGTGGCCCATCGACATACCGGGGCCGAAGTTGGTGTAGCTCAGTCCCTTAGGCGCCAGGCTCTGCATCAGCGTGCGCACGATGCTGTCTGAGCCCGGGTCCCATCCGGCAGCGATGACGCTGACGGTCTTCGTCTCCTTGTTCAGTTCCATCTGGCGCTCGCGATAGCCGCGGATCTGCGTGTGGATATCGAACGAGTCGACCGTGTTGATGCCCAGCGGCACAATCTGGCGGGCATACTCCTCGCACGAGCGCGTCGGCGTGCAGAGGATCGCCACGTCGACATCCTTCAGCTCTCGGATGTCCTTCACAATCTCCAGTCCGGCCAGTTCCTGGGGGCGGTTCTCGGCGCCGTTGCGCCTTACGATGCCAGCAATCTCGAAGTCGGGGGCTGCCTGAAGCGCCTCGACGGTGTAGCGTCCGATGTTGCCGTAGCCTACTACGGCTGCTCTGATCTTCTTCATCTTTCTTTTTACCTTTTTAATAATGTATAAAGCCTATTTTGTTCTTGTCAGTCTTTAATTCGGGGGCAAAGTTACGAAAAGTCGGGCGAAATACAAAGAAAAACGGCTTTCTTTTTTCATCCGGAGCATTTCCCGTAACTATTTTCACGACGTGAAAAACTATTTTCAAGGCTTGAAAATAAATTTTCATGGCTTGGAAATATATTTTCAAGCCTTGGTTATAGTTATTTCCAATCTTTTTCGTAACTTTGCAGTCTCTAACCAACAATTTTAAACATTACAACCTATGGCAAAGTATATCAAGCGGGAAATGGCCGACATGAACGGCACCGGCCAGTCGCAGGCCTACTACAAAATGGAAATCACACGCAACGTAGACTATCATGAATTCATCGAGCGCTGCATACAGCACGGCGGCTTCCAGCGGAGCACCCTCGTGGGCGCCTTGGCCCACGTCGGCCGCGAGCTGGCACTGACCCTGGCCCAGGGCTATTCCGTCACGATCGAAGGGCTGGGCACGTTCACCCCGCGCCTCGGCGTCCGTCCCGACATGGATCAGGACAGCTTCGAGGCCGGCCAGCCCTCCCACAACGCCTTCGCACTGCGCGTCAACGGCGTCAACTACCGCGCCGACAAGGAGCTCGTCTCGCAGGTCGACGACCACTGCCGCCTGGAGCGCGGCGCCAGCAGCCGCCTGCGCCGCTCGCCCTACACCGAGCAGGAGCGCATCGCCATGGCCTGCCAGTTCCTCCGCGAGCACACCATCATGCACACTGCCGACTACGCCCGCCTCGTCGGCCTGAGCTACACCACCGCCTCGCGCGAGCTCTGCCGTCTCAGCCAGGATTCCTCCTCAGGCATCACGGCCCGCGGCCGCAAGAGCGCCAAGGTTTATATGCTCAGCACCGACGCCGGCCGCCAGTGAGCGGCGCCTCCCGCCCTGCTCGCCGCAAATGACGGCGCCAGCCGCTCCCCTCCCTTGCAGGGGAGGGGTTGGGGGTGGGGTCGGTGACTTTCCTTCCCGTCGAGCAGTGCGCCAGCCGCTCCCCGCCCCTGCAAGGGGAGGGGTCGGGGGTGGGGTCGGTAACTTACCACTCCGTCGAGCAGTGCGCCAGCCGCTCCCCTCCCTTGCAAGGGGAGGGGTCGGGGGTGGGGTTAGTGACTTCCTACTCCGTCGAGCAGTGCGCCAGCCGCTCCCCGCCCCTGCAAGGGGAGGGGGCGGGGGTGGGGTCGGTAACTTCCCACCACCTGTTTCAATTAATTATCTCCATCAATTAAAACTATGCATTACACTACTGCAAAGGCAAACGACCAGCAGCATAAGGACATCCGGAAGTCGCTGCGCCATCAGATGACACCAGCCGAGGTCGCACTGTGGCAGGCTTTGCGGGGACGCGGGGCCGGGGGGTATAAGTTTCGCCGCCAGCAGGGCATCGGGCCGTATGTGCTCGACTTCTATTGTCCTGAGTTGCGGCTATGTGTCGAACTGGACGGCAGTTCGCACGACTACCGCTTTGAGTACGACGAGCGGCGGACGGCATTCCTCGGCGAGCAGGGCATCAGGGTCATCAGGTTTCGCAACGAGCAGGTGTGGGCAAACGTCGATGGCATCGTCGCAGAGATTGTCCGCATAGGACATGAGATTCAGGGTTGAAGTTAGGGACCCCACCCCCGACCCCTCCCCTCGGAGGGGAGGGGAGCTGCTGGCGCCGTCATGCCTATAGAAGTGCGCAGGCGGCCAGTCCCCCTTTCCTTCAATTTAGATCCGTTGCGCTATCCACCCTCCCCGTCGAGCAGCGCGCCAGCCGCTCCCCTCCCTTCAAGGGGAGGGGTTGGGGGTGGGGTCTGTAACTTCCCACTCCGTCGAATAGTTCTCCAGCCGCTCCCACCCAACTCGGGCGAGGGATTGCGGGCCCAGAGCCGCCCGTTTTGTCCCCTGTCTTCGCTTTTTTTCTGCGCCGACATAATAATCACGGATTGTCGGCGTTATTTTATTTGTATATATACATTTTAGGAGATAAACAATTATGATAGAATATATCAGGGGCGAGCTGACCGAGCTTACTCCCGCCTTGGCTACGATTGAAGCGGCCGGGGTGGGCTACGGACTGAATATCTCGCTCAACACTTATAGCGCCGTTCAGGGCAAACGCGAGGTCAAGCTCTATGTCTACGAAGCCATTCGTGAGGATGCCCATGTGCTCTATGGCTTCTATAATAAAAAGGAACGCGAGATGTTCGAACTGCTCATCACCGTCAGCGGCGTGGGCACGAACACGGCGCGCATGATGCTCTCGTCGATGACGGTCGGCGAGCTGTGCAACGTCATCTCGACGGGCAACGCAAAGCTGATGCAGAGCATCAAGGGCATCGGCAAGATGACGGCCCAGCGCATCATCGTCGACCTGAGGGACAAGATCGTGGCCCTGGGCATCGCCGACGAGATACCGGCCGGCGGTAGCGTCCAGGCGCCTGTCGACACGGCCGTGCGCGACGAGGCCGTCGCCGCCCTGACGATGCTGGGCTTCGCGCCGGCTCCGACGCAGAAGGTGGTCATCCAGATCCTGCAGGCTGAGCCCACGCTGCCCGTAGAGCAGGTGGTGAAGCTGGCGCTGAAGCAAATCAAGTAGACTGGGAAGGTTAATGAAGCGAGTCGTCTACATATTATTCATGCTGATAGCCATCGTGGCGCTCACGACGATGGCGCAGGTCGATCCGCGCAGGGCCGGCCAGAGGGCTGCATTGCCCCGCAGCGGCACGTCGGCGCAGCGTCAGGCCCAGCCGACGGACACCGCCAAGGTCAAGCGTCCGGCCCCCAAGGCCCAGCCGAAGGCCCTCACCGTGGCCGACGACGACGTCATCCCCGACTCGCTGCTCGACGCCCGCTGGCGCATCCAGCCGACGGCGCCCATGCTGGTGGAGGACCTCGACTCGAGCGCGCTCGACCTGCACATGCCTGAGAATATCAAGCAGGAGGTGGAGTACAACGACTCGCTCGGACTCTATTATATCGGCTCTAAGATCGGCGACTCCTATCTGAACGCGCCCATCGTGATGACGCCCGAGGAATACATGAAGTGGAGCGAACGGCGCGCCCGCCAGCAGTTCTTCCGCCAGAAGGACGCCGAGAACGTCAAGGCGAAGGGCGAGAACAAGTTCGACTTCACCGACATGCACTTCGACCTCGGCCCGGCCGAGAAGATCTTCGGCCCGGGCGGCGTCCGCGTGAAGACGCAGGGCACGGCCGAGCTGAAGATGGGCGCCACGCTGAAGAACATCGACAACCCCTCGCTGCCCATCCGCAACCGCAAGACGACGGCCTTCGACTTCGACGAGAAGATCAACCTGAGCGTCAACGGTAAGGTGGGCGACAAGGTGAACATGAACCTCAACTACAACACCGACGCCACCTTCGACTTCGACACGAAGAACCTCAAACTGAAATATGAGGGCAAGGAGGACGAGATCATCAAGCTCGTCGAGGCCGGCAACGTCTCGTTCCCCTCGAACAACTCGCTCGTCCATGGCGCCACGTCGCTCTTTGGCCTGCGCACCGACTGGCAGTTCGGCAAGCTGAAGCTGCAGACGGTCTTGTCGCAGAAGAAGTCGACGTCGAAGAGCGTCTCCTCCAAGGGCGGCACGCAGACCACTCCCTTCGAGATCGACGTGGCTGACTACGAGGAGAACCGCCACTTCTTCCTCTCCCACTACTTCCGCAACCTCTACGACCGGGCCATGCAGACCCTGCCCAACATGACGACGGGCATCAAGATCAACCGCGTCGAGATATGGGTGACGAACAAGACGGGAACAACGTCGAACACGCGCAACATCGTCGCACTGACCGACATGGGCGAGAACCAGCGGCTGAGCAACCCGCGATGGAGCACCACGGGCATGGCGGTGCCCGCCAATCTGGCCAACGATGTCTACTCGACGATTATCAGCGTGGTCGACTCGGCGCGCTCCATCGACCAGGTGACCACCCGACTGGAGCAGCTGACGTGGCTCACGGGCGGCACTGACTATGAGAAGCTGTCGAGCGCCCGTCTGCTCACCTCGTCGGAATATACGGTCAACACGGCCCTGGGCTACGTCTCGCTGAAGACCGGCCTGCAGACCGACCAGGTGCTGGCCGTCGCCTTCGAATATACCTACGGCGGGCAGACCTATCAGGTGGGCGAGTTCTCCACCGACGTCACCCAGACGCAGAAGTGCCTCTTCGTCAAGTCGCTGAAGAACACGTCGAGCAGCCCCTCGCAGGGCAACTGGGACCTGATGATGAAGAACGTCTACTACCTGGCCTCGACGGTCGAGAAGGAGAAGTTCCGCATGGACATCAAGTACCAGAGCGACACCACCGGCACCTATCTGACCTACCTGCCCGAAGAGCAGCTCAAGTCGACGACGCTGCTCAAGGTGATGGGGCTGGACCGCCTCGACGCCAACATGAAGCCCCACGCCAACGGACAGTTCGACTTCGTCCAGGGCTACACCGTCACCAACGGCCGCATCTTCCTGCCTTCGGCCGAACCCTTCGGCGACTATCTGCGCCGCTATCTCGAGCAGAAAGGCATGGGCCAGCTGGCCGACAAGTATTGCTTCGACCAGCTCTATGACTCGACCAAGACCGTGGCCAAGCAGAACGCAGAGAAGGATAAGTTCATCCTGACCGGACAATACAAGGGCACCGCCGCCAACGTCATCTCCCTCGGCGCCTACAACGTGCCGCAGGGCTCCGTCGTCGTCACCGCCGGCGGCGTCACGCTCCAGGAGGGCTCCGACTACTCCGTCGACTATTCGGCCGGCGAGGTGACCATCCTCAACCAGAGCATCATCGACGCGGGCACCAACGTCAACGTCTCGCTGGAGTCGAACAACGACTACGGCATGCAGCGCAAGACGATGCTCGGCATGAACTGGCAGTATGACTTCACGAAGAACTTCTCGCTCGGCGGCACCCTGCTCCACCTGCAGGAGCAGGCCCTCGTTACCAAGGTGGCCATGGGCGAGGAGCCGCTGAACAACACCATCTGGGGACTCAACATGAACTGGAAGCAGGAGTCGCAGTGGCTGACCAACCTGCTCGACCGCCTGCCCCTGCTGCACTGCACGCAGCCCTCGCAGATCACGTTCTCGGGCGAGTTTGCCCAGCTCATTGCCGGCAAGAGCCACGGCACGCAGGACAATGCCTCCTATCTGGACGACTTCGAGAACACGAAGAACCTGCTCGACGTTAGCGACCCGAAGGCATGGGTGCTGTCGAGCGTGCCCACGATGTTCCCCGGCCACGACGACAAGGAGACGGTAGCCTCCGGCTATGGGCGAGCCCTGCTGGCATGGTATAACGTCGACCCCATCTTCACCCGCCGCTCGTCGAGCCTCACGCCGGCCCACATCAAGAGCGACCTGGATCAGCTGTCGAACCACTACGTCCGCGAGGTCTACGTCAAGGAGCTCTATCCCAACCGCGACCAGTCGACCTACAACGGCGCCACGTCGACCCTGCCCGTGCTCAACCTGGCTTACTATCCGCAGGAGCGCGGCCCCTACAACCTGACGCTCGACTTCAATCCTGACGGCACGCTGAAGAATCCGGCCAGCCGCTGGGGCGGCATGATGCGCAAGCTGGAGACGACCGACTTCGAGCAGGCCAACATCGAGTACGTGGAGTTCTGGATGCTCGATCCTTATATATATACGCGTAAGGACGGCACCGCCTCGCAGCACAGCGGCGAGCTGTACATCAACCTGGGTGAGGTCAGTGAGGACGTGCTCCGCGACGGCAAGAAGTTCTATGAGAGCGGCATGCCTGTCGACGGCACCTCTTCGTTCGAGCAGACACAGTGGGGCAAGATTCCCGTGCAGGCCACGCAGACCTATGCCTTCGCCACGACCAGCGGCTCGCGACAGTTGCAGGACGTCGGACTGAACGGTCTGACCGACGAGGAGGAGCGCTCGTTCGGCGCCTACAGCGAATGGCTCAACGCCGTCAGCGCCGTCGTGCAGAACGACTCGCTCATCGAGGCCTGGCGCCAGGACCCTGCCGGCGACGACTACCACTACTTCCGCGGCACCGACTTCGACCGCGAGCGGCGCTCCATCATGGACCGCTACAAGCGCATCAACAACCCGCAGGGCAACTCGCCGGCGTCCGACAACCAGACCGAGGGCTACGACAGCAGCTACAAGACCGGTCCCGACGTGGAGGACATCAACCAGGACTATACGCTCAACGAGTATGAGCGCTACTATCAGTATCGCATCCCCATCAGCGACGACGAGCTGCAGGCCTACAACCGCGGCATGAAGTCGGAAGACTCCTACATCGTCGACCATCGCGACTATAATGCCAAGCTGCGCAACGGCGACTCGCTCACCGTCCGTTGGTATCAGTATCGCATCCCGCTCGCCGAGTATGAGCAGAAGGTGGGCGCCATCAACGACTTCACCTCCATCCGCTTCATGCGCATGTTCCTCACCGGATTCGAGCAGCCCATCGTGCTGCGCTTCGGATCGCTCGACCTCGTGCGCGGCGAGTGGCGCCAGTATAAGCAGAACCTCCAGACCTCGGCCGGCGCTGAGACGGGCGTGCTCGAGATGAGTGCCGTCAACGTCGAGGAGAACACCGAGCGCCAGCCCGTGGCCTACGTGCTGCCCCCGGGCATCAGCCGTGCCACCGACCCCTCGCAGCCCCAGCTCACCGAGAATAATGAGCAGGCGCTCTGCCTGACGGTGAAGAACTTGTCGCAGAACGAGTCGAAGGCGGTCTATAAGAACACCAACCTCGACCTCCGCCGCTACCGTCGCCTGCAGATGTTCGTCCATGCCAACCACCTCGTGCCCAACAACACGCAGCTCGAGGACAACCAGCTGGCCGTCTTCATCCGCTTGGGAAGCGACTACAAGAGCAACTACTACGAATATCTCATCCCCCTGAAGCTGACGCCCGACGGCACCTATCGGTGGAATGTGCCCTCCGACCGTCCGCTGGTGTGGCCGCAGGAGAACATGCTCGACATCGACCTGAGCGTCTTCACGAACCTGAAGCGTGAGCGCAACATGGCACGCGCCGCCGGACAGGTCAGCTATACCGACATCTTCACCGACTACGATCCTGACAAGCCCAACAACAAGATCACCGTCGTGGGCAACCCGTCGCTCGGCGAGGTGAAGACCATGATCGTCGGTGTGCGCAACCTGACCAACTCGCTCAAGTCGGGTGAGGTGTGGGTCAACGAGCTCCGACTCAAGGATGCCGTCAACGAGGGCGGTTGGGCAGCCAGCGGCGCCATGAACGTGCAGCTGAGCGACTTTGGATCGGTTAACCTGACCGGCCGCTACGTCACCGACGGCTTCGGAGGCCTTGAGGAGAGCGTCATGCAGCGCTCCACGGACACGGAGAAGAGCTACTCCGTGACCGCCAACTTCGAACTTGGCAAACTCTTCCCGGAGAAAGCCAAGGTGTCGGCGCCCCTCTACTATTCCTACACGAAGGAGGACATTAGTCCCAAGTATAACCCCCTGGACACCGACATGGAGCTCGACGAAGCGCTCGAGTCGGCAGCCAACAAGCGCGAGCGCGACTCCATCGAGTCGATAGCCGTCACGAAGCACACCACGCGCAACTTCTCTATCTCGAATGCCCGCGTCGGCATCAAGAACAAGCGCTTCCCGCTGCCTATCGACCCCGCCAACTTCGGACTCAGCTACAGCCACTCACACACCAAGACCACCGGCGAGACCACTATTTGGGAGACCGAGGACCAGTGGCGCGGCTCGCTCAACTACAGCTATTCGCCTGTCTACAAGACCTGGGAGCCCTGGAAGAAGTCGAAGTCAAAGTCGAAGTGGATGCAACTGCCAAAGGCCATCGGACTGAACTATCTGCCGCAGAACATCACGTTCAACTCGGAGCTCTCGCGCAACTACTATGAGCTGCAGGAGCGCGACCTCGAGAACACCGAGAACCCCAACCTGCCGCTGTCGTTCTCAGAGCAGTTCCTCTGGAATCGTGACTTCTCCATCCGTTGGGACCTCACGAAGAACCTGCACATGAACTTCCAGTCGGCCACGCATGCGGAGATTGAGGAGCCCTATACGCCCATCAACAAGGACCTCTATGCCGACCATTATCAGGCATGGAAGGACTCCGTCTGGCAGAGCGTCCGCGGATGGGGCGTGCCCCTCGACTATCAGCAGGCGTTCAAGGCTTCCTATCAGTTGCCCCTCGACAAGCTCCCCATCTTCGATTGGATCAAGGCTGACGCGTCCTACGATGCCACCTACTCATGGCTTCGCGGTACGCAGCTCGACGACGGCACCTCGCTCGGCAATACAATCCAGAACAACCGCAACCTCAACCTCAACGGCTCCCTCAACATGGAGTCGCTCTACAACCACATCCCCTTCCTCAAGAATACCAACGACCGGTTCAAGAAGCAGCCTTCGAAGAAAGCTGACAACAAGCGTACTACGGCTCAGAAGGCATTGGCCAAGAAGGCCGGTGAGAAGGGCGACGACCTCAAGGCGGACGGACTGAAGGCTGACGCCAAGCAACTGCCGAAGAACAAGAATTCGTTCCAGAAGGAGGTCTCGCTGCAACGTGACTCCAGCGTCATCGTCCAGCATGGCAAGAAGACGAAGCGCCTCATCGTGACGGCCAAGAACAAGGACGGTAAGACCGTGCCCGTGAAGTGGAAGGCCGTTGACGAGAACAAGATAAAGGTGTGGGCACCGAAGGATCTCTTTGCCAGCGTTGCCCCGACCGATACCGCTCCTGCCGACACCACGGCCACGGAGGCCGACGCCACGCCGACGGACAGCCTCGCAGCGGCCGACCAGCCTGCCAAGGACAAGAAAGGGAAGCGCAAGGGCAAGGGTGACGTCTCCAAGACCAAGGAGGTCGCCTCCGAGGCCTTGCAGCTGAAGATCAATGTCACGGCGAAGGAGCCGCTCGACAATCAGTGGTGGTACAACCCCGCGCAGCAGGTGGCCCGCTTCCTGATGATGCTCCGCACGGTCAACGTGAGCTATCGCAATCAGTATGCCATGGCCTTGCCGGGCTTTATGCCCACCGTAGGCGACATGTTCGGACAGCGCTCCGCCGACGGACTGCTCTCGCCAGGATTGGACTTCGCTTTCGGCCTGACGGGCGACAGCTACATCGACAAGGCCCGCTACCGCGGCTGGCTGCTCTCTAACGAAAGTGTCGCCACGCCCTCGACGACAAATGCCACCGAGGACCTGCAAATACGTGCCACCCTGGAGCCCGTCCGCGACCTGAAGATCGACCTCTCGGCCACTCGTACCGTCAACCGCGCCAAGAGCATCCAGTTCATGTATGCCGGTTCGCCCACCACCCACAGCGGTTCATTCACCATGACCACCATCTCCATCCGCAGCGCCCTCGAGGGCATGGGTAATGCTAACAACGGCTACTACTCCAAGTCGTTCAACGAGTTCTGTGGCAAGGTCAACTCCATCCGCGACCGTGTCGAGGCCCGTTATGCCGGCTCGACGGTGAAGGCCAATGCCGTCGACCCCTACAGCGCTGACGTGCTCATTCCGGCATTCCTTTCCACCTATACCGTGGGCAGCGGCTCGTCGCTCGACATCTTCCCCGCACTCACACGCCTGCTGCCCAACTGGACCGTGCGCTATGGCGGCCTGGGCAAGCTGACCTTCCTGCGCGACCGCTTCAAGTCGGTCAACCTCAACCATGCCTACAAGTCGATCTATCGCGTCGGCTCTTACGCCAGCTTTAGCTCGTGGCAGGAGTACATGGGCGACCTGGGCTACGTCCAGGCAGCCGATGGCTCACTGACGCCCTCGAGCATCTATAACATCTCGACCGTCAGCATCGAGGAGTCGTTCTCGCCCCTGCTCGGCATCGACATGACGTTGCAGAACAACCTGACGCTGAAACTGGAGTATAAGACCTCGCGTGCGCTCAACCTCTCGATGACCTCCGTCCAGATCAACGAGTCGAAGTCGAAGGACTGGGTCATCGGACTGGGCTATAAGATCTCGAACTTCAACCTCTTCGGCTCCGGCAACAGCCATCGCAAGGTGAAGTCGGGCAAGAAGAAGGGCTCCGAGGAAGACGACAGCAAGAAGACCACGAACACCCGAAGCAACTCTCGTGGCGGCGTCAACCACGACCTGAACATGCGCCTCGACATCTCGCTGCGCAAGCAGGCTGCCATCACCCGCGACATCGCCAGCGGCGTCTCCTCGGCCTCCAGCGGCAACCAGGCCCTCAAGATTTCGTTCTCGGCCGACTACACGCTGTCGCGGTTCCTCACCCTGACGGCCTACTACGACCGCCAGACCAACACCCCGTTGCTCTCCTCGTCGAGCTATCCCACGACGACGCGCGACTTCGGTCTGTCGCTCAAGTTCTCGCTGACGCGATAATCCTCCCATCTGAAGCGTCATCCTCATCACAACGCATGCCCCCATGACAGACGATCGCCTCTTCTTTGCCGCAGCACTGCTCAGATGGTTTCGCGAGAACGGACGCGACCTGCCTTGGCGCAAGACCCGCGACCCCTATGCCGTGTGGCTCTCGGAGGTCATCCTGCAGCAGACGCAGGTCAGGCAGGGATGGGACTACTGGCTGCGGTTCATGCGCCGCTGGCCCACCGTCAGCGACCTGGCTGCGGCCACTGAGGACGAGGTGCTGCGCGAGTGGCAGGGCCTGGGCTATTACAGCCGGGCCCGCAACCTTCACTTTGCCGCCCGTCAGATTGTGGCGATGGGCGGATTCCCCAACACTTATGAAGAGATCCGACGGCTGAAGGGCGTCGGCGACTACACCGCTGCGGCCATCGGCTCAATAGCCTTCAACCTGCCTGTGGCTGTGGTCGACGGCAATGTCTATCGTGTGCTGAGCCGTCATTTTGCCATCGACACCCCCATCAACTCTACGCAGGGCAAGCACGAGTTCGCCACGCTGGCGCAGAGCCTGTTGCCCGAGCATGAAGCCTCGGCCTACAATCAGGCGCTGATGGATCTTGGCGCCATGGTCTGCACGCCGCAGTCGGCCCGCTGTGACGATTGTCCGCTGGCCGCGTCGTGCCTGGCGCTGGCCGAGGGCAGTGTGGGGCAGCTGCCTGTGAAACTGAAGCGACTGAAGGTTCAGGAGCGGCGCATGACCTACGTCTATGTGCGCTACGACGGGCAGACCGCCCTGCGCCGCCGCGGTCCCGGCGACATCTGGCAGGGGCTGTGGGAGCCTTTGCTGATTGAAGATGGAAGATTGAAGATGGAAGATGGAAGATTGAAGATTGAAGATGGAGGATTGAAGATGGAAGATGGAAGATTGAAGATTGAAAATGAAAAATTGAAGATTGAAGATGGTAGTTGGAATAATTTTCAATCTTCAATCTTCAATCTTCAACTAATCAAGCAGAACGTTCGCCACGTTCTGACACATCGGGTCATTCTGTGCGATTTTTATTTTTGGGAGCCCCAGGAGCGTCCTCTCCTGCCCGAGGCTTACGTCTGGGTCGACGAGGCCGACGTTGACCGCTATGCTCTGCCCCGGCTGGTGGAGCTGCTGCTGGAGTCACTGCCGGCTCGATAAGTTGTCCCCGCTCTTTCTTGACGACATATTTCTGATAGTAGGTCAGCAGCAGGGTGGTCATCGGCAGGGCGATGATCATGCCCAGCATGCCCAGCAGCGAGCCCCAAATGCTGAGCGACAGCAGGATGATGGCCGAGTTGAGGCCCGTCACCTTGCCCATGATCTTCGGCACGAGGAAGGTGTCCTGAATGGTCTGCACAATGGCGAAGACGGCCAGCGCCATCAGCAGGATGAGCCAGAAACTCTGGCCCGTGTCGGCAGCCTTGACGATGGCCAGCAAGATGGTGGGTATGAAGCCCAGCGTCTGCAGGTAGGGCACCATGTTGAGCAGTCCGATGAACATGCCGAGTCCGACGGCCATGGGGAAGTCGATGATGAGGAAGCCGATGCTGAACAGCACGCCGACGCAGAAGGCCACCACGCCCTGTCCGCGGAAATATTTGTTCATGCCCTCCTCCACGTCGTTGACCAGCTGAACGGCAAAGGGGCGCACCGACTGCGGAAGCAGCGAGGCCCAGCCCTTCGAGATGTCCTCATAGTCGAGCAGGATGAACAGCGTGTAGAGCACAATCATGGTCAGCGACAGGAGGCTGCCCACGACGCTGATAGACTGCGAGATGACGTCCCACACCTTCGGCACGGCCTCCTTGAGGCTGTCGAGGAATCCCTCCTGGGTGACTAGCTTTCTGACCTCCTCGGCCGTGAAGTGCTGGTGGATGTATTCCTGCACGCGGCTGGGTATGTTGCTCATCGTGGCGTCGTTCGACACGTATTCCACCAGCAGGTCCTTCACGCGCAGTCCCTCGTCGATCATCGGCGGGACAATGAGCATGAAGCCGCCGGTCAGCACGGCGCCTACGACGACGAACGTGGCCAGGATGCCCAGTATGCGATACTTCATGTGGCATCTGTACTGGAAGAACTTGACCAACGGGAAGAGCAGGTAGCTGATGAGCCATGCGACGAAGAAAGGCAGCAGCACGCTGCTCAGTCGGCCCAGCAGCCACAGCACGGCGATGACGACGGCAGCCACGCAGACGCTGCGTATGAAGCGGTCGAAGGTGATCTCTTTGCGTTCCATAATGTCTCTCTTATAGAATTATGGCGGCAAAGTTACGAAATAAGCGAGAGAAAAAGAAATAAAAACGTACTTTTTATTTCTTTTTCCGAGCGAAAAGTAAGTTCGGCGAAGCCAAAGTTACGAAAATAAATCGGATAATGAATGATGAATTAAGAATTATTTTGTACCTTTGCCGTCGTTATGCCAATGCTCGAACTCAATGAAGTACTGCTCAGCGGCGAGGAGCGCACCCTCTCGCTGATGGCCAAGGCGCGACAGCTGACCTGTCTCGTCGGGGCGACACGTCAGCGCCGCTCGCGCTGGCTGATGGCCATGCTGGGCCTTGAGCCGGTCCAGATGGGGTTCATCAGTGTCGACGGCGAGCCGCTCACGCCGACGACCGTCGGCCTGCTGCGCCCGTTGATGGGCTACGTGCCCGACCGTCTGCAGACGGAGGGCGAGGTCGTCAGCTATGAGCCGCCGACGGTGCAGGATGTGTTCCGCCTGCGGGCCAACCGCCAGCTGCCCATCTCCAACGGCATCCTGGCTGAGGAGATGCGGCGTACGGGTGCCGACGCCGACGAGGCCCGCCGCCTTGCCGTGGCCGTGCTGCTGGGCCGGCCCATCCTGCTCGTCGACCATCCGTCAGCCGCCGTGCTGCCCTACCTGAAGGATCAGGCCCGCAGCGGCCGCACGGTCATCGTGGCTACCGACGAGTCGGCCGTCATTAATGCAGCCGATTTAGTCGTAGAGATTTAAGTGATAGAAAATAATTGTGGCGTATGAGTAAAGATACAGACCCCACCCCCGACCCCTCCCCTTGAAGGGAGGGGAGTAGCCTTCCCCGACCCCTCCAAAGGAGGGGGGTAGCTGCCGCACTGTTCGACGGGAATGACGGCGCAGCTACTCCCCTCCCTTCAAGGGGAGGGGTCGGGGGTGGGGTCTGTAAATTATATCAAGTTTATTAATGGTTACTGAGGTAAAATCGGAGTGAGATTATGTTGCAGATGTCTGATATGAATGTGTGGGGAGCCGTGCTGGTGGGAGTGCTGGTGCTGGCCGCAGCGGCCCTGTTTTGGCTGATTGACCGCAGGACGTTCCGCCAGTTGGGGCGTGTGGGACTGCTGGCCGTGGGGCAGTTGCTCTTTGTCGGCCTCTATGTCTGGGCCTTGCAGCGCGCTGACTCGGTCTGGCTCCATGTGGCCTGGCTTGTGGCTATAGTTGCCGCGGCGGCAGGCCTGACGCTCCGGCGTCCATTCACCCGGAAGCATGTCGTGGCCCTGTCGGCGAGTCTCCTGTTGGGACTCGCAGTGCTGGCGGGCTGCGTGGTCCTCTGTGTGCCGGGCCGGCTGTTCGTGCCGGTCGTCGGCGTGCTTATTGGCCATCTGATGGTGTCGGCCCGCAAGACGCTGACGACCTATGAGGGCAGCAAGCTCCACACTGCCGGCCACATACGCTATCTGCTGGCTAACGGCGCCACGCCAGTGGAGTCGCTCCTGCCCAGCATACGCCGAGGTTTGCGCGCCGCCGTGCTGCCGCAGTTGCAGCAGCTCGACGCGCCACTGGCCGTGGCCGTGCCACCATTGTTGTGCGGCTTGCTGATGGGCGGCGCCACGGTGGGAGCAGCCCTTTCGGCCACCATCCTCCTCACCTTTGCCGCCCTGGCAGCGTCAGTGCTCACGGCTGTGCTGCTGATTGTCTTTATTGAGCTTCAGACAAGAGGTAACGCCTGAAGTCCTCATAATCCTTTGTCATCGCGATGCTCTGCTTCCGGCCCTGCATGAAGGCCTGAAGCCGCTCGGGTATCGCGATGTCGATGCCTAAGATTTCGTCCACCTTCTCCTTGAACTTCGCCGGATGGGCCGTCTCGCAGAAGATGCCCACCTCGCCCTCGCGCAGTTGCTCCTCGAGTGCGCGGTAGCCGCAGGCGCCGTGCGGGTCGAGCACGTAGCCCGTCTCGGCGTAGCAGCGGCGCATCGTCTCGCGGATCTGGTCGTCGCTGTAGGTGGCGCCGCTGATGAGCTGCGTGATGCGCTCATGGCTGCCGCCGTAGAGGTCGAGGATGCGTGCGAAGTTCGACGGGTCGCCCACGTCCATGGCGTTGGCCAGCGTCTGTCGCGACGCCTTCGGCTCGTAACGTCCCGTCTGCAGGTAGTTATAGAAGATGTCGTTGGCATTGTTGGCCGCGATGAACTGCTTCACGGGCAGCCCCATCTCATGGCCGAAGAGGGCGGCGCAGAGGTTGCCGAAGTTGCCCGAGGGGACGCAGATCTTTAGTGAAGAGTGAAGAGTGAAGAGTGAAAAATTTGCTGCCGCCGTCCCATCTGGTGCTGGTGTGGCGGAAGCAAATTTTTCACTTTTCACTTTTCCTTTTTCCATTAGCCTCGCCACCGCATTGAAATAATAGAACGCCTGGGGCAGGAAGCGCGCCACGTTGATCGAGTTGGCCGACGTCAGCCGCATCTTCTGCCTGAGTTCCTGGTCCATGAAGGCCTGCTTCACCAGCCGCTGGCAGTCGTCGAACACGCCGTCGACCTCCAGCGCCGTGATGTTTTGGCCAAGCGTCGTGAACTGACACTCCTGGATGGGGCTCACCTTGCCCTTCGGATAGAGCACGTAGACGTGGATGCCCTCCACGCCGAGGAAGCCGTTGGCCACGGCCGAGCCCGTGTCGCCCGACGTGGCCACGAGCACGTTCACCGGCCCGCGGCCCTTCTCCTCCTTAATGAAATATTGCAGCAGACGGGCCATGAAGCGCGCACCCACGTCCTTGAAGGCCAGCGTGGGCCCGTGGAAGAGCTCCAGGGCGTAGATGTTGTCCTTCACCCGGACGACGGGGCAGTCGAACTGCAGCGTGTCGTAGACCAGATCCTTCAGTCCGTCGGGGTCGACGTCTTCGCCGAAGAACGCCTCGGCCACGTTGTAGGCGATGTCCTGGAATCGCATCGTGGGCATGTCGTCGAAGAAAGCCTTGGGCAGTCGGTTGATACGTTCGGGCATATAGAGCCCGCGGTCCTCGGCCAGTCCGTTGACGACGGCCTTGCGCAGATCGGCCTCGGGGGCCTCGTGGTTGGTGCTGTAGTATTTCATCGTAGGGAACGTTTTTGTTATCATCTGACGTGCAAAGATACGAACTTTTCGTCATTCTGCCGCGAAACGGGGGGCTGGATATGCCGGAAACGGACAATTTAATGTTTTTTAAGGGAGGAATGGTAAGATTTAACCGATTAATTCATATCTTTGCAAACATAGAATCGTGAAATTTCAAAACTATCTTTATTATTAACTAAACCCCGACAAACAATCATGAGACACCTGAAGATCTTTATGGCCATCCTCGTGGCCATCCTGACAGCGCCAGGGGCGCGGGCAGCCGATTATACTGACGCGAACGGCCTGACCTACACCTATCGCCAGAACGTTCCCTATACGATGGGGGACTTAGCCTCAGTAGTGAGCGGTTATTTTCTGACCAAGGTGCCCTCCGGGGCTGTCAATGTGACCATCCCCTCCACGGTTGGAGGGGAGAGCGTAGTGGGCATCGACGAAGGAGCATTCACGAATTGTCTGTCCACCATCAAGACGCTCACGATGCCTTCGTTCCGGACAGGCATTCCTCGCCGAATGTTGAAGAATGCCGTTCAGCTGGAGTCCGTGGATTGGGGCAACTACATGCCCTACGTCATTGGCTACGAGGCCTTTTATGGGTGTCTGAAGTTATCTTCTATTTCGCTAAGGCTGGGTCAAGGTGGTTATACTAAGATTGGCACATCCGCCTTTCAGGGCTGCCGCGCGCTCAGTGTGACGGTCGACCTGGCCGGATCTAGTTCCTTAGGCCGTTTCGTCTTAGGCTCCTCGGCCTTCTACGACACCTCCGTGGTCATCGATGCCCGCAGATGGGACAATGTGGCACCGGGAGAACCCACGGTGGTTTCAGCAGATTGCCAGGTGCTGGTGAAGGACGGCCTGGGCGAGCACTACCGGAATTCCTCCGCTTGGAGACTGGGCACCATCGTTGACAACGGCCCGACGTATACAAACTATTCCGTCACCGCCGTCAATGCCGAGAACGGCGTCAACGTCTTCGACGGTTCGCAATGGACTACGCTCAACTCGGCCTCGCCCTCCTTCCGGCAACTCATTGACAAGTCAAAGACCGTCATTGTCTCCATTCCCCAGGCAGGCTTCAAGTCGCTGCTGATGAACGGCGTGGAGATTAAGGGCAATACGGATTATTTCGACGAGTCGCTTTCGTATCCCGACGGCCATGTGGAGGACGTCTATATGTTCGAGGACCTGGCCGACGACGAAGTGTCGCTTGTCGTCGTCTATGGCGCCGCCAACGGGGTCATCCACTTTGCCGATCCGGCCGTCGAGGCTATCTGCGTGGCCAACTGGGACACCGACCACGACGGCTTCCTCACCCAGGACGAGGCTGCTGCGGTGACGTCGCTGAGGGTCGGCGGGGCGACGCGCTCCGTGTTCTACAACAACCAGACCATCACCTCGTTTGACGAGCTGCAGTACTTCACCGGGCTGTCGGCCATAGAGGACAATGCCTTCTATTTGTGCAAGTCGCTGAAGAGCATTGTCTTCCCAAAGACCGTCACGACGGTCGGGGGATATGCGTTCCAGACGTGTGTAAACCTTCAGTCGGTGGTGCTCAACGAGGGGCTGAAGACGATCAATCCCTATGCCTTTGCATCATGCACCTCGCTGAAGGCCATCTCCCTTCCCCTCTCGCTCGAGACCATCAATCAAGAGGCTTTCGGCAATAGCGGCCTGAAGTCATTGTTTATTCCCGCTAACGTCTCCAGCATCATGGACGACGCCACGATGAGCTCCATCCCGTATATTGCATCGCAGGAGCTGCCGGCCATCGTTGTCGACGAGAACAACCCGTGGTATGACTCGCGCGACAATTCGCTGGCCGTCATTCGCAAGAGCAGTCCGGTCACCCTGGTGGTGGGCTGCAAGAACACGGTCATCCCCGAGGGCGTCGAGCAGATAGGCTTCGGAGCCTTCTATTACTCCGGCAAGACCGAGCTCGTCATCCCCGCCAGCGTCACCAGTATTGGCAAGCTGTCGCTCTTTGGCAGTGAGAACCTGGAGCGGCTCATCATGAAGCGCGCCGAGCCCATCCCCTTCGACGGACAGATCTTCGGCAGGATGACGACGCAATATCCTGTGCACTGCACCCTGCAGGTTCCCGTCGGCACGCGCGATGCCTATATCGCCGCCGGCTGGACGGAGGAGATCTTCAAGGGAGGCGTCGTCGAGGCTGCTGACGGCGGCGCAGGGACGCCTGGCGACGTCGACGGCGACGGTCAGGTGGACATCGTCGACGTGACGAAACTGGTCGACAAGATCTTGGGTAAGGATTGATTACTGCGGTCCTTTTTTGGCAAAAAAAGCATCTATAAAACTATTTTCAAGGCGTGAAAATTTATTTTCAAGCCTTGAAAATAGATTTTCGTGACTTGGAAATATATTTTCGCGGCGTGGAAATATGTTTTCAAGCTTTGGTGAATATGTAGATATGCCCTCTTTTTTGTCTTATACAACGCATCAGGAAGTATAAGAAAAAGGTATTCACAAGGCAAAACTGATGGAAATATGATGCGCAGCCGCTCCCCTCCCTTCAAGGGGAGGGGTCGGGGGTGGGGTCTCTAACTATCTCTACATAAAAAATACACAGCCCCCACTCCTGTCAAAGATTACAGACCCCACCCCTGTTAAAGATTAGAGACCCCACCCCCAACCCCTCCCCTTGAAGGGAGGGGAGCGGCTGCGCCTTATCCGCTGGCGGTACTGGACTTTTAAGAAAACCTAAAATCCGCAACTATCATCCAATACACGATTAAGGGTAGATTTATGAGTCGTTAGTAGCAGCTTTCAGTAAAAAGCAACAGCACAACATCAAT
>CACZBS010000010.1 GCA_902779455.1 uncultured Prevotellaceae bacterium
GAACCTCGACCGCCGCGAGCAGCGCCTGCGCGCCATCAAGGGCGGCCAGACCTACCGCTTCCTGCTGCGCACCCTGCTGGCCGACCAGCGTAACTCGGGCTACCTGCGGGTCTACTGGGACTACGTGCCCGACGAGATTGCCCGCCTGATCAACAAGGCCGTCGAGCTCATGCGTCAGGACAAGTATCAGGAGGCCTACGACATTCTCTCCATGCCCCGCGTGCAGGCCGACCACCGCTCGTGGAACGCCCTCGGCTGCTGCCACTACATGCTCGGCCGCGAGGACGAGGGCATCCGCTGGTTCCGCAAGGCTGACCAGGACGGCAATGCCGACGCCCGCAAGAACCTCGAGCAGCTGGAGGAGAATTGAGAGTTGAAGATTTGACAACAAGTCGAGAGACAAAAAATATAGAGACTATTTAATTTTTTTTATTAATTCACTTTTTTAATTTAAACAAAAACAAGATGAAAAAGTATTTAGTTTTTGGAATGATGGGCGCCATGGCACTCACATTCGCAGCCTGCTCGTCGGAAGACGAAGTGGCACAGGTCAACCCCACCTTCGACGGCAAGGCCGTCAAGGCTGAGTTCTCCATCAACCTGCCCGGCAAGTATGCTACTCGTATGCAGACTGCAATTACGCAGGACGATGGTACGCTTGGTGTTTATCGTACTATTCCCCAGGCAAACATCTACCTGGCTCCTTATGTGACCGCAGCTCAGGCTGACGCCGATCCCGTTGCTGTTACGGATGCCAAGCAGGGTACTGTTACGCTGACTGAGGATCTCGGTCTTGCCGATCACGCCAAGGCCCTCGACAAGTGGTACAAAGAGGTCACCGTTCCCGTCGGCACCAATGCCTTCGTCGTCTATGCTCAGCCCGAGGTCAGTACCGAATACGCTAAGAACGGCTCTCTGACCATGAGCCCTGCCGATCCCTTCGCCAACCTTGCCGATGTCAAGTTTGAGCTGAAGCCCATCCACGCCGAGGCTCTCGACGGTTCAGCTATTGCCGATGCCCTCACCACTCTGGCCAACACGGCGGGTGTTCCTTACAACACCGCAGCTTCAGCTGCCTGGAAGGACATCAAGGCTACTGAGAACGAGTTCTATGCCAACGCCTATCAGACCCTTATCAGCCTGAAGGCCGGTGCTAAAACCGATGTTCTGGCTTTCCTCAACGATTTCCAGGCTATCCTCATCGATAATTCCGGTGATGCTACCAACGGTATCGACGTGAAGGTCAAGGCCGCTGTGCAGACTGCTATCGATGCTGTCAATGCTGCTCCCGACTTTACTGCTGAGGCTGGTATCCCCGACGGTGCTGCTGTTCTGACATTCGCTGAAGGCGCTTTCAAGTACGTCACAACAGACTTCATCACTGGCGTGAAGTGGGGTTCCAACAGCTATGCTTATCCCGCATCGCTCTGGTATCGCGTGAACACCGGTATCCGTGCATCTAACGAGATCCAGTCGACCAATGTCGGCGATAACACTTGGAAGGCCTTCATCGAGGGCCTGACAGCTGCCGAGAAGAACGTGACGGCTTCCACTCAGTCTGTTGCTCTTGTCAATCCTCTGCAGTATGCCGTTGGCAACTTCGAGGCTCAGGTTAAGTTCGAGGCAGCTAACCTTGAGGTCAAGAAGACTGTTGTTACAGATTACACTACCGATCCTGCTACCACAACGGAAGAGGTCGTCGAGTCTGTTCCCGTCAACAAGCTCACGCTCACTGGTATCCTCGTTGGCGACCAGAAGAATGTTGACTGGCAGTTCAAGCCCCTCGTCGGCACCGATGCCGCTCCTGTCGCTGCTCAGGTTATCTATGACACCGATCTCATCAATAAGACCTTCGATGCCACTGACTATAAGAAGGCTTCGCAGATCCTCGTGCTCGAGACCGCTGAGGACCAGAAGGCTGTCAACGTGGCTCTGGAGTTCAAAAACGAGACGGGTAAGGCTTTCACTGGTAAGGACGGCATCGTTCCCGCAGGTGGTAAGTTCTATCTGATTGGTCAGCTGAACCTCGATCCTTCTAACGTTGCTGAAGGTGGTGCTACCACTGGCAATGCCAACCTGATCTTCCAGCAGGACTACAAGACCATCGCCAAGTTCCTCGTTAAGAAGCTCGAAGGCACTGCTTACAACACCATCCCCGACCTGCGTGCTCCGAAGCTCGAGTTCGGTCTGAGCGTTAACCTCACGTGGCAGAAGGGTTACACCTTCGACATCGTCATTGGCGAGTAAATCAATTAACCTCTCATAAGTTCAGGGGCGCGATGAATCGCGTCGCGCCCCTGAATTATAAAAAAAGAAGACAACAACATCCGCGCCCTTGGCGCTCCCCCCTTTTCGATGAAGTCCACAAGATGATGAACACCTGTGGCAAACATGTAACAATATAGAAGAAAAATGAAAATGAACAGGAAGATTAACGCCCTTTGTGCCTGCAGCCTGCTAATGCCGGCTCTGCTCCTAACGTCGTGCGGTTTCATCGACGATGACCTTGACGACTGTTACATCGACATGCAGGCCGACTATGAGCTGCGTCTGGTGACTAATGAAAACCTGGAACTCGCCCGTACACTGAGTGACCGTCCCGGAATCGCCGATGCTCTGCACCAGCACCTCAGCGGCGTGTTTACCGACAACGGACGCGACCTCGACCTGTCGTTCTATCTTAATAATGTCCGACAGCACCAACAGACTGAGGACATGAATAGCGCCTCGACCAAGCACGTCAACATGCAACTGCCCATCGAGGACTACACCCATCTGGCTATTGCCAACCTTCAGGGCAACAATGTGCTTGCCTTGCAGAACGGCGACTCCTATAACCAGGCAGCCATCAAGCTCCCCACTGGCGATGCTACCATCGCCTCTCAGAAGAGTGGCATCTTCACCGGACGCCATGCTTTTACCAATATGGTAAGGGGCATCCATACTTACCATATGCCTCTTTATATAGCAAACAGCGCAGCAGCCATTGTGCTCGATCCGCGCACCTGTAAATACACCGACATTAAAGTCTTTACATCTGGCTTCGCCACAGCGTTCAACGTGGCCGACAGCACTTATTTCTACGATAACTCGCCCATGGTTCTCTCAGACAAAGTGAACCTGCCCGATACTACCAAATGGATTGCCTATTGCGGCGTCAGCTATCCCTCACGCGAGCCCAGCTCGAATGCACGCAGTTTGAATTACACCACACGTTCCGTCACACAGACCGACCAGCCATTCCTCTATGCTGACTGCGGTGAGAACATCTGGCAATACGAGACGTACGTCACCATGACCGATGGCACCACCACCAAGACCACTCTTTCCATCCGCCACCCGCTACGTGCCGGACAGCTGAAGATCATTGTGGGCTTTATCGACGATCAGGGTGTCGTCCGCCTCTACGATACTGATCTTGGCGAAAGCGTCGACGTGAAGTGGGAGAAGGGCTCTGTCTATCCCATCATCATCTGATGCATAGGCTCATCATACAAGTGAACAATCAGAATTGAATATATAAATACAGCGATGACAAAATACACTTACATATCAGGATTCCTGACAGCAAGTCTGGCACTTTCTGCCTGCAGCAGTTATGAGGCGGAGTTTCTGAACGTGCCGGCCCAACAAGTCACAGCACAGTTGTCATTGTCAGTCTCAGGTAAGACCGGCACTCGAATGACAGATGCGGCCACTCAGTCAGATCAGGCTTTTCGGGGCATGACGGACATTGTACTCATTCCCTTCGCCCTTCCCCGTTCTGCTGATGAAACCATCAAAGCTACCGACAGCCGTGTTGCTGACAATCAAGCATTGGCTGATTTCACAAGTTTTGAGTTCAGCAGTAATTCTAATCTCTTCGACATCACCATTCCCGTCGGCACCAATGCGTTCCTGATTTACGGACGCTCCTCAGCAACGACGACGGGCAAGCTGACTCCTGAAGGACTAACCAGTGCGCAGCCTAGCGGCATCAGCTTCTCCCCCGTCCAGATTGTCAATAGCGTAGAGACAGGTAAGGCTGCCGGCCCTAAAGGCGATGCCATCATCACCTATTTGAATAGCATCTTCAACAAGAACTGGGCTGACGCTGCGAACTATCCCGTCCTCAATGGCCTCTATGAGATGGTCCAAAAGATGAAGGCAGGTTCTTCGGCCAGTGTTGAGGCCTTCGTACGCGAGGTCTACGAGGTGCTGAAGAAATCACCCGCCGCAGCTGGTGTCAGTGATGCCTTGAAAGCAATTCTCGCCCAAGAGAACCTGCCCGAGACGTTGCCTGAGCCTGCCGATGTGAAGCTGCCTACTGACTGCCAAGGCTATCCCGCCGACCTCGGTCTGCCCGAAGGCACCGCCGCCGTGATTTGGGACGAGTCAGACACGGACAACATGAAGTTCGTCGCCGTCACCGACAAGAACAACCTTGGCGCCATGAACGTCGACGTGACGAAGTTCGTGAAGCCCGCCGAGCTGTGGTATCGCACCAACAGCCGCATCAACACCGACTATGAGTCCAGGCAGAGCGACTACAGCGCTCAGGACACCTGGGCCGGCGTGCTTGGCACCTATGCCAAGGAGAAGTGGTACGTCGAGCCCGAGACACAGTCGATCGCCGTCCGCGAACAACTTCAGTATGCCGTAGGTCGCCTCGACATGAAGCTCACTGCCGCTGCCGACATCCTGAAGGATATGGAAGACAATGAGATCAGCATCAGCGACCTGGCGGTCACGGGCGTCCTCGTCGGACAGCAGTGCCCTGTCGACTTCCTCTTCAAGAGCAAGGGTGGCGATGCCTTCACGGTCTACGACAGCGAGATTTCGACGACCATCAAAGCCACTGACCCCACCCACACCCTGGTCCTCGAGACCAAGAAGCGTGAGGACGTCAACATCGCCGTCGAGCTTCAGAACAACAGCGACGTTTCCATCGTCACTGGCGAGGACGACCAGATCGTGCCCCCGGGCTGCAAGTTCTACCTCGTCGGACAGCTCTCCGTCGACGGACATACGAACTATGATGCCAACACGGACGCCAAAAACCGCGTCTTCTGTCAGGACTACGTCACCGAAGTGACCTTTAGTGTCAAGGACTTGAAGAACGCCTACTATGTCATCCCGCCGCTCAGTTCTGCCGATCTTGAGCTGTCGCTCGGCGTCGTTGACTGGAAACTGTCGACGCCCAGCAGCACGCTGCTGAAGTAACAAACACCTAATGGAGAAAAAGCAAAAGCATTATGATACACAAGCATTTCGACAAGGCCAGTTGGACGGCAAGAGGCTTGCTTCCTCTCTGCCTGGCGCTCCTGCTGCCTTTCATGACAGCCTGCAGCTCCTTTGAACAAGAGCTTATCGACAAGAATGTCGTGCCACTGACCATCTATATCCAGGCGGCCAACCCGCAGACCCGAGCCTACATCGGCGACGTGGCCAGTGAGAACGGCGAAGATGCCATCAAGACTATCAAGGTGTGGCTCTTCGACAACGGTACCAACGTAGGCTATTCCGAGAGTATCACCCTCAACACGGTGACGGTGTCTGTGCCACAGAGCATTGTCAGCAAGGGCAGCGTCGACGTCTATGTCATTGCCAACCCTGCCAGCGTGGAACTCCAAGGTCTGGACGCCACCACAACCGAGGCACAACTGACACAAGCCATCATGGGCGGCACCAACTTCACCGCTGCCACCCCGACGACGGCCGTGCCCGAAGCCGGACTGCCCATGAGCCGCATCGTGAAGGGCTGCCAGATCAACACCGCCGGCGTCAATCCCACCTTGCCAGAAATCAAGCTGACGCGTGCCGTCTCGAAGATTCGCTTCGCCTTCGCACGGACCGAGGGTCACACCGGCCAGGTGCTGGGCATTAAGCTCACCGGCAGCATGATTGCCAGCAGCGAATACATCTTCCCTGTCGACCCATCCGACGAGGCCAATGCTGCCGACTATACTGCCCCCTATCAGGGTGATCTGCGAGCCAATATCGTCACGGGCAGCTATGAGGAGGCAGAAATGCTGCTGGGCAAGACCGATGACACTGGTACACCCATAGCAGGCACTGAAACCGCCCCCATCAATGTGTCGGAAGCTGACCCCGCCACACTGACGTGGGCCAACAACAGCAGCATGGATGCCCAGACTTATAACAACCTCATGACGCCCTATGTCAACAATACCGTATATCTGCGCGAAAGCGACCGCCAGATTTGGGGTGAGGTCTACTATCGGCTGACGCCCACCAGTCCGGTGAAGAAGCAAGAGTTCCGCATGATCTCGCCGAGCGACGTGCAGGATTTCGCCCGCAACCACATCTGGATTGTCTACGGCTACTTCCTTGGCGACAAGTTCAACCTCATTGTCCAGACCATTCCCTGGGAAGACTCCTACCTCTCCGTAGACTACACCCAGACCATTGCGTGGAAAGAGGGGACACGTCCCGAGTGGATGCCCGCACTGACCGACGACAACTCCGGCACGGAGACTATCAACGGTACTGATTACACCGTCCTCTACGTCAACGGTGGCGACACGCCTTCGCTGGCCTTCACCCTCGACGCCCCTGTGGGCTGGGAGTGGATGGCCGTGCTCGAGCCTATGACTGACGGTGCCGGCGACTTTATCAGCTTCACCGGAGGCAGTAGTGTGGCCCACGGCAGCGTGGGGCAGGCCTCGCTCTTGAACTTCAATATCTCTGCGACGTCGACGACCGTCACCCACCGGGCCCGACTGCGCCTCTATGTGCGCACCACCTCTGGCGACCAGTCGCGCGAGGTGCAGAGTGTGAAATACATCATTTCCAGAAACATCTAATCTGTAAGACATAACGCTATGACGCTGAACAGGATTTTCCATATAGGCAAGGTGGCCGGAGCCATGACGTTGCTTCTGGCCGCAGCCTCATGTGCCAACGAGGACATCTTCGAGCCGGGATTCACCTACGGGCCGTCCTTCTCGCTGCAGGTCGTCACGTCCGAAAACGACGTGACCCGCACCGACGGCGACGACGCCCTGAACGAGAACCGCTTCGTCTCCCTCGATTACTATTTCTTTGCAAGCAACAACGACGCCCTGCCGATGCTGCTGCACAAGTCGGAAGGCACACGCCTCGCCACTGGCAACAACACGCTCGACATCAGTGAACACATCTACAACGCCACTATGACCGACAACGACGTCACCGCCATTTTCGGCGAGAACGCAGTGGCCGGCCGGCAGTGCTACGTCTACGTGCTCGCCAATCTCGATGAGACCACCCGGGCCACCATCAATGCGATGAGCTCGCCCACGATGGAGCAGATCAAGACCGTCAGCTTCCAGGACACTGGCATCAGTGCCAATGCCCGTCAGGAGTGCTTCGTCATGTATGGCGGCGGCCTCGCTACGCTGACCATCGACGATGCCACCGGCGTGCGCACCCTCGGCGGCCCCGCCATCCGCGTCACCCGCGATGCAGCCAAAGTGGTGCTGACGGTGACCGAGGTGAAGGACACCGTCCACGTGGCCGATCCCCTCAACGAGGATCAGCATCAGGTATGGAAGTCGGACACCGAGCACATGTATGTCATGTTCTTTAATGGTGTCAACAAGTCGAACGTACACTCACAGATCAACACCGGACGCCACTACGTGCCCACCGACGGCGACAACTGCTACTTCGACCTGACTGCGAAGAACAACGGCTGGCGCGTCCTGACTCCCTCTAACGGGGTGGAGCCTAATAAGAACCTCTCACACGACTATCCCTTCTACACCTATCTGGCCGACTGGCGCGAGGACATGGAGGAGGCCGGTGCCGACTTAGACCATCCGTCGTACATGATCCTGGTAGTGCCCTGGAAGCAGATCGATGAAGAGGGCAACGACGTGGGAGGCTTAGGGTTCCGCAACACCTACTATCAGGTAGAGACGACCACCTCGCAGACCTACTACGAGAACGTGTTCTATCACATCAACCTCAAGGTCGGCGTGCTGGGTAGCTTCGAACTGCCGGAGCCTGTCGAGCTGCAGTGCACCTATATGATTGTGCCCTGGGGAGAAAAGACCGTTGACGCCTCGCTGCGCGAGCCCGTCTACCTGATCGTCGAGAAAGACTCGGTCCGTATCAACAACGCCGCTGCGGGCTACGATCCCTATATCAGCTCGCACCCCGTGACGGCTAGAGTCACTCAGGTGAAGTTTATCGACTATTCCCGCAAACCATATGTATCTGTCACCTTAACAGGAAATCAAACACGCAATATAACATATAATGGGAGACAGTATACCGTCCGCTTGAGTGACTTTACCGTTAATCCCACTGATGGTAATATCGTTTTGACTCATAACATCCCTGTATATATGTTCCAAAGCTACGAGGTGACAGTCGAAGTGACCATGCCGTATGACAACAACACCAAGACACAGACGGAAACAATTGTGTATACGCAATACCCGCCTATTTACATTACAACGGTAGCAGAGAATACGAATAGATATGTTTTTGTGAATGGGACTAATAATTCGGATGATAGGGATTATATATGGACAAGAAATAACAGGCCTCGTACGTGGTTGGGATCACTCACATATCGTGGCAACGCAGCATCGTTCACATCTACCCAAAGCAACACAAACCCGTACATATATGAAATAAGCATATCATCCCTGTCCGAGGCAGAAGATGGATTCGAATATATGTTAGGTGACCCCAGAGATGCTGCACAAACCATAAATAACAATGGTCTTGTAATCAACAATTATAGACCAGGAAAGGAGTCTGCAGAAGATCAATATGTTATAGCACCTAAGTTCATTATTGCATCTTCATACGGAAAAACTTCGTATCCTGATGACTATTATAATGACGGCGGTATGACATGGGAAAAAGCAAAACTGCGTTGCGCTTCCTATCAGGAGAATGGTTATCCTGCCGGTCGCTGGAGACTCCCGACCTTTGCTGAAGTTCGTTATATCATGCAGTTGTCTGCTCAAGGTTCAATACCTTCTTTGTTCCTTATGGGAACAAATGATGATACAGGTTATTGGTGCTCTAATGGACGTATTTACACACGTAATGGCAATACGCTATTAGGCGCTAAGACAGGCGACCCAACGGCTCCTCGTTGCGTCTATGACACGTGGTATTGGGGATCAGAACCCGTCAATGCCTATATGCAGACATGGAGTGGTTTCCAAACGAATTAATAATTTCGGTACGATATGAAAAGACTTGCTTATATATTATTAAGTGCTTTGCTCTTCACGGCATGCAGCGACGACCTGAGTTTACTTAACGGACGGCGTCCTGTACAGGAGGGCGACCCTGTAACACTGACGGTCAGCATCAATGCCCCCGACGAGGGCGTCTATGAAGCCACCCGCGCACTTGGCGAGATGAACGACGACATCCAGAAGAGCCTGAACCTGTGGGTGTTCGTCTTCGACGCCAACGGCCTCTTTGTGCAGGCTGCAAAGGCTGAAGTGGGCGACAACACACCGCACGACAGACACACCGACACGAAGTTCACCGTGACGTTGAACGCCACCAGCGAGCAACGCATCATCCACTTCATTGCCTACGACGGCGCTGCCGACGCAGGCATCGGTGAGATCATCGAGAACATCAAGAACCAGTTCGGCACCGAGTCGTCCATCATCGGACAGCAGCTCTACACCGAGAACGGTCAGGCAGCCTACTGGCAGCGCTGGGTCGTCGACGGCATCCAGGCCGATGACGAGACGACGACTGGTGTCGACGAGTCGACTAAGTTTGAGTGTGTGCCCCTGGTGCGCAACTTCTCAAAAGTGACTGTTGCCGTGAAGGAAGGTCTCAACTTTACCATCGACGGCTATGCCCTCGTCAACACCCCGTCGCGCGGCACCGTGGCCCCCTACAACTCTGCAAGCACCTCGTTCGTGGAGTATGTCGACGGCAAGCAGAACAAGACCTATGAGGCGCTCAGCCGCGACTTTTCCGGCTCCACACCAACGGGCACCGCGTATGCCCGCCCTGCCGAGTCAGACCTGAAGACCGAAGCCCTCTATCTCTACGAGACGCCTAATGCCAGCGACGAGGCACGCGGCCGCACGTCGCTCATCGTCAAGGGCCATGTGGGC
Organism: uncultured Prevotellaceae bacterium; assembly: GCA_902779455.1. Lineage (GTDB taxonomy): Bacteria > Bacteroidota > Bacteroidia > Bacteroidales > Bacteroidaceae > Prevotella. Next base: position 10,092 of record CACZBS010000010.1, read on the forward strand.
ACCACCACCTCGAGCTACTACAAGGTAGACCTTATCTACACCGACGAGGAGAACGAAGCCTCCGGCAACATGTTCTATAACATTCTGCGCAACTTCCTCTATAAGGTGACCATCGACGACGTGAAGGGCGACGGCTATGCTACGCTCGATGCGGCCATCAAGGGCGCAGCCAACAACAACCTGTCGGCCTCGACCGCCACGACCAGTCTCTCGCGCATCAGCGACGGTCAGCAGATGATTGAGGTGTCCAACATCTACTATTGCTTCACTGAGGGTGGCGTCAAGCAGGTGCTCAAGTATCAGTATCGCTACTACGACGGCGACGACTGGATTGTCGACAATTCATTGGTACGGGTGACCGCCTCCAACAACGCTCTTTTCAATGGCGGTGCCAGCGGTTGGAGCGTGGCTACCAGCGACGACGCCGACGGCTGGCGCCTGATCACGATGGATCTCGTCGATCCCACCGCCCAGCCACAGAGCAACATCTTCCATATCTACGCCAGCCTGAGCCGGATCAATGCGTCAAGTCTGTCGCAGGATCTGAAGAGTAGCCTCACCTCTGGCGAGATGCTCTATCGCGACGTGCGCATCGACCTGCGCAACCGCTACACAATGCTCGTCGACTGCCCGTCCTACGTGGCTGGCGCGATAGGCTCTCAGCTCTACGTCAACCTGCTCATCCCGCAGGGCATGAATGAGGCTCTCTTCCCCATGGACATCCTCGTCGAGCCGCAGCTGAAGAGCATCTATCCCAACACTGCGTCAGACATCAAGTTGCCGGTCAACGTAGGCCCGTCGATCGTCCCCGGCCAGACCGCCTCGTCGTTCCAGTATAAGCGTACCATCAGCAAACTGGAGTATGCCAGCCTGGAGACCAAGACGATCAACGGCGTGACCTACAAGGTCGTGCCCTGTCACTTCAAGACGAATATTGCTGTCAGCGCTACGACAGTCTATGCTGCCAATGAGTATTTCCAGGTGACGCACGACGCTTTCACCAACACGCCCGTGGCGTTCGCCGACGACACCCAGCTAACCATCGAATGCGACCACGGTGACTACTTTGGTCGGCAGTGGCCCGTCACGATGACATTCTACACCTCGGCAGAGGCCATGCAAACGGGCACGATACGTGAGCCCTTCAAAATCACCGTCACCGAGGGTAACAAGACGACTACTTACACTCAAGGAGTAAACTTGACCATCACGAATACCGATCCTGTCTCCGTAACCATCGGTGGCGTGGAGCATTACACCTATTACAGGCAGCGGTTCACCTACTACACCCAGACCATCAACGGCGGCAGCATCACCGCCAAGGTCACTGCCACTGCACAGTCGAGAGCCGAGGAGGAGCGGGCTGCCACCTTCGTGATGAACCGCCGCTACTTCATCATTGGCGAGAAGAGCTTCAAGGTCGACTTCAAGAATTTCCTTGACGAGAGTGCCACCGGCGACGGATCCAGCATCTATGTCAAAGGCACCTACGTCGGATGGTTCGGCCGTGGTCTCAGCGACAGTTCCACTGGTTACCTCACAGCCGATGGTCCGCTGCAGAACTATGTCATCGACCGTGCATACCAGAACTATGAGACGTTGACCGACGACGACGAGGTCTACTTCCAGATCTACAACCCGAACCACGACTATCGGGCCTATACGACCATCGGTGAGCTTGACGCTGCCCGCATAGCCGGAACCAGCTCAACGCTCCAGGTGGAGTTCAATGAAGTCACGACTCCCTGACAATAGGAATCGTCTTTAGACGAAAGGAGAAGATTAGCCCACTGCGAAGTGCGTCCCTAATTTATTTAGTTTTATATAATGGTAAATGCGCCCTCGTGCCAGGCCTGCAGTCCCCGCAGCCTGACAGCGAGGGCGCTTCTTTTTTCCGGAATTATTTGGCCGTTCGGGAATTAATGCTTATCTTTGCCGTCAGAAACGAACAGAGAACAGAAAAAAAGGAAAGACTATGGCAGAAATAGTATCCCCGACAGTTAAGCAACAGGACATTTCCCTTGTTGATGCATTATGGGTGCTCATCAAAGGACAGACTAAGACTGTGCGCAAAGCCTTAGCCCAGAGAATACTCGACGACGAATACGAGACCAAAGTTCAACAGACGATGGTTAAGCATAGCCTTACAAAGGCTTTCGACGAGCTGCATTCCGGACTGGCTAAACATGATGCCAAAGCCTTGTTTGACGACTGAATCAGATAGGCTATGAATGTGGTGTAATCACTTACAACCTGGTTCAGAAGGAGATAGAAGGATAGGTTGATTATTTAACTATCACAATAAAAAACAAAAAAGACAGTATGAAAAAGTTTAAACTATTTGTCCTGACGATGGTGGCAGCCCTGACGATGTCGAGCTGCGGCACGACGTCGACGGTGCCCATCACGGGGCGCAAACAGACACTGCTGGTGAGCGACGGCGACGTGCTCAGCCTGTCGAACCAACAGTATCAGGAGTTCATGAAGTCGGCCAAGGCTTCGACCAACTCGGCCAACTCGGCCATGGTGAAGCGCGTGGGCCAGAAGCTGGCACAGGCCGTGGTGAGCTATCTCAATGCCAACGGGCTGGCTGCCGAGACGAAGAACTACGCCTGGGAGTTCAACCTGGTGCAGAGCAAGGAGGTCAACGCCTGGTGCATGCCCGGCGGTAAGATTGTGGTCTACGAGGGCTTGCTGCCCGTCACTCAGGACGAGGCCTCGCTGGCCATCGTGCTGGGCCACGAGATTGCCCACGCCGTGGCGAAGCACTCGGCCGAGCGGCTGAGCAATGAGTACAAGAAGCAATATGGCACGCAGATCCTGGGCGCCGTGCTCCAGGGTGCCGGCATGAGCGAGGGTGCACAGCAGCTGCTGGCCCTGGGCACGCAGCTGGGCTCGCAGCTCTGGACGAGCGGCTTTTCGCGCAAGCAGGAGAGCGAGGCCGACCACATGGGTCTGATCTTCGCCGCCATGGCTGGCTACAACCCGCAGGTGGCCACGTCGTTCTGGCAGCGCATGGCAGCGCAGTCGAGCGGCTCTGGCGGTCTGTTCAGCGATCACCCCTCGGATGCCGACCGCATCAAGAACATCCAGGGCTGGATGGCCGAGGCGCTGAAATACTACAAGAAGTAATCTTCGGAGTTTAGGAGTTTAGGAGTTTCCACGGCTTTCAGCCGCTGGAGTTTAGACGTTAGTTTAATCCAGGGCAAGCTGCCTCCAGACTATCGTCTAAACTCCCAAACTTCTAAACTCCTAAACTCCCCTAATCCTTAGAAACAAAATATGAAGCTTAGACTGACAATACTCTTAGCGGCCGCCAGCCTCACTGCCACAGCCCAGAAGACTGACGGCGGCATCACGCAGAAGATGCTCGACGACATTCGGAAGGAGCAGCGGCTGGAGGCCGGCGACCGCGCCCTGGTCAACGCCGTCGGGGCCAACGCCATCGACAACCTGGCGCAGAACCGCCAGAACGCTGGCGCACTGGACACCCACTTCAGCATCGAGACCCCCAAGCAGTCGATCACCGACCAGCAGTCGAGCGGCCGCTGCTGGATGTTCTCCGGCTTCAACGTGCTGCGCGCCGACTTCGCCCGCCGCACCGACTCGCTGCGCGTGGAGTTCTCGCAGGCCTACCTCTTCTTCTGGGACCAGCTGGAGAAGGCCAACCTGATGCTTCAGGGCTGCATCGACAACGCCCAGAAGCCGATGGACGACCAGCGCGTGCAGTTCTTCTTCCGCTCGCCCATCGGCGACGGCGGCACGTTCTGTGGCGTGGCCGACCTGACGGAGAAGTACGGTCTCGTGCCAAGCGAGGTGATGTCCGAGTCGTTCTCGAGCGACAACACGTCGAAGGCCCGCCAGCTCATCTCGTCGAAGCTGCGCGAGTATGGTCTGCAGCTGCGCGAGATGGTCAGCAAGGGCAAGAAGGGCTCGTCGCTCGAGAAGGCTAAGACGCGCATGCTGAGCCAGATCTACCACATGCTGCAGCTGACCATCGGCGAGCCGCCGCAGAAGTTCACCTACGCCTTCAAGGACGAGAAGGGCCACGCCGTCGGCGACGTGCGCGAGTGGACGCCGCAGGAGTTCTATCGCGAGGTGGTGGGCGGATCGCTCAACGGCACGTTCATCATGGTGATGAACGACCCGCGGCGCCCGTACTACAAGACCTACGAGGTGGAGCTCGACCGCCACACCTACGACGGCCACAACTGGAAGTACGTCAACCTGCCGATGGACGACATCGAGCAGATGGCCATCGCCGCCCTGCGCGACGGTCGCAAGCTCTACTCGAGCTACGACGTGGGCAAGATGCTCGACCGCAAGCGCGGCTATGCCGACACGGAGAACTTCGACTACGGCTCACTCTTCGACACGACGTTCCCCATGACGAAGGCCGAGCGCATCGCCACCTTCGACAGCGGTTCGACCCACGCCATGACGCTGACGGCCGTCGACCTCGACAAGAAGGGTCAGGCCACGAAGTGGAAGGTGGAGAACTCGTGGGGTGCCTCCTGGGGCCAGCAGCAGGGCTGTCTGATCATGACCGACCGCTGGTTCCGCGAGTACATGTTCCGCCTGGTCGTCCCCAACGAGTACGTGCCCCAGAAGGTGATGCAGGCCTACCAGTCGGCTCCCGTCATGGTGATGCCTGAGGACCCGCTGTTCATGCCTGACGAATGACAGGAACAACTTTTAGGACAACGTATTTAAACACATGGGACTTTTAAAAAACGACGAATTAAGACGAATGACACGAATTGTATCTTATTTCACGAATTGATTTTAAGTAATATGCAAATAATAAACTGGTACAATTTGGCTGCCCCTTGTAGGAGGCGACGTGTCCCCACGTCGCACTTGCCGCAGGTGTCACGTGAGGACACGTGACCTCCTAAATCGTACCAAGCTATTATTTAAGACTCACTAAATTTGTGTAATTCGTATTAATTCGTGTCATTCGTCTTAATTCGTTGTTTAGAAAAAGATGTTTATTGAGGTGTGAAACTAACATGAACAAGAAGCTGACGATCATAGCCATGATGATGATGTTGTCCGGTAGGGCCGCTATGGCGCAGGACGACATCTATCAGACGTTCGAGGCGCCCCACCCTATTGAGGCGCCAGCAGCGGCTGACACGCTGGCCTGCGATGACGACAGGACATGGATGACCAGTCTGCCGCCGCTGAGCCAGCTGGGCACCGTCGCGTGGCATCCCTACGCCCTGTCGCCCTTCTACGGGGGTCTCGGCGGCTGGCAGCTGCACCGCGGGCTCAACGGCTCGCTCTCGCTGGCCGGCATCGTCGGTCTGGGCCGTCATGGCGGCTCGGGCTTCGCCAACACCGTGTCGCTGATGTATGCCGACACGCTCACCTCGCGGCTCAGCTATGCCGTCGGCGGCTATCTGAGCCGACTCGACTGGCGCGGACACCCCACCACCGACGGCGGGCTGTCGGCCATGCTGAGCTATCGTTTCGACGACCATTGGGAGGCCACGGTCTTCGCCCAGAAGAGTCTTCTCACGGAGCGAAGCCTGCCGCTGCCCTACTACATGCGCCAGGACATCGGCGACCGCATCGGTGCCGAGCTGCGCTATTCGGTCAATCCCGCATTTTCTTTCTCCGTAGGGGTCAGCCTTTGGCGCGATCCCGCAGCTCCCAGAACGCCACAGCCGCCGCTGCCGCCACGTTGAGCGAGTCGACGCCGTGGGCCATCGGGATGCGCACCACGTAGTCGGTCTGCGCCACCACGTCGTGGGGCAGGCCGTCGCCCTCCGTGCCCATGACGAGGGCCAGCCGCGGCTCCTGCTTCAGCCGCGGGTCGTCCAGGCTGACGGACTTGTCGGTCAGGGCCATGGCCACCGTCTTGAAGCCCAGTGAGGCAAGGCTCGTCACTGGGGCGTCGAGCCACGTCCATGGCACGAGGAAGACGGATCCCATCGAGACGCGGACGGCGCGGCGGTTGAGCGGGTCGCACGAGTCGCGCGTCAAGAGCACGGCGTCGATGCCGAGGGCTGCCGCCGAGCGGAAGATGGCCCCGATGTTGGTCGTGTCGACCACGCCGTGGATGACCACCACGCGGCGGGCGCCCGTCAGCGTCGCCTCGACGCTCCGCGGCTGCGGCCGTCGCATGGCGCAGAGCACGCCGCGCGTCAGCGTATAGCCCGTCAGCCGGGCCAGCAGCTCGCGCGAGCCGGTGTAGACAGGAATGTCTGCACAGCGGGCCACGATGTCGGCGGCGTCGCCCTCGATGTGGCGCCGCTCGCAGAGCAGCGACAGGGGCTCGTAGCCCGCATCGAGGGCCACGCGGATCACCTTGGGGCTCTCGACGATGAAGATGCCCTTCTCGGGCTCCAGCTGGTTGCGCAGCTGTGCCTCGGTGAGTGTGCTGAAGACGTCGAGTCCTGGCTGCCCGAGCGTCTGTATCTCAATGATTTTGTTCATACGTTTCGGCTATTTGCCTGCAAATTTACAAAGAAAAAACGAATTCCTGTGCATTCTTCCCACATAAACATTTGGCCGTATCGCAGAAAATACTTAACTTTGCAGCGCAATAGCAGGAGGCGACGTGTCTCACGTCGCTATCCGGCTGCTTGTTGCGACGTGAGACACGTCGCCTCCTACAGCAAAGCGGTGTATGAAGCATGATAACATGACAATATCTGACGGTTCAAAACAATAATGGCAAAACGACTCTTAGCATTATTTGTCACCACCATCTTCATGGCGACAAGTTTATCAGCACAGGACGACGTACAGTTCCCCTTCCCGCAGATTCCCGAGCAGCTGCAGACGCCCGAGGCCCGGCTGGGCTACCTCATGGAGCACTACTGGAGCCGCTATGACTTCAGCGACACCTCGGAGCGCAACCAGGCCGTGGCCGAGCAGGGCTTTGCCGACTACGTCAACCTGATGCAGTATGCCGACTCGGCCACGTGCGCCCTGAGTGCCCGCGTGCTGGCCGACAGCATCAGCCGCAGCCAGAGCCGCCTGGAGCAGTTCGACGGCCTCGTCGACCACTATCTGGGCAACCCCAACTCACCCCTGCGCAACGACGTCACCTATGCCCACCTGCTGCGCGCCCTCTCCACCCTACCCCAGCTCGACGAGGCCCGCCGCTCGCGCATGGCGTTCCGCCTGCGCATGGTGGAGCGCAACCAGCCCGGCTCGCTGGCCGCCGACTTCACGTTCATCGACCGCGAGGGCCGCGAGCACCGCCTCTACGACGTCGACAGCGAGCTGACGCTCATCGTCTTCAGCGACCCTGAGTGCGAGCACTGCCACGAGCAGATGCCCCGCATCATGGGCAGCCGCGTGCTGACGCAGGACGCCCGCCTGCGGGTGCTCAACATCTATCCCGACCACAACGCCGAGGCCTGGCTGAAGGACGTGAAGCCGCTGCCGCAGAACTGGCTTGAGGGCCGCAGCCCCGAGGGACTCATCATCCGCGAGCAGACCTACTACCTGCCTGCCCTACCCTCGCTCTATCTGCTCGACCGCCAGAAGCGCGTCGTCGTCAAGGACGGCACGCTCGAGCAGGTGGAGGCCGTCCTCAGCCAAATGAAACCATAAAGGGAAGGGCTATGCTCGCGCACCGCACCTTCCCAGTTAACATCTAAATACTTAATTATAAACGAGAGAGATTTAGATGTTGCTGTCTATTCTTATTTACTAACTGTCAGCGATCGTCCTCAGCTTCCGCTTCTGCTGCTCCCTGAGGCGTTCCCTCCATTTCTCGGCTTCGGCCCTGATCTTCTCGGCATCGATCTGAAAGCTGTCCACCCGGTGTCCGATCTTATCCATGTATTCATTAAACGACTGCATGTCGAAGCCCTCGAAGTCCCTACTGATAATCCTCCGCACCTTCACCTTGCTGTCATTATAGATGATGTTCAGTTCCACCCTCGGGTCAGCCGACTCATTGCCGATCTCCAGCCTGTAGACCTTATGGCTGCCGTCGGTGTCGAAGATGAGCGTCATCGACCGGCCGCCATTCTCCGTGATCGCCGTCGTCGAATTTTCCTCTTCAGCCGAAAAAGCCTTCTTCAGCTTTCGCGCATAATTGCCATCCTTGCTGCGAAACACATAGGTCCGCACCTCGCTGACGATTTTCTTCGTCGACGGATTTCTGTTCACCACCTTGTTGCACTCCACGCCCTTTTGCTCCAGTTCCTTTGCAATCCGGTCAATCTCGGCCTGCGCCAGGGCCTTCTGGCCGACGCCTATCACACACATGATAGCGATTAAGATTCTTACGTTCATGGTTATCTCTTTTTTTTAGTTATACTCCTGACGTTCAAATGATTGGCAGCTCCTCGACGGCGGGTTGCTTCCCCTCCTGCAACTGCTCGATATGCAGCATCTTACGCTCGGCCTCAGCCTCAGTCCGTTGCAGTTCGGGAAGAATCCGCTTCAGATCCGTGATCTTCTCTCCGTTGCGCACGATGTAGCTGCCTTCATACCTGAGCAGCAGGTCGTGCATGCGTTGCTGCTCATAGTAGGCAAACCCACCGGCCAAGACGCCGACTAACGCCGCCGCGACAGCCAACCGCTTCCACATCCGATGGCTCCGCCGCTGCTCGGGCATGCCGTCAGCATACCACTGAAACATCTCCTGATAGACCTTCAGGTCATCCGCCACGTCGCCACGGAAATAGTCGTAGAGCGTCTGTTCCTCGGCGTTCGACGTCGCGCCGTCGATGAAGCGTTTGATCAGTTGTCTGATTTCTTGTTCGTCGTGTTTCATATTCTGAACATTTTTAAGATTCTGCGTCGTGCCCTCGACAGGTTTTGTCTGACAGCCTCGGCCGAGCATCCCGTGATGCGGGCTATCTCGCTGACCTCCAGGCCGTCGATGTGTTTCATTCGGAGCACCGCCTGCTGCATGTCGGGCAACATGCGCAGCGTCTGCTCCAGACGAGCCGATTCCTCAGCTGAAATCATTGCCGACTCAGGAGTCCATTCCGTCGGCTGCTCGGGCAGTGCGCTGCGCGACCAGCTGCGCGCCCGGTTCAGGCTCAGCCGTCTCACGATGACGACGGCCAGTCCGTCCGGCGAGCTGTAGTCGCCGAGGTGCGGGCGCATCGACCAGAGCTTCAGTGCCGCATCCTGCACGACATCCTCGGCATCAGCCGTAGCCCCAACGATCTGGATAGCCTCAGCCACCAACCGTGGTCGAACCCTGCGGATAAATGATTCAAACTCCTGCTGTTCCATATTCATCTATAAAACACACGAAGCCCCGAAACGTGACATCCGCCCGCCCGCTTTTAACAATAATTGAGTCTTATTTCGCGAATCAGCCTGTATTATTCGCATCCGAATGTGTCGGAACGCTTCGCATCTCACAAATACTAATAAAAACCAACAAGACAAATCAAAACAGGCTATCTGGAAATGTTTCGTCACGACGTGACGGCATGGCGTCATGACGTGACGGCATGAAATCACGACGTGACGGCATGCGGTCACGTCGTGACGTAAAGTAATAGCACCGCCCGTCGTCGCAATGGACGTCGGACGGTGCAAAGAAGAGAATCGGGTCGTTTCTTAGTCGCGCAGGATCGGCATGGTCATGCAGCGGGCGCCACCGCCGGCGCGGGGCAGCTCGGAGCCGGGGAAGGCCGCGACGAAGCGGTCGTAGCCGTTCATGTCGACGCGGCCGTCGACGATGTCCTCGGCGTTGAGCACGGCGAAGCCGGCGCGGTCGAGGGCGTCGATGGTGTGGGTGTTGCGCCTGTAGCCCATGACCTGGTCGTCGCCCAGGGCGAAGAAGTTGGCGCCGCTGTGCCACTGCTCGCGCAGCTGCACCCACGAGTCGGTGCCGCCGCAGAGGATGGGCTCCTCCATCTGCCAGCCCAGCGTGCGCAGTCCCTCGACGATGTTGGGCACCTCGCAATAGGTGATGCGGCCGTGATGGATGTTGACGAGCGTCGTGGCCTTGTTGGCGAAGAGTCCCTGCTTGCGCAGGACGGGCTCGAAGACCATACAGTGGTGCTGTCCGAGGAGCGTGAAGACCATGTCGAGATGGATGAACGAGTCGGGCTCCGTGGGCAGTTCCTGCACGAGGATGTCGAAGTGGTCGCGCTCGCGGGCGAAGGTACGTGCGAGGAAGTCGACGCCCTTGGCGTTGGTGCGGATGCCCTCGCCGACGCAGAGCAGGTCAGGCGATGCGATGTGGATGTCGCCGCCCTCGGTGCGTGCCAGGGGGTTCCACGCGGCCGCGTTGAGCAGCTCAACGCCGAAGAAGTTGCGGAAGATGGCCTCGTAGATGAGCGTCTCGCGCTCGCGCACCTCGAACGACATCGAGTTGATGAGCACGCGGTTGTAGATGGTCGACGAGGCGTCGCGCGTGAAGAGCATGTTGTAGAGGGGCTTCAAGAGGAAGCGGTCGTCGGTGAAGCCGTCCCAGTGGTCCTGCTCATAGCCCTCGATGAGGACGCGGGCCAGTTCGCGGCTGTCGAGCGACATGAGCAGCTGGCGGAGGCTCTCGCCGTGGGTGAGCTGCGAGGTGTGGCGGTCGTGGTGGAGGCTGGCGTCGACGAGGTGGTCGCGTATGTTGTCGTTGGTGAGCAGCTGTGCGAGGATGTCGCGCACGTAGTAGACGTGGTCGGTCCTTCGCTCGAGGATGCCACAGAAGAGTCCGTATTCCTTGTCGACGGTGGCCTTGTCGAGGATGTCGCTGTAGAGGGCCTGTGCGGCGTTCAGTGGCGTCATGCGCTCCACCTCGATGCCCGGCCTCCTGAGCAGGACGGCGCGGAGCCGTCCTGTCTCAGAGGCGACATTGACCTTGCATGGTCGGATGATGTCTGATTCCATAAAAAGAACAGTTATTTCATATAGGTATACCGATAGTCGGTCGGTGAGACGAGCGTCTCCTTGATGACGCGCGGGATGATCCATCGGATCAGGTTGAACTCGCCGCCGGCCTTGTCGTTGGTGCCGCTGGCGCGAGCGCCGCCGAAGGGCTGCATGCCGACGACGGCGCCCGTGGGCTTGTCGTTGATGTAGAAGTTGCCGGCGGCATAGGAGAGCTGCTCCGTAATCTTCTCCACGGCCATGCGGTCGCGGCCGAAGACGGCGCCTGTCAGTCCGTAGGGCGACGTCTCGTCGCAGAGGCGGACGGTCTCGTCGACCTTGTCGTCGTCGTAAGGATAGACGGTCAGGATGGGGCCGAAGATCTCCTCCTCCATTGAGCGGAAGTGCGGGTTGGAGGTCTCGATGACGGTCGGTTCGACAAACCATCCTACCGACTTGTCGCACTTGCCGCCGACGACGATCTTGGCGTCAGCAGCCGCTGCGGCGTAGTCGATGTACTGCTTGCACTTGTCGAACGAGGCCTCGTCGATGACGGCGTTGACGAAGTTCTTCGGGTCGCAGACGTCGCCCATCTTGATTTCCGAGCACATGCGGCGGATGTCGTCGAGCACGCCGGGCCACATCGACTTCGGGATGTACATGCGCGAGGCGGCCGAGCACTTCTGGCCCTGGAACTCGAAGGCGCCGCAGAAGGCAGCCGTAGCCACGGCCTTCGGGTCGGCCGAGGGATGGACGAAGATGAAGTCCTTGCCGCCCGTCTCGCCGACCAGTCTCGGATAACTGACGTAGCGGTCGAGATTCGAGCAGGCCTGCATCCAGAGGCTCTTGAACGTGGCCGTGGAGCCCGTGAAGTGGATGCCGGCAAAGTGGCGTGACTGCGTGGCCACCTCGCCGATGAGTGCGCCGCTGCCGGGCAGGAAGTTGACGACGCCGTCGGGCAGTCCGGCCTCCTTGTAGAGCTGCATCAGGTAGTAGTTGGAGAGCAGGGCCGTGGTCGACGGCTTCCAGATGGCCACGTTGCCCATCAGCACGGGCGTCATGCAGAGGTTGGAGGCGATGCTGGTGAAGTTGAACGGCGTGACGGCGAGCACGAAGCCCTCGAGCGGACGATACTCCGTGTGGTTGAGCTGTCCCTGTCCGTCCTTGGGCTGCATCGAGTAGATCTTCGAGGCGTAGTGGACGTTGTAGCGGAAGAAGTCGATGGTCTCGCAGGCCGAGTCGATCTCCGCCTGATAGATGTTCTTGCTCTGGCCCAGCATGCAGGCAGCGTTCATGATGGGACGATACTTCGTGGCCAGCAGCTCGGCCATCTTCATGACGATGGCGGCGCGGGTGGTCCATGGTGTGCGGCTCCACTCCTGCCAGGCTTTCATGGCGGTCTCGATGGCCAGCTCTACCTCCTTGCGGCCTACCTTATGATAGGTGGCCAGGACGTGATGATGGTCGTGGGGACAGGTGACCTGCCCGACATCGCCGGTGCGGATCTCCTTGCCGCCGATGATGATGGGGATGTCGACGACCAGCTTCGACTGGCGCTCCAGCTCCTTTTCGAGTGCTACACGCTCTGGCGACCCGGCCAGATAGGCTTTCACCGGCTCGTTGGCCGGCATAGGGAATGTGATGACGGAATTGTTCATAGTTTTGTTTCTGGTTTTTTGTTATTATTTTCGTTATTTCGGAATATCGTTATTTCGGAATATCGTTATTTCGAGATTTCGTTATATCGGAATTTCGACTCTTCGGGATATCGTGATTACGACATTTTGTTATGAGAAGATTTCGGCGAGCATGCAGCGGGCGCTGCCGCCGCCGGCCTGTTCGATGGCGCCCAAGTCGGGGCTGAGGATGGCGGCGTGCTGACTGAGGGTGAGCAGCTGCTTCGTGGTCAGGGAGCGGCGGGCCGTCTGGCTCATGACGAGCAGGGGCTCGGCCTGCTTGCCCTGCAGTTCAAGCATGTTGCCGGCGAACTGATGCATCTGCGCGAGGGTGATGCTGACGACGGTCTTGCCGCTCTCCTCGAGCAGTCCCTTGAGCGTGGCGCGCTGGTCGGCATCGCGGATGGCGTCGAGACAGACGACGGCCACGGCCGAACCGATGTGCATCACCACGTTGGTGTGGTAGACGGGCGTGCCCTGCTCGTCGCGTGCATCGAAGAGGAAGTAGTCGTAGTCGAGGGCTTCGGCCCACTCGCGGACGACATCGCGGTCGGTGCGTGGCGAGAGGCAGGCGTAGGCCATGCGGTGCTCGCGGTCGAGGATGAGCGAGCCAGTGCCTTCCAGACACTTGCCGCGACTCTCCCAGTTGGTCAGGTCGACCAGGCGGCTATAGCGGCCCGTGCCAATGTGAGCGAGCAGTTTCGCGCGTTCACGGCGGCGGTTCGGCGCAAACATCGGATAAACCACGAGCGTGCCGTCGTCGTGCGTCGAGAAGCAGTTGTTCGGGAAGATGGAGTCGGGCGTGAAGGGCTCGGGCGTGTCCTGAAGCACGTCGACGCTGACGCCATGCCGACGAAGCAGGTCGACGTAGGCGTCGAACTCGCTGACGGCCTGCTGCTGTGTCAGCAGGGCTGCCTCGGCCGATGCGCTGCGCACCTGGAAGGCATTGTTCGCGGCCGTCTCCTCATTGAAGGCGAAGCGCACGGGCCGCACCATCAATACTCTATTGGTCGTCTGCATAGGCTCTCAGCGGCTCATTTCCTCAAACGTCTCCTTGATAATCCGGATGGCCTCGCGCAGCTCCTGCTCGTTGATGCAGAGGGGCGGTGCGAAGCGGATGATATCGTCGTGGGTGGGCTTGGCCAGCAATCCCTTGTCCTTCATGCGCAGGCAGATGTCCCAGGCCGTCTTGTCGCCGATGGGCTTGGTGACGATGGCATTGAGCAGGCCGCGGCCGCGCACCTCGACGATGAAGGGCGACTCAATCTTCTTGATCTCCTCGCGGAAGATGCGGCCCATGCGTTCGGCATTCTCGACGAGGTGCTCGTCGCGCACGACGCGCAGTGCCTCCATGGCCACGCGGGCGGCCAGCGGGAATCCGCCGAAGGTCGATCCGTGCTCGCCCGGCCGGATGTTGAGCATGATGTCGTCGTCGGCCAGACAGGCCGAGACGGGCAGCACGCCGCCGCCGAGGGCCTTGCCCAGGACGAGGATGTCGGGTCTGACGCCGTCGTGCTCGCAGCAGATCATGCGGCCGGTGCGGGCGATGCCCGTCTGCACCTCGTCGGCAATGAAGAGCACGTTGTGCTGGTGGCACAGGTCGTAACACTTTTTCAGATAACCATCATCAGGCACGAAGACGCCGGCCTCGCCCTGGATGGGCTCAGCGATGAAGGCGCACACCTCGTCGCCATATTTGTCGAGGGCCTCCTCGAGAGCCTTCGTGTCGTTATAGGGGATGCGGATGAAGCCCGGCGTCAGCGGTCCGTAGTCGGCATAGGAGCTGGGGTCGTTGCTCATGGTGATGACGGTGACGGTGCGGCCGTGGAAGTTGCCCTCGCAGCAGATGACCTTGATCTTGTCGTTGGGGATATGCTTCTTCACGGCGCCCCAGCGGCGGGCCAGCTTCAGCGACGTCTCGACGCCCTCGGCGCCCGTGTTCATGGGCAGCACGCGGTCGTAGCCGAAGAAGTCGTGCATGAACTTCTCGTACTCGCAGAACGGCTCGCTATAGAAGGCGCGCGAGGTCAGGCAGAGCTGGTCGGCCTGGTCCTTCAGGGCCTTGACGATGCGCGGGTGGCAGTGGCCCTGGTTGACGGCAGAATAGCTCGAGAGGAAGTCGAAATAGCGTTTGTCCTCGACGTCCCAGACATAGATGCCCTTGCCGCGGCGGAGCACGACGGGCAGCGGGTGATAGTTGTGTGCACCATAGCGTTCTTCCAGCTCCATCAGTCGCTGGGTGTTGGTCATAGGTTGATCGGTTGTTGTGTTAGTCATACATGGAAGTATTTAAAAGTTAATAGACGATTATAGTTATGTGGCAAAATTACGATTTTTTTTGCACTATTCTTACAATCGAGTTCCTAAATAATGTTAATCACTAACAAGTTAGTCGGTTTTTCCCCAAATAATTTGCTCAATTGAAATAAAATGCTGACCTTTGCAGAATATTTTCAGGTATTAACGTTATTTTAACTTATGTAAGCGAACAAGCGGAAATGAAAGAAAACGAGTTGGTAGTGAAACAGGCCGACGAGACTCACGTGAAGTATGCTGAGCGCATTTGCCAGATGATTTATGAGTCGGCCCTTCAGCGCAACACAGGTATTGCCAGGCGCGATCCTGCCTATATTGCGCAGAAGATGACGAGTGGAAAAGCCATTATTGCACTTGACGGCGACAAGGTGGTAGGTTTCAGTTATATTGAGAGCTGGAGTCACGGCGACTTTGTGGCCACGAGCGGATTGATAGTGGATCCCGACTACCGACGACGAGGACTGGCCGCCCAGATTAAGGAGCGGACGTTTCTGCTGGCACGCGACCGTTTCCCCTACGCCAAGATCTTCAGTATCACCACGTCGCTGCCCGTGATGAAGCTCAACACGCGACTGGGCTATCAGCCCGTCACGCTGACCGAGCTGACGCAGGACGAGGAGTTCTGGCAGGGCTGTCAGGGCTGCAAGAACTACGACATCCTGCAGCGCAACAACCGTCGCGTGTGCCTCTGCTACGGCATGCTCTACGACCCGGCCACGGAGAAGAAGACCGTCTCGTGGTGGGCCCCCTACATGATGTCGGTGGCGAATGCGTTTAATAAGGTTTTCAGAATTAAGAAATAAAAAAAACAGATTGAAATATGAGTAAAAAGATTGTTGTGGCCTACTCGGGAGGCCTTGATACGTCGTACACCGTGATGCGCCTGGCCCAGGAGGGCAACGAGGTGCACGCCGTCTGTGCCAACACGGGCGGATTCAGCCCCGAACAGCTCCGTCGCAACGAGGAGAACGCCCTAAAGCTGGGTGCCGTGAAGTATGCGACGCTCGACGTCACACAGGAATACTATGAGAAGTCGCTGCGCTTCATGATCTTCGGCAACGTGCTGCGCAACAACTGCTACCCTATCTCGGTCTCCAGTGAGCGCATCTTTCAGGCGCT
This sequence comes from uncultured Prevotellaceae bacterium, assembly GCA_902779455.1. Lineage (GTDB taxonomy): Bacteria > Bacteroidota > Bacteroidia > Bacteroidales > Bacteroidaceae > Prevotella. The sequence continues at coordinate 26,000 of CACZBS010000010.1, forward strand.
GGCCATCGTCCGCTATGCCAACGAGATCGGTGCCGACGCCATTGCCCACGGCTCTACGGGGGCCGGCAACGACCAGATCCGCTTCGACATGACCTTCCTGGTCATGGCGCCAGGCGTGGAGATCATCACCCTGACGCGCGACGAGAAGCTGACGCGCAAGGAGGAGGTGGACTATCTGAACGCGCACGGCTTCACGGCCGACTTCGCCAAGCTGAAGTACAGCTACAACGTCGGCATCTGGGGCACCTCGATCTGTGGCGGCGAGTTGCTCGACCCGTCGCAGGGACTGCCTGAGGAGGCCTACCTGAAGCACGCCACACGCGAGGACGAGTCGCTGCTGCGCATCACCTTCGAGAAGGGCGAGATCACGGCCGTCAACGACGAGCCGTTCGACGACCGCGTGGCGGCTATCCAGCGCATCGAGGAGATCGGTGCGTCGTATGCTATCGGCCGCGACTGCAACGTCGGCGACACCATCATCGGCATCAAGGGCCGCGTGGGCTTCGAGGCCGCAGCGCCCAAGCTCATCATCGAGGCCCACCGCCTGCTGGAGAAGTCGACCCTGTCGAAGTGGCAGCAATACTGGAAGGACCAGGTGGCCAACTGGTACGGCATGTTCCTCCACGAGAGCCAGTACCTGGAGCCCGTCATGCCCGACATCGAGGCCATGCTGCTCTCCTCGCAGCGCAACGTCACGGGCACGGCCATCCTGCGCTTGCGCCCCTACGGTTTCGAGACGGTGGGCATTGATTCCGTCAACGACCTGACCAAGTCGAAGCTGGGCGAATACGGCGAGACGCAGACGGGCTGGACGGCCGACGAGGCCAAAGGCTTCATCAAGGTGCTGTCGACGCCGCTGCGCGTCTACTACGGCGTACATCCCGGCGAGCGCTAAGCAGAAATATTTTTTTTGTGCGGACGAAGGTAAAACGGCGTCGCTGTTTAATAATTCACCGACGCTGTTTACTATTTCACCGACGCTGAATTAATAAACTCCGTCGCAGATTTAAGTATCAATTCCGCACAGGTGAACATTAAATAATGGTTTGGTATGGTGAAAGTTACAGACCCCACCCCCGACCCCTCCCCTTGCAGGGGCGGGGAGTGGCTGCCGCACTGCTCGCCGCGGATGACGGCGCAGCAGCTCCCCGCCCCTGCAAGGGGAGGGGTCGGGGGTGGGGTCTGTAACTTCTCCCCAATCGTAACCACATAAGAATCATCCTCAAAAAATTCGTACTAACCCCCTCATTCGAACCACTTAATATTATCACTATAACAACTTAAACGACGAAGCATTATGATAAGAGTAGGAATTCTCGGCGCGGCCGGCTATACGGGCGGCGAACTGATCCGGCTGCTTCTCAACCATCCGGATGCGGAGATTGTCTTCGCCAATTCGGAGAGCCAGGCGGGGCTCCCGGTCAGCAGCGTCCACGAGGGACTCGTGGGCGACACCGACCTGCGGTTCACTGACCAGCTGCCGTTCAGTGAGGTCGACGTCGTCTTCTTCTGCTTCGGCCATGGCAAGAGCGAGGCTTTCCTCCGCGAGCACGACATCCCGGCAAGCGTGAAGATCATCGACCTGGCCCAGGACTTCCGCCTTCGCGGCGACCATGATTATGTCTACGGATTGCCGGAGATCAACAAGACGGACATCTGCCAGGCCAGCCACGTGGCCAACCCCGGCTGCTTTGCCACGGCCATCCAGCTGGCCCTGCTGCCCGCCGCCTACCTGAACCTGCTGAAGGAGGACGTCAGCGTCAACGCCATCACCGGCTCGACGGGTGCCGGCCAGAAGCCCGGTCCAACGACCCATTTCTCCTGGCGCTCGGACAACATGAGCATCTACAAGCCCTTCCAGCACCAGCACGTGGCCGAGATACGCCAGTCGCTGCGCCAGGTGCAGGGCTATCTCGACGCCGACATCGACTTCATCCCCTATCGCGGTCCCTTTGCCCGCGGCATCTTCTGCACGGCAGTGGTGCGCACGCCCGCTCCGATTGAGGACGTCGTCGAGGCTTACGAGGACTTCTATCGCGACGCAGCCTTCACCCACTACAGCCATGAACCGATAGACCTGAAGCAGGTCGTCGGCACCAACAAGGCGCTGGTGCACTGCGAGAAGCACGGGCAGAAGCTGCTCATCACGTCGGTCATCGACAATCTGCTCAAGGGAGCCAGCGGTCAGGCCGTCCAGAACATGAACCTGATGTTTGGGCTCGATGAGAAAACAGGACTTCAACTAAAAGCAATAGCATTCTGACACAAGATGAAACTATTCGATGTATATAGCCTCTTCGACGTCAATATCGTCAAGGGAAAAGATTGTAAGGTGTGGGACGACCAGGGGCAGGAGTATCTTGACCTCTATGGCGGTCATGCCGTCATCAGCATCGGCCATGCCCACCCGCACTACGTGGAGCGTGTGTCGGCACAGCTCGGCCAGCTGGGCTTCTATTCCAACTCGGTCAGGAACACGCTGCAGGAGGAACTGGCTGAGCGCCTGGGGCGCATCTCAGGCTATGAGGACTATCAGCTGTTTCTCGTGAACAGCGGCGCTGAGGCCAACGAGAATGCCCTGAAGCTGGCCTCGTTCAACAATCGCAAGCGCAGCGTCGTGCTGACGGCCCGTCATTCGTTCCACGGCCGCACGTCGCTGGCCGTCGAGGTGACCAACAACCCGAAGATTGTGGCCCCGATCAACGACAACCACCACGCCAAGTTCCTGCCCATCAACGACCTGACGCCATGGATGCGCGAGCTCGACAAGGAGAACGTGCTGGCCGTCATCGTGGAGCCTATTCAGGGCGTGGGCGGCATTCAGATGCTGACGCCCGAGTTTGCCCAGTCGCTCGAATACTTCGCCCATCGCCACGGAGCCCTGCTCATCTGCGACGAGGTGCAGTGCGGCTACGGGCGCAGCGGCCGCTTCTTCGCCCACCAGTGGCTTGGCATCAAGCCCGACATCATCACCGTGGCCAAGGGCATCGCCAACGGACTGCCCATGGGCGGCGTGCTCATCTCGCCCGACCTGAAGCCCGAGAAGGGACAGCTGGGCACCACCTTCGGCGGCAACCACCTGGCCTGCTCAGCCGCACTCAGCGTGCTCGACGTCATTGAGCAGCAGCGGCTCGTGGACAATGCCCGCGAGGTGGGCGACTACCTGATGGAAAAGATCAAGGCGCTCGAGAGCCGGAAGATCAACGAGGTGCGCGGACGCGGCCTGATGATCGGCATCGAGCTCGACGTGCCCCAGAAGGCCGTCCGCCAGCAGTTGCTTTACGAGCAGCACGTCTTCACCGGCTGCTCCGGCGACTTCACCCTGCGGCTCCTGCCGCCACTGACGTTCACCCGCGAGCTGGCCGACGAGTTTGTTGAACGATTAAAGCGCGTGCTATGAAGATAGCCATCATTGGGGCCGGCGCCATTGGCGGGGCTATCGCCGAGGGGCTGCTCAAGAGCGACTTCCTCAAGGCCGACGACCTGACCATCAGCAATCCCACCGCGCAGAAGCTCGAACGCTTCGCCAAGATGGGAGCCCGGGTGACCACCGACAATGCCGAGGCCGCCCACGAGGCTGACGTGCTGATCATCGCCGTCAAGCCATGGCTGGTCGAGGAGGTGCTGACCGCACTCGACACGACGCGCAAGACGGTCGTCTCGGTGGCTGCCGGCATCACGTCGGAACAGCTGCTGCAGTGGGTGTCGCTCTATGCCGACCTGTGGCTCGCCATCCCCAATATCGCCGCGTCCGAACGGGCGTCGATGACCTTCCTCGTGCCTGTCAAGAACACGGTCCAGTGCGACGTCGAGGGTCTCTTCAAAGCCGTCGGCCGCACGTTCATCTGTCCGGAGCGGTTGCTCCCGGCAGGGACGACGCTGGCCTCCTGTGGCCTGGCCTATGCCATGCGCTACGTCCGGGCCTCGACCGAGGGCGGCGTGGAGCTCGGCTTCCGTGCCCACGAGGCTCAGGAAATCGTCCTGCAGACGGTCCTGGGTGTCGTCCGGCTGTTGCAAGCCAGCGGCATGCACCCCGAGCAGGCCGTCGACCTGGTGACGACGCCGGGCGGACTCACCATCCGCGGCCTCAACGAGATGGAGCGTGCCGGCTTCTCGTCGGCCGTCATCCGCGGACTGAAGGCCGGCATGTAGATGAAAGGGAACAGTGAAAAGTGAAAAATTTGCTGCCGCTGTCCCAAAGAATAAAGAAATAAAACATGGATAGTTAGAAAAGCGGAAGCAAATTTTTCACTTTTCACTATTCACTTTTACTTTAAACCATGGATAGACAGGAGAGCGGAAGCAAATTTTTCACTTTTCACTATTCACTTTTACTTTAAAATATGGAAGATCAACTGAAACAGATAGGCCAGCGTCTGCGCGGACTGCGCGAGGTGCTCGACATTACGGCTGAGGAGGTGGCTGAGGTCATCGGCGTCAGCGTCGGGAAGTACGAAAAGATAGAGCTTGGCGAGGAGGACATCACCATCTCCAACCTGATGAAGATTGCCCACAAGTATGGCGTCTCGGCCGAGGAGCTGATGTTTGCCGAGAGCCCGCGCATGCGCTCCTACTTCGTCGTGCGCAAGGGTCAGGGCATGTCGGTCGAGCGCACCAAGGCCTATAAGTATCGCAGTCTGGTGAGCGGCTTTGTCGACCATAAGGCCGACGTGTTCATCGTCACCGTCGAGCCGAAGCCCAATGCCCACACCATCTATAAGAACACGCATCCGGGCCAGGAGTTCAACCTCGTGCTCGAGGGCCGCATGGAGATCTATCTTAGCGGCAAGACCATCGTGCTCGACGAGGGCGACAGCATCTATTTCGACTCGTCGCAGCCTCACGGCATGCTGGCCGTCGGCGACAAGGCCGTGCGCTTCCTGGCCTTCACGGTGGAATGAGTTAAGACAAATTTTGGTAGAGTCCTTTTATGGTAGAAAGATTTTTGAAGCAGACTCATTTTGAGTCTGTCGAGGATTACAACAAGCATCTGGAATTCATCATTCCGGAGCACTTCAATTTTGCCTACGACGTGATGGATGAGTGGGCACGTGAGTGTCCCGACCGGCTAGCCCTGCTATGGACCAACGACGAAGGGGCCGAGATCCGCGCCACGTTCAGCGACCTCAAACGGCAGAGCGACCAGGCGGCCAGCTACTTCCAGAGTCTTGGCCTGGGCAAGGGCGACCCCGTGATGCTCATCCTGAAGCGCCGCTACGAGTGGTGGATTGTCATGCTGGCCCTGCATAAGCTGGGGGCCGTCGTCATTCCCGCCACCCACATGCTGACGAAGAAGGACATTATATATAGGAACACACGTGCCTCAGTGAAGGCCATCGTCTGTGTCGACGATGCTTACGTCTGTGAGCAGATAGGACAGGCTGTGCCCGAAAGCCCGACACTGGAGAGTGTAATAGTTGTTGGCGACCGCTTTTCCAAGGCGGCAGCAAATTGTTCACTTTTCACTCTTCACTCTTCACTCACTCACGACTATCTCAGCGAGGTCGACGCCGCTCCGCCCTTCGTGCGCCCGGCTGAGAAGAACGACAACGACGACACGATGCTCATGTACTTCACCTCGGGCACCAGCGGCGAACCGAAGATGGTGGCCCACGACTTCCTCTATGCCATGGGCCATCTGACGACGGGCGTCTTCTGGCACAACCTGCATCCCGGATCGCTCCACCTGACCGTGGCCGACACGGGATGGGGCAAGGCCGTCTGGGGCAAGTTCTACGGCCAGTGGTTTGCCGGCGCCACGGTCTTCGTCTTCGACCACGAGAAGTTCTCGGCCGACACGCTGCTGCGACAGATGGAGAAGTATCGCGTGACCAGTTTCTGCGCTCCGCCAACCATCTATCGCTTCATGATTCGCGAGGATCTGTCGCGCTACGACCTCTCCGCACTCGAATACTGCACCACGGCCGGCGAGGCCCTCAACCCCGCGGTCTTCGACAAGTTCCTCGCAAAGACGGGCATCCGCATGATGGAGGGCTTCGGACAGACCGAGACCACCATGACGCTCGGCACCTTCCCTTGGATGAAGCCGAAGCCCGGCTCGATGGGCATGCCCAACGGCCAGTACGACATCGACCTCGTGCGGCCCGACGGCACCAGCTGCGAGGACGGCGAGAAGGGCGAGATCGTCATCCGGGTCGGCGACAAGAAGCCGCTGGGACTGTTTAAGGAATATTATCGCGACGAGGCGCTCACCCGCGAGGCCTGGCACGACGGACTCTATCACACGGGCGACATGGCCTGGCGCGACGAGGACGGCTACTATTGGTTTGAGGGCCGCATCGACGACGTCATCAAGTCGAGCGGCTATCGCATCGGCCCGTTCGAGGTCGAGTCGGCCCTGATGACGCATCCGGCCGTCGTCGAGTGTGCCATCACGGGTGTGCCCGACGACATCCGCGGCATGGTGGTCAAGGCGACCGTCGTGCTGGGACGTGAGTGGCGCGACAAGGCCGGCGACGAGCTGGTGAAGGAACTGCAGCAGCACGTCAAGCGCGTCACCGCCCCCTATAAATATCCGCGCATCGTGGAGTTTGTCGACGAGCTGCCAAAGACCATCAGCGGCAAGATTCGTCGTGTGGAAATAAGAAATAAAGATAAAAAGCAATGAAGAAAATCTTTCTTTTTACAATCATCCTGACGGCTTGGCTTTCGTCGACGACGGCTCAGCCTGCAGCGAAGGACATGGACACGAAGTATGCCACCGAGCTGGTCAAGGCCGGCGACGTAGCGCCAGATTTTAAGATGAAGACGCCCAACGGCAAGACGTTCCGTCTGAGCTCGCTGAAGGGGAAGACCGTGGTGCTCGACTTCTGGGCCTCATGGTGTCCCGACTGCCGCAAGGAGGCTCCCGAGGTGGTGCGGCTCTACAATGAGTATCATCCCAAGGGCGTCGAGTTCGTCGGCATTTCCATGGACACCGACGTCGAGGCCTGGCGCAAGGCGATTGCGCAGTATGGCATTGCCTACCCGCAGGTGAGCGAGCTGAAGAAGTTTCACGATACCGACATTGCCAAGGCGTATGGCGTCAAGTGGATTCCCTCGATGGTGGTCGTCGGGCCCGACGGCAAGGTGCTGCTGTCGACGGTCCTGTCGTATAAGGTGGATAAGTTGCTTAAGGAACTGACCTCAGCCAAGCAGCGCGGCACTGAGGAGCGCCTCACCATCGACGGCGACCACGGCCGTCTGGCTGCCATCCTGCAGAAGCCCAGCCTCGAGCCCGGCCAGCAATGCCCCATGGCGGTGCTCTGTCATGGCTTTGGCGGCAATAAGGACAACCTGATGTTTGAACTCATTGCTGACTCACTTCAGGCCAACGGCATTGCCAGCATCCGCTTCGACTTCAACGGCCACGGCCAGAGTGAGGGTGATTTCCAGGAGATGACTGTCCCCAATGAGATTGAGGATGCCAAGAAGGTTATTGAGTATGCACTCGACCTGCGCTACGTCAGCAGTGTCGCACTCGTCGGCCACTCACAGGGTGGTGTCGTGGCGGCCATGACTGCCGGCGAGCTGGGCTCCGACGTCGTCAAGGCTGTGGCCCTGCTGGCGCCGGCCGCCGTGCTGCGCGACGATGCCATCCGCGGGTCGACCTTCGGCCGCAGCTACGATCCGCTCGACCTGCCCGAATATGTCGACATCTTTGGGCGCAAGCTCGGCCGCAACTTCCTGAAGACGGCCTTCTCGCTGCCCATCTACGAGACGGCCGCCCGCTATCAGGGACCTGCCATTATCGTGCATGGCAATGCCGACCGCATCGTGCCCTATACCTACGGGCTGCGATTCCATCAGCAGTGGCCCGGCAGCGAGTATGTCCTACTGGAATACTTCGACCACGGCTTCGGCCAGAACATCTATCGCGCCACTGACCTCGTGTCGCATTTTCTCATCAAGACTCTTAGAAAATGAATAGCAGGATCGTAGTCAAGATAGGCTCCAACGTGCTGACGCGGTCTGACGGACGGCTCGACGTCACACGCGTCTCGGCCCTCGTCGACCAGGTGGCTCAGTTGCGGCTACAGGGCCATGAGGTGGTCCTCGTCTCCAGCGGTGCCGTGGCCTGCGGGCGCAGTGAGCTGCGTGTCGCCCATTCGCTCGACTCCGTGGAGCAGCGTCAGCTCTTCTCGGCCCTCGGTCAGGTGAAGCTCATCGGGCTCTACTACGATCTGTTCCGCGAACATGGCCTGCACGTCGGTCAGGTGCTCACGATGAAGGAGAACTTCCAGCCCGGCGAGCAGTACGACAACCAGCGGGCCTGCATGACCGTGATGCTCGAGAACGGCGTCGTGCCCATCGTCAACGAGAACGACACGGTGGCCGTCACTGAGCTGATGTTCACTGACAACGACGAGCTCTCGGGCCTCATCGCACAGATGATGCAGGCCGACGTGCTCATCCTGCTCTCCAACATCGACGGCATCTACACCGGCGACCCGCACGCCCCCGCCTCGCGATTGCTCAGCACGGTGCGGCCTGACGACGACCTGTCACAATACATCAAGGAGGAGCGCAGCGCCTTCGGTCGGGGCGGCATGCACTCGAAGTACACCACCGCCCGCCGCCTTCAGCAGTCAGGCATTCGTGTGCTCATTGCCAACGGCGAGCGCCCCAATGTGCTCTGCCAGCTGATTGATCATCCCGAAAACGTACCTCATACGGAGTTTATAGTATGCAAATGACCGAGACTTTCCAACGTGTGAAGTCGGCCAGCAAGTCGCTGACCGCTATCACCGAAGAGCAGCGGCGCGACGTGCTGCTGGGCGTGGCCGATGCCATCGTTGCCCGGCAGGAGGAGCTCTTGGAGGCCAACCGCCAGGACCTCGCGCGGATGGACCCGCAGAATCCGCTCTACGATCGCTTGCAACTCACGGCCCCGCGACTCGAGGCCATCGCGGCCGACATGCGCCACGTGGCCGAGTTGCCCTCGCCCCTGGGTCTGGTGACCGATGCCCGCACGCTGCCCAACGGCCTGCGCATCCATCGCGTGAGCGTGCCCTTCGGCGTCATCGGCGTGGTCTATGAGGCGCGACCCAACGTCACCTTCGATGTCTTCGCCCTCTGTTTCAAGAGTGGTAATGCCTGTGCGCTGAAGGGCGGCCGCGACGCTGAGGCTTCGAATGAGGCGGGCGTCAGGCTCATCCGCGAAGTGCTCAGCCAGCAGGGCATCGACGACAGCGTGGTCGCCCTGCTGCCCGCCACCCATGAGGCCACGGCCGCGATGCTCTCGGCCGTAGGCTATGTCGACGTGTGCATCCCCCGCGGCGGTCGGCGGCTGATTGATTTCGTCCGCGACAACGCCCGTGTGCCGGTCATCGAGACGGGCGCCGGCGTGGTGCACGTCTACTTCGACCGCGACGGCGACCTGGAGAAGGGCCGCCGCATCATCAACAATGCCAAGACCCGGCGCGTCTCAGTGTGCAACGCCCTCGACACGCTACTCGTCCACAAGGACAGGCTGTCTGACCTGTCTGCGCTGCTGGCCCCGATGGACGGGCGAGTGGAGCTCTTCTATAACGACGAGAGCCGCTACGACGTGGAGTTCATGGACTATAAGATGAACGTCGTCACCGTCGGCTCGCTCGACGAGGCCATCGCCCATATCGACCGCTACGGCTCGGGCCACAGCGAGGCCATCATCACCGAGAATGAGCATGCCGCCCGCCGTTTCCAGCAGCAAGTCGACGCTGCCTGCGTCTACTGGAATGCCCCGACGTCGTTCACCGACGGCGCCCAGTTCGGCCTCGGCGCCGAGATCGGCATCTCCACCCAAAAACTGGGTCCCCGCGGCCCGATGGGGCTCCGTGAGATTACCACCTATAAGTGGATCATCGAAGGCGAAGGGCAGACGCGACCATAAAAACCAGCCGTTATATCGTTATCACATTATATCGTTATTCCGAAATCCCGAAAAATCCCGAAATACTTTAAGCATGAGAACATTCATCAACGTAGAAGACCTGGGGCCGCTGCCAAAGGCACTGGCCGAGGCACAGGAGATTAAGCAAGACCGTTATAAATATTGTCAGCTGGGGCGCAACAAGACGCTCCTGATGATTTTCTTCAACAACTCGCTGCGCACCCGTCTCTCCACTCAGAAGGCCGCCATGAACCTGGGAATGAACGTCATCGTGCTCGACGTCAACCAGGGGGCATGGAAGCTCGAGACCGAGCGCGGCGTCATCATGGACGGCGACAAGTCGGAGCATCTGCTCGAGGCCATCCCCGTCATGGGCTGCTACTGCGACATCATCGGCATCCGCTCTTTCGCCGGCCTCACCGACCGCGACTACGACTATGCCGAGACCATCGTCCAGCAGTTCATACGCTACAGCGGACGGCCCGTATTCGCCATGGAGACCGCCACCGTCCATCCCCTTCAGGCCTTTGCCGACCTCATCACCATCGAGGAGTATGCCTCCCGTCCGGCGAACGGCGGCATTGCCGCAGTTCCCCGCCCCAAGGTCGTCCTCACCTGGGCCCCCCACCCCAAGGCCCTGCCGCAGGCAGTGCCCAACTCCTTCGCCCAGTGGATGCTGGCGGCCGACGTCGACTTCGTCGTCACCCATCCCCAAGGCTACGAGCTCGACCCCAAGTTTGTGGCCGGAGCCCACGTGGAGTATGATCAGAGGAAAGCCTTCGAGGGCGCCGACTTCATCTACGCCAAGAACTGGTCGAACCCCGGCGTGACCAATCCCGCCGACTATGGCAAGATCACCTCGAAGGACATGTCGTGGACGGTCGACGCCGAGCACATGTCGTGGACCCGCCAGGCTAAGTTCATGCACTGTCTGCCCGTTCGCCGCGGCATGATTGTCACCGACGACGTCATCGAAGGTCCCGACTCCATTGTCATCCCCGAGGCCGCCAACCGCGAGATCTCCGCCACCGTCGTCCTGAAGCGCATGCTCGAGGCACTATGAACCTTACCTTTATTCCGATATGCCGATATTCCGTTATACCGAAATACCGAAATACCGTTATATCGAAATACCGAAATATCGTTATAACGAAATCCCGAGAAAATATAATGATACAAGTCGTAAAGATTGGCGGCAACGTCATTGACAACCCTTCCGCCCTCGATGCTTTCCTCAGCCGATTCGCCGAGTTGCCGGCTCCGAAGGTGCTGGTGCACGGCGGCGGCAAGCTGGCCACGCGCCTCAGCCAACAGTTGGGCATCGAGACACGCATGATCGACGGGCGCCGCGTCACCGACCGCCCGACGCTCGACGTCGTCACGATGGTCTACGCCGGACTCGTCAACAAGCAGATCGTAGCCCGCCTCAACGCCCTCGGCTGCACGGCCATAGGCCTCTCGGGCGCCGACGGCAACCTCATCCCCGCCCATCGACGCCCCGCCGAGCCTATCGACTACGGCTTCGTGGGCGACATCGAGCCATCGGAGGTCAATGCGCCGCTGCTCGCCTCGCTCCTCAGCCAGGGCATCACGCCCGTCGTCTGCCCGCTGACCCACGACGGCCAGGGCTCCATGCTCAACACCAACGCCGACTCCGTGGCCAGCGCCATCGCCATCGCCGCCGCCCGCATCGAGCCGTCGCGGCTGGTGCTCTGCTTCGAGAAGAGCGGCGTGCTGCGCGACGTCGACGACGACACGACCCTCATCCCCGACATCGACCGCGCCGCCTACGACCAGCTGCTTCGCGAGGGCGTCATCGCCAAGGGCATGCTGCCCAAGCTCGCAGGGGCTTTCCGCGCCATCGACGGCGGCGTCAGCTCGGTGGTCATCAAGCATGCCGACAATCTGCTCAACGACACCGGAACCGTCATACGCCCATGAACATCTTCATTGACCTGCTCGACCGCCTCATCGCCACGCCCTCCACGTCGCGTAGCGAGGACGCCACGGCCCGGCTCCTGGAGGATTTCCTCCGCAGTCATGGCGTCCGCGACGTCCACCGCCTCCACAACAACGTGTGGGCCCCGGCCGCCGCATGGGACGACAGCAAGCCGACGCTGCTGCTCAACTCCCACCACGACACCGTCCGTCCATCGAAGGCCTACACCCGCGACCCCTTCGCCCCGACGCATGAGTCAGGGCGCATCTATGGCCTGGGCAGCAACGACGCCGGCGCCTCGCTCGTAGGTCTCGTGGCCACTTTCCTGCATTATTATGACACGGCGCTGCCCTTCAATCTCCTTCTCGCCCTGACCGCCGAGGAGGAGGTGACGGGCCAGGATGGCTCGCGCGCCCTCATCCCTTATCTTTTAAGCCTCCCCCTTGGGGGGAGGTTGGAGGGAGCCATCGTCGGCGAGCCCACCCGCATGCAGTGCGCCGTGGCTGAGCGCGGTCTCCTGGTGTTCGACGGTGTGGCCCACGGCAAGGCCGGCCATGCCGCCCGCGACGAAGGCGTCAACGCCCTCTACCTGGCCCTCGACGACATCCAGCGGTTGCGCGACTACCGCTTTGAGCGCGAGTCGGCACTGCTCGGTCCCATCAAGGTGAGCGTCACGCAGATAGAGGCGGGCACCCAGCACAACGTCGTGCCGGCCGAGTGCCGCTTCGTCGTCGACGTGCGCACCACCGATGCCTACACCAACGAGGAGGTGGTCTGCCTCCTGCAGCAGGCCGTCGTGTCATCCACGCTCACGCCCCGCTCCACCCACATCCGTGCCTCAGCCATCGCCGACGACCACCCCCTCGTGCGTACGGCCTGCCAACTGGGCATCCCCCGCTTCACGTCGCCCACCACGAGCGACCAGTCGCAGATGCCCTTCCCCTCCATCAAGATGGGCCCTGGCGACTCCGCCCGCAGCCACATGGCCGACGAGTGGGTCGGCGAACAGGAAGTCATCGACGGCATCGACCGCTACATCGCGTTCATCGCCGCCCTCGCCCGCTATTATTAATTCCCAATTCTCAACTCTCAATTCTCAACTCACATGAAACTCTGGGACAAAGGTTACGACATTGACTCGTTAATAGAGAACTTCACCGTAGGACGCGACCGCGAGCTCGACCTCCAGCTGGCTCGCTACGACGTCGAGGGCACCATCGCCCACATCACCATGCTCGAGAGCATCGGACTGCTCGCGCCTGAGGAGCTGCCCGTGCTCACCGAGGAACTGGGCCATATCGCCGACGACATCGAGGCCGGCCGATTCCAAATCGAGGACGGCATCGAGGACGTCCACTCCGAGGTGGAGCACCTGCTCACGCAGCGCCTCGGCGATCTCGGCAAGAAGATCCACTCAGGCCGCTCGCGCAACGACCAGGTGCTTGTTGACCTCAAGCTGTTCTATCGCGACGCCATGCGACAGATGGCCCGTCGCGTCAAGGCGCTCTTCGACCTCCTGCAGTCGCTCAGCGAGAAGCACAAGGACGTGCTCATGCCTGGCTACACCCACCTGCAGATGGCCATGCCCTCCAGCTTCGGACTCTGGTTCGGCGCCTACGCCGAGACCCTCTGCGACGACATGCAGCTCATCGCCACCGCCTTCCACATCGCCAACCAGAACCCGCTGGGCTCCGCCGCCGGCTATGGCTCCAGCTTCCCGCTGAACCGCACGATGACCACCCGCCTGCTCCGTTTCGAGGATCTCCACTACAACGTCGTCGCCGCACAGATGAGCCGCGGCAAGACGGAGCGCGCCGTCGCCTATGCCGTCAACGCCGTCGCCTCGACCCTGGGCCGTCTCGCCATGGACCTCTGCCTGTTCAACAGCCAGAACTTCGCCTTCGTCAAGCTGCCCGAGGAGTTCACCACCGGCTCCAGCATCATGCCCCACAAGAAGAACCCCGACGTCTTCGAGCTCATCAGGGGCCACTGCAACCGCCTGCAGTCGATGGTCAACGAGGTGTCGCTTCTGACCACCAACCTGCCCGTGGGCTACCATCGCGACCTGCAGCTGCTGAAGGACACGACCTTCCCCGCCATCAGCCAGATGGACAGCTGCCTCGAGATGGCCACCCACGCCCTGCGCCACATCGAGGTGCGACGCAACATCCTCGACGACCCGATGTACGATCTGCTCTTCACCGTCGAGGACGTCAACCGCCTCACCCTCCAGGGCGTGCCCTTCCGCGAGGCCTATAAAAAAGTGGCCCAGGAGGTGCAACAGGGCACCTACCAGCCCACACGCCAGCTCCACCACACCCATGAGGGCAGCCTCGGGAACCTCTGCAACGCCGAGATAGCCCGCAAGATGGAGCGGGTGCTCAGTCAGATAGAAGGAGTTTAGAAGTTTTTGGGGAGTTCAGTAGTTTAGGAGTTTAGGAGTTTAGACGATAGGCTTGTATGCGATAGCCATGGATTAGAACTAACGTCTAAACTCCAGCGGCTGAAGGCCGCGGAAACTCCTAAACTCCTAAACTCCCTTCTTTTTTAAGTCATAAATCACACTCACCCTCGAAGCTGATGTTGTCGCGGTCGCGGGCTCGCACAATGATGCTGGCCTGACCGTTGGGATAGACGTCGACGGTGAAGCAATAGACGTCCTCGCGGCTCTTCGCACAAAACTCCAGCCGCTCGACGTCGTGCTTCAACCGCGACTGACGGTAGTCGACCATCGGGGCCGTGAAGTGCAGGCCCTGCGCGTCGCTGCCGTAGCCCGCCGACCACGCCCGCCCGAAGTAAGGCAGATAGCTGTCGACCGTGTCGCGCTCGATCTTCAGCCGGAAGTCGGGCGTCACCTGATGCGTGCCGTAGCGCTGCGTGTTCATCGAGCGCACGCTGATCGTCAGCTGCCGCGTGCTGAGAGCCTGCTCCAGCGCCACCTCACGTCGGGCCTGCTCCGCAGCCCGCTCCGCCGTCGTCATGCAGCCCGTCAGCATCACGACGAGCATGCCAGTCACGAACAATAACTTCTTCATATCGATTCTTTTTCTTCTATATAGTTACAGACCCCACCCCCGACCCCTCCCCTTGAAGGGAGGGGAGCGGTTGCACCGTCATTCGCGTCGGGCAGAGCGGTAGCCACTCCCCTCCCCTCAAGGGGAGGGGTCGGGGGTGGGGTCTGTATTGTTATTATACATATTTGTTTTCGTTGATTCGAAAAGTTTTCTGCAAAGATACAACATTTTCGTAAAAACACCCTGCTTTTCCGAAAATATTATGTAAATTTGGCTTCGCCGAATTTCTTTTTCGCTCGGAAAAGGAAAAAAACAAGAATTCCTTTCCTTTTCTCTCACTTATTTCGTAAATTTGTACCTGCAAAACAAATAACGGAACGATTATGATCAAGAAAATCTATGCACTGGGCCTGTGCCTGATGGCCGCACTGACCACGACGGCACAGACGACAGCCCGCGAGGAAATCAGCCAGAATACATGGCTGGCCGGTTCTAACTACGTCGACTACGACCGTCAGCTGCCTGACTTCCGCTACACCAAGCCCCCGCGCGGCTACGTCCCCTTCTACTTCTCACACTACGGACGCCACGGCTCGCGATGGCTCATCGGCGAGGACGACTACGAGCGCGTCATGCGGCCCCTGCGACGCGCCCGCCAGCAGGGTAAGCTGACGCGCGAGGGCCAGGAGACGCTGCGACTCATCGAGCAGTTCAACAAGACGACCCACAAGCGTCTGGGCGACCTGACCACCGTCGGCGAGCGCCAGCACCACGGCATCGGCCGCCGCATGACCGAGCACTTCCCCGAGATCTTCGTCAAGACCAAGGGCCTGCAGGTCGACGCCCGCTCGACGACCGTCAACCGATGCATCCTCTCGATGGTGGCCGAGTGCGAGGAGCTCATGGCCGCCAACCCCACGGCACGCATCCACAACGACGTCAGCGACGCCCTGCAATACTACCTCAACCAGCCCTGGAGCGACCGCCTGCGCCAGGCCGCCAAGAAGGGCGACCGCCTGCGCCATGACTTCGCCGAGCGCCACACCCACCCCGAGCGACTCTCGACGGTGCTCTTCAACGACCAGCAGTGGGCTGCCGACAGCGTCAACCTCAAGAGCCTGATGCGCCAGCTCTTCGAGGTGGTCATCAACATGCAGAGCCACGACGACGGCCCCGACATGCGCGACCTCTTCACCACCGACGAGCTCTACGACCTGTGGACCATCCAGAACGTCGGATGGTATCAGCACTACGGTCCATCGCCTGCGACCGACGCCATCATGCCCTTCTCGCAGTTCAATCTCCTGACCAACATCATACAGACGGCCGACACCTGCCTCAGCAGCGGCCGACCACAGGCCACCCTGCGCTTCGGCCACGAGGTCTGCGTCATGCCGCTGGCCTGCCTCATGGAGCTCGGCACGTGCGGCGACCAGGTCAGCGACATGGAGCAGCTCGACGCAACCTGGCGCAACTACCGCATCTTCCCCATGGCCTGCAACGTGCAGCTCATCTTCTACCGCCCGAAGAAAGGCCAGGGCGACATCCTCGTCAAGGCCCTGCTGAACGAGCGCGAGGTGACACTGCCCGTCCCGCCGACCGCCACCCCGTATTATTACCGCTGGACCGACCTGCGCGCCTACTGGACAAAGAAGCTCAGCGACTTTGCAAAATAAGGAGAAAGACCGGGAATCAGAAACTTCCGTCACGTCGTGACGCCATGACGGCACGACGTGACGGCATGAAATCACGGCGTGACGGCATGACGTCACGCCGTGTCTTAAATTTGATGGCACGCCGAGGATTGTCTGGAGTGCTTATGCCATATATTTCGTGTTTGTGGCGCACGATTACGAAAAAAAACACCGGTCGGACAAAGGTTATGTCGGAAATTTTTGCTATCTTTGCAGCACACAAGTAGGAGGCGACGTGTCTCACGTCGCATCAATCTGCTGGATTGCGACATGAGACACGTCGCATCAATCTGCAGAATTGCGACGTGAGACACGTCGCCTCCTACTGCAAATCGGCGTAATAACTTTTAGTTATATAGAAGCACAACAAAAAAACGGATTCTGCAACATGACAAAAAAACTATTCTCACTGCTGGCCCTCTGCTGTCTCGCACTGACGGCAGCGGCGCAGTCGCAGTTCGGCGAAAAGCCCAAGCTGGTCGTGGGCATCGTGGTCGACCAGATGCGCTGGGACTACCTGGACCGCTACTACGACCGCTTCTGCGAGGGCGGCTTCCGGCGGATGATCGACGAGGGATTCTCGGCCGACAACTGTCTGATCAACTACGTGCCAACGGTGACAGCCATCGGCCACACCTCGGCCTACACGGGCACGACGCCCGCCTTCCACGGCATCTGCGGCAACAACTTCTACATCAACGGCCGCAGCGTCGTCTCCTGTCAAGACGACTCCGTCCGCGCCGTCGGCAGCGACGCCAACTACGGCAACCGCTCGCCACGCAACCTGCTCGCCACGACCATCGGCGACCAGCTGCGGCTGCACACCGACTTCCGCTCACGCGTGGTCGGCGTCTCATATAAGGACCGCGCCGCCATCTTCCCCGCCGGACACTCGGCCAACGCGGCCTACTGGCTCGACACGAAGGCTCTGCGGTTCATCACGAGCACATACTACATGACGGAGCTGCCGCAGTATGTCAGGCAGGTCAACGACGCCCTGAAGAAGAACAAGGAGGTGCAGAAGGCCGGCGACCGCATCGGCTACACTCCGCTCTGCGGCACCGTCATCACCGACATGGCCATCGCTGCCATCGACGGCGAGCAGCTGGGCCGCGGCGAGGCGACGGACATGCTCTGCGTGAGCTACTCCGAGACCGACGTCATCGGCCACGAGTGGGGCACGCGCGGACAGCGCACCGACGACGCCTACCTCACGCTCGACCGCGACCTGAAGCGCCTCTTCGACAAGCTCGACGAGCAGGTGGGGCGCGGACAGTGGATGGCCTTTCTCACGGCCGACCACGGCGCTGCCCACAACTGGCGCTACCAGCGCAGCCACCGGCTGCCCGGCGGTCCGTTCTTCAACGGCGACTTCAAGCGTGAGCTGGAGGCATACATCAGCCAGCAGACGGGCTCGACCAGCAATGTCGTCAGCGACATCATCAACTATCGCATCTTACTCGACCGCGAGGCCATCCAGAAGCAGGGCCTCGACATGAGCCGCGTGCGCCAGGCCGCCGTCGAATTCGCCAACCGCTATCCCCACATCCAGCGGGCCGTCGACTATGAGCAGATCCGCACCTCGGCACTGCCCGAACGGCTGGCCGAGCAACTGCTGAAGGGCTACTTCCCCGGCCGCTCGGGCGACATCGTCTTCATCCCCGAGCCCCACTACTACGAGTCGTGGCGCGGAGCCCCCGAGGGCCAGACGACCCACGGCGAATGGAACCCCTACGACGCCCACATCCCCTGCCTCTTCCTCGGATGGAAGATTCCTCACGGGGCCACCTCGCGCGAGGTGCACATCACCGACATTGCACCCACCGTCTGTCAGCTGCTCCACATCCAGCAGCCATCAGCCTGCATCGGCGAGGCCATCACCGAGATCACGAAGTAAGCGTGAGCCTTAGGGGATAGGGAAACTAATTGGCACTAATTATGGAAAATTCATGCAGCAACGTAGAGCACGACTGTGACTACTGCTTCAGCATGTTGCTGACCGCACAATCATTTTCCATAATTAGTGCTAATTAGTTTCCCCTTTCAATTATTCTCATTATTCCAATTTCTTTCAAAAAAAACAACGAATTCGATCCAATTTCGTTCGAATTCAATGGCGGCTGAGAAAGTCGCGGAGGTGCTGCGCATAGTCCTCGGGATAGTCTTTGTATGACTGGGCATGCTGTGTGCCCCGAGTAATCCAAAGCTGACGTGCGCCCGGCTTAGCCTCATAGAGCGGATGCACTATCCATGAGGGCACGAAATGGTCGTTGTCGCCATGGATGAACAGCATCGGCCACTGGCACTTAGCCACCTGCCTGAGCGGACTGGCCTGGCCGAAACGCCAGCCATACTTCAGCCCGCAGAGCAGCGACGACGTGAACATCAGGGGGAAGTCGCTGAGACCGAACTCCTCGCTCATCTCGTAGCTGAACTCATCCCACACGCTCGTATAGCCGCAGTCCTCGACGAACCTGACGTCGCGCACCCCCTCGGGCATCGCCTCGCCCGCGACGTTCATCGTCGTGGCCGCCCCCATCGAGATGCCGTGCACCACCATCGTGTCCTGACGGAAGAGCGCCATCCAGTGCAGCACATCCCGTCGCTCCTGCCACCCCATGCCGATCATGTCGCCCTCGCTCAGCCCGTGGGCATGCAGGTCAGGGACGACCACGTCGTAGCCCATCCGCTCGTAGAGCCGCGCAATATGAAACATGCCGATGGCCTGGTCGCGCCAGCCGTGCAGGACGACGGCCGTGCGCCCCGTCGGACGCGGCTGTCGGATCACGAAGGCATGGTGGCGCTCGCCCGACGGCATCACAGCGAACGTGTCGCACAGGGCCTCGGCCCGCCGCAGGCTGTCCACCCACGGCCGCGTCTCGGGGTAGCCCTCGAAGAGCCACCGGAACCGCTGCGCCGTGTCCTGCCGCTCCGGATTGGGCGCCAGCGCATAGTCGAGCATATAGAGGCTGCCGCCCACGACGACGCCCGCCAGCACCAGCAGCACGGCCGTGAGGAAGCCCAAGACGAAGAAGATCAGTCTGTTCTTGCGCAATCTGCGTCTCTCGTACATCATCTTTACCATATTTGTGGCGCCAAAGATACAAAATAAATCGGCGAAAAGGCCTCTTTCCCGAAAGTTTTTTGTAACTTTGCCCCGAAATCAAAAGAATTGAAGCAATGAACAAATTACTAACCCTGGTCATGGCGGCAATGACGCTGATGGCCTGCGGCGGACAGAAACAGCCCGCCGCAGAAAATCAGACAAACGAAGAAATGAATCTACCGACAGTCTACTTTACAAAGGACATCACGCCCGAGTCGCTCGTCAAGATCTACAAGGCACTCGGACTGGAGGCCACGGGACGCGTGGCAGTGAAAATCTCAACCGGCGAGGGCGGCAACCCACACTACCTGAAGCCCGAGCTCATCGGACAGCTCGTCCACGAGGTCAACGGCACCATCGTCGAATGCTGCACGGCCTACGGCGGCACCCGTCAGGACCCGAAGCTGCACTGGGAGACCATCCGCGACCATGGCTTCGACCAGATTGCGCGTGTCGACCTCATGGACGAGGAAGGCGAGATGCAAATCCCCGTGGCCGACTCGACCCACCTGAAGTATGACATCGTGGGCAACCACCTCGTGAACTACGACTTCATGATCAACCTCGCCCACTTCAAGGGCCACGCCATGGGCGGCTTCGGCGGCGTGCTGAAGAATGCCAGCATCGGCGTCGCCTCCACCAACGGCAAGGCATACATCCATTCGGCCGGCAAGACCACCGACCCCGAGCTCTGCTGGACCGAGGAATACTGCGCCCAGGGGCCCACGCAGGACTTGTTCCTCGAGTCGATGGCCGCGGCCGCACAGGCCGTCCACAACCACTTCGACGGCAAGATCCTCTACATCGACGTGATGAACAACATGTCCGTCGACTGCGACTGCGACGGCAATCCCGCCAAGCCCGAGCTCCTCGACATGGGCATCATGGCCTCGCTCGACCCCGTCGCCGTCGACCAGGCCTGCCTCGACAAGGTCTTCAACTACGAAGGGCATGAGGGCGACGACAACCAGCCCCTCATCGAGCGCATCAACCGCCAGCACGGCACCTACATCACCGACTATGCCGAGCGCATCGGCCTCGGCTCGAAAAAGTATAAGCTCGTGGAGCTCTGACCCCCACCCCACAACAATCGCGACGGCGCGAGTTTGGCACACCTCTTGCCAAACCCGCGCCGTCAGCGTATGATTCCTTCATCTCACTGCCACACCACCAGATGGCGCGGCAGCTGGATCACCTTGCGGCGGTCAAACCAAACACAATAAATCTTACTTACAGGAGAAATGGCAACCTTTGCGCCACCTCCTCTCTGCAGACGAGACAGTCCGGCTGCCCTTCCTCCGCCCTCGCAATGTCGGGAATCTTGCGACGATAGTTCTTAAATGTCTTCACATCGTCTATCTCCTCCCGACGAGCCCTGCTGATATTGGCAAATTCCGCCTCACGCTCAATCCCCAGGAACCTCCGCCCGAGCAGATTGGCCGCTATGCCCGTGGTGCTGCTGCCTGCGAAAGGATCGAGGATCCACGCGCCTGGCTGCGTCGAGGCCATGATGACACGACAGAGCAGTCCCAGCGGCTTTTGCGTAGGATGTTTCCCGCACGATTTCTCCCACGGTGCGATGGCTGGCAAGCGCCACACATCCGTCATCTGCTTTTCGCCGTTGATATGCTTCATCAACTCATAATTATAGTAGTGAGGCACTTTCGCCGACTTCCTTGCCCAGATAACAAACTCGGTCGAGTAAGTGAAATATCGGCAAGAGATATTAGGCGGCGGATTCGTCTTTGCCCATGTGATGACATTCAGAATCTTATAGCCTAAACGCGTCAGACTATCAGCAACGGAAAAGATGTTGTGATAAGTCCCGCTAATCCATATGGTCCCATTATCTTTCAGCTTATCCCGACACAACGAGAGCCACCTCATATTGAAAGCATTGACATCCTCCTGTGACATGCTTTTATCCCAGTCACCCTTATCGACGCACACCACCTTACCGCTCTGAATGCTTATGCCGCCACTCGAAAGGAAATAAGGTGGGTCGGCAAAAATCATGTCGAATTGGAACGAAAACTGCGGGAGCAAATCGAACGTATCGCCACAGACGAGGTTGAAGTCATGGTCGGGTGACTTATAGAACGCCTTTATCATTATTCAGCACAGCTATGAAGGAACTGATACTTGTCAGATTATAAACGCTGGGAATCGTATGGTATGCCTCCTCCAATTTATTCCTGGCTGACTTCCACCCTATGCCGTCAGTTATCCACACAAACTCGAAGCCGCTGACAGAGTTCACCTTAGGCGCTAAATCCGTATACGACCGCGCCACCTCATTGAGCTTCGAGCCGCCACCACTGTAGAAGTTTACCTCAATGAGATACTTCTTCGCCGCTGTCTCTATAAAAAAATCAAAGCGTTTCTCATCTGCACCAAGGACAGAAAGCTCTGGGAATTCCGAGGAATAAACCTCCTGGCGAAAGCTGACTCCGTTGCGGACGAAAATCCTTGCGACAGTGTCCTCCATGATGTGTCCGCTGCGATTCTTGCGGGCGTTTGTGTCCAGTCCCGTCTCTATTCCAAAAACATAATCCACAAGATTCTTGATGCGGCGCGCGTGGAAGATCTCTGCCAGACCTGTACCACGCAAGAACTCAACAACCTTGGAAGCTGACTCAAAATAGCTTTTCAACAGCACGACCTTCCCTTCTGCGTCGACGACCGGCTTCCGCCCTTCGTCCCTGACAGCTATCAGGATGCCCAGCACCTCAAACACTTTGGGGTCGCGCTGCCATATCTCTGCCACGCCCTTGGCCAAATCGTCTTTTCCTATCAGATAGTTGAGCGTGTTGAGGCTCATTTCCACTTCTGCCACGTTGGCCGATATTTTACTGAAGTCGCAAAAGAAGTCGAGCGTCTGATTCGTCTCCTGCAGTTGCGACATGAACAGATCGAAATCCTTATTCATAGTTCTTGATAACTAGTTCTGTTAGTTTTCCGCGTTTCGACGGATTGGCATTGATAAAGCGTGAGGCACTAACCCGATGAATGTGATAATCCCGATAAAGGTCTTCAAAGAAGGTGTCCTCAGGATTCTTGGCCGAGCAGTCGGCGTTGCTCTCCATCCACAGGCACCCCATGTCGTCAAGACGCTTGCAGAAAGCAGCCAACTGCCGCTGATCGTCGTCATCGAAGTCGCCTTTGGCGTAGGCCGTGAAGCTTGAAGTGGCATCAAGCGGACGATAGGGCGGGTCGAGATAGAAAAAGGTCAGCCCGTCAGCCAGTTCCGACGTATGTGTGAAGTCGCCCTGCAGAATTTCGACATTGGCAGACCTCAGCAACTGACTGTCTGCACGCAGCACATCCGCATTGCAAATGGTTGGGTTGGCATAGCGTCCGAAGGGGACGTTGAACAGGCCTTTGGCATTCACTCGATAGAGGCCGTTAAAGCAGGTCTTGTTCAGGAAGATCAGCTGCGACGCACGTACGATGCCGTCGTCCTGTCGCTGGTTATAGCGGTCGCGGATGTCATAGAACAACTGGGAGCGCGCCTCCTGCCCATCAATTGACAGATACTCCTGCTCAAGAACCTGAAGGCGGATAATCAAGGCTTCGACATCGTCCCTGATGATGCTGTAAGTTGAAATCAAATCATCGTTGACATCGTTGATGACTACCTTCCTCAGGTTGCCAAAATGCTGCAACATATAGAACAGCATTGCACCGCCGCCGACAAACGGCTCGATGTACGTGAAAGGCGCTTCGCCAATACGCCTGGGCAGATGCTCAGCCAATTGCGACAGCAGCTGTCCCTTGCCGCCGGCCCACTTCAAAAACGGTTTTGCTTCTGTGCTCATTGCTCTTTTGTCATTCGCTTGGGGACAAAAGAAAGCGTACCCACTTCCAATTCAACTCCAGACAAGGGCAGTCCACCACAGAAGCCCATACAGAGAGATGAAAGGAAGGGGTACGCCTATACAATGACAGGCGTATCCACATTCCCTGAGACCCTCTGTATAAATGTTTGGTGGACTTTTATGTCTGAGGCCTCTTAAGAATTTAGATACTGCTATCTAATTCCCGCAATGTCTTGCTGACGCTCACGAACTGCGAGCAATAAGCGGGTGCAAAGTTACGTTTTTTTCCCGATATTGCCCCGTTTCTCGCATAGTTTTTTCATCGTTTGACGTCAATTTCTGTTCTCACGTAGTCAGAATCATTCAGGACGATGTCGCAACGTCCGTACATCCGTCTCACCGCTTCGATGGCTTCGGCCTCGCTGTCGGCCTGCGTCTCGACGATGCGGCAGAGCACCTCGGTCACTTCAATCCTGTAGTTCTTCATACGTTCTGCATAATTACACAAAATCGGCGATGATTCTGCCATTAGATCAAAACTTAACAAAAAAGATCAAAAGAGATCAAAGTATTTCGGCGACGGCAAATACTATTTCACCGCCGCTGAAATAGTGTTCAGCGGCGGTGAAATAGTGTTCGGCGGCGGTGAAATAACAATGTTGTGGGAAGCGGGCGGGTGATTATTTCCCTGCCACGATCTTCTTGCTGTCGACGATGTAGAGGCCGGCGGCGGGGACGTCGCTGAGCTGGCGGCCCTGCAGGTCGTAGACGTGGGCGGAGGCGGGGGCGAGGGGGCTGTCGGGCCGCGGGACGGCCTCGCTGAGGGGTTCGAGGAGGGTGAGCTCGATGTAGTCGATGTTGGGAGCGAAGCCGACGGGCTGGCCGAGGCGGACGGTGTTGTAGCCGGGCTGCAGGTCGATGTCGACGTCAAGGTTGCGCCATGTGGTCTCCCATGCTCCGCTGTTGAGCCGCTCGAAGAATCCTACCTCGGCGCCGTTGACGCTGACCTGGAGGGAGCGGTCCTGCTCGGTGGCGTAGCGGATGGTGAGGCGATAGCGGCCGCCCGTGGTGCTATAGACATTGCGCCACTCCATGTAGTTGCCCACGAGGTCGCCCAGCCATCCCATATACCAGCCCTGGTCGGCTGCCGTGGCCTGCATGGGGCGGGCATTGGGGAAGCCGTTGATCTCCTGATACTTGTTGGCCCAGGCCTCTTCGCCCTGATAGCGGAGGCGGTCGGCGCGCTGGCCGGTGACGAAATAGGCCTGCGAACCATGGGCGGGGATGGTGACGGTGATGCGCTGGCCGTCGGCATAGTCGGTGTCCTGGCCGGTGAGGCAGTCGTGGAGGCGTACGGCGCCTGCGAACTCGATGGCGCTGAGGTCGAGGACGATCTGTCGGCGGGCGTCGCTGAGGTTCATCACGACGACGGCGCGCTTCTCGCCGTGGAGCTGCTCCAAGTCCTTGGCCACGACGTAGACGTCGCCAGAGCGCTGCACGACGGGTGCGCCGAGGCCGAGGCGGTCCTGATTCATGGCGATGAGGTCGGGGTTCTTGAGCAGCTTGAGCGAGGCTTCGGGGATGTTGGCGAGGTCGC
Source organism: uncultured Prevotellaceae bacterium (assembly GCA_902779455.1). GTDB lineage: Bacteria > Bacteroidota > Bacteroidia > Bacteroidales > Bacteroidaceae > Prevotella. Next base: position 51,042 of record CACZBS010000010.1, read on the forward strand.
AGCCGATAAGCAGCGGCGACGAGGCGATGCACCAGTAGGCCATGTGGGTGACCTCTTCGTCGTGGCTCAGCGTGCGGCCGATCTCGAGCATGTCGATGTCGTTGTAGTGGCCGCCGCCGGTGTAGGCCTGGATGTAGAGGTTTTCGCGGATGAGGTCGCGCACGGAGGTCCAGTCGCACCAGATGTCGCCCGTCGTGCGCCATGAGTCGGCGATGTCGCTGATCCACGTGCCGGGATAGGCCCAGCGGCATACGTTGAAGACGATTTTGCGGCCGAGGGCCTGCTCCTGGCGGCGGATGGCCTGTGCGATGCGGGTGTACTGGAGCTGCTCGTTGATGTTGAGGTGGTTGCCGCCGCAGTAGTCGACCTTGATGAAGTCGAAGTTCCAGTCGGCGAAGTAGAGCTGGCAGTCCTCGTCCTCATGGTCGTAGAAGCCGACGTTGAGTCCCCAGGCATTGGCATTGCCCGAGCCGCAGGTGTTGTCGCCCGCATCGCTGTAGATGCCGGCCTTGAGTCCGAGGCGGTGGATATAGTCGGTCAGATGGCGCATGCCGCTGGGGAATCGCTCCGTGTTGAGCTGGAGATGGCCGTCGCGGGCGCGTCCGTCCCAGTAGCCGTCGTCGATGTTGACGTACTTATAGCCGGCGTCGGCCAGGCCCGTGCTGACCATGGCGTCGGCCTGCTGGCGGATGAGCTGTTCGTTGATGTTGAGTGCAAACGTGTTCCATGAGCTCCAGCCCATCGTCGGGGGGAGGAAACTCTGGGCGCCGGCGCCGCTGGCTGTGAGGGCGGCGATGGCGAGGAGTAGTTGTCGGACTTTCATGTCTCTGATGTGTTAGTTGATAATAATGTTTTTAATAAGGTTGATATAGATTTGACTGCAAAGGTAGGCTTTTCCCGACGAAGGGAACGAGAAATAATGGTCAAAAAAAGGCAGAAACATGCCAAACGGCAAGTTTCTGCCCATGATAAGGGGAATGACAGGCGGTTCCTACTGAATCTCCTCGATGATCTTGCCGCCCTCCTCGAGGGCTTGCATGTTGAGGGGGATGAGGCCGTGGTGGCGCTCGGGGAGCGTCTTGCGGAGGGCCTTCTCGACGCCGCCGAGTCCGACGACGGGACAAATCTTGAGCATGCCGCCCAGCACAATCATGTTGAAGATCTTGCCGTTCTTCATCTCGGCGGCCTTGTCCATGGCGTCGATCTTGTAGACCTTGATGTCCTTGCGCGTCGGCGGGTTGATGATGCCGTAGCTGTCGTAGATGAGGATGCCGCCGGGCTTGAGCTTGGGCTCGAACTTCTCCAGCGAGGGCTGGTTGAGCACGATGGCCACATCATATTTCGAAAGGATAGGCGACGAGATGCGGTCGTCGCTGACGATGACCGTGACGTTGGCCGTGCCGCCGCGCTGCTCGGGGCCGTAGGCGGGCATCCATGTCACTTCCTTGTCTTCCATCAGTCCTGAGTAGGCCAGGATCTTGCCCATAGAGAGGACGCCCTGACCGCCGAAACCGGAAATGATTATTTCTTTTTTCATAATGCTGTCGTATCTTTAAGGTCACCTTTGGGATAGAAGGGGAACATGTTCTCCTTCATCCATTCATTAGCTTTCTGGGGCGTCAGCTTCCAGCCGCTGTTGCAGGTCGAGACGAACTCGACGAGCGACGAGCCCTTGCCGTCCATCGAGGCCTGGAAGGCCTTGCGGAGGGCTTTCTTGGCCTTGAGGATGGAAGCGACGGACTCTACCGACTGGCGCGTGACGTAGCACGTGCCCTCGAGTCCGGCGGCGATGTCGGCCATCTTCAGGGGATAGCCGTGCAGCTTGGGGTCGCGGCCGTAGGGGCAGGTGGCGGTCTTCTGTCCGATGAGGGTCGTGGGTGCCATCTGTCCGCCGGTCATGCCGTAGATGGCGTTGTTGACGAAGATGATGACGATGTTCTCACCGCGGTTCAGGGCGTGGATGGTCTCGCAGGTGCCGATGCAGGCGAGGTCGCCGTCGCCCTGATAGGTGAAGACGAGGCGGTCGGGCCAGCAGCGCTTGATGCCCGTGGCCAGTGCGGGAGCACGTCCGTGGGCAGCCTCCTGCCAGTCGATGTCAATGTAGTTGTAGGCAAAGACGGCACAGCCGACAGGGCTGACGCCGACGGCCTTCTCCTCCATGCCCATCTCCTCGATGACCTCGGCGATGAGCTTATGGACTACGCCGTGCGAGCAGCCCGGACAGTAGTGCATATTGTTGTCGTTGAGCAATGTCGGCTTCTTGTAGACGACATTCTCCGGAGCCATAATCTGATTGTTTTCCATAGCCTTACATCAATTTAGTTTTCAATGCGTTCACGATTTCTTCGGGTTCAGGCACGATGCCGCCCAGTCGGCCATACTGCTCGACGGGCACGATGCCGTTGACGGCGAGGCGCACGTCCTGGACCATCTGGCCGGCATTGATCTCGGCCACGAGCACACCCTTCATCTTCGCAGCCAGGGCGGCAATCTCCTTCGTGGGGAAGGGCCACAACGTGATGGGACGGAAGAGGCCCACCTTCAGGCCTTCCTCGCGAGCCAGCTCGATGGACTTCTCGGCGATGCGGGCGGCAGAGCCGAAGGCTACGATCATATACTCGGCGTCGTCCATGTGCTGCGTCTCATAGCGCACTTCCTTCTCGCGAATCTCGGCATACTTGCGCTGCAGATGCAGGTTGTGCTGCTCCATGACCTCAGGCTTCAGCTCCAGCGAGGTGATGACGTTACGCTTGCGATCCTTCGTCTTGCCAGTCGAGGCCCAGGGGCACTGGGCGATGACCTCCTCGTCGGTGCGGCGGGGCTTGAAGGGAGGCAGCACCACTTTCTCCATCATCTGGCCGATGACGCCGTCAGAGAGGATCATGGCGGGGTTACGATACTTGAAGGCCAGGTCGAAGGCCAGGTCGACGAAGTCGGCCATCTCCTGCACCGAGGCGGGAGCCAGCACGATGACGTTGTAGTCGCCGTTGCCACCGCCACGCGTGGCCTGAAAATAGTCGCCCTGCGAGGGCTGGATGGTGCCCAGTCCGGGGCCGCCACGCTGCACGTTGACGATGAGTGCGGGCAGCTCGGCACCGGCCAGATAGGTGATGCCTTCCTGCATCAGGGCCACGCCGGGCGACGATGATGACGTCATGGCCTTCTTGCCGGCTCCGGCAGCGCCATAGACCATATAGATACTTGCCAGCTCGCTCTCGGCCTGCACCACCTGCATGCCGGTGGTTTCCCAGGGCTTCAACTCGGCCAGCGTCTCGATTACTTCACTCTGCGGGGTGATGGGATAGCCGAAATAGCCGTCCACGCCGCAGCGGATGGCAGCACGGGCGATGGCCTCGTTGCCTTTCATCAATACAACTTCTCCTTTGTTTTCTGCCATAACGCTCAGTCCTCCATTCGTTTACGGTAAACAGTGATACATCCATCGGGGCAGACGATGCCGCACGATGCGCAGCCTACGCATGAGTCCATTTGCACTGCCTCCACGTAGGGATAGCCGTGCACGTTGACCCTGTTCGACAAGGCGATGACCTTCTGCGGGCAGGCTACCACACAGAGCGAGCACCCCTTGCATCGGGCAGTGTCAATCACGATTACTCCTTTTAATTTTGCCATAGTATTATTATTGTAAGTTTAGGGGTTATGTTGCCTAAGTGCTGCAAAGATAAGAATAATTTCCGAAACGACAAAGAAATAGGACGTTTTTTTTATTTCTTAGCGTTTCGGAAATTATTTCGGGGATCAGGGGTTATAGAGATCCTTGCAGTAGTAGTTCATGATGTCCTCGAGCATGCGCTTGGCCGTGACGGCGGGGCTGTCGGGGTCGAGCTCGATGGCACGGGTGTAGCTGTTGATAGCCTCGCCCCAGCGGCTCTGCCGTCGCAGGGCGTTGCCTTGCTCATAATATTCCTGGGCTGTCATCTCTCAGTTCTCATTTCTCAGTTCTCCCCGCCTTCAGCGTGTTGAGCATCAGCGAGCAGATGGTCATCGGGCCTACGCCGCCCGGCACAGGGGTGATATAGCTGCAGAGGGGCGCCACTTCGTCGAACTTCACGTCGCCCGAGAGGCGGAAGCCGCTCTTGCGCGAGGCGTCGGGGACGCGCGTGGTGCCCACGTCGATGACGACGGCCCCCGGCTTCACCATGTCGGCCGTGACGAACTCGGGCTGTCCGATGGCGGCGATGATGATGTCAGCCTGACGGCACTCCTCCTTCAGGGTCCGCGAGTGGGAGTGGCAGACGGTGACCGTCGCGTCGCCATACTGCTTCTGCATCATCAGTTGCGCCATGGGCTTGCCGACGATGTTGCTTCGGCCGAGGATGACGCACTTCTTGCCTGACGTCTCGATGCCATAGCGACGGAGCAGCGTGATGATGCCCAGCGGAGTGGCCGAGATGAAGCAGTCGAGGCCGATGGCCATGCGGCCCACGTTCTCGGGGTGGAAGCCGTCGACGTCCTTGCGGGGGTCGATGGCCTCCGTCACCTTCTGCTCGTCGATATGGCGGGGCAAAGGCAACTGGACGATGAATCCGTCGACGTCGCCGTTGCGGTTCAGACGGTCGACGCAGGCCAGCAGTTCCTCCTCCGTCACGTCGTCCTCATAGCGGATGAGGGTCGACTTGAAGCCACACTGCTCACATGCCAGCACCTTGTTCTTCACGTAGGTCTCCGAGCCGCCGTCGTGGCCCACGAGCACTGCGGCCAGATGGGGCTGCTTGCCTCCGGCCTCCATGATTTTCTTTACTTCCTCGGCAATCTCAGCCTTGATCTGAGCCGCCGTTGCCTTTCCGTCGATTAACTGATACATATTATTGCTGATTGAGAATGATTCTGATGATTTCGGCAGCATCGCTGACGCTGATTTTTCCGTCGCCATTGACGTCAGCAGCCTCAGCGTTGAAGTCGCCGGCCTGCGGCAGGCCCAGCACGTAGTTGGCAATGGCCTCCGCATCGGCTACGTCGATATGGCCGTCGCAGGTGACGTCGCCAGGCTTCTTCGGCAGCGGGGTCTGGAATCCAATCTCGGCGATGTAGCTGCGATAGGTGGCCGCCTCGACCTTGTAGACCTTCCTGGCGTCGAGGTCAGTGGCGGTGAGCACGAAGGTGCCCGAAGTGGCGGAGTTGCTCTCGCTCACAACGGCCGTCGAGGCAGCCGTAGGCACGCCGTCAGCATCGAGCGTGCACTCATAGATATTCAGAGAAGCAGGATAAGTGCCACTAGCTTGCGACTGGCCTAAGCCCAAAAGCTCGACAGCCGTCGTGTTGGTGACGTAGAACATGACGGTCTCCTTCGTATAGTTCTTGCGCGAGTTATATCCCATGGCACGAGCAGCGCCAGTGCCACTTGAGGCGGTGAAGTAAGTTGCACTGCCCAGCAGGTCGTCGCTGGCATTCCATGATGTGCCCGCATACTTGTTCGTAGTATTGTTCACATTGGTCTCAATCCATGCCTGTGCATTCGGACTATAATACACAGCGCTCCATGCGCCGTAAATCGGCAGCGTGAGCCATGCCACCTCCTGGTCCTCATCCACCGTATATTTATATAAGGTATTGACGTAGCTGGTGTTCCATCCTGCCTCGTCGATGGTGGCGTACTTGGCGATGTTCAGATAGGGATCGCTGGCCGTGCCGCCGTCGCTGGCTGTGGCCGTGAGGGCGATCGTGACGGGCTCGGCGCCCTCGCTCGTCAGGGTGAGCGTAGCATTGTAGGAGCCCTCTGCGGAGGCAAGGAACGTGACGGCGACCTCAGCGCCCTCGGCGATCTGCTCAGCCGTGAGCGTGGCGGGGCTGACGCTGAACGCGCCGTTGCCGCCCGTGAGCGTCAGTGTCACGTCGCTGCCGATGAAGCGGCCGCCGACGGTCAACGTCTGGCTCACCTCGCTGTCGAGGTCGGCCATGAAGTCCATCGCAGCGTCAGCGACGAGGATGGTGGGCGTGGCGGCCTCGGCCGTGCCCTTGAGGCTGATCGTGACGGGCTGGGCGTTCTGGCTCTCAAGGGTGAGAGTGGCACTGAAGGTGCCGGCTGCGGCGGGATGGAAGGTGACGTTGAGTTCCTGGCCGGCAGCGGCTTCCTCGACGGTGATCTGCGTCTTGTCGACGCTGAAGGCATTGTTGTCGTCGCTCAGGCTGACCGTCACGCCGCCTTCGAGGTATTTACCCTTCACCGTGAACGTCTGCGAAGCCTCGGTCGTGGCGTAGATCGTGTCGAAGGCCAGCGCCTCGGCATCAGTCCTGATCGTGGGGACCTTCTCCACCTCAATGGGTGTCTGGAAGCCAATCTCGTAGAGCAAGCCGCGATACTGGCCAGCCACCACCTTATAGATCTTAGAGACATCGAGGTCCGTAGCCGAAAGGCAGAAAGGTGCCGAAGTATCCGTCGACGTGCTGGTCAGGCTCTTCGCTGCCGTCGACGCAGCCGAAAGCGTGCCGTCAGCATTGACGTTGCACTCATAGACGTCCAGGGAGGCGGGGAACTCGGCCGTCACGCCGCTTCTGCCCTTGCCCAGCATCTTAACGCCTGTCGTATTCGTGACATAGAACGTCATCGTGTAGGCATTCGTATTGTTGCTGCTATTGTTGCCCAGCGCACGCGCACGTCCGGCTCCAGACGTACCCGTGAAGTAGCTGCTGCTGCCAGGGAACACGTCGCTTGCCGTCCAGTCAATGCCATAATAAATGGCAGCATTCTCCTGCATCCACTTTTGTCCGTAAGGCTCATAATAGGCTGCTGCGAAGGCACCATAGAGCGGCATCGTCAGCCAGGCCACCTCATCGTCCTCATACTCCGTATATTTATATAAGGTGTTGACATAGGTCTTGTCCCAGCCGGTCTCGTCGATGGTCTGATACTTGGCGATGTCGAGGAAGGCATCGCTGGCCGTGCCGCCCTCGCGGGCCGTGGCCGTCAGGGTGACGGTGCGGCTCTCAGCACCCGTGCTGGCAAGCACCAGCTGGGCGGTGTAGGTGCCCTCGACGGCCGACATGAAGCTGACCGTCAGCTCGGTGCTGTCCTCCGAGGCAGTGAAGCTGTTCTTGTCGATGCTGAACACGCCGCTGGGGTCGCTGAGCGTGGCCGTGACGTCGCCAGTCAGGAAGCGGCCGCCGACCTTCAGTGTCCGGGAAGCCGTGTGGTTGAGCAGTGTCGAGATGTCCAATGTTTCGTCAGCGACAAGGATGGTGGGCGTGGCGGGCTCGGCCGTGCCAGTGAGGTTGATCGTGACGGTCTCGGCATTGGTGCTGGTGAGTGTGACGGCGGCGCGATGCGAGCCGGCCGCGGTGGGCGCATAGGTGACGACGAGCATGCCCTTGGCCTTGCCGTCGGTCTGGCTGATGCTCCTCAGGTTGACGCTGAAGCAGCGGTCGCCCGTGATGTTGATTGTGATGCTGCTCTCGAGGTTAATGCCCGTCACTGCGATGGTGTCCGTATAGGTAAGCGTGGCATAGCCCTCGAAGCTGACCTGCGCCTTGTCCACCTTGACGGTCGGCTCGGACGAAGCCCCGAGGATATACTTGATGCCGGCCAGGGCGTCGATCTTGCCATGGCCGAAGTGCGAGGCGTTGGTGCCGTTGGTGTAAGCGTCGGTAATGGCCGTCTCCTTCATGATCTCCTTCACGTCGTTGACTGTCAGCTCCTTGCCCACCTCCTGGGCAGCCTGCAGCCACAGCGCCACGATGCCGGCAGCCACGGGCGTAGCCATTGACGTGCCCTCCATCGAGCCGTAGGGATTGGTCGTACTGCCATTGACCCGATACATGTCGTTGTAGGCCGAATTTCCATTGATATAGCTGTATTCACTCGAAGTGTCGTAATGATTCACAGCCGACACGATCGTGGCACCAGGGGCGCAGATCCAAGGATAGGCCAGCCCTGTGGGGCTCTGGTCGGCCGTGGTATAGGATGAGAAATAGGCAATGTCGCCAACCGGCGAGAAATCAGACAGCGTGTGCGACGTCCCGTTATAGTCCTTCACGCTGTTCTTCGTGACATAGGCGCCGATGGAGATGGCGTCGGGAATGGTGGCCTCATCGCTCACGCAGTTGTCGTCGGAGCCGGCTGTCCAGGTGTAACCGCTGGTCGAAGGAGTGTTGCTGTAATAATTATAGGCTGAAGTGCTCCAGACGTCGACCACGTCGCTGCCGCTGGTGGGATAGAACTGCACAGCAAGCTTGTAGCCGCTGCGCATCTTCAGACTATTGGCATAAAGCATTATCTGCGACTTATCGTTACCACCAAAATAGTTTTCATTATAGGCAACGAGACTACCACTGCTGACGTAGCTACTGCCCAGGCTGACCGTTGATCCATTGGCCGAAGCGTTGACCGTCACCTCCTTCTGCATTGTTCCATTGGTATTGATGACAATTACCTTGCAGGCCAGCGTCTTGCCCTCGGAGCGTGTCCAGGCACTGGCGATGGCACCATAGTAATAAGTGAACCCGTAATCAGTGTTCCAGTTGACGACGGTGCCCAGCGGACTGCTGCTGCTGGCTGTGCCTGTCACGTAGAATCCATTCGTGCCGGCATCGTTGGAGGCAGCAAAAAGACAGATATGGTTAGGATGGTTGTCGCCGAAATACGAGGCAACGATGTCTGCGAAGTCGCCGGTGCCGTCGTGCGGGCCAAATTGCGAGCCCCAGCTGTTGCTCACCACGACGGGCATGCCTTTCGAGTCAGCATAGTTGCAGATCTTCTGGAAGGAGTTGGCCAGATAGGTGTCACTAAGGTCGCAGCCAGCCAAGAAGAGGTCGGCGCCAGGGGCCATGCCGCCATAAGTGGCGTTGGCATGGTCGTCAGTGACGGTCACGCTCGAACCGCTGACTATGACGCTCGAGCCGCCAGCCGTCGAGGAGGTGTGTGTGCCATGATTCTCTGAGTTGTCATCGGTCGTCGGAGCTGAGCTGGTAATCGCATTGCTGGCACCATCGCCATATTCCTTTTCTGAATAGGTAGGATAATATCCGCTTCCCGAAGTCGTCACCACATAGGCCCGCTTGATGCGCGAGTTGCCGTTCTTATCCTTGAAGGCGATGTGCTGGAAGTCGATGCCCGTGTCGATGATGCCGAGCAGCACGCCCGTGCCGTCGTATTTCTTCGACAATCCTTCCTGAAGAGCATCGTTCGAAAGCGTCAGTGCGTCGTCGACATTAGTGGTCTGGCGGGCCCTGTCGGTCAGCGGGCGGCGCTTGGCTGAGACGCTCACTCGAGAGACTTTAGCAAGCCCGGCCACCTCCTGAAGTCTGTCGACGGGAATCATGGTGGTCAACAGGGTTCCATTGAGGAACTCACACTGTACCTCGACGCCCAGTGCCTCCAGCTCGCTGACGGCCGAGCGGTCGCTCACGCGGACGAAGGCCGAGACGAACTGCCGTCCGTCGATGTCGACAGGGGCGACGATGGGACGGTCGTACTTGGTCATCTTAACAGCCTCAGCAAATGATATATTCTTTGCCTTGGCTACATTCTTGATAATCTCCTCTGACTGTTCAAAAGAGATGTTGCCTGCCTGTTCGTCGAGGAACATCTGCGTCGTGACCGACAGCTTCGAGCTGACGTCGCTTTGGGCCCATCCTGCCGTGGTGGCCATGGCGAGGATGAGTGCCAGGAAGAATCTACGTCTCATAGGCTTCCTATTAGTGATTGGTTATGATTTAGTGTTTTTGACTACGATTTCTTCATCCGCTGCATCTGGGCAGCCATCTGGGCCATGCGCGAGCGGTCCATGCCCGTGACCATCTTCATCATCTTGCGGGTCTGGTCGAACTGCTTCATCAGGCGGTTGACGTCCTCCATCTTCGTGCCCGATCCGCGGGCGATGCGCAGGCGGCGGCTCTGGTTGATGATGTCGGGGTTGGCCCGCTCCTTGGGCGTCATCGACTGGATGATGGCCTCAATCTGCTTGAAGGCGTTGTCGTCGATGTCGACGTCCTTCAGGGCTTTGCCCACGCCGGGAATCATCGAGGCCAGCTCCTTGATGTTGCCCATCTTCTTGATCTGCTGGATCTGCGACATGAAGTCGTCGAAGTCGAACTTGTTCTTGCGGATCTTCTTCTCCAGCTTCTTCGCCTCCTCCTCGTCGAACTGCATCTGGGCGCGCTCCACGAGCGAGACGACGTCGCCCATGCCGAGGATGCGGTCGGCCATGCGCTCGGGGTGGAACACGTCGATGGCCTCCATCTTCTCGCCCGTTCCGACGAACTTGATGGGCTTGGTCACCACTGTGCGGATCGACAGGGCGGCACCGCCGCGGGTGTCGCCGTCGAGTTTCGTCAGCACCACGCCGTCGAAGTCGAGGCGGTCGTTGAATTCCTTGGCCGTGTTGACAGCATCCTGACCCGTCATCGAGTCGACCACGAAGAGGGTCTCGTCGGGACGGATGGCCTCCTTCAGGCGCGAGATCTCGTCCATCATCTCCTCGTCGACGGCCAGTCGGCCGGCGGTGTCGACGATGACGACGTTGTAGGACTCCTGCTTAGCCTTGCGGATGGCGTTCTGCGCAATCTGGACGACGTCCTTGTTTTCAGGCTCCGTATAGACGTCGACGCCGACGGTCTCTCCCACCACCTTCAGCTGCTCGATGGCAGCGGGGCGATAGACGTCGCAGGCCACGAGCAGCGGCTGCTTGTGCTGCCGCGTCTTCAGCATGTTGGCCAGCTTGCCCGAGAAGGTGGTCTTACCCGAGCCCTGCAGGCCCGACATGAGGATGATGGCAGGGCGGTTCTGCAGGTTCAGCTCGACGGCCTTGCCGCCCATGAGCTCGGTCAGCTCGTCGTGCACAATCTTCACCATCAGCTGGCTCGGCTTGATGGCCGTCAGCACGTTCATGCCAAGGGCCTTCTGCTTCACCGTGTCGGTGAACGACTTGGCCACTTTATAGTTCACGTCGGCGTCGAGCAGTGCGCGGCGCACGTCCTTCAGAGTCTCTGCTACGTTGATCTCGGTGATTTTTCCTTCACCCTTCAGTATCTTGAACGACCGTTCGAGCCGTTCACTCAGGTTTTCAAACATTTGATTATTTACAATTTACGATTATACGATTTAGGGTGCAAAGTTACAATAAAAAAATGACACGCACAAACATCAAGCACTTTTTTTGCCTCACGAAACCATTTCAGCACCGCTGTGGTCCCGGCGTTGACTCAGATAACAGCGGTGGCGACCGGTCCTCACGGACTGCACAGCCACGACGATGATAGTCATCAATCCCAAATCGGTCATTGGGATTTCCCGATGCCGCACGGCAGTGAGAAATTCCAATGACCGACTTGGAATAATCACTATTCGTCAATCTACTTATTCAGTATCTCATCCACGATGATGACAGCGTCGGAGATGCTCACCTGGCCGTCACCATTCACGTCGCAGTTCAGTGGAGCCTCCTCGATGCCGCCTTTGAAGATGCTCTCCGACCAGCCGGCATCAAGATAAGCCTGACGAGTGCCGTGAGGAACGGTGAGGACACATTCGGTAGAGATGCCCTTAAAGGCATCTGTATCTACGCCAGTCAACCACGAAAGGGTATAATTGAAGGGTTCCGTTCGCTCCATCACTATAGATGTCAATTTGCTACATCCGTAGAATGCATATTTTCCAATACTATAGACTTTGCTTGGAATGACTATCTTTGTCAGTTCTTTTTGGCCGCTGAAAGCGCTATTCCCAATCCAACAAACATCCTCTGGAATAGTTGTGTTCTTGCAACCAGCCAACAATGTTGGAACGGAAACACTTGCAACAGGATTATAGGATACGATTGCATTACAACCGTTGGGAGAACTGTATTTTTCATTACCCTCCTCAACAACTATCGACTGCAGCTGCGTACAGTCGGAGAATACTCCATAACCGATAGACTTAACGCTCTTTGGAATGAAGATAGAGGTTATTCCTGATTTTGCAAGTGCCCTTTCACTTAACGTCTCCAGACCATTGGGCAACTGTATATGCTTCAATGAAGTACAATAGCAGAAACCGTTAGTGTTCAGTTGTGTAATGCTTTCGGGCAACTTAATGGATGCCAAAGTCATACATCTTTCAAATGCATTTTCTTCAATAGTCGTCAGCCCGGTAAAGTATCGCAACTCATCAAATGAAGTAATACCAGTCTTATTAGAGAACACAGATTTGTTGGTTCCGCTATCTATCAGCGTCGTCACAGCCGCAGCCTCAGCCTTCGACAACTTACCATCATGGTCAGTATCCCAGTTCTCCACACAGATGGCCTCGACGTTGGAATCGGCAAACTGGATGATTTCTACGGGCTTCTTGCTGAACTCGACAGTCCAAATGCCATCATTGTCAAGCATGGGAAGGAAGAAGGACTGGTCCTCTGTCACAAATTCGCCGTTTGAACAATAAGCAGACGAGAGGATTGGACGCCCATTGTAATACAGCATGAAGTTGTAGTCGTCTCCTCCATTGATTTCAAACTTCATCTTCCCGACAGTTCGGGGAACAGCCGGCGCGCTGGCAGTCAGGCTCTGGTCGCTGATTGACATTAATGGAGACTCGTTGTCATCCACATATACGGAGGCGCTCCAGGTGTCAGGCAGCTCACCCTTTGTAATCATCATCCACGCGATCGTCTGACTCCCCGAATCCTTCAGTCCGATGACCCAATTCTTTGCTGTCAGCGCCTCGGCAGGGATGGGATTACGGGTACCATAATAATTAACGGGGATAGGATATCCGTATTCATCAAATTCTTCATAGCTTTTCATTTCGAAATAGTCAGTCAGACTCAGCATGTCGGCATTCACTACTAAAGACTTCCCTTGCAAATCGCCTTTGATCACCATTGTCATGCTTTGCATGTTTTCCGGTACTTCGTTCTCACCGTTGGTGAGCTGATACCCCTCTTCCTGACCGCGCTTGTCCTTGATCGTGGCTTTGATCTCAGCATCACCCAACTGTATGACGTTCCACTTCGTCATTTTGGCTATTTCCTTGAAGGTCACTGAGACATTAGCTTCAGGAGTGAGCTGATAGCTGAAAGTGCCGTCACCATTCGGATACACCCAAGTAGTGATGAGTTCCGAGTTGGAATAGACGCAATCGATCGTGAAGCCCTCGTCAGGCTCAATGAGTATAGCGGGGGGATTTTTGCCCTTGATCCAGCTGATGGTATTCTTATCGTTCGTGTAGAAATAAGTTGAGCTTGATTCCTTCCTACACTTGCCGCCATAGCCACAGATCACGTTCGCTGAGGTGTATATATACTTGCCCGTAACTACGATAGTCGTATTGTCAACAACTGGCGCAATAGTGTAAGAATAGTTGTTCGATGCCTGAGAGAACGTCATGCTTGGGAGGATTTCCTTGCCGTTGACCATCACGCTTATCGCCTCATATTGGTCGTAATACAACTGGTCCACTTCAAAAGTCAAGTCGGTGTACATGTCTACTGTCAGCGTCTGGTTTTCCTCATAATAGTTGTTTCCTATTTTTACTCTTGCATCATTGATAACCAATGTAATGGTCCGTTTAGGAACCGTCTGGGTCGACACAATATCCTTGAAATCTCTCCAGACTGGTAGATTTTGCGACTTGATCTCATAAACTTCAGCTGGTGTCATTTCCGACATATGAAGGGTGACTTGCCCCGCTGCTGGCGCCCTAAAATAGTCCGAATAATTGCCAGAAAAATTAGGTCTTTCCCCTTCGAAATAGATGTCAGTCAGATTGGGACAGTCAAATGTGGGGCGTTGGGCATTGGGCCGCCAAGATGGGTTGCCCTTAAATCTGATGGTCTTTATCGCGTCAGATGAAATAGGATCAAGACAAACACCCCTCGCATAGTGCAAAAATGTCGTACCAGACGAAATAGTAACATCATCCCTGCCACCAACAAAGCCTATGACACTTAGTGAGGTTTCCGCCAGTCCTAGAAAGCTTGTTGACCATTCTTCATACTCGACACCGCCATAATTATAGGTGTTTAAACTCTCATACGTCACTTCCCACTGGCCGAATGCATTCACCCCGCAGCCTAAGAGCATGAGGAGCAGCCATGTGCGCTTCGTGAAGCGCCTGAATTTAGAAATCATCTGTTTCATAATCTATAGTTTCAGTTCTTTGTTGAAGTACATCATGTCCCCACCAGACTCCCCTCCCGCTTGGGAGGGGTTGGGGGTGGAAACGGTTGCGGTGTGTCCTCGCCAAGCTCCCTTTGTTGCTGCCGTCGCCACGGCAGCAGGAGGCATGCTACAGCCACACTACGGGTACAAAGATACTAAAAAATATTCTATCCACCCAAAAAACAGGGGGGAAACCACACGTATAGATCATAAAAAACTATTTCAGCGGCGCTGAAATACTATTCACCGCCGACGAAATACTGTTCTGCGTCGCTGAAATAGTGTTCTGCGCCGCTGAAATAAGAATAAAAACAGCCCGAAGTTTGTTCTCCTTCTGGATTTTTATTATTTTTGCAAACGAAACGGATTTTACCGAAGACAGAGAGAACGATATATGGCGGAGAATGAGCATTGGCAATGGCAGGAGCCAGGGACGGCATGGCGAGGCATCGGCGTGTATCACGTCACGCTGACGGTGCCGTCGCGCGAGCCGTTGCTCGGCACCTTGGTGATTCCTGAGAACAATCCCTCGCTGGCGCGGATAGAGCGGACGGCGCTCGGCAATGCCGTCGTCGACGAGCTCTACGTGATGTGCCGTCACTATCCGGCCATCCGCATCCTGCAGTTCTGCCTGATGCCCGACCACCTGCATGCCGTCATCCACGTGACGCGGACGATGGAGACGAGCATCCGCGCTGTCCTCCGCGGTTATTGGCAGGGCGTCAAGAAGCTCGGCCGGGCCTACACTTTGTCCGTTGCCTCCGAATTAAATTCGGAGAAAAACAACGAAGGGGGCTTTCCCTTTCCCGTCTTTACGGAGCGGCCGTTCATCCGCCCGCTGTCGCGCCGCGGACAGTTGGCGACGATGATCCGCTATGTCCAAATGAACCCCATTCGGCTGGCCACCAAGCGCCTGCATCCCGGCCATTTCCGCGTGCAGAAGGGCATCGGGATCGGCGGGCGCAGCTACGACGGCGTGGGCAATGCCGCGCTCCTGATGGCGGGTGCCTACGCCCCTGTGCATGTCCGCCATGAGCTGGTGGACAAGGCCCGCCAGGGCAACGACCAGGAGCTGCGCGACTATAAGAACGGCTGCGTGCTGAAGGCGCGACGGGCGGTGGTGATGACGTCGCCGTTCATCTCGCCCGACGAGAAGCAGGTGATGCAGGTGCTGCTGAAGGAGCGCCACCCGTTCATCCTCCTGACTGACAACGGCTTCCGCGACTACTATAAGCCCGCCGACGTGCTTTTCGATGCGTGTGCCGAAGGCCGGCTGCTGATCCTCAGCCCGTGGCCTTACGATGGCGGGAAACGCCACATCAGCCGTGCCGACTGCGTGGCCCTGAACGCGATGGCTGAGGAGATTTGCACCTCGCTGGCCCGGAGTGACTGACGTCGCGGAAGAAAAAAACTGCCGGGTTTGTTTTGTTCTTCCCGCTTTTCTTCGTATCTTTGCAAAAGAATTCAATAACAACTATTAGCAATGATGAGAAAACTCTTTCTTACACTTAGCTGCCTCCTCAGCCTGGCCTGCCTGGCACAGTACGTGCCCACGCCCGAGAACCTCGAGGCGCGCCGCGAGTTCGAGGGCTTCCGCCTCGGCATCTTCATCCACTGGGGCATCTACTCCGAGTTTGCCCAGGGCGAGTGGTATCTCGAGACGGGCGGCCTGGACGGTCAGGAATACGCGAAGGCCGCCTCGTGCTTCTACCCCATCCGCTTCGACGCCAAGGAGTGGGTCGAGGCCTTCCAGTCGGCCGGCGCCAAGTACGTCACGTTCACCTCGCGCCATCACGACGGCTTCTCCATGTGGCCGACGAAGGAGAGCAAATATAACATCGTCGACGCCACGCCTTTCGGACGCGACGTCGTGGGCGAGCTCTCGAAGGCCTGCCAGGACGCGGGCCTGCGCCTGCACCTCTACTACTCGACGCTCGACTGGCACCGCACTGACTATCCCCTGGGGCGCACGGGCCGCAAGGCCGGCCGCACGATGCAGTCGGACTACGACCACTACCTGCAGTTCATGAAGAACCAGTGCCGCGAGCTGCTGGTGAACTATCCCAACGTCGAGGCCCTCTGGTTCGACGGCAACTGGGACCACGAGGAGGACTCCGTCACCTTCGACTGGCGCATGCCTGAGTTCTATGCCTACCTGCACGCCGTGAAACCCGCCGTGCTGCTGGGCAACAACCACCACTCTGACGTCATCGAGGGCGAGGACTTCCAGATGTTCGAGCGCGACGTGCCGGGCGAGAACACGGCCGGCTACTCCGAGGGACAGAAGATCTCGCAGCTGCCGCTGGAGATGTGCCAGACGATGAACGGCGCGTGGGGCTATAAGGTGAAGGACCAGAACTACAAGACGGTCGACGAGCTCGTACGCCTCATCGTGCGCTGTGCGTCGAAGGGTGCCAACCTGCTGCTCAACATCGGCCCGCAGCCCAACGGCGAGCTGCCCCGCACGGCCATCAACCGCCTGCACGGCGTAGGCCAGTGGATGCAGGCCTACGGCGAGACCATCTACGGCACGCAGCGCGGCCCGATAGCCGAATCGGCGTGGGGTGTCTCGACGCTGCTGCCCGCTCAGGACAAGAAGCAGCCCGCACGGCTGTTCCTCCACGTCACGGAGCGCTCGGCATGCCACATCGACCTGCCCTGCGAGAAGAAGCCCCGTCAGGTGCTCGACTTCATCACCCGCGAGCCCCTCACCTATCATTTCAACAAGAAAGCCCGGACGCTGACCATCGAGCTGCCCGAACACGAGGCACTGCCCGACTATGTCGTCGAGGTGAGATAACAATATAATAAAGAAAAAAACAGCATGAAAGTATTACTGATCAACGGAAGCCCGCGCGAGAACGGCAATACGTTCCGTGCGCTGAGCGAGGTGGCCGCGACACTCAACGCCGAGGGCATCGACACACAGATTATCAATATCGGACGGAAGGCCGTGCAGGGATGCATCGCCTGCGGCATGTGCGGACGCACAGGGAAGTGCACATTCAACGACGACCTCTACCATCAGGTCATGCGGGCCGTGAAGGACGGCATCGACGGCCTCATCGTCGGCTCACCCGTCTACTACGGCGGGCCCAACGGCTCGCTGTGCGCCCTGCTCGACCGCGTGTTCTACTCGCTGGGACCCAGCCTGGAGTATAAGCCGGGCGCCAGCGTGGTCGTCTGCCGTCGCGGCGGTGCCTCGGCTGCCTTCGACCGTCTGAACAAGTATTTCACGATCCTGAACATGCCGCTCGTCAGCTCGCAATACTGGAACATGGCCTACGGACAGACGCCCGGACAGGTCGAGCAGGACGAGGAGGGCATGCAGACGATGCGCACGCTGGGCCGCAACATGGCCTGGATGCTGCGCAAGCTCGGCAGCGGCGACGAGGGGCGGCCCGAGAAGAAGGAGCAACGCCAGTGGACCAACTTCATCAGATGAGCCATGGCCGACAGACTGCTTGAAGTATGCACGGGCTCGCTCAGCAGCGTCACGGCGGCCGTCGAGGGCGGCGCCCGGCGCATCGAACTATGTCAGGCGCTCTCACTCGACGGGCTGACGCCCTCCATCGGGATGCTGAGCCTGGTGCGCGAGCTCTATCCTGAGTTGACCATCCACGTGCTGATCAGAGCGCGCGAAGGCGACTTCGTCTACGACCGCCGCGAGGTGAGGGCCATGGAGCGCGACATCCGCGCCGCCCTACCCTACGCCGACGGCATCGTCGTGGGGGCGCTGACGCGTGGCGGCGACGTCGACATGGCGGCCATGGACTGCCTCGTGCAGGCGGCCGAGGGACGGCCCGTGACGTTTCATCGGGCCTTCGACGTCTGCCGCGACCCGCTCGTGGCTCTCGAGCAGATCATCGGGTTGGGATGCCGCCGCATCCTGACGTCCGGCCAGCAGCCGACGGCCCTGCAGGGCATCCCCCTGCTGCGCCAGCTGCGCGACCTCAGCGACGGGCGCCTCATCATCATGCCGGGCGGCGGCGTGAACATCAATAACGCCCGACAGATCCTTGACCAGGTGGGCACCAGTGAGATTCATGGATCCTGCTCCGCGGGCACAGGCCAGACTGACGCCGCCAGCGTCAGACAAATCATCAAGAGCATTGAACTATGACTGAGAAAGAGAAAATGCTCGCGGGCGAGGTCTATTCGGCCGTCGACCCAGACCTGCTGCGCGAGCTGAACGCAACGAAAGACCTCATCTACGAATACAACCAGCTGCGACCGTCGCAGACGGCTGAGCGACTGGACTTGCTGAAACGCCTGCTGGGCCATGTAGGCGACGAAGATATTCTGATTAACCAGCCGTTCTACTGCGACTACGGCAGCCATATCAGCGTGGGACGCCGCTTCTTCGCCAACTTCGGCTTCACCGTGCTCGACGAGGCGCGCGTCACCATCGGCGACGACTGCTTCATCGGGCCGCACGTGCATATCTACACGGCCTGCCACTCCACCGACCCCGCAGAACGCAACACGCGCCAGGAGTGGGCACGGCCCGTCACCATCGGCGACAACGTCTGGATCGGCGGCTCGGTCGTCATCCTGCCAGGCGTCACCATCGGTTCCGGCACGACCATCGGCGCCGGCTCCGTCGTCGTCAGCGACATCCCGTCGGGCGTCGTCGCCGTGGGCAACCCCTGCCGGGTGGTGAAACAGGTCGTAATGAATGTGAACTCCGCACTATAGTTGCCGGACCACCTTCATGAGCTGTTCGCCGAGGTTGATGGTGTAGCCTTGCGAGACGAAGATGACGCGGTTGAACGTGTCGCAGACCATGAAGACGGGCAGCGACGATGACGACAGCTTCATCTGCTCGCGGGCTTCTTTTAGGATCAGGCCATCAGGGTCGACGCCCCAGGCGACGGTCGAAGGCAGCTGTGCGAACTCGCCGAAGTTGAAGCGCTGGGCATCGTCGTCGTTCTCGAAGAGGAGCACCATGCTCCGGCCCCACTTCTCCAGTTCTTCTTTATAAGCCGAAATGTCGCGCAGGGCGTGGTTGGTCGGCTCCTGGTTGGGCGCCACGATGCCGAGGATGTAGAAGCCGCGGCCGGTGGTGCTAAGCAGGCTCACGGCCGGCCCTTCACTCTCTGTGAGCGGAGCATACAGATTCTCGGCATTGAGGGAGCCGATGACCTGAGGCTCCTCGGGGTCTTCGCGCATGGTGAACTCGATGGTTGTCGGGCCGTCGAGCCTGAAGGGCGTCAAGCGGGCCAGCACCTTGCCGCTGGCCAGTCGGGTACCCGTCGTGAGGATATAGTCGCCACATTCCAGTTCCACACCGCGGGCAAAATCGCTCTGCCACGTGACCTCCTCGGGGAAGGTCATCAGCTGGGCGCGACCGTCGTCGTTGATCTTGCTCAGGGTAAAGTGGATGTAATACTTCGGATCGTCGTAGTGGGCGACGGGGAGATATTTCAGTTTAAGAGAAGCCCCCCCTACGGCCCCCGAGGGGGCTTCTATAGTTTTGTTGGCAGAGGAAGAGTCTATCGTGTCCCCCTCGGGGGACGACAGGGGGGCTTCTAGCCACTGGCCATCCTTATAATATTGCACTTTCTGGTTCACCTCATTGATGCGGGCGGGGAAGCCGAGCGAGCGGGCGGCGGCGACGAAGAAGATGTCGCGGCCCAGACGGTCGGTGCGGCGATACTTATAGACGCTCATGGGCTGCATGCGCAGGTGCTGCGGATTTCGGTCGGCGACGATGGTGATGCTATCGCGCGTCCACCCGACGAGCTGCTCAATGCTCTTAATGTCGCGGAGCACCTCGCGGAAATAATGCTTGTAGGGTGTCAGGTGCTCATACTCCACGCGGGGGTTGAGGACGTACTTGTCTAAGAGAGCAGACTCTACACTCTCCATTCGACACTCTACACTGTTATCGCGAAGCACCTCAATAGTCACGTCGCGCAAATCCTTCTTCGACAGCACATTGAGCAGGCGCTGGGCGAGGACCTTGTCCTGAGCCTGGTCGAGGAACTGGCGGATGACCTCGTGGTTGCCGCGCCAGTCCTCATTGGGCATGGTCTGCTCATAAGCCTTGCGGATGGAGTCCTCCGCGGCCAGGCGGCGGTTGTTCTCGGCGCGCTGCTCGTCGGTGACCTCGGGCAAAGTGGCCGAGACGGGCGGCGGCACGAGGTCGAAATCCTGCGAGGCGAGCGTTTCCTCCCGCTTCCCGAGGGTCATGGAGACGGTCTTGTCCTCGTCGAAACGGACTTGCTGGATGCCGATATTGCCGTCCTTCGTTGCCCAGACAATCATGTCGCCATGGCCGGCGGTGAGCGAGGCGCGGCCCTTGGCATCGGTCTGCTTGCGGGCCACGGTGTAGAACTCGGCGTAGTTATAGAGCTTAAACTCCACGCAGGCGTCGCTGACGGGCTGGCCCAGGGAATCGTTCACCACGACAGTGACTTGCGCCGTGGGGGCATAGTGGTCGATGACGTTGATCTCGGTGTAGCAGGCCGTGCGGCTCATCACCTCCTCCGGGCCGTCGTAGTCGCCGAAGACCTTCGTGTGCATCAGCATGCCGCGCGAGGCACTCTCGTTGAACCATCCTAAGTTCAGGACCGGCTCAGGCTCGCAGGCCCCGAGGAAGTACCACTGTCCGTCGGCCCAGGCTTCCACCCAGGCGTGGTTGTCGTCGGTGTGGGCCCAGCGGGGCGTATAGACCTGGCGGGCGGGGATGCCCACGCTCCTGAGGGCCGCCACGAGCAGCGTCGACTCCTCGCCGCAGCGTCCGTAGGCTGTGCGGACGGTGGCCAGGGGCGAGCTGGTGCGCGCGTCGGAGGGCCGATACGTGACGTGCTCATGACACCAGTGGTTGACCTCCAGGATGGCCTCCTGCATCGACAAGCGCTCCACGCGCGGCTTCAGCTCGCGATAGAACACCACGCGGGCCGAGTCGAGCGTCTCGTTGTTCACGCGGACCGGCACGACGAAGTGGCGGAACTCGCGCTCCGGCACCCGTCGGCCCCACGGCATCTCGGCCCTGGCCTGCAGCGCCAGCCCGACGTTCTGCTCATAGAACTCACGTGGATAGTCGGTCGAGTCGGGCAGCGGCATATACCGGTAGAGGAAGTCAACATACTTGTCTGCGCCGCCGTCGTTGGCGCCACAGCCACAGACCATCGCTGCCATCAGGGCCAGCAGCGGAGTCAGCATTTCGAGGAACGTCTTTCTCATCTTATCGTCATAATTTTGCGGCAAAGATACAACTTTTTAGAAGTTTTTCCGTAGTTTTTGTCTCCAGATTGTTTAATTATTCTTAAAACATATATAACTTTCATCCCTTTTTGTTTACCTTATGCACCGTTTTTTTAATAATCAACCAAAGTAAATAACAAAAGATGAAGTAGTTTTTCTATGCAGCAATGGCCCTGCTGATGGCCATGACAGCCAGCACGGCCCTCGTTGCCTGTGGCGACGACGATGACGACGACATCAACAACGGCATTGACAGCCGCATCGTAGGCACATGGAACAGCACCGTCAGCGAAGGTTGGGATTATGAAGACGGAGCACTCGCCGACCACTGGCTGGACCTCAACGCAACGACAACGCGCAACTACGAGATTGTGGACGGAAAAGAGACGGGCAAATACTTCGACGAGGATCACGATGCCGAGTGGGAGGAAGTGACCTTCAAGGCTGACGGCACCTTTACCGCCACCAACGAAGATAACGAGAACCTGTCCGGCACCTACAGCACCGTCAGCGGCAAGCTCATCGTCAAGTTCGGCACGGATGAGAGCACGGTCGACTATGAGTTCAAGAACAACCAACTGGTCCTCACCTCAGATGTCAAGGGCAATGATTGGCGCGAGGTCGAGGTGTCCTACTACGACAAGGGTGCCTACGCTGCCAAGAAGTAAGACTTTTCTTCGGGCATAGCCCAGAAGCATAACGAGCGAGGGCTCACGCTGCAGAATCTCTGATGCAGCGTGAGCCCTCATTAGTTTGCGATAGCTTTTGTCCTCTTTAGTTGCGATATATTTTGCCCTCTTTAGTTGCGATATATCTTAGTTAGAGACCCCACCCCCAACCCCTCCCCTTGAAGGGAGGGGAGTAGCTGCGCCGTCATTCCCTGCGAGCAGGGCGATAGCCACTCCCCTCCTTCGGAGGGGTCGGGAGAGGCTACTCCCCTCCCTTCAAGGGGAGGGGTTGGGGGTGGGGTCTCTAACTTATAATCAGCCTCTCAATCAAGCATTTATTATTAGCAGCCCCTCAATCAAGCATTTATTATTATCTGCCCCTCAATCAAGTATCTTTGCTATCTGGCGCTCCGAGGCATCGGGCAGCAGACGGCGGAGGTGGTCGGCCAGCAGGCGGCGCGACTCCTCGGGTGTGCGGTCGCAGCGGCAGGCCTCGGGGCCATGGAGCGCCTCGGGGGTGGTCAGCAGCGACCATCCCCAGCCGTATTCATGGCCATGACGGTCGACGGGATAGACGAAGTCCTCGGTGACGATGCGGCATGCCATCTCGAGGCGCGTCACATAGCCATCGAAGCGGCTGCGCATCTTCGGCCCCGTGAAGCCACAGGCGGCACGCAGCTGGCGGGTGATGAGGCTGCCCTGCTCAGCCAGTGTGGTGAGGATGATGTCCTCGATGGAGTTCTCGGCCGGCGCGGGATAACGGCTGCGCCGCCAGTTGCAGAAGTCGGGCCACCACTGTCGGCTGACGAAGCCCGCCTTCGAGTCGAAGAACTTGCCGTAGAGGCAGTCGCCCGCGGCGACGATGGGCCCTTTCCATTTCCACATCGGCCAGTCCCAGCCGCCGTCGGGGAAGACGACGTAGCGGCAGTCGTCGGCCACGATTTCCTCGGCCGAGAAGCCGCTGACGCTGCTGCGCAGCAGGGGGAGGAAGCCGATCTCCTGCACGAGGGCGCTCAGCTGGGCACCCGAATGAATATCATCAATCTCTGACAGTTTCATGATTGAATGTCGATTCTACAGCCCGCGGGCTTTCCAGATGCGGTCCTTGGCCGCATTGATCTCCTGAAACTTCTTCTCGGCAGCCTGCCGCACGTCGTCGCCCAGCTTGGCCACGCGGTCGGGGTGGTGCTCAAGGGCCAGGCGGCGGTAGGCCTTGCGCAGCTCGTCGTCAGTGGCATCAGGACTGACGCCCAGCACCTTGTAGGCATCCTCGAGCGAGTCGCCCTTCAGGTGGAGCATCGAGTCGATATTGTCGGGCGAGAGTTGCAGCCACTGGGCCACCTCCTTCAGCGCCACGACCTCAGCGGGGTCGACGCGGCCGTCGGCCTGGGCTATCATGACGAGGAACGAGAGCAGCTGCAGTCGCTGCGACTGGTCCATGTTCATCTGGATCTGCACGCAGCTGCGGCGGATGCTCTCCTTGTAGGCGGCCTGGCCCATCTGCTTCTGCTCCTCAAAGAGGCGGTTCAGGATGTCGTTGCCCTGCTCGGCCGCCACGTCGCCGAAGTTCTGGCGCAGCATCTGGCGCACCAGTTCCATCTCGGAGTGCATGATGCGGCCGTCGGCCTTGATGATATAGGAGGCCAGCACGAGCATCGACAGCAGAAAGCTGTTGCGGTCGCCCTGCTGCCGGCGGGCCTGCTGATAGTCGCTGTCGGCCGATGACGACGAGAAGTCGTCGGAGCCTAACAAGCGAGAGGTCCCTCCGTCGGTGACGGCGTCGAAGATAGCCCCGACGACGAATCCCAGAAGTGCCCCGAGGGGCCCGGCGGCACTCCATCCCAGATAGCCGCCAATCCATTTTCCGAATGCCATCGTCCCCGTTTATTCAATACAGTTCATGAGGAAGTCGACGGCACCGTTGACGCCGAACTTGCTCACGTTGAGCGTCACGTCGTAGTTGCGTGCGTCCTGCCAGTCGCTGCCCGTGAAGGTCTTCGTGTAGAGCTCGCGGCTGTAGTCGTTGTCGACGATCATCGCAGCGGCGTCGGCCTCCGAGATGTCGTATTTCGTGGCGATGCGGCGCTTGCGGCAGGCGTCGTCGGCATGGACGAAGATCTTCAGGGCGTTGGGGTGGTCGCGGAAGATGTAGAAGCCGCAGCGGCCGACGATGACGCACGACTCCTCGCTGGCGATGCGGCGGATGCTCTCAGCCTGCGCCTCAAAGAGGCGGCGCGACGTCTGGTCGTGCTCCTGGCCGTTATACTCGGCCCCGGCCATATACGAGCGGTAGAACTGCGTGAAGTCGTCGCGCCACAGCGGGTTGCGGGCTTCGATGTTCTCCACGGCCTCCTCGACGGTACAGAACTTGCGGGCCACTTCGTTCAGTATCTGCTTATCGAGCAGCTTCACGCCCAGACGGCGTGCCAGCTCTGCTCCGATCTCATGACCACCCGTGCCGAACTGTCGGCTGATGGTGATGACAAATTTCTCCTCCTTGTTCATAGCTTCAATGATTATTGGTGGTTGTTTGTGCAAAGATACGAAAAAAAAACGAAACGGCAACACTTTTATCCATGTTTTTCTTTGCCCGCTTCGTTTTTTCCGAAATGATGGTTAATAAGAACGAAAGTGCCGCTTCTCGAAGGTAATATACCCCTATATTACTATCGAGAAGCGGCACTTTCCGATTTTCTGGCCTGGGCGTCAGCGATGGCGGAGGGCCGCTCAGAAGGCGGCCTCGAGGTACTGCGCGCACATCTCGGCGCAGCGCTCGCCGTCGACGCCGGCCGAGACGATGCCTCCCGCATAGCCGGCGCCCTCGCCACAGGGGAAGAGGCCCTCGAGACGGACGTGCTGCAGCGTCTCGGGCGAGCGGAGGATGCGCACCGGACTCGACGTGCGGGTCTCGACGGCTATCATCACGGCCTCGTTGGTCAGGAACCCGCGAGCCTGTCGGCCGAAGGTGCGGAAGCCCTGCTGCAGCCGGCTGACGATGGGCCGGGGCATCCAGAAGTGGAGGGGCGAAGCGACGAGGCCGGGGGCGTAGGAGCTCTTGGGCAGGTCGGCGCTGAGGCGGCCGCTGACGAAGTCGGCCATGCGCTGCGCCGGGGCCGTCTGCCGGCGGTTGCCCTGCTGCCAGCAGAGGCGCTCGAGGCGTTCCTGAAAATGCATCATAGCTAGAGCCCCCCCTACGGCCCCCGAGGGGGCTTCTATAGTTTTGCAGGCGGCTTTGTCTATCGTGTCCCCCTCGGGGGACAACAGGGGGGCCAGGTCCTCCGGCCGCAGCTCGACGACCATGCCGGAGTTGCTCCACTGAGTGCCGCGGCTGGCGGGGCTCATGCCGTTGACCACGATCTGCTCGGGCCCCGTGGCGGCGGGGATGACGATGCCGCCGGGACACATGCAGAACGAATAGACGCCACGGCCCTCGACCTGCGTGACGAAGGCGTACTCGGCGGCGGGCAGCCACTGTCCGCGCCCCTCGCGGCGGTGATACTGTATCTGGTCGATCAGCGCGGAGGGATGCTCCAGGCGCACGCCCACGGCGATGCCCTTCGGCTCGATCTCGATGCCCGAGGCGGCCAGATAGCGATAGACGTCGCGGGCCGAATGACCCGTGGCCAGGATGACGGGGCCGGAGAAGAACTGAGAGGTGAGAGGTGAGAGGTGAGAGGTGGGCTGCGCGTTGACGCCGACGACAGTGTTGCCCTTCATGACCAGTTCGGTCATCTTCGTCTGGAAGTGCACCTCGCCGCCGCAGCGGATAATCGTGTTGCGCATCGCCTCGATGACCTGCGGCAGGCGGTCGGTGCCGATGTGCGGATGGGCGTCGGCCAGGATGTTGGTCGAGGCGCCGTGCTGACAGAACACGCGCAGGATCTTGTCCGTGTTGCCGCGTTTCTTCGAGCGGGTATAGAGCTTGCCGTCGGAGTAGGCCCCTGCCCCACCCTCGCCGAAGCAGTAGTTGCTCTCGGGGTCGACCAGCTGCGTGCGCGAGATCTGCGCCAGGTCCTTCTTGCGCTCGTGCACGTCCTTGCCACGCTCCAGCACGACGGGCCTGAGACCCAGCTCGATCAGGCGCAGAGCCGCAAACAGGCCGCCCGGGCCGGCCCCGACGACGACGACCTGCGGACGGTCGCTGACGTCGTGATAGTCGACGGGCTCGAAGACATCGTCCTGCGGCTCCTCGCCGACATAGACGCGTACTTTCAGGTTGACAAAGATGGTGCGCTGGCGGGCGTCGATGGAGCGCTTCAGGATGCGCACGCCCTTGATCTGCCCGTAGGCTATGCCCTGCTCGTCGGCAATAAAGCGGCGCAGGCTGTCAGTATCGGCTGCCACTTGCGGCAGGACGCGAAGTTGGTATTCTGTAATCATATCTGAGTGCAAAGGTACAAAAAAAAAGCGAATTGTTCTTATTTCTCTCACTATTTTCGTAACTTTGCACCCGCGAAACAAAAACGAAACGTAAGAATGAAGGTACTGAAATTCGGAGGCACCTCCGTAGGAAGCGTAGAAAGCATACTCAGTCTTAAGAACATCGTCGCGCAGCAAGAGACGCCTGTCGTGGTCGTGGTGAGCGCACTCGGCGGCATCACCGACCGCCTGATAGCCACGGCCCAGAGGGCACTGGCCGGCGACGACGGATGGCGACGGGAGTTCGACGCCATGCGCCAGCGCCATATCGACATGGTGGACCGAATCTTCGCTGACAACGAGCAGCGGCAACAGCTGGAGCAGACCATCAGCACGATGTTCGACCAGCTCCATTCCATATATTATGGTGTCTACCTCATCCACGACCTGAGCCCCAAGTCGCAGGCGGCCATCGTCAGCTACGGCGAGCGTCTCAGCTCGCACATCGTGGCCCAGCTCGTCGGCGGCGTGCGCATGAACTCGCGCGACTTCATCAAGACGACCAAGAAGCAAGGCAAGGACGTGCTCGACGCCGAGCTGACCTACCGGCTGGTGCGTCAGGTCTGTTGCGTTGACCGCTCGGCATTGCCGCTTTGCTCGTCAAAGAACGCAACAAACAGCAACAACGCAACAAACAGAGACAACTCAACAAACCTCAACATCGGCAGCAGGCCCCTCGTCGTCCCCGGCTTCATCGCCCGCGACCGCGACACCGGCGAGACGACCAACCTGGGCCGCGGCGGCTCGGACTATACGGCCGCCATCATCGCCGCCGCCCTCGACGCCGAGGAGCTGCAGATATGGACTGATGTCGACGGCTTCATGACGGCCGACCCGCGCGTCATCAAGACGGCCTACACCATCAATGAGCTCAGCTATCTCGAGGCCATGGAGCTCTGCAACTTCGGCGCCAAGGTGGTCTATCCGCCCACGATCTACCCCGTCTGCGTGAAGAACATCCCCATCCGCATCAAGAACACCTTCAACCCCACTCACCCGGGCACCCTCATCAAGCAGAAGATCGACAACGACCAGAAGCCCATCAAGGGCATCTCGTCCATCAAGGGCACCACGCTCATCACCGTCACCGGTCTGTCGATGGTGGGCGTCATCGGCGTCAACCGCCGCATCTTCTCCGTCCTGGCCGAGCACGGCATCTCGGTGTTCATGGTCTCGCAGGCCTCATCTGAGAACTCTACGTCCATCGGCGTGCGCGACGAGGACGCCGAGGCCGCCGTCGAGGTGCTCAACATCGAGTTTGCCAAGGAGATCGTCACCGGAGCCATGTTCCCCATGCAGGCAGAGCGCGGACTGGCCACCATCGCCATCGTGGGCGAGAACATGAAGCACACACCGGGCATCGCCGGCAAGCTCTTCGGCACGCTCGGCCGCTCGGGCATCTCGGTCATCGCCTGCGCCCAGGGTGCATCGGAGACTAACATCTCGTTCGTCGTCGATGCGAAGTTCCTGCGCAAGTCGCTCAACGTGATCCACGACTCGTTCTTCCTCTCCGAATATAACGTGCTCAACCTCTTCGTCTGCGGCGTCGGCACCGTCGGCGGCAACC
This sequence comes from uncultured Prevotellaceae bacterium, assembly GCA_902779455.1. Lineage (GTDB taxonomy): Bacteria > Bacteroidota > Bacteroidia > Bacteroidales > Bacteroidaceae > Prevotella. The sequence continues at coordinate 79,002 of CACZBS010000010.1, forward strand.
TGCTCGAACAGATCAACGCGCAATACAAGAAGCTGAAGGACACCCGCCAGCTGAAACTCAAGGTGGTGGGCATCTCCAACTCGCGACGCGCCGTCTTCAACCGCGACGGCATCGACCTGCGCAACTATCGCGAGGCGCTGGCCAACGCTGAGCCCAGCGATGTCGAGCGGCTGAAGAATGAGATTATCGGTATGAACATCTTCAACTCGGTGTTCGTCGACTGCACGGCTTCGGCCGACGTGGCAGCCATCTATCAGGACCTGCTCGACCATAACATCTCGGTCGTCACGGCTAACAAGATAGCCGCCTCAGGTCCTTACGACGGCTATGCACAACTGAAGCAGACGGCACTGAAGCGGGGCGTCAAGTTCCTCTTCGAGACCAACGTCGGCGCCGGTTTGCCCATCATCGGCACCATCAACGACCTGCTCACCTCCGGCGACCGCATCCTGCGCATCGAGGCCGTCCTCTCGGGCACGCTCAACTTCATCTTCAACACCATCTCGGCCCAGGTGCCTTTCTCCGAGACCGTACGGCTGGCCAAGGAGCGGGGCTATGCCGAGCCCGACCCGCGCATCGACCTCTGCGGCAAGGACGTCATACGCAAGCTCGTCATCCTCACCCGCGAGGCCGGCTACAAGGTTGAGCAGGACGATGTCGAGAAGCATCTGTTCATGCCCGACGCCTTCTTCGAGGGGTCGCTCGATGACTTCTGGCGCCATCTGCCTGAGCTCGACGCCGACTTCGAACTGCGCCGCCAGGAGCTGGAGAAGGAGCAGAAGCGATGGCGCTTCGTGGCCAAGATGGAGGGCGGCCACACCAGCGTCTCGCTCGAGGCCGTCAGCCCCGGCCATCCGTTCTACAACCTCGAGGGCTCGAACAACATCGTCATGCTGACCACCGAGCGCTATCGCGAATATCCCATGCTCATCCAGGGCTATGGCGCCGGAGCCTCTGTCACGGCCGCCGGCGTATTTGCCAACATCATGTCAATCGCAAACATCTAAGGGCTTATGAAGCACATCATCATCCTCGGCGACGGCATGGCCGACCATGCCGTAGAGCGCCTCGGCGGCAAGACGCTGCTGCAACATGCCGACACACCCAACATGGACATGCTGGCCCGACTTGGGCGCTGCGGACGGCTACAGACCGTGCCCGAGGGATTCCAGCCGGGCTCGGAGGTAGCCAATACGGCCATCCTGGGCTACGACCTCAATAAGGTTTATGAGGGTCGCGGACCGCTTGAGGCGGCTTCCATCGGCTATGAGATGAACGCCGACGACCTGGCCCTGCGCTGCAATATCATCACCGTCGGCGACGACGGCACCATCGTCAACCACCACGGCGGCCACCTCAAGACCGAGGAGGGCGACCTGCTCATCCGCTATCTCGACGAGCATCTGGCCGCTCCCGTCAACCGCGAGCTGGGCACCGACCGCGTGCACTTCATCACCGGCATCCAGTATCGCCACCTGCTCATCATCCGTGGCGGCTCCAAGCACATCGAGTGCGCCCCGCCCCACGACCATCCCGGCGAGCCTTGGCGCCCCCTCCTGGTGCGCCCCGCCGCCAAAAGCCCGCTGAGCACCCCCGCCCCCTCCCGTCCGGTGAGCTGCAACATTGTTGCAGCTGCCAACGCCCTCTCCCCCCAGCAGACCGCCGACCTGCTCAACGACCTCATCCTCCGCTCGCAGGCCCTGCTCGCCAGCCACCCCTTCAACGCCTCGCGCCCCGTCAAGGCCAACAGCATCTGGCCCTGGGGCGGCGGCTACCGCCCACGGATGGAGACGCTCCAACAGCTTTACCCCCAACTGAAGACCGGATCCGTCATCTCGGCCGTCGACCTCATCCGCGGCATCGGCCACTACGCCGGCCTCGACATCATCAAGGTGCCTGGCGCCACCGGACTGAGCGACACCAACTACGAGGGCAAAGCCGAGGCCGCCCTCCGCGCACTGAAGGAGCAGGACTTCGTCTTCCTGCACATCGAGGCCAGCGACGAGGCCGGCCACGACGGCGACCTCGACCTGAAGCTCCGCACCATCGAGAACCTCGACCGCCGCATCGTCGGCCCCATCTACGAGGCCACGCGCCAGTGGCCGGAGCCTGTCTGCCTGGCCGTGCTGCCTGACCATCCGACGCCCGTCGAGGTGCGCACCCACGTCAGCGAGCCCGTCCCCTTCCTTATATATTATAATGGTATAACGCCCGACGCCGTCGATCGCTACGACGAAGTGTCGTGCGTCGACGGCGCCTATGGCCTGCTGCGCCTGCAGGAATTCATGCAGACGCTGATGAGCATTTAGTAGTGTTTAGTCGCGCAGCGAGTAAGTGACCGTCGTCACCACGCGCAGCTTCTTGATGTGCGGCGTATTCTCGTCGCGGTTCTCAATCTCAAACTGGCCCTGGCCGGCCGTCTGGATCTTGCCCAGCTTCGATTCGCTGGCCTCGGCAAACTGCTCGGCCGTCTTCTGCGCATTCTTGATGGCCTCCTGCATCATCTCGGGCTTCATCTGCTGGAACGAGGCATACTCGTAGTTTGGATAGCTGTTCTCGATGGCCACGCCCTGCTTCAGCAGCTCGCCCTGACGGAAGATGGCCTTGTTGACCTGCTCCACCTTGCCCGTGGCGACGGTGATGGCTGTCGTCACGATGTAGCGGAACGGCTTCTGGTTGTCGCCCCACTCGCGGGCCTCCAGGTCGGTGACGCTCGGTGCATTGACCGTTATCTCGCTGGCGTCGAGCCCGTTCTGCACGAGGAACTGCTTGATCTTCTCACTCTGCACGTTGATGCGGTCGTAGAGCGTCGGCAGGTCGTTGCCTGTCTCCTTCGTGCTGATGCTCCACGTCACCTTGTCGGCCGGCACCTCGCGCTCGGCCAGGCCCTTGACCGTCACCTTGCGGTCCTTGTTTGCGAAGTTGTCGATGCCAGCCTTCACAAACCATCCCAGCACCATCATTCCGACGGCCAGGATCAGTGCTTCTTTCACTCTGTTCATGCTTTATACTATTTAATGAATAAAAAAGAATTTGCTTGCAAAGTAACGCATTTATCGCCACATTTGCAAGCAAATTCCATTAAATAACTTTAAACGTCTGCGAATAATTATTTACTTCACGACAACCTTACGGCCGTTGCGAATGTAGAGGCCCCGCTGCGGCTGGGCCACGCGGCGTCCCTGCAGGTCGAAGCACTCGTCGGAAGAGGACTCCTGACGGAGGGCAGTGTTGATGCCGTCGGTGATGTCGAGCGACACCTTCACCGACTTCACGTTGACCTGATAGGCATTGTAGCCATAGTCGCCGTCGACGATGTCGGTGTTAGTGCGCAGACCGACGTAGAGGTCCTGATCCTTGTCGGCCGTGAACTGATAGGTCAGCACGCTCTGGTCCTTGGCGCCCGAGGCGACGACCGTCATGTGCTCGTCGCTGTTCAGTTCGCCTGTGTAGAGGTCAAGTGCAAGATTCTCGACTTCAGCATCGTCGACGATGGCATACTCCACCTCGACGACGACCGTCTGACCAGCCTTGACGGCCAGTTTCGGCGAGACAAGCAGGTTCTCCACATAGTAGGCATTGGTGACGGTCATCATGCCGTCGGCATTCTCCCACTTGGTGAAGTAGTCGGTTGCACCGGCGTTGTAGAGCGTCCAGCCCTCCGTGCCCTCAGCGAAATTGCTGGCATAAGGCAGGCTGAGTCCTTCCTCCAACGGCTCGATGCTGACGCCGTCGATGCGCGTCTCGCCGTCGTTGGCGGGGCTGAAGTTATGGAATCCCAGATAGTACTGGCCGGCCTCCTCGATCTTCACGCGGGCCATGCTGCGCTGGAAGCTCTGTCCGTAGATGTCGACGTTCTCATAGCGGGCCACGTCGATGGTCATGGCCTCGGGCGTGCGCTCGCGGCCCATCATGAGTTCATAGCTCTGGTTGTACTCCTCGCCGCTGAAATAGGTGCGTCCGCGATGGAAGAACGAGACGTAGTATTCGCCCGGCTCGAGCTCCAGGCACTCCGAGTAGGCCCAGTCGTCGGCCGGCTCGGTGTAGGTGTACTGGCTGTGGTGGTGGGTCAGTGCGCGGCTGCCGTCGTAGGTGAAGTAGTAGTCCTCGATGCCCCACTTGTTGCCGTCGTTCTCGGGCATGAGCCACTGGCTGTTGCGCACGTCGTCAGCGAAGTCATAATAGTAGGGAGCGCCCAGGGGCTTGAAGTTCTGGATGCTTGCACCCTGGATGAAGTCGTTGACCTGGTCGTTGCCCACCTTGGTGACGATCTGTCCCAGCACCGTGTAGACCGAGTCGGTGGCCGACACGTCGACGGGCTTCTGGAAGGTGTAGCTCAGGGTGTCGCCGGGCATCACCACGTCCGTCACCGTCTCCTCGACATAGTTCTCGGTCGTGCTGTTGATATAGTAGCGCACGGCGATGTCCTTCTGCGGCGTGACGCCGTGGTTGACGAAACTCAGCGTGACCTTGGCCTCAGTCAGGTTGAAGCCGCTCTCGCGGTCGAACCCGACGCTGTGCATGCAGAGATCCTCCTCGGCGTCCACCTTGAAGTTGTCGATGACGACCTGATCCTGTGCGCCCTCAAGACGGAAGGCGAAATAGTAGTTGCCGGGCTCCTCGATGTTCAGCAGATGATAGCCGTTGAGCCATCCGCCGTTGGTGATGTCCTTGTCGAAGAGCACCTCCTGCAGGTCGGCCTCGCCCGTGCCGCGACCCATGTAGAGCTTCAGGTTAGCCCCTGCGCGGTTCACGCTGCCATAGTAGAACGACACGCGGGCCACGCCGGCAGGCATCTTGATGGCGGGGGTGACGATGGTGCCCTGCTGGCCGACCATGACGTTGTTGCCGTCGGTCATGGCTGCGAAGCTCCAGGCCCCGTTGCCGATGGCTGACCACAGGTCGTTACCCTCGTCGAAGGTCGTCTGATAGGGGAACGACGGTGCCACGTAGAAGGTCATCTCCTTCTCGACCGAGTTGTTGTCCGGGTTAGCGTCGCGGGCCACCTCGCACCAGGCCTTCAGCCGGACCGTGCCCTCCGTGGTGCGCACGAAGCCCTTCGTGAACGTATAGTCGACGGATGCGCCGCCGAGGACGGTGCCCTCATAGGTCTCGCGCACCTCCTGGCCGTCGCCGGCATCATAGCAGAACGTGGGGTTCTCGATGTCGAAGGGCGACACGTTGCGGAAGCGCACCGTGACGCTGACGGGCTCGTCCGAAAGGGCCACCTGGCTCGTGGCGGGCTGCAGGATGCTGCCGGCAGCCATGTCGCGCTGGGCCCTCAGCATGTTGATGTTGCGCACGTAGACGCCGCCATACTGCATGATGTCGTTCATACGGGGCGAGAAGGCCACCCGTGCGGGACCCTTGGCCGTGAACGAGACGAAGTACTGGGCGAACTCGCCGTTGCCGGTGAGGTCGGCGGTCAGCGTCTCCACCTCGCCGCCACCGTAGTCCACCTTGACCGTCATCGTGCCGTCCAGCGAGATGGCGCTCTCGAAGCTGATCATCACCTTCGCGTCAGCGGGGAAGTCGACCACCTGCGACGTGATGTCCGACATCCAGTTGGTGCCCTTGCCATAGAGATAGAAGGCCTCCTGCTCCGTGTTCCACTCCCAGCCCGGCAGTCCGAACCAGAAGTCGCCGCCAGGGGCATCGAAGTCCTGCTGGCAGGTCTCCACGTTCCACGTATAGGGGAACTCGAGGACCGAGGGCATCTCGACCGTCGTCTGTCCCGAGTTGTTCGTCTCGTCAACGTCGCCGTCGGCCTTGATGGTGATGCCCACGGTCGACGTCTCGCCGAAGGGCAGCGTCACGGCCTGCTGCGTCGTCACGTCGGCCCACTCGTTGTAGGCCAGGGGTGCCTCGAGGGTGATCTCCTCAGTGAAGGCGGCCTTGTCGTTCAGGGTCACCTCGACGGTGAAGCTCTGCACGGCCTTGCCGAGGTTGTTCACGCGAAACGTAGGATGCACGTTCTGCTGGGCCGAGCCCTGGATGCCATGAACGTACCACACTTCGAGGTCGACGGTCTCTGGCGCCACCTCGTCCTGAGCAAGGACGGCCGTCGTCGGAGCCGTTGCGAGCGTTGCAGCCATGAGGGCCGCACCAAACAAGTAGTTGTTCTTTCTCATAGTTTGTAGTTACTTAAATAATAGTGTGCTAAAAAATCCGTGCAAAAGTACAAAATAATCAATTAGACCGTGCTCCAGTTCCGTTAAACTTTACAAAATATGCAATAATAATACATCGCTCGCACCGCAAGAATAGCAAATAAGTAGTACTTTTGCACGACAAAAGGACAAACAGAAAAGACCTGATCGTATGAAACACTATCTACACCACGCAGCCATCACAGCCGCCATGCTGGCCATCGCCACGGGCGCACAGGCACAGACAGAATATCTGCAGACATCGTTCGACGACGGCATGCCGGCCGCCTTCACCCTCATCGACCACGACCAGCGCACGCCGCAGAAGGAGATGCGCCAGATGGGCTTCGAGACGGGGCGGCCATGGATCGTCGTGAGCGAAGGCAGCGAGGGCAACCGCGCCGCCGTCTCCACCTCTTATTATGAAGACAGCGGGCGGGCCAGCGACTGGATGATCACGCCCCCGCTGACCGTCAGCAGCACGAAGGCCGTGCTGCGCTGGCGGTCGAGGGCGCAGGCCCAGGACTTCCCCGACGGGCTGACCGTCTACGTGGCGCCCTCCTCGCCCGACCCTCAGCCGTCGTCCTTCAGCACCACGCTCTACCGCAGCACGGCGGAGAGCCACCGCTGGACCGACCATGAGGTGTCGCTCGCCGACTACGTCGGGCAGACCATCCGCGTGGCTTTTGTCAACGAGAGCAACGACTGCATGTGCCTCTACGTCGACGACATCTTCGCCGGAGTGCCCACGACGGTCGGCATGACGCTCGACTTCGACCGCACCTACAACGGCTACGGGCGCATCGCCGTCAGCGGCACGGCCTTCGCCACCAGCGACGACGACGTCGAGGGATTCACCATCGGGCTGCGCACGCCCGACGCCACACTCGAGCAGCACTTCGACGCCACCCTGCATCGCGGCCAGCCCCTGCGCTTCGAGCTGTCCGACAGCATCGTCCTCGGCCGATTCCAGAGCACCGACTACGACGCATGGATCAAGGCCGGGGCCGACAGCGCAGGACTGAGCGGCCGCGTGACGGCCGTGCCCTGGCGCATCGTCGTCGAGGAGATGACGGGCACTTGGTGCGCATGGTGCGTGCGCGGCATCGGCGCCATGGAGCACCTCAGCCAGCTCTACCCCGACCACTTCATCGGCATCGCCATCCACAACAACAGCAAGCCCGGCTCGCATCCCGACGCCATGGCCATCCGAGGCGAGGACTACCTCAGATGGGTGATGTCGCAATACGGGCTGACGGGATTCCCCTCGTGCGTCATCAACCGCCAGGCCGACTATGCCGGCGATCCGCTCTACCTGGTGGAGGGCTTTGAGAGCCTGAAGCAGACCAACGACTACGACACGGGCATACAGCTCGAGGCCAGCTACGACCCGTCGACGCAGCGCATCGCGACGACGACCGCCATCTTCCCCACCCGCCCGACTGACGGCTCAGGGCTCCGCCTCTTCTTCGTCGTCACCGAGGACAACGTCCACCACACCTACGACGAGCTCGGCGTCAGCGGCGAGCGCAGCGGCTACGACCAGCTGAACGCCTACGCCGGCGGCACGGAGACATGCTACGGATTCGAGCAGCGCCCCGGCAACATCGCCGCCGACGACATGTGGTTCCTGGACGTAGCACGGGGCACGGAGCCCGCCAGCGACTTCAGCGGACTCCGCAACGTGTTCCCCCGCGCGCTCGAGGCAGAGACGCTCTACAGCTATGACCACACGTTCCCACTGCCCACGACGGTCGACGACCCACAACAGGCCAGCGTCGTCGTGATGCTCATCGACAGCGACGGACGACTCCTTAACGCCGACCGCGCCCGACTGACCATCGTCTCTCCCGAGGCCATCCGCCAGGTCAGCACCTCGACAACGCCTCACGCCGCCACCGTCTACAACCTGCAGGGCCAGCGCCTCACCCATCCCCACAAGGGCATCAATATCGTCGACGGGAAGAAGTTCGTCGGCGGAAACCAATTCTAATTAAGGAGTTGAGGAGTTGAGGAGTTGAGGAGTTTAGACGTTAGTTTTGAGCGATGGCTATCAACTACGAGACTAACGTCTAAACTCTTTTTATTTAAAAAACTTTCTCTTTTCCCTTAATTCCGCAACACTATAGTTTAACATTATTTATAAGTGCCTGAGCAACAAAAAGTTGCCCAGGATTTTGCCATGTCAGAATTTTCACTTACCTT
>CACZBS010000011.1 GCA_902779455.1 uncultured Prevotellaceae bacterium
GCTGCGCCGTCATTCCCGTCGGACAATGCGCCAGCCAACTCCCCTCCTTCGGAGGGGTCGGGGGAGGCTACTCCCCTCCCCTCAAGGGGAGGGGTTGGGGGTGGGGTCTGTAACTTTCTCATATTCATCTCTAATAGTCGTTTATCGTGTGACGACCTTGCGGACGCGGCCGTCGGCCGTGCGCTGGATCGTGACGGCGCCCCTGTGGCTTTCGGGAACGGGCCGGCCGAGCAGGTCGTAGCTTCTCACTTCTGACTTCTCATTTCTCACTTCACCCACGCCCTGCGTGGCGGCGGCAGAGTGGAGCTCGACGGGGCGGCGCAGCGAGCCGAGGCGCGGCTGGGCGACGGTGACGCGCTCGTCGACGGCATACTGGGCGCCCGTACGGAGGTCGGTGAGGCGGAAGCTGACGCGCTCGCCGCCGTCGGCATGGACGGTGACGAAGTAGCGGCCGCCGCGGCAGGTGCCCTGTCCGCGCAGCTCGCCGCCGACGTAGGCCTCGATCTGATAGATGTCGGGCTCGCTGAGCTGCGGCATCGTCACGACCATCGTCATGTTGTCGCGGAAGCGGCGGGCGATGGCATGGATGTCGGCCGGGGCGGTGGCGACGTCGAGACGGCGGCTCGGGGCGGCGGCCGTCTCGTGGCCCTGCGCCATCTGGCGCTCGTTCCTGAAGGTCAGGCTGGCGGCGCCGCCCTCAGGCATGTAGAGGAGGAAGCTCTGCTCGGTGGGCAGCACCTCGAGGTCGCCCTGCCACTGGCTGCCGTCCCACTCGGCCGAGCCCTGCTCCTTGGAGATGACGGTCATGCCCTCGGTGAGCTGGGCGGCATCGAAGATGTTCTCCAGACGGCGGTCGTAGAGGTAGGGCGAGGGCATCCACGTCCAGCCCTCGCTGACGGGCAGGCGGAAGTCGGACGTGCCGGTGACGGTCAGGCCGAACGTGCGCGAGCGGTGGTCGGCGGCCATGAGCACCTTGTAGGCCATGTTGTCGTCGATGCCGTTGCCCTCCATCATCGTGCCGAAGTAGCCCCACTCGGGGTCGTTGTAGAGCAGCTCCTCCTGCGTGCGGGCCTCGATGAGGCCGGGGCCGAAGCCCTCCACGAGGTCGTCGCCCCAGAGGTAGCCGCAGGGGTTCGTGCGCCACTGCCACCCCTCCTTGAGGTCGAGGCGGAAGCGGGGCATGATGCCGGGGTCCCAGCCGGCCTCGGCCGACGGCCACAGCTGGATGTCGCTATCGGGCGCGTCGGCCCAGTAGGGGCGCACGTCGACGCCTATCGGCACCAGGAACGTCACGTTATATATTATAGGATCGCGCGAGACGAGCTCGAAGCTGACGATGTCCCACTGCTGCTCCCAGCCGTAGTCGGCCGTATAGCGGAAGCGCAGGTCGCGGATGTCGAACGTGGCGTTGGCCGGCACGGGCGTGAGCGTCATGCGCACCGTCTCGCAGTTGTAGGGATGGCTGTCGAAGGTATAGACGAAGTGCTGCAGCACCACGTTCTCGTAGACGATGACGCGGATGCGGCCCTCGGGGCGCAGCCGCACCGACCCGTCGTCGGCCAGGATGACGGGCGTCACGTAGGTCTCGCCGACGGCCTTGGGGATCAGGTTCCCCTCGGCGTCGTAGCCGACGATGGTCTCGTCGTCGATGAGCCACGTGACGCGCTCGGTCGTGTTCTCGGGCAGCAGCTCATAGGAGGTGTCGAGCTTCGGCTGCAGCGTCTTTGGGCGGGCGATGTCGACGCGCACCTCGTCGTTGAGCAGCCGGACGGCCGTGGCGCGGCGCACGACGGTGATGGTGCCCTGGAGCGTGGTGCCGGGGAAGTGGACGTCGAAGATGACCGTGCCGGGCACGAGACCCGTGGCCACGGTGCCCTCGAGGCTGACGATGCCGCCGGCCGACAGCTCGATGCTCTCGTACTTCGGCAGCGTCTCGCCCTCGTAGAGGCTGAGGATGTCGACCTTCTCGCCGACGTTGATCGTCACCGAGCGGAAGCGGAAGGCCGCGTCGCCGTCGTAGCCCTTGCCACGCAGCACGACAGGCTGCGACGGCTGGCCCCAGCTCTCGCCGTCGAACGTGACGGCCACGGAGGGCTCGACGTCGTAGACAAGCAGCAGCTGGCCGGGCTTGTAGCGGATCTCGAAGCGGACGGGACGGCCGTGGTCGGCGTCGCGGTCGCCGTAGACGCGCAGGACGAAGACCGACTGGCCCTGCTCGCCGCGGGCGGGCTCCCACGCCACGGCGCGGCACTCGTCGCCGATGAAGGCGGCCACGTCGTAGCCGCCGTTGTCGGCCCCGACGGCACGATTTTTGAGCTGCAAGGTCGCAAAAACAACGGTTTCATCGTTATATTGACGCGCATCGGGCGCCTCCCACCACGACTGGGCGCGGACGCCGATGAGGCTGACGAGCAGCAGGCAGAGGGTCAGTAGTCTCTTCATATTGATAACGCTTTATTGTTGTCGATGATTAGGCAGTATTTCTGCGGCGACATGCCGAAGGAGCGACGAAAGACGTGGGCAAAGTGGCACCCGTCGGCAAAGCCGCACATCTGAGCTACCTCGAACATCCGCGGACGCGGGTCGAGGTTGAACAGGTGGAGGGCTCGCCTCAGCCGATAGTAACAAATGATTTCAGGGGGTGTCAGGCCGGTCGTACTGACGATGCGGCGGCGCAGCTTCGTGGGATGAACGTCGAGCAGGCGTGCACAGTCGTCGAGGGTGAGGGTGCCGTCGGCAAGATGATCGGTCACCATCACGAGGAAACTGTCGAGAAAAACTTTCTCGGCTGACTTCAGTTGGAGCTGACAGAGTTGTTCTTCGCAGTGCTTGAATGAATGCATACGCCAATAGGGATTCTTTTGTTAAAAAACGTTCACCCCTCTGGCTGCAAAGTTAAAGAAAAGAAATGGAAGTCATTTGTCTATTCTCGTCAACTTTTTGTCTATTTCAGACAGACAGTTAAAAAAACGCGGAAAAAACGCCCTTTCTTCGATTAAAAAGGGCTAAAATGCCGGTGAACTGAAAAAAATGCAAAGTGAGGTCAGCCCAGGGTGATGGTGGTGACGTCGACGGGCTGACGGAGGAAGATCTGGGCCTGCTCGCGGAAGCGGTCGGGATTTTCGGTGGTGAGGTAGTGGGTCTGACCGCCCGTGCTGCAGCGGTCGCGGAGGTCGGCATGGCGGCTGAGATAGTCGTTGAGGGAACGGGCCACATATTCGCCCTGAGGGATGATGCGGACCGACTGGGGCATGTAGCGGCGGATCTTGGGCAGGAGCAGCGGATAGTGGGTGCAGCCGAGGATGACGGCGTCGATCAGGGGGTCGGCCGCGAGGAGCTGACTGATGCGCTTCTCGACGAAATAGTCGGCACCGGGCGAGTCGGCCTCGTTATACTCGACGAGCGGCACCCAGAAGGGGCATGCCACGCCGGTGACGGTGATGTCGGGATAAAGTTTCTGGATCTCCAGCCGGTAGCTGTCGCTGCGGATGGTGCCCTCGGTGGCGAAGATGCCGACGTGGCGCGTCTCGGTCAGCGAGCCAATGACCTCAGCCGTGGGGCGGATGACGCCGAGGACGCGGCGCGAGGGGTCCCACTGGGGCAGGTCGCGCTGCTGGATGGTGCGCAGGGCCTTGGCCGAGGCAGTGTTGCAGCCCAGGATGACCAGCTGGCAGCCGCGCTGGAAGAGCTCGTGGACGGCCTGGCGGGTGAACTCGTAGACGACGTCGAACGACCGCGGTCCGTAGGGCGCACGGGCATTGTCGCCCAAGTAGAGATAGTCGTACTGGGGCAGTTCGCGACGTATGGCGTCGAGGATGGTCAGTCCGCCGTAGCCGCTGTCGAAGATGCCGATGGGTGCCTTCATGGGTTGGTGGTGAGCCGCTGACGGACCATCGGCTCGATGTTGGTGCTGACGGCCGGCTCGATGAAGGGACAAGCGTCGGCATCAGTGTTGACGACGAGGACGAGGCCCTCCTCGCGGGCCACAGCCGCGATGGCCTCAGCCAGCCGGATGCGCAGCGGCGCCATGGCCTCCTGCTCGGTGCGCTGCAGCTCGCGCCGGCTCTCGTTCTTGAAGTTGACGTTCTGCTGCATCATGTCCTGCAGCTCCTGCTGGCGCTTCAGCAGGATGGTGCGGGGATACTGGGCGCGCTCCTCGAGGAAGAGCTCATACTTCTGGTTGAACTCGTCCTCGACGCGCTTCATCTCCTTGTCGTAGGCTCGCCTCAGCTCGCCCATCTTCACCTGAAGCGTGTCATACTGCGCCATGCTGTGCAGCACGGCGTCGTAGCTGAGGTAGCCGATGCGCAGCATGCCGATCCTATCATCCCTCGTCTGGACGGACATCGTATCCTCTTCTACCTGTGCTGAAACAATAAGGGAAAAGAGTGCAAAAAACAATATGACTATTCTTCTCATTATAGATGCAACAGTTAATATTTCAAATAACAACAGATATCCAACTGTCGTTGTTAAGTTGCAAAAGTAATACTTTTATTCCAATCACACAAATAATTTAGAATAAAAGTATTCCTTTCCCCAAAATTTATATAGTCGTTTTTCTGTTATTTCCTGTCTAACAAAACAACTTTTGCTGCTTTATTATCCATATCAGGCATGGTTGCTCCTATTGGTGCTCCTATATAAGTCGGGTCGCAAATAGTATAGTGCTTCCCATACAACTCTACATAATCACCATCCACTATTTCTGAGAAGGCTACTGCTGTCGCTAAATGACCTGGATAGAATACTAAAATCACATCCAATCCCAACAAGTCACGAACTAAGCTTGAATACAATATGGAGCGATCTTCACAATCGCAAAATGGATAGAACAATGTTTCCTCAGCAAAGAATGCCCTGTCATGTCCCCAAACCTTATCGTCATATTCATATACGAATGCCGTCTGTACCCAATACAAGAGCCAACTCGCAGCTACAAACTTATTTTCAGCCTTTTGGATGATGGCACGAAGTTGGGGATATAGTTTATCCTTAACACAAGTGGATAAAGGGGTATTTGCATAGATGGCCCATCTTGACACAATATCTTCGCCCACCATTGAGGTGGGATATGTATTGTAGAAACTGACGAGATTCTCATTTACCTGTGTCTTAATGCCTATAAGGCTATCCAGAGGGATTAGTTGTCTTTCCTTTGTTTTGCTCTCTGCAAACTTCTGCTCTTGTGCAATCCAAAGGGAAAGAGGTTTTTCTTCGGGGTAGGATATATCACAAATGTTCAAACCGTCATAGTCTGTTGATTGCAACAAATAGAAAATGCCGTCATCCATCTTGAATCCGTCTAAGTCGAATATGGTGTGTTCACTTTTGACAAGCAAGCGTAAATCCTTCTCTTTAGTGAATCCCAACCTTATCTTATATCCAGACTGACAGAACACGAACGCCTGCATCAAAACAGCTTCATTTGTCCCTTTACCACATATAGACTCACTCATGGCTCCAAGCATCATCAGATATGCCCAGTCGCAGAGTTGATGCTCCATTCGTAGGGCGAGGCAATCGCGTATCAGATTGTTATACCGCTCAGAAGATAACACCTCCCATGCAACTGCATACGCCTCTTCGTTTTTCCCTTTCAGTTTAAAGGCATCTCCTTTGGGCAGACGCACATGCCCCTCTGTTCCAAAGAAAGTGAAAGATGCTATACGGTAATCTCCGTCATTTTCTCGAATCGGTGCTATTGGTTTGGGCTGAGGCTTTGGCTCTGGAATTGGCTCAACGTCATCGTGTGGTATTGGTTTTGGGGCCGTTTGTTCTTTTTCCTTATTATATATTACAGGAGGAAGCATTTCATCTTTCGGCCTTGGCATCGGGGCAATTTTCTGATGCCATTCCCAGGCTTGGCGCATCCAGTCTGCATATTCCTTATTTGCCTTTTGGCGAAAGTCCTCGTAATCAGTCTGTGCCTGTTGCTTAAAATTATTATAGACATCTTGGAATGTGCCTTGAGCACAAACAACATAAGTTGCATTTATAAGAATAAGTGCAACGACAAGTCGACGTACAAAAGAATTGTCTCCTTTTGAATCAAATCTGTGACTACCGTCACTAATTCGCGGGCAGGTTCTACGATTGCGCATAATTCTTCTTCATTACGGAGAAAAGACAATGATAGTCACCTTTGTCACGTAACTGCTCCATTCTTGTCAAGAACCCTCCAAGCCTGTCCTCTATGATACCCGTCTTATTGAGTTCACCCTCATAGGGCTATTGCATCTTCTAAGACGTTATGATAGAATGGAGTGATACGGCTGGCCTCCCATTCCTTTTTCGTATACATGATGGGATTGATATCTGCTCCCAATTCCCAACCCAACTTGGTCAGCGGGTAGGTCACGGTGTCATAGTCATTGGGCATGAGCCGTTCTTTGTCAAGCACTATCAGTATGTCCCAGTCAGAGTCTTGCCGTGCATCTCCACGAGCCTGCGACCCATAGAGGAATGCCGTTCCGCCTTTTGGCAGGCTAACGGCAAGCATCTGCTTAATACTGTCGAGTATCTGTTTGTTCATACCAATATCCTTTCTTGCAGGCAAAGATAATCATTTTTTGTGAATTAGCAATACATTCCTCCTGTTTTTATTTCAGTTTCTTGATATAGTTAGGAAATTACTACGCTCCTATGTGAATGCTCTTTTGCCTTCAGTCTTGACATCGGGACGATCTTCTGATGCCATTACAATCATCTTTGACGATTGAATGGAACATGAAAAAGACCATCGGACAGGGAGTTCCGATGGCCTTTTGGATGGAAAAAAACTTACTTCAGGCCAAGCTTGGCCTTCACCTGAGCGGTGACGTCAGAGGAGAGGGTCGTGGAGATGTATGGGATGCCGGCGCCCATCTCCATGATGTAGACGTAGCCGCCCTCCTGGCCGATGGCCTTGATGGCGTCGAGCACCTTGGTCTGGATGGCCGACATCTTCTCTTGCTGAGCCTGGGCCAGGGCCTGCTGGTTGTCCTGATAGGTCTGCTGGATGCGCTGGTAGAGGTCCTGCAGCTCCTGCTGGCGGCGCTGTTTGATGTTCTCGGGCAGCGTGGCCGACTCCTTGTCGAAGGCCTCGCCCTTCTTCTGGAGCTCCTCCTGCATCTGCTTGAGGTCGGCCTCATACTGCTGTGTGAGCTGCTCGATCTCGGTGCGAGCGGTGTTGAACTCGGGCATGGCCTGGATGATCTCCTGAGTGTTGACGTGTCCGAACTTGGTCTGGGCCTGAGCGGCGGTGAGACCGAAGAATGCGCACAGGGCGCAAATGATAAGCTTTTTCATTTCTTTTCTCGTTGTTTATTTTTATTCTTTTTTACTTTTCGAGCGGTAGCAAATTTTTCACTCTTCGAGCGGTAGCAAATTTTTCACTTTTCACTCTTACTTCAATTGGCATAGCCCAGCTTCTGGAGCACCTCGTCGCTGATGTCGATCTTGGGCGAGCCGTAGATGATGCCGGAGTCGCTGGCGCGGTCGAGGACGAGCTGATAGCCGCGCAGGTCGGCCACGTCCTTGATGGCGTTGTAGACCTCCTCCTGGATGGGGTTCATCAGTGCGGTGCGCTTCTTGAAGAGCTCACCGTCGGGTCCGAAGTACTTGCGCTTGAGGTCGCTGGCCTCCTTCTCCTTCTGCATGATGGCGTCCTGGCGTGCCTGCTTCTGCTCCTTGGAGAGGAAGACGACCTCGTTCTGATAGTTCTTGTACATGGTCTGTGCCTCGGTGGTGATGGCGTCGACCTCAGCCTGCCATTTCTTAGAGACCTGCGAGAGCTGCTCGTTGGCGCGCTCATAGGCCGGTATGTTCTTAAAGATGTAGTCGAAATCGACCAAGGCAAACTTCTGTGCCTGCATCGACACCGTCGACACGAAGGCAACAATCAAAAATAATAATTTCTTCATCGTCGTTATTCGTTTTATGTTATTCACTTTTCATTCATCATTTATCACTTTCTAAGCGGAAGCAAATTCTTCACTTATCACTTTCTAAGCGGTAGCAAATTTTTCACTTTTCACTCTTCACTTTTCCCTTAGAACTCCTGTCCGAGGACGAAGTGGAAGTTGGAGCCACCCTTCTGCATCGAGCTGGCGTTGACGTAGACCTTGTCGAAGCCGTAGGCCCAGTCGATACCCATGAGTCCGACCATGGGCAGATAGATGCGCACACCGAGACCGGCGGAGCGCTTCATGTCGAAGGGATTGAACTTCTTGACGTCGGCCCAGGCATTACCGCCCTCGAGGAATCCGAGTCCGTAGATGGTGGTGTTGCCGAGCATGAAGGGATAGCGCAGCTCGAGGGTGAAGCGGTCGTAGGCGTAGGCGTCGTAGGCCGAATAGCGTGAGCCGGTCCACACCTGGTCGGTGACGTGTGCGGAATAGCTGAGCGAACCGTTCTCATAGCCGCGCAGTCCGATGGTCTCCTCGGCCATGGACGTCGACATGCCGCTCATGCCGTCGCCGCCGACGTAGAAGGTCTCGAAGGGCGACTTCTTATACTTGTTATAGGATCCGAGGATACCGAACTCGGCGCGGGTCATGAGCACGAAGCACTTCTGTCCGCTGGTCAGTGCGGTGTAGGTGCGGCTCTTGAACTTCCACTTGTGATACTCGACCCACTTGTACTTCTCTGCCTGCTCGCGGTCCCATCGGTCATAGTCGGTGGAGTAGGTCCGCTGGGTGGCCAGGTTCTTATAGTCCTTCCCGTCGAAGAGCGACCAGGGCGGCGTCAGGGTGACGGCGAGCGAGAACTCCGATCCGTGGCGGGGGAAGAGCGGGTTGTCGGTCGACGTGCGGGTCAGTGCCAGCGAGAGGTTGATGTTGTTCGAGTTGCCGTTGGAGATGAGGAAGTACTGCCAGTCCTTCAGCATGTAGCGCTGATAGGAGAGCGTGGCCGAGAGCTGGAAGTAGTCGTCGGGCCAGCGCAGACGCTTACCCCATCCGATGCTGACACCGAAGAGGTTGAGGTATTTGTCGTCGTCGAGGTATGACTCGTAGTTGTTGTAATAGTAGTTGTTCATGTAGCCATAGCCCGAGTAGAGGTAGTTGTAGGAGTTGAGGGCCGCCTGGTTGTAGTAGTTGCTCGAGACGTCGCTCTGGTGGGCGAAGTAGGCACCGACGTTGAAGGCGTTGGGTCGCTTGCCACCGAACCATCCGGTGGAGTAGCTCGTGTTGAACGACGAGTAGTAGCGTCCGTTGGTCTGGGCGTTGATGCCGATCTGCTCACCGTCGCCGGCGGGTAGGAATCCGCGGTGGAGCTTGTTCTTGCCGAGGAGGTTGCGCAGCGAGAAGTTGTTGAACTTGATGCCGGCGCGGAGGATGATGCCCGTCTGTCCCCAACCCATGGAGAGCTCCAGCTGGTCGTTCGACTTCTGCTCCAGCTCCCAGTCGATGTCGACGGTGCCGTCCTCGTAGTTGCGCTTCACGTTGGGGTTGATGGCCTCCTGATTGAAGTAGCCCATGGAGGCGATCTCGCGGTAGGAGCGCATGAGGGCCTCCTTGTTGAAGAGGTCGCCGGGCTTGGTGCGGAGCTCGCGCCGTACGACCTCCTCGTAGAGCCGGTCGTTGCCGAAGATGCGCACCTGGTTGAGGTGGGCCTGGGGTCCCTCGGTGACGCGCATCTCGATGTCGATGCTGTCGCCGACGATGTTGACCTCTACGGGGTCGATGTTCGAGAAGACGTAACCATTATTATAATAATAGTTGCCGACGGCGTCCTCGTCGTCCTTGAGTCGCTTGGTCATGAGCTTCTGGTTGTAGACGTCGCCGCTCTTCATGCCGAGCACGCGGTTGAGGTAGTCGGTGGTGACGACGGTGTTGCCCACCCAGTTGATGTTGCGCAGGAAGTACTGCTCGCCCTCGTCGATCTTGACGTAGACGTTGACGTGCTTGTCGTCGGCATTCCATACGGAGTCCTCCTCGATGGTGGCGTCGCGATAGCCCAGCTCGTTGTATTTCTCGATGAGCTTCTGCTTAGCCTCGGCGTAGCGCTCGGGCGTGAACTTCTTCGACTTCATGAACGAGTAGAGCTTGCCGGCCTCATGGATCTTGCCGAAGGCGCCCTTGCTGAAGAGATGGCCCTTGATGCGGGCGTCGGTGAGCTTCTGGTTGCCGTCGAAGATGATGCTGCGCACCTTCATCTTCTCCTTCTTGTCGATGTCGACGTCGAGGATGACCTTGTTCTTGCCTGTGACGTCGTCGCGCTGGGTGATGTTGATCTCAGCGTTCTTGAATCCCTTGTCGTCGAAGTATTTCTTGGCCAGGATCTGGGCGCGGTCGATGAGGTTCTTCGTCAGGCTCATGCCCTTGGCCATGCCGAGCTTCTGCTCGAGGTCCTCGCGCTCCGACTTCTTCACGCCGGTGTAGACGATGTCGCTGATGCGGGGTCGGAGGGCGAGGTTGATGCAGAGGTAGACCTTCTGTCCGACGATGCTGTCGGCCGTGATGCTGACGCGCGAGAAGAGTCCGTGCTTCCAGTAGCGCTTGACGGCCTCGGTGATCTCGCTGCCGGGCACCTCGATGCGCTGTCCGACGGTCAGTCCTGAGATGTTGGTGAGCACATAGTCCTCATAGCCCTCGACGCCCTTGACGGCGAGTCCTCCGATCTCGCACTGGCGTGGTGTGCCGGCATACGAGATGGTGGGATTGGCGATGAATTCCTGTGCCGCAGCCGTAGTAATGAACAATGTACAATGAGCGATGAGCAGCATAGTCACTGCCGCCATCGTCTTTGTCATTTTCATCAATAATCTATGCATAAATCAATCGTTTTTTCTTTCTACCGAACACATTGTACATTGTACATTATTCATTGTACATTATTCATTGTACATTGTACATTATTCATTATTCTCCACCTGCGCTTCCGTCTTGCCGAAGCGGCGCTGCCGGCGCTGGAAGTCGGCGATGGCCTTGTGGAGGCACGCCTCGTCGAAGTCGGGCCAGTAGGTATCGGTGAAGTAGAGCTCCGAGTAGGCGATCTGCCAGAGCAGATAGTTGGAGATGCGCAGCTCGCCGCCGGTGCGGATGAGCAGGTCGGGGTCGGGCATAAAGCTGGTGGCGAGGTGACTCGTGATGGTCGCCTCGGTGATGTCCTGCGGCTGCTCGGCCACGATCTGCCTGACGGCCTCGGTGATCTCCCATCGGCTGGAGTAGCTCAGCGCGATGACGGCCGTCATGGCGTCGTTGGCGGCGGTGTGCTCCTCGAGCTCGCGGATCTTCGTCTGCACCTCCTTAGGCAGCCGCTGCATGTCGCCGATCATGCGGAAGCGGACGTTGTTCTTCATGAAGATCTCCTCCTCGAGCGAGGTCAGGATGAGGCCCATGAGCGCCGACACCTCGTCGGCCGGGCGGTTCCAGTTCTCGGTGGAGAAGGTGTAGAGCGTGAGGTACTTCACGCCCAGCCGTGTGCACTCCGACGTGATCTTATGCACGGCGTCGACACCGGCCTGGTGGCCGTAGCTGCGCTCGCGTCCGCGCTCGTTGGCCCAGCGTCCGTTGCCGTCCATGATGATGGCAATGTGCTGGGGGATGCGTGTTCTGTCTAATTCAGCGGTCATATCTTATAATTCTCAGTTCTCAACTCTCAGTTCTCATTCCCTGTCGTTGTGGCATGTCTTGCACTTGGCCCAGATGTCGTAGGTGACGGCGATCTGCAGCGTCGAGTAGCAGTCGGTGTTCTTGAACAGGCCGCTGCTCTTGATGCCGTAGGGGTCCTTCACCCCGTCGAGCTTGTCGCTGCCCGTCAGGTGCATCAGCCACGTGGCGGTCAGGTTCAGCCGCTCGGCCAGCTTATACTTCACGCCCAGCCCCAGCGGCATCTCGAAGGCGCAGACCGAGGCGTCGCACTTGGCGAAGCAGAGGCCCATGCCGGCGGTGATGAAGGGCGTCAGCGGGCGTGCGCCGCGATATTCGCGGCCGGTGCCGAAGGCCCAGAAGTTGTATTCGAACGCCACGTCAAGGGTGGTCATAGTCGTGGAGAACTCGATGGGTGCGCCGGCATAGTCGGGATACCATGTCTTCGTGTCCTCCGACCGGCCCTTCAGCTTGCCGTAGCTCAGGGTGGCGGCCCACGCCATGCGCGGGTTGGGCTTATACTTGGCCACCGCGCCCCCCATGGGCTGCATGTGCTTCAGCAGTCCGCCGCCGAAGTCGCCCTGATAGGTCTGCAGTCCGGCGCCGGCCCCGATCTCCATGCGATATTCGGGGTCGTCCTGGGCCTGGGCTGCGAGCGGAGTCAGCAGGAGCGCCATGAGCAACGGTCGGAGACGGCGGGCGAGGGTCATCTGAAGGTTCCTTTCCATGTCTGGCCCGTCGGCGACACGATCCAGAGGGCATCGCCGCTCGTCGTCAGGCTCAGCGGTCCGCGGGCGAAGCCGTCGGGCAGTGAGTAGTCGTTCTGGGTCTTCCAGGTGATGCCCTGGTCGGCCGACTCATAGATGGCGACCGGCTGGCCCTGCTTGCCGCAGAGGGCCACGAGCGTGCCGTCGTATTGCTCCAGTCCGTAGACCTCGGCTGCGGGCAGCTGGTAGCGGTTGGCGTCGTCGAGGGTCATGCTGACCCACTGTCCGCCACGATCACTCTGGGCATAACAGCTGAGCTTGCGCCACGGGGTGATGACGCCGGCCTCGAGTGCGGCCTGGTCGCAGCCCAGGAGCAGCACGTAGTCGGTCGAGTCGGTGGGCATATAGTCGAACGCCACGCACCCGAACTTGGTCAGGGTGGGCGTCTGGCAGGGGTCGGTGTCATAGTCGGCGGCCTCGGCCGTCCACGTCCGCCCGCCGTCAGTCGACGAGACGAGGCGCCAGGGCGACATCGGCTCGCTGGCGGGGTCGGCAGGCTCCAGCCGCAGGGCGAAGAGCTCGCGCGTGCCGCCTCCGATGAGAATCTTCAGCGCGCCGGCCTGGTTGGGGTCGGCGGTGGCGACGATCTGCTGCCATGTCTCACCGTCGGCCGAGCTGTAGAGGCCCTCGGTGGTGAGCACGTAGAGGCGCTCGCCCATGACGACGACGCGGCCGCGATAGTGCTTCATCGGGATGTTGGGCTCCAGCCGCTCCCAGGCGGTGCCGTCAGCCGAGCGGTAGATGGCGTCGGGCTCGTCGTAGAAGCCAGTAGGACTGCCGAAGAGCAGCAGCTGGCCACGGAAGCTGACCACCTGGTGGTCGGACAGCGGCGACGTCAGCGTGGCGGCAGCCTCCTGGCGCCACTCGAAGTCGAGGCCCTGGTCGCTCGAGGCCGTCAGCGCGACGACATAGTCGCGATGGGACGTGCCGTCGATGCTGTAGACGCGGAACGTGCGGGGCACGCTGAAGTCGATCGAGTCGTTGGCATTGAACCACGACAGCGAGTCGCTCGTCATCGACTGCAGCGCCACGACGCCGCCGTTGCGCGTCGAGATGGTGCAGACGACGTGGCGCACGTCGCTGCCCACGGGCAGCGCCTTGCGGTTGTAGATCTGGTGGCCCAGCTGGTCGATGGTCATCTTGTAGCCCGACCCGGCGAACGTGGTCTTCACCAGCGTGTCGCGACCCGTCGTGGGCGAGGTCGTCGTCGTATAGCGGTTGATCGTGCCCAGCGTGAACTGCGTGATGGCCACATCGCTGTAGGTCGTCGTCTGGTTGTCATCGTCGTCGCCCAGACACGACGTCAGGGCCACAGATGCCAGCAGCAGTCCGCAGAGCGTTCTGAATATTCTCTTCATCTTTCCTAATTGTTTAAACAATTCAGTCTGCAAAGGTAAGCACATTTCTGCAAAAATCCGTCATTTTCGACGGATAATTAAATAAAATATATGTTTAAGTGCCCTATTTTAAGTTGTTTTTAAGATTTTTGCTTCTCGCCGGCGACAGCCTGAACCGGCGCCGGCCGACACGCGCGGGCACAAAAAAGCGCGGTATGAATCACTCACCCCGCGCTTTTTCTCAACGTCCGTTTGGCCTAATCGCTTAGTCAAACTGCAACGTTGACTGAAAATCTAATAACATAATCTTTACCTTAAATCTATTAACTACTAACCTAATGAATAACGTGTAGTCGTCTCGACTACTGGGTGCAAAATTACAACTTTTCCCTCACCCCCGCAACAATTTCGTAACATTGTTGGCGCAAACAGATTCTTTTTTGATTTAAATCAAGCAAAAAAGCTACAGGTCGACACTTGCAGGAGAGTTAGAGGGGAAGGACGGCGCGGCTGCTATCCTCCGACGGAGCGGTTGGGGGAGGCTTACACCCCGACGGGTATGGCTGCGCAGCTGCTACCCGCGGGGCAGCTCGAGGCGAATGACGGCGCAGCTCGAGGCGAATGACGGCGCAGCTACTCCCCTCCCTTCAAGGGGAGGGGTTGGGGGTGGGGTCTGTAACTTCTAATAATCGTAAATATATATCGTTGGAATAGTAAATATATATCTTGGGGTAGAAGATGATAGAGACCCCACCCCCAACCCCTCCCCTTGAGGGGCGGGGAGCGGCTGCGCCGTCATTACCGCCGGGGGAGCGGCTGCGCCGTCATTACCGACAGACTGCGCGGTAGCCACTCCCCTCCTTCGGAGGGGTCGGGGGAGGCCCCCTAAATGTTAAAATCGGGAACATCCTTGGCCATCTGAAATATTTATCGTACATTTGCATCCGCTTTGTTTAAAAACACCACCTTTAAGCAACACACATAAGAGTCAAAAAGTTAAAGAAAAGATCATGCTGCGAACACGATTGACAACGGTCTGCGACGTAGGCCGCCGAGCGCATCGGCGTCCCCTCATCAGCCGTGTGGCCCTGTGGACCTCTGCCGTCGTCCTGCGCGGATGATCGTTCTTTGACTTATTGCTACAACTCTGCCGTCTTCTCTCTCCCACCCCACCCCGGCGCGACCTATCTCTTATGTGGTAGGGCTGAAGGGCTGTCGGGCTCACGCTGCTGAGCCTGCGCCTGTCCATCCCTGCGATGCTCCTTACTCTCTCCCCACTTACCTTATTTATATATATACACACCGCACACGCACTTAACGTCACAGATTGTTTTTATTTACTGACACTATGATCAAAGATTTCATCAGACAGACTAACGCCTCCATCGTCAACTTCATGCTCAACATGAACAAGCGCAAGCGCACCTATGCCGCACACGTCAAGGGGCTGGAACCCTTCGGCGAAGACACTCACCTCTACCTCTATGCCACGAAACACGAACTCGTCGTCGTCTGCCTCGACGACACCGGCCGACAGCTGGACGAGCTGGCCGACGAGGAGACCTTCTGCGACGAGCAGCCGCTCTACTTCACCGCCGACGGCAACCGCGTCAGCCCCGTCTACTACCTGAAGGCCGTCATGCGACAGCTCTACAGCCGGCTCACGGCCGACTTCGGCCGCCAGCGGCCTCAGATATGGGGCATCCTGCTGACCAGCTCGCGACTGATCAACCGCCCCGACATGATCCACACGTGGTACGGCATGCGCATCAGCGTCTTCGACCAGCAGTCCGACCTGCAGCGCCTCCTACACCTGCCGCTCAACGACAGAGACCAGCTGGCCGGGGCCCCCTACCTGGCCCACCTGAAGCCTTACTTCGCCGGTGACGACGACGACGACCCCTCGGAGGAGTTCGAGCGCATGCTCAACGAGTTCATCGAATCGGAATACGACGCCACCTTCGGACAGAACGGTAACGGTAACGAAAACGATAACGGTAACGATGACGATAACGAAAACGAAAACGAAAACGATGACGAAAACGACGACGTCGACGAGCTGACCTCCGGCTTCGGCGAGCTGGAGCTCAACCCCAACAACATCGTCAAGGTGGAGGTGCTCCAGCCCATGCGCCACCCCGAGCGCGAGATGCAACGCATCGTCGGATGCCAGGCCGTCAAGCGCCACATCGACGAGCTCATCATGCTCAACCAATACAACGTGCGCATGCACCTGCTCAACCCCGAGGCCAAACCGCACGAGCTATCACTCCACAGCATATTCCTCGGACGGCCCGGTACGGGCAAGACGACCGTCTGCAAAATCATGGGCTCGCTGCTCCATCAGGCAGGCATGCTCAGCCGCGGACACGTCGTCGTGGCCAACCGCGGCACCTTCGTCGGCAGCAACTGGGGCGACGAGGAGCGCGCCGTCCGACGCGTCGTCGAGATGGCTCGCGGCGGCGTGCTCATGATCGACGAGGCCTACCTGCTCAACGGCGACAACCGCAACGACCCGGGACGCATGGTGCTGCCACTGCTCATGGACATCCTCTCCGACGAGCGACAGCGCGACCTCGCCATCGTCCTCTGCGGCTACAAGCAGCAGATGCTCCGGCTGCTCGAGCTCAACCCGGGACTCGAGTCGCGATTCCCCAACCGCTTCGAGTTTGAGGACTTCACCGTCGACGAGCTGCTCGACATCACGCGATGCCGCATCGCCGACCATGGCTACACCTTCACACCACAGGCATGGGACGACTACACCCAGCTCATCGCCGAGGCCCACCGCAGCCGCGACCCGCAGACATGGGGCAACGCACGCTTCGTGGCCAACCAGCTGGAGCGCATCTATCTATGCCACGCACAGCGATGCATCAGCGCCGACATCAACGACCGCGAGCATCTCTTCCAGCTCACCCCGGCCGACATCCAGCCCATCCCGGTGGCCAAGCCCAAGCCCAGAATGGGGTTCTGAGCCCCCACCGAGAACAAATTCCCGATTCTCTCGTCACGTCGTGACGGCATGCCGCCACAGCGTGATTAAACGACGCACCTGTCCGAATTCCTCCAGTTGATTGTCCGCGCAGCCACTCCCCTCCCTTCCGCTCGGCCGAAGGACGCTTGCTACCGAAGGGACGCAAGAAGGGGAGGGGTTGGGGGTGGGGTCTGTAACTTCTAATAATCGTAAATATATATCTTGGAATAGTAAATATACATCTTAGGGTAGAAGAGGATAGAGACCCCACCCCCAACCCCTCCCCTTGAAGGGAGGGGAGCAGCTGCGCCGCCATTCCCCGTCGAATTGCCAGCGGGGAGCAGCTGCGCTGTCTGTCAACTGGGGCGGACATTTATCACAAACAGTCCGGCTAAGCGGCAGCCGATCGGCTGCCGCTTAACCGGACAATTCGCTATCCGGAATCATCCAGTCTGCTCACCTGAGCAGCCCGAGGGCACGGTCCTCGGCCGCCTCCATCAGCTCGCGCTCGCCGGGCCCCTTGTCGTTGAGTCCGCAGAGGTGGAGGATGCCGTGGATGATGACGCGATGGAGCTCCTCGTCGTAGTCCTTGTGGAAGAGCTCGGCGTTGGAGCGGACGGTGTCGAGCGAGATGACGAGGTCGCCGTTGATGGTGTCGCCTTCGCAATAGTCGAAGGTGATGATGTCGGTGTAGTAGTCATGCTGGAGGTACTCGCGGTTGACCTCGAGGATGTGGTTGTCGTCGCAGAAGAGGTAGCCCACCTCGCCCACACGCTTGCCGTAGGTCTGTGCCACGCGGCGTATCCACTGCGTGGTCTCACGGCGGCGGATCTTCGGGAATGCGACGTTCTCTGTGCTATAGCTTATCATTTATATCAAAGATTAAAGATTAAAGATGAAAGATTAAAGATATGATTAGACTTGTTGTCTGCATATCACGAAATTGAAATCACCCTCTATGTTGTCGTCTCTTTTAATACGTCATGACTAATCATATTTTTCATCTTTCACTTTTCATTTTTCATGTCAACGCTCCCCGGCAGATACGGGCTGACGTCGACGCCGAAGTGAGCCAGCTCGCGCACCATCGACGACGACAGGGCCGAGAGCTGCGGCTCGGCGTAGAGCAGGAGCGTCTCGATGCCCGTGAGCTGGCGGTTGATGTCAGCCTGGTCGCGCTCATATTCGAAGTCCTTCACCGAGCGCACACCCTTCACGATGAACTCCGCCCCCACCTCGCGGGCCAGCTCCACAGCCAGCCCGTAGTAGGACCGCACCTCGACGCGCGGCTCGCCCGCATAGAGCCGGCTGATAGCCCCCACCCGCTCAGCCGCAGGCGTCAGGTTGGGTTTCGAGACATGGTCGCCAACGACCCCGATGACGAGCCGGTCGAACAGTGGCAGCGCCCGCCTCACGACCGAGTCGTGGCCGAGCGTGAAGGGGTCAAACGACCCCACGAATATCCCAATGCGCTGTTTCATGCCTTCTATTTGACTAATAGTTTTGCAGTAGGAGGCGACGTGTCTCACGTCGCACCACGTCGCACCAAGCTGCTGGATTGCGACGTGAGACACGTCGCCTCCTACTTGTGCGCTGCAAAGTTACGAAAATAATTTCATTTGCGAGTAAAAGCACGAAAAATATTCACACTATGTAACATTATGGCAAAAAATCGTGCGGAAAATTTGCAGAATCAAACGAAAGTCGTAACTTTGCAAGCGGTAACAGTTAAGGTAAAAAGATTATGATTTACAGTAAGTTGACAGATTTGATCGGACAGACACCGCTGCTGCTGACCAGCGAACAGGAGGGACAGGTGGCACGGGTGGTCGTGAAACTGGAGTATTTCAATCCGGGCGGCAGCGTCAAGGACCGCACAGCCCTGGCCATGATCGAGGATGCCGAGGCGCGGGGCCTGCTGCGGCCGGGCGCCACCATCGTCGAGCCCACGAGCGGCAACACGGGCGTGGGGCTGGCCTGGGTGGGGCGCAGCCGGGGCTACCGGGTGGTGCTGACGATGCCCGACACGATGAGCCAGGAGCGGCGCCGGCTGCTGCAGGCCTATGGGGCCGAGCTGGTGCTGACGCCTGGTGCGGAGGGCATGAAGGGCGCCATCAGCCGCGCCGAGGAGCTGCTGCGTACGACCGATGGGGCCGTCATGCTGGGACAGTTTACGAATCCCGCCAATCCGGCCGTCCATGAGCGGACGACGGGCGAGGAGATATGGCAGGCCACCGAGGGCCGCGTCGACATCTTCGTCGCCGGCGTCGGCACGGGCGGCACCGTCAGTGGCGCAGGTCGCCGACTGAAGGAGCATAATCGCGAGGTGCGCGTCGTCGCCGTCGAGCCGGCCTCGTCGGCCGTGCTGTCGACGGGCGTGGCGGGCAAGCACCGCATTCAGGGCATCGGCGCCGGATTCGTGCCCCAGACGTATGACGCCGGCGTGGTCGACGAGGTCGTGACGATCAGCGACGACGAGGCGGCGGCCCATGCCCGTCTGCTGGCCCGCCAGGAGGGACTGCTCGTGGGCATCTCGTCGGGGGCGGCCTATGCGGCAGCGCTGCGACTGGCCCGTCAGGCTGAGCATGCCGGCAAGACCATCGTCGCCCTGCTGCCCGACACGGGCGAGCGCTATCTCTCGACAGGGCTTTTCGATTAACACTAATCATAAGTCAACAGACCATGGACAGCCAGACCATTCAGCACATCGCCCGCACACTTGCCACGGAAGACGACATGTGGACCACCTCTACGCTGCCGTCGACGGCGCAGATCGACAGTTTCATCGACACCGTCCGCCAGATCGTCTTCCTGCCCACCCGCGACGAGGTTATCGCCGTGACGCTCATCGTCGAGGCCATCCGTCAGCTCGAACAGCTCATCAGCCGGGGCGCATGCCCTGACGACGAGGCCACGGCGACGGCCCACCGCTTTGCCGAGCAGCTGCCTGAGCTCAGGCGCCTGCTGCGCAGCGACGTCGAGGCCATCGCCGAGCGCGACCCGGCGGCGCAGTCGCTCAGCGAGGTGGCCAGCTGCTACCCGGGCGCCACGGCCATGCTGCACCACCGCGTGGCCCACTGTCTGAGCCTGCTCGGACGGCCCCTGCTGGCCCGCATCATCAGCGAGCGGGCTCACTCGCTGACGGGCATCGACATCCATCCCTCGGCCACCATCGGCGCCTCCTTCGCCATCGACCACGGCACGGGCATCGCCGTCGGGGCCACGGCCCGCATCGGCCACCACGTGATGCTCTATCAGGGCGTGACGCTCGGCGCCAAGCGCTTCGAGCACGACGAACGGGGGCGACTCGTCGACGGGCCGCGCCATCCGATCGTCGAGGACTACGTGACGATCTATTCGAACACGTCGGTGCTGGGCCGCGTCTGCATCGGCCATCACTCTGTCCTGGGTGGCAACCTGTGGATCACGCACGACGTGGCGCCCCATTCGCAGGTGCGCCAGTCGAAGCCCATCCAGCACGTGGGGTTCATCGACGGCGAGGGTATCTGACGGGAGGGGGAAAACTAAAAGTTTCCGCCGACATGTGTGTTGCAATGTGGGGAATTATTTGTAACTTTGCACCCACATTGCAATACTTATAGTAAGAAGACTATGGAAGGATACGTTCAAAAACTTTCCGACGGAAAGACGAAGCGCTACGTGCAGTTTCTCGAGATCAGCGACAATGAGGAGCTGATAGCACAATACCGCAAATGGCACAGCGAGGAGTATAACTGGCCGGAGATCCGACAGGGCATCCGCCAGGTGGGCATCCTCGAGATGGAGATCTACATCCTGGGCAACCGCCTCGTCATGATTGTCGATGCGCCGGCCGACTTCAGATGGGATGAGGCGATGGACCGTCTGGCCACGCTGCCGCGACAGGCGGAGTGGGAAGCCTTCGTGGCGCAGTTTCAAGGCTGCGACGCCGATGCGCGCAGCGACGAGAAGTGGCAGCCCATGGAGCGCATGTTCCGACTGTATGACGAGTAGAATTTAGAATTTAGAGTTAAGAATTTAGAGTTAAGAGTTAAGAATTTAGAATTAAGACTTTAGAATTTAGACTTTAGTCTTCTTCCTCCTCGGGGCGGTCTTCCTCGATGACGAGGTTGTCGATGATGAAGAGCTGGCGCTCCATGGTGTTCTTGCCCATGTAGTATTCCAGGAGCTTCTGAACCTGGTCGGTCTTGTGGAGCGTCACCTGCTCGAGCCGGATGTCGGGGCCGATGAAGCCGGCAAACTCCTCGGGCGAGATCTCGCCGAGACCCTTGAAGCGGGTGATCTCGGGGTCGGGACCCAGGTCGGCGATGGCCTTGAGGCGCTCCTCCTCGCTGTAGCAGTAGCGGGTGATGAAGTCTGACTTCTTCTGCTTCGTCTCGGCCAGCCTGACGTCCTCGGCGGCGATGACGTCCTTCTTGCGGATCTTCGTGCGGCGGTTGCGCACTCGGAACAGCGGCGTCTGCAGCACGTAGACGTGGCCCTTGCGGATGAGCTCGGGGAAGAACTGCAGGAAGAAGGTGATGATGAGCAGTCGGATGTGCATGCCGTCGACATCGGCATCGGTGGCGACGATGACCTTGTTGTAGCGCAGCGTGTCGAGGCCCTCCTCGATGTCGAGGGCCGCCTGCAGGAGGTTGAACTCCTCGTTCTCGTAGACCACCTTCTTCGTCAGTCCGAACGTGTTCAGCGGCTTTCCCCTCAATGAGAAGACGGCCTGCGTGTTGACGTCGCGGCTCTTCGTGATCGATCCGCTGGCCGAGTCGCCCTCGGTGATGAAGATGCACGACTCCTCCTTGCGGTCGTTCTTGACGTCGCTGAAGTGGATGCGACAGTCGCGCAGCTTGCGGTTGTGCAGGTTAGCCTTCTTGGCCCGTTCGCGGGCCAGCTTCGTCACGCCGGCCATGGCCTTGCGCTCCTTCTCGCTCTCCTGCACCTTCTGCATGATCACCTCGGCCACGTCGGGGTTCTTGTGCAGATAGTTGTCCACCTCCGTCTTGATGAAGTCGCCCACGTATTTGTTGATCGAGGGCGGCATGGGGTGGTCGGCGTCGACCTTTGCCGGCACGGGGGCCATGGTGAGCGAGCCGAGCTTGATCTTCGTCTGGCTCTCGAACATGGGCTCCTCGACGTTCAGGGCGATGGCGGCGACTAGGCCCGTGCGGATGTCGCCATATTCGAAGTTCTTCCCAGAAAACTCCTTGATCGTCTTGGCGATATGCTCCTTGAAGGCGCTCTGGTGGGTGCCGCCCTGCGTGGTGTGCTGACCGTTGACGAACGAGTAGTACTCCTCGCCATACTGGTTGGCATGGGTGAAGGCGATCTCGATGTCTTCGCCCTGCAGGTGGACGATGGGGTAGAGGGCATCGGCCGACATGCGGTCCTTGAGCAGGTCCTCCAGTCCGCGGCGCGAGAGGATGCGGCGGCCGTTGTACATGATGGCCAGCCCGATGTTCAGGTAGGTATAGTTGCGGAGCATCGTCTCCACGATGTCGTCGTGGAAGCGATAGCCGGCGAAGAGCGTCGGGTCGGGCTCGAAGTAGATGTACGTGCCGGTCTCGTCCTGCGTCGGCTCCGTCGAGTCACTGACCAGCTTGCCGCGTTCGAAGGCAGCGCGGCGCACCTGTCCGTCGCGATAGCTGGCCACCTCGAAGTGCTGGCTTAGCGCATTGACAGCCTTGACGCCGACGCCGTTCAGTCCGATTGACTTCTTGAACGCCTTCGAGTCATACTTGCCGCCCGTGTTGAGCACCGACACAGCGTCGATCATCTTGCCCTGCGGGATGCCGCGGCCATAGTCGCGCACCGAGACGCGCAGGTTGTCCTCGATGGTGATCTCGATGCGGTCGCCAGCCTTCATCTTAAACTCGTCGATAGAGTTGTCGATGACCTCCTTCAGCAGCACGTAGATGCCGTCCTCAGGCAGCGAGCCGTCGCCCAGTCGGCCGATGTACATGCCGGGGCGCAGCCGAATGTGCTCCGTGCCCGTCAGTGTCTTGATATTGTCGTCAGTATAGTCGGCCCCAGGAGCCCCAGGAGCCCCCCCTACGGCCCCCGAGGGGGCTTCTATAGAATTGTTATCGATGGACGGTTGATTGTTATTGCTGTCGTTGTTCATAAGTCGGTGTTAAAATAAGGTTTTTGTCTATAGTAGCCCCCTCGGGGGCTTGAAAGGGGGGCTCTTACAGCTGTTTCTTATAACATCTTCTGCGCTTGTGCTGCTCGTGGTCCAGGTAGGTCCACTGGCTCTGCACCTTGCCGTTCGTCTCCATCTCGACGTGCGTCTCGCCCCACTCGAAGCCCAGCTTCTGATAGCGCGGGATGAGGTCGTAGAAGAGCAGCGCATTCGCCCCCTTCGCCCTATATTCAGGCAGCACGCCGATGAGCAGACAGTCCACGATCTTCGTCTTGTGGAACTTCAGCGCCCGCATCAGGTGCCACCACCCGAAGGGCCACAGCCGGCCGTTGCGGCATTTCTGCAGCGCCCGGGTCAGCGACGGGATGGTGATGCCGCAGCCCACCACGGGGTGGTCCTCCAGTGAGTGGTCCTCGATGAGCGTGACGAGGTTGAGGTCGAGCACCTTGAAGTACATCTTGATATACTGGTCGATCTGCTTCTGCGACATCGTCGAGTAGCCATACAGGTGGCCGAACGTGCGGTTGATCACGTCGAACACCCGCTGCCCGTACTGCTGCGGTCCGAAGACATCCTCCTTCGTCAGCTTCTTCACCTGCAGGTTATATCGCTTCATGATCATCTCCGAGACCTTCACGAACTTCTCAGGCATGCCGTCCTTCGGCACGAAGAGCTTATATTCCACGTAGTCGTTATCCTTCTCGTAGCCCTCCATCTGCTCCATGTGCTTGGGGTAGTAAGGATAGTTATAGAGCGTCGCCATCGTGCCCAGCTGGTCAAAGCCGTGCGTCAGCATCCCCTCAGGGTCCATGTCGGTGAAGCCCAGCGGGCCGATGATCTCCTTCATGCCCCGCTCGCGGCCCCAGTCCTCCACGGCCTTGAGCAGCGCGCGGCTCACCTCCACGTCGTCCACGAAGTCGATCCATCCGAACCTGACAGCCAGACGCTGCCACTGCTCGTTATACCTGCGGTTGATGATGCCCGCCACGCGCCCCACCAGCTCGCCATCCCTGTAAGCCAGGAAATACTGAGCCTCGCAGAACTCGAACGCCGCGTTCTTCTCCTTGATATATGGCGAGAGCGTCTGCACCTCGTCGCTGTGCAAGTTGGGCGCATCGTAAGGGTCACCCCTGTAGAGGTCATAGTGAAACTGAATGAAAGTCTCCAGCCCGCGCTTGTCGCTGACGCGCTTTATTTCAATCTTCGACATAGTTTTTCTCACTCATTATTGTTTAATCGTACAAAGTTACGAACTTTTTACGAGAAAAACGAAGAAAAACCCAGGATTTTTTCTTTTGGCAAGCATAATCATGGTAGCAAAAAACCTGAATCACCCAAGTCACCATCTGTTTATAGGGGTTCAAGTGAGTTAACCACTCGGAAATGTAAAACTGCCGAAGTCAGGAGAAAATATAATCAGCCAACCGTGCCGATTTATCAGTGAAACGGCAAGAAGGCAAATCGCCCGTTTCGGCAAATTATATAAAAAAGGTGGGACAAAGTGATACACTTCTCACATTTTTTTGTATCTTTGCAGTAGATTTCTAAATCAACAGCTTATGAGTACCCAGATGATGCAAAAGACGATTGCCGACTACTTCAAGACCCAGCCCGTCCTGAAGGCATGGCTCTTCGGCTCCTTCGCCCGTGGCGAGGAGACACCGCTGAGCGACGTCGACATTCTCGTCATCCTCGACCCCTCGCAGTCTGTAGGCTTGAAGTTCTTCGGAATGTGGAGCGACTTGGAACGGATTCTCGGCCGTAGCGTCGATTTAGTGACAGAAAGTTCGCTGGCCGACTTTGCCCGCGAAAGTGTGGAACGCGATAAAATCCTGATTTATGAGAGAGCAGCCTAAAGACCGCAACCGCCTGCAGCACATTGTGGATGCCATTTGTTGAGTAAATCACAGAGTCTCCACGGCTTTATGCTGAGGCCATCGGCAGAGAACATCTTAGCTTAGCCGATTTCGTTCTTTAGGTGGGCGATGATCATGCCTGTACTGATGTTTAACCTCCATAAAAGCCAGCCGCGAACAGGGGCCACGGAATTTTTCTTGCATCAATTCCGCTGGCGTCTAACAGCAAGACGACAGGGATACAACAACAAATAGCCAGATATTTCTTCACATAAAAATCAGATACTCCCAGGACAGTACGTTTTATTTCGATTTCTTCCATGTCTGTTCTATCTGCGATTACCTGATATGTTCTGGCTGGCGATGCGGCTCAGCATGGTCTGGCCGTCGGCGATGCGCTCCAGGATTTTCCAGTCGGTGCGGTAGTCAATCTTTTCTTCCACGGCAATACGGTCTTTCGTCAGCCACTTCACACGCAGCGTCTTGTCGTTCAGTTTATAGGCTTTCTTGCCGTCGTACTCCACAGGATTTACCACGCCTCCCTGAAAGCGAAGCACCAATGCAAATGTCTGTGGGCTGAAGATGTAGAAGGAGTTATGGTACTTGCTTTTCTCGTCACTCTCAAGCATCTTGGGCAAAGCCTTCTTGATGTCGCGCAGTTCGTCCACATCGCCCAGCACGCGCCATGTGCCGAGTAGCGGATTTGCTTTGACGGCGACAGGTGCAGCTGTCAGTGCGTCGAAGACTTCGCGGCCAGTCTCGGAGTATTGGTCGGCCTCATATTTCTCTATGCACCAGTTTTTGTCGGGGAAGTAGATATGTCCTCTGCCAGCGTTCCACCACTTTAAGGTGAAATGTTCGGCGTTGCTGTCGTAGATGAGCGTGCTCTTGTCGTTTTCGTCCTTGGGCTGTTCGCCTGTGTAGTTGAACACCTTGTGGTCATTGTCTTGTATCTGGAATACGTTTTCTTTTATACTGAGCATCAGCGTCACGCTGTCAGTGCAGATTTTGTACTGGTCGAACGGCGATTTGATTTCGCCCAGCTTGCCCGTGAGCGTCATCATCTTGTAGATGCCACGCGGATTGTCCGTCTGCGCGCTTGATATGGCTGGCAGGGAAAGGAATGCCGCTGCCATCAGCAGTTTCATTGTTCTGTTCATGATGTTATAATGTCTTGATCTTAATCTGTTCTTGCGTACTGGCGAATCCCTCAAAGTCACCTAATATCCAGTATCTCGTCAGGTTCTCATATCCTTTGGTCTGTATCCGCCTCTTCTGATATGAGAGTCTTCTTCAAAATTTATTGAATGTCTGGCTGCGGGTGCAAAGATAATGAATAATTCTGAAAAACAGCGCTAAATGTGAGATGTTTTGCATTTTTGTTTGGCTATTCTTCTCGAATCAGCTGCTCCCTTATTCTTTCGGTGATTGGAAACATTCCGGAATACTTCTCATAATCTTTCTGCAACGATTCTGACGAAGATGATTCCTTTTTGTCTGTATATTTGGATTCGACAACGTAGAATACGTCTTCAACATCGATGTCCCTTATGAGATTTTCTTTTTTGTGTGTCAGTGTCAGATGCCGGTAACTGTTGGAAGATTTCAAATTGAAAACGGAAGGAGCATGATCATCGTCATGTCGATATAATTCTGTCTTGTCGTGTCTCGATAGTACTTGCGTGTACCCGAATAGATTTGTCACAAGCGTGTTCTTGGGCCACAAGGCATCAATAGACAATAGCATCTCGTCCTTCTCTGGAAACATCTCGTAACGGCCTATTGATACAGTATCCGCGTAGACGACACCAGCCTTGATACGTCTCTTTTTGTCATGCATGGTCTCCTCATATAAAGTGTATTTTTCAAGGAACGGAAGGGCCATGTACTTGTCGCCAATCATCATGCTTCGCTTCTTCTGTGCAATGTCCTGTCTCTTTGACATAAAGTAATTCGTCACGACACTACCGCAATGCACCTTTTTAGTTTTTGTGCCGATATAGAATTCCCGTATTCCGTCCATATAATACTTCAGGCATGAATCCACATGCTCTATGCTCCTGAAGTACACTTTACAGTGATAATACTTCTTTCTCTTGGCGGTGGCCGTGACTTCAGACAATTGATGGGACGATGGCGACAAGAGAATGATGCTGTCCTCATTATAAACGAGACTCCGAGGCTCGTAGCCTATATGGGAAATGTGATACTCGAAGCCTTTCTGAAGAATGACATATCCTCCCATGTCAGAGCGTCCTGTCACGGTTCCGTCAGCATCGTATACCGTTGCATAGCTGACAGGATTCATGGTTATACTGTCTGCCAACATAACCTGCTGGGCATATCCCAACAATCTGGTAAGGAAAAGGATATGAGTTAAGATCAGATATTTCATACTTCTGTTTTACCATGACAAGCTGAATAGAGTGCAAAGATACGGCTTTACTTTGGAATATCAAAAAATGCGCCGTTTTTTTACCCTTGAAAGTTGATGATTAGTGTGCGTTTTAACTCTTGAGAGTGAAATTGATGTATGGATCATCCCCATAATCTTATGCGACTACAAGTGTGTCTTTGCGTAAACGAATGCATGAATCTCTAAACCAAGAAAAAACGAAATCCAGCATGGCTATGGCTTGCAATATGTAAAAGAAAATGATATTTGGAGGCTGCGTTTTTGTAACTTGTTGATTTTATGTGATATACAATATGTGCCAAAAAGAAGTGGCGCTTTTTGATGCGAGAAGTGGCGCTTTTCGATGAGAGAAGTGCCGCTTTTTGAAGCGAGAAGCGGTGCTTTTCCGTCCGACGCTCGACTTTTGTCAATAAAAATGACTGTTTTTTGATGCCGTCCCCCGGGTGGTGACCTCACTCCGGAGTCAGGTCAGGCCTGCAAGCCAGGTGGAATCGTAACTTTGGCTCTGCGAGCGCGAACTTACTCCGTCTCGGCAAAAAAAAGAATAAATTCTTTATGTTTTGCGCTCGACTTTTCGTAACTTTGCAGCGCACAAGTAGGAGGCGACGTGTCCCCACGTCGCACTTGCCGCTGGTGTCACGTGAGGACACGTGACCTCCTAAATCGTACCAAGTTGTTATCTTACGGTCACTAAACGGACATTACAAAAAAGTAAGGTGTGTCAGAATGCTACGCTATACGTCTTCATTCTGACACACCCTCTTTCTGTCTGATGAGGATTGGCGGCGCGCTATTTCTTGCGGTTGGCGCGCTGCTCCCGATACTTGGCTTTCTGTCGGGCGGAGCCGCTGCCGTGTGCGCCGGTGATGTATTGTTTCTTCTTGGCCTTGGTCTTCACCTTGCCTTCGCTGGGGTCGCGGCGCTCGCCACCACGGCCGAAGTTGATGCCGTTCTCCAGGATCTGCTGAAAGTCGTCGTCTCTGCCCATCTCTTTTAAGTTAATTATTTAGCGGAAGCAAATTTTTCACTTTTCACTCTTCCCTTTTCCCTTATCAGGCGGAAGCAAATTTTTCACTTTTCACTCTTCCCTTTTCCCTTATCAGGCGGAAGCAAATTTTTCACTTTTCACTTTTCCTTTTTCCCTTAATGGTGGAACAGCCGGACGCCAGTGAATGCCATGGCGATGCCGTACTTGTCGCAGGTCATGATGACGTGGTCGTCGCGGACGCTGCCGCCGGCCTGTGCGATGAACTCGACGCCGCTCTTGTGGGCCCGCTCGATGTTGTCGCCGAAGGGGAAGAAGGCGTCGGAGCCGAGGCTGACGCCGCGCATCTGCTGTTTCCACAGCTGCTTCTCCTCGCGGCTGAGGGGCTCGGGGCGCTCGGTGAAGAAGAGCTGCCACTGTCCGTCGCGCAGCACGTCGTCGTGCTCGTCGTCAGAGAGGAAGACGTCGATGGTGTTGTCGCGGTCGGCGCGGCGTATGCCGGGCTTGAAGGGCAGGCTGAGCACGCGGGGGTGCTGACGGAGCCACCACTGGTCGGCTTTCTGTCCGGCGAGGCGCGTGCAGTGGATGCGGCTCTGCTGTCCGGCACCGATGCCGATGGCCTGTCCGTCGGCGGCGTAGCAGACGCTGTTCGACTGGGTATACTTCAGGGTGATGAGTGCGATGACGAGGTCGCGGCGTGCCTCAGGCGTGAACGTCTTGTTCTGCGTGGGGATGTTGTCGAAGAGCTGGGGGTCGTCGAGGCGTATCTCGTTGCGTCCCTGCTCGAAGGTGATGCCGAAGACCTGCTTGTGCTCCAGCGGTGCGGGGCGATAGTCGGGGTCGATGCGGATGACGTTGTAGGTGCCCTTGCGCTTCTCGCGGAGCACCTGTAGGGCCTCGTCGGTGTAGGCGGGTGCGATGACGCCGTCGCTGACCTCACGCTTGATGATGAGCGCCGTGGTCAGGTCGCAGGTGTCGCTCAGTGCGATGAAGTCGCCGTAGCTCGACATGCGGTCGGCGCCACGGGCCCTGGCATAGGCACAGGCAATGGGCGACGCGTCGAGTCCGGGGATGTCGTCGACGAAGTAGATGCGCTTGAGCGTGTCGCTCAGTGGCAGTCCGACGGCGGCGCCGGCGGGCGAGACGTGCTTGAACGAGGCTGCTGCGGGCAGTCCTGTGGCTCGTTGTAGCTCGCTGACGAGCTGCCACGAGTTGAGGGCGTCGAGCAGGTTGATGTAGCCGGGCCGGCCGTTAAGCACTTCGATGGGCAGTTCGGATCCGTCGTCCATATAGACACGCGACGGCTTCTGGTTCGGATTGCATCCGTACTTGAGGGCTAATTCTTTCATTGTGCGAATGAATGGTTGGTTTTGGTCGGCAAAGTTACGAAAAATATTTGGAAATCAAGAATAAAAGGGCGGAAAACCTAAAATTTCCACTGGAGCTGCAGGTCGAGGTCGGTCATCGAGGAGTGGTCGATGCGCTGCAGGCCGGTGCCGATGGCGGGGCGGTCGAAGTAGTCGGTGTAGCCCAGTCGGAGGGCGAGGCGGAGGCGGCGGCCGAGGTCGGCGCGGGCCATGAGGGCGAGGCGTAGGCCGTGGCCGTAGTAGGTGGGGAAGGCGAAGTCGCCCTGCACGTGGGGCTCGTAGAAGTAGAGGCGGCTCTGATAATCGTCGGTATGGAACCAGGCGGCGGTCATCCGCAGCTGCAGCCACGTCCGCTGCCATCCCACCTGCTCGGAGAGCATGATGCCGTCGGTCGTGGCCTTATAGACGGAGTGCACGGCGTCGGCCTGCGTCTTGAGGCTCCATCTGGAGGAGGGGTCGGCATAGGTGGCCGTGAGTCGCAGCCGGTGGTCGTCGCAGGGTATGAGGGCGTCGTGGTCGTCGTTGTCCTTCTCGCGGAGGTGGGCGCGATAGCGGGCGGTGAGGGTCCATCGGGGCAGGTCGACGGTGGCCTGCAGGAGCAGGTCGAGGGCGTCGGACGGCTTGGACACCTGATAGCGTGGCCATGGGAAGGAGGCATAGTCGGCGTAGGCCTGGAGGTGGAGGCGGTGCAGTGGCTGCCAGACGACGCCGAGGTAGACGCCGCTCTCGTTCTGCACGCGTCCGCCCTCGCTGAAACTGTGGGCATGGAGGGCGGTGTAGCGATAGCTGTAGAAGCGCTGCAGGGCGACGATGCTGAGCTCCTGGAGGGGTGTGATGCTGAGGGCATTGACGGTGGCCAGGTGGCCGTGGGCGTCGGTGGCCGTCTCGCCGCTGAAGGCCACGAGGTAGTGGGTGAAGCCGTAGTCCAGGCTGGCGTTGAGGAAGTCGGAGCCGTGGGCGTAGTGGCGGCGGTAGAGCGTCGTGCGGTTGGGCTCGAGGGAGCGGTCGGTGTGGGTATAGACGGCGTTGAGGCCCAGGCGGAGGGGTCCTGAGCGGAAGGTGAGGGCGGTGCCGGCCGAGGTGAGGTGGGTGTTGTTCTTCTTGGCAATCTCGGTGGCGGTGCGGTGATAGCCCGAGGTGATGAGCGTGGCGGCCGTGCGGGCGCTGTCGTCGTTGAGCGTCGCGTCGACGGGGCGCCAGCTGGCGAAGAGGGTCAGGCGGAGGGGCCGCGAGAGGCGCAGGGTCGTGGCCGCCCCCTGGAAATAGTCGGCGGTGGAGCGTGAGGCGTGGGGCCGGAGCTGCTGGACGTGGCGGCCGAGGCTCTGAAGGGTGGCCAGCTTGCCGAGGGCGAAGCTCGTATTAGCCACGAGGCCCATGCCGACGGCCAGCTTATACTTGCCGACGATGAGGTTGTCGACGACGGGGCTGAGACTTCGCAGCTGCAGGTAGTAGTTGTAGGTGTCGTAGCCCCAGCGGTTGCAGTTGGCCAGGAAGGGCTCGCCGGCGTCCTGCGAGGCGGTGATGCCCATCCGCAGGCGGTCGGCGAAGCGGAACTCATAGCGCAGCCAGTGGCGATATTTGTAGCCCAGGTAGCCGTTGCGGTCGCCGCGCCGGTCGTAGAAGGGCAGGCGGGCGGTGGCGGTCAGCTCGTGGCGGCCGTGGCGGGCGATGGTGGCGAGAGGGGGGAGGCCGTAGGCGGTGCCGGCAACTGAATTGCCGGCCACACTTGGGGGCCTTCCCGTTCGGTTTTCGGCAACAGTGTTGCCGAAAACGGGGACGGGAGAGGAGGCGGAGCCGGGGCCGGAGGAGGCGGAGCCGGCGGGGCCAGGGGCGGCGGAGCCGGCGGCGCCTAGGCGGACGAAGCAGGGCAGGAGGCGGAGCTGGGCGTAGTCCATGGAGCGGACCATGCGCAGCTCGCCCATGGAGCGGAAGCCGTGGTAGCGGTCGCGATATTCGATGAGGTCCATGACCTGGCGGGCGGAGAGGAAGGGCAGCTGCTCGAGCTCGCTGCGCGTGGCGCTGTTGAGGTCGAGGGGCTGCTCTGCCAGCTGGCGCAGCAGCTCGTAGTTCTCCTCCCATGCGGCGGCGCCGTCGTCCTCATCCTCTGTATTAAGGACGACCTGCTCGTAGATTTCCTCCCACGATGGGCGGCCGTCGTCAGGGCTCTGCCCCCTGGCCGTCATGGCGGGGCAGAGCATGGCCGCCAGGAGGAGGCAGGCGGCGAGCGTCGGCGGGCTGTGGCGTTCAGAGCTTCTCACCGTAGCAGAGGTCGCCGCAGTCGCCGAATCCCGGGACGATGTACTTATGCTCGTTCATGCCCGGGTCGATGGCGGCGCACCATAGCGTGACGTCCTCGTCGTCGCCGACCGACTGGCGCAGCATCTCGATGCCCTCGGGCGTGGCGATGACGACGGCGATGTGGACCCTGTGCGGACGGCCCGTGGCCACCATGGCGCCATAGGCCGCTGCCATCGAGCCGCCCGTGGCCAGCATGGGGTCGACGATGACGAGCGTCTTGCCCTTGGCCGAGGGCGAGGCCATGTATTCGGTGTGGATGCCCACCTCGGTGTGCTCGCGGTTGGTGTACATGCGATAGGCCGAGATGAAGCCGTTCTCAGCGTGGTCGAAGACGTCGAGGAACCCCTCGTGGAAGGGCAGTCCGGCGCGCAGCACGGTGGCCAGCAGGAGGTCGTCCTTAGGCAGCGGGACGTCGAGCGTGCCGAGGGGCGTGGTGACGGTCTTGGCCCTGTAGTCGAGCGTCTTCGACAGCTCGTAGGCCATCATCTGGCCGATGCGGCGGATGTTGTTGCGGAAGAGCAGCCGGTTCTGCTGGTAGCGCTTGTCGCGCACTTCGGCCATGTACTGATTGATGACCGTGTTCTGTTCGCTGAAGTTGATGACTTTCATCTTGTTGTATAGATTGTTGTTAGTTGACAGGTTGGCACGCCGCCCGTGAGCGACGCGCGGAAAATCGACCACAAAGTTATGCAAAAACCTCCGAACCTGCAAAGTCGGAGTGACAAAAAATGCGGGCCCGACCCTCTTTTTTGATTTTTTAGCGAAAAAATAACCGTCGCGCGGCTAATAAATCTTAAATAGCAACGGCCGTTTCTCATTTTTTTCGTACCTTTGCAGCGCAAAACGAGTTAAGTCACAAACAAATATAAATTTTAAGGTAAAAGAAATGGCAAAGTTAGATTTGACAAAGTATGGCATCACCGGCTCGACCGTGATTGCTCACAACCCGTCGTATGAGTACCTCTTCGAAGAGGAGACCAAGGCAGGGCTCGAAGGTTTCGACAAAGGCGTCAACACCGAGCTCAACGCCGTCAACGTCATGACCGGCATCTACACCGGCCGTTCGCCTAAGGACAAGTACATCGTCGACGATGCACAGAGCCACGACAAGGTGTGGTGGACCAGCGAGGAGTACAAGAACGACAACCACCCCATGTCGGAGGAGGTCTGGGCCAAGGTGAAGGAAATCGCCATCAAGGAGCTCTGCAATAAGAATCTCTACGTCGTCGACGCCTTCTGCGGTGCCAACGAGGCTACGCGTCTGGCCGTCCGCTTCATCGTCGAGGTGGCTTGGCAGGCTCACTTCGTGAAGAACATGTTCATCCAGCCCACCGCTGAGGAACTGGAGAACTTCGAGCCCAACTTCGTCATCTACAACGCCTCGAAGGCCAAGGTAGAGAACTACAAGGAGCTGGGTCTGAACTCAGAGACCTGCGTGGCCTTCAACACCACGAGCCGCGAGCAGTGCATCATCAACACATGGTACGGCGGCGAGATGAAGAAGGGCATGTTCTCCATGCAGAACTACTACCTGCCCCTGCAGGGCATCGCCTCG
Source organism: uncultured Prevotellaceae bacterium (assembly GCA_902779455.1). GTDB lineage: Bacteria > Bacteroidota > Bacteroidia > Bacteroidales > Bacteroidaceae > Prevotella. The sequence goes on from CACZBS010000011.1 coordinate 33,265, forward strand.
ATGCACTGCTCGGCCAACACCGACATGGAAGGCAAGAACACCGCCATCTTCTTCGGACTCTCCGGCACCGGCAAGACCACCCTCTCGACCGACCCGAAGCGCCTGCTCATCGGCGACGACGAGCACGGATGGGACGACGAGGGCGTCTTCAACCTCGAAGGCGGCTGCTACGCCAAGGTCATCAACCTCGATAAGGAGAGCGAGCCCGACATCTATAACGCCATCCGCCGCGACGCCCTCCTGGAGAACGTCACCGTCGACGAGAACGGCAAGATCGACTTCGCCGACAAGAGCGTCACGGAGAACACCCGCGTCAGCTATCCCATCGAGCACATCGAGAAGATCGCCAAGAAGGTGAACGGCAAGAGCGCCGGTCCCGACGCACAGAACGTCATTTTCCTCTCGGCCGACGCCTTCGGCGTGCTGCCTCCCGTCAGCATCCTGACTCCCGAGCAGACCAAGTACTACTTCCTCTCGGGCTTCACCGCCAAGCTGGCCGGCACCGAGCGCGGCATCACCGAGCCCACACCGACCTTCAGCGCCTGCTTCGGCCAGGCCTTCCTTGAGCTCCACCCGACCAAGTACGCCGAGGAGCTCGTCAAGAAGATGGAGAAGAGCGGTGCCAAGGCCTACCTGGTGAACACCGGCTGGAACGGCACCGGCAAGCGCATCTCCATCCGCGACACCCGCGGCATCATCGACGCCATCCTCGGCGGCGCCATCCTCAAGGCTCCCACGAAGAAGATTCCTTACTTCGACTTCGAGGTGCCCACGCAGCTCGAGGGCGTCGCATGGGGCATCCTCGATCCTCGCGACACCTATCAGAACCGCAACGAGTGGGACGAGAAGGCCCGCGACCTCGCCGCCCGCTTCATCAAGAACTTCAAGAAGTACGAAGGCAACGAAGCCGGCAAGGCTCTCGTCGCCGCAGGTCCGAAGCTCTAAAAAGATAGACTTTGATATATTAAAAGGCTGCGCAGTCATGGATTGCGCAGCCTTTTTTGTCAATACTTTAAGCCGCATGAGATTCCACAGACACTTCCCTCCTTGGCACTTGCAAGCCAGTTAAAAAAGTGTCGGCACACCCTCGTGACGGCATCGCCCAGAGGTCTCTGCTTCTCACTCTAACGGGATCTCAGGGTGCTGCACGGCCAGTGGCATGTCCTTCTGCGAGAGATAGAACATGTAGAGGACGACGGGCTTCGAGCCGCGGTTCTCGCCGTGGTGGATCGTGTTCACCATCTCAACGACGGCCTCGCCCTCGTGCACCACCTTCTCCTTGCCGTCCTGTCCGATGATGGTCAGCTCGCCCTCCACCAGTATGCCGTAGTTCATCACCGGGTGGTGATGCCATCCCAGCTTCTGCCCGGCCGGGAAGACATACTTCACGGCGACCAGCTCGGGCCGCCCCTCCAGGTAGTCGGGCAGGTCTACGCCGTCCCAGCTCTGGCTGGTGCGGATGAGCTCCTTGGTCTCCACCTGTGTCGGAGCCGCCTCGTCGACATTAGCTTTCCTGCACCCGACGAGCCCCGTCGAAACGCCGCTGACGCAAAGGATGGCGGCGAGCATCCATGACTTCATTTTTCGCATGTTTGTGTATATGTTTTGAGTTTATTCAGCTGCAAAGTTACAATAAGTTGGGCGCAAAACAAAAGATTTTTTCTTTTTTTTGCCCTGACAAGGTAATTCCGGATCCGTGCGAAACCCCATAAGATAGTCTGCGCAGCCGCCCCCTCCTTGGAAAGGAGGAGAGTGGCTGCGCATGATTTGCCATTGTCATTCAGGCAGGCCTGCGGAAGCCGTCAAGGGCGCCCGTTTTGTCAACATTTTTCCGAATCATTCTCTTGCAATCGCCAAGTTGTTGGCTATCAGCCGGATATGTTATGCCGGAAAAAGAAGCGGTGCTTTTCGATGCGAGAAGCGGTGCTTTTCGATGAGAGAAGCGGCCCTTTTTGAGCCGAAAAGGACCGCTTTGCTGCCGACCTTCCGCCTTTTGTAAAATAAAGTGACAATTTTGCAGATCCGTCCAATGTTAATATTTTTTAAAACGAGGGGGAATCGGGAATAATTTGCTATCTTTGCCATGCCTAAGCGACAAATACTAACAGAAAACTGACTCGCAAGCACAAATGAAACATACATTACTACTCTATATCCTCTTCATCAGCGCCCTGCCGGCCTCAGCCATCAGCCCCGATGCCGACTATTGGCTCGACCGTCTCGACGAGAGCCTCGACCAGCGCGAACAATTCGACCGGCAGCGCACCGACCGCATCGACCTGCTGCGCCGCGAGCTCGGCGAGGCCCGCAAGCGGCCGGGCAGCGACCTCTTCGCGCTGAACTATGCCCTCTACGACGAATATAAGAGCTACTGCTACGACTCGGCCCGATACTACGGCGAGCAGTGCCTCAGCATCGCCCAGCAGCAGCAGCGCGACGACCGCCTCGTCGAGGCGCGCCACGCCCTGGCCTTCTCGCTCATCTCCGCCGGACTGCTCAGCGAGGCCGAGGAGCTGCTCGCCTCCATCGACCGCACGAAGCTCAGCGGCGCCCTGCTCCAGGAGCACTATGCGCAAACGGCACAGCTGTGGCGCACGAAGGCCGACTACATCGCCCAGGAACCCTACTACACGCGCTATATCACGCGCAGCAACGCCTGGCTCGACTCGCTGCTGCTGACGCTGCCCGAGGGCTCGATGGCTTGGTGGTCAACACGCGGCTCGAAGCAGATGCGCGACAATGATTACCAGCAGGCCCTCGAGTCGTTCGCACACGTCATGGGCAACGACTCCATCGACGCCGACCTCCACCTGCAGGCCATCACGACGGCCGAGATGGCGTGGGCCTACGTCTTCCTGGACAACGAGCCGAAGGCCATCGAATACTTCGCACGCTCGGCCGTGGCCGACAACGAGAGTGCCACGCGCGAGATCACCGCCCTCTACCACCTCTCGCGACTCGTCGACAAGCAGGGGCAGCACGAGCGTGCCAGCCGCTATGTCCATCAGGCCCTCGAGGACATCAACTTCTATAACACGCGCCTGCGCAAGGTGGAGATCAACGACATCCTGCCCATCATCGAGCAGGACCGCTACGACGCCCTCCGCTCGCAGCGCAACCTGCTCATCGCCGCCACCCTGCTGGCCATCGCCCTGCTCATCGGCATCCTGGGCAGCTACTGGTTTATCCGCAAGCGCAACCGCCAGCTGACCGAGGCCCACGAGACCATCGCCGGACAGCTCGAGGAGCTGCGCCAGGCTAACCTGCAGTTGAAGGAGGCCGACAAGATCAAGAATGCCTACATCGGCCGCTCGTTCTACACCAACGCCGAGTTCGTGGCCAAGCTCGAGAAGCTCTTCCTCGCACTCGACCGCAAGATCGCCACGCGACAGTATGACGACCTGCGCTCGACGCTCAAGCAGTCGACACTCAACACGGAGCGCGAGTCGATGTACGAGGCCTTCGACCAGACCTTCCTCAAGCTCTTCCCTGACTTCGTCGAACGCTACAACGCACTCTTCGACGAGAAGGACCGCCGGCAGCCGCCCACCGAGCAGTCGCTGACCTCCGAGATGCGCATCTTCGCCCTCATCCGCCTGGGCATCACTGACTCGGAGCGCATCGCCAAGTTCCTGGACTACTCCGTCCACACGGTCAACACCTACAAGACGCGCATCAAGAACCGCTCGACGGTCGACAACGACCAGTTTGAGCGCCTCATCATGGAAATCTGAGAAAGTTAGAGACCCCACCCCCGACCCCTCCCCTTGAAGGGAGGGGAGTAAGCCTCCCCCGACCCCTCCCAAGGAGGGGAGAGACCCCACCCGACCTCCCCGAAGGGGAGGAGTTGGCTGGCGCACGGCCCGACGGAAATGACGGCGCAGCTACTCCCCTCCCTTCAAGGGGAGGGGTTGGTTGGCGCACGGCCCGACGGAAATGACGGCGCAGCTACTCCCCTCCCTTCAAGGGGAGGGGTTGGGGGTGGGGTCTCTAACTTCAATTAATAAACAGCAATAATTTAGAAAACAATCGCACCACAGACTATAGAAAACGGGAGCTGTATATTGATTTTGAGCTGAATATTCCGTTAATACAAACCGGCGGCCGGCGCGGCGTCAATGCGCTGGCAGTCAGAAGATTAAGGATTGTATAACCGCCATATTGGTTATACAATCCTTATTATATATACGCAGCCGCGGGAAAATGCCGAACTTTGCCACCAACTAAGAACCATTTTTTTTGCACACAGAACGGACTGAATTATGAAACGACTATTCACTCTCATCGCACTCGCTGCTGCCTTCATCGCCACCAAGGCGCAGGAGGAACAGCTCAACCCCGTGGCCGACGCCCGGGCCGTCGTCAGCTGCGGCCAGGCACGCTTCACGGTGCTCACCCCACAGATGATCCGCATCCAGTGGAGCGAGCAGCAGAAGTTTGAGGACCGCGCCACCTTCGCCGTCGTCAACCGCCGCCTGCCCGTCCCCGAGTTCACCAAGGAGGAGCATGACGGCGTGCTCGTCATCAAGACCGATGCGTTGACCCTTAAATATAAGATAGGTGGGCGCATCGACGACCGCCGGCCGTCGGACGACGTGCTCTCCATCACGTTCACGCTCAACGGACGCCAGGTCGAGTGGTATCCCGGCAAGGACGACCTGCTCAACCTGAAGGGCACCACGCGCACCCTGGACGGCCAGATTGGCGACAACAAACGCCAGGAGATGGAGAACGGACTGCTCTCGCGCGCCGGATGGGCCGTCATCGACGAGTCGCCCGCCACGCGCCGCGGCGACGGCTCGCGCACCTTCGCCTTCGACGGCGAGCAGGACGGCATCGAATGGGTGGCCGAGCCTGTGGACAAGGCTGCCAAGGACTGGTATTTCCTCGGCTATGGCCATGACTACAAGAAGTGTCTGAACGACTTCATCCGCGTGGCCGGACGCCAGCCCATGCCGCCGCTCTACGTGCTGGGCTACTGGTACTCGAAGTATCAGCGCTACACGGCCGAGGAGTTCATGCAGATCGCTGACGACGTGAAGCGCAACCAGATACCCATGGACGTCATGATCTTCGACATGGACTGGCACACCGAGGGCTGGACGGGCTGGACATGGGACAAGAGCATCATCCCCGACCCCGAGGGCCTCATCGACTACATGCACCGCCAGGGCTTGAAGGTGGCGCTCAACCTGCACCCGGCTGACGGCGTCGACGCCGACGAGGACTACTTCCAGGAGGTGCGCCAGGACATGGGCCTCGGCGAGGACGCGAAGGTGGTGCCCTGGAACCTGTCGGACAAGCGCTTCTATCACTCGATGTTCAACCGCATCCTGCGCGCCCGCGAAAAACAAGGTGTCGACTTCTGGTGGCTCGACTGGCAGCAGAACCTCACGTCGAAGTATGTCGACGGACTGGGCGAGACGTTCTGGTGTAACCACGTCTTCTACAACGACATGCGCCTCCACCGCCCTGACCACCGACCTCTCATCTTCCACCGCTGGGGCGGACTGGGCTCCCATCGCTACCCCATCGGCTTCTCAGGCGACTCGTTCACGACCTACGGCACGCTGGCCTGGCAGCCCTACTTCACCGCCACGGCCTCCAACGTCTGCTTCGGCTATTGGGGCCACGACCTCGGCGGACACCAGCAGACGGGCCCCAACGACCCTGAGATCTATCTGCGCTGGATGCAGTACGGCGTCTTCACACCCATCTTCCGCACCCATGCCACCAACTGGCCCGGCATCGAGCGCCGCATCTGGAAGTATGAGAACTTCCCCCTGCTGCTCGAGACCGTCCGACTGCGCTATCGCCTGATGCCTTACATCTATAATGCCTGCCGCCAGGCCTACGACACGGGTGTGTCGATCTGCCGGCCCCTCTATTACGAATGGCCGGAGGAGAACAATGCCTACCTCTTTGAAGATGAATATATGTTCGGCGACGACATCCTCGTGGCACCCGTCGTGACGCCCACAGGCGCCGACGGACGCGCCGCACGCCGCACATGGCTGCCCGAGGGCCGCTGGTACGACGTGTGCCGCGCCAAGGTCGTCGACGGCGCCCAGACGCTCACTGACAGCTACGCGCTGCAGGAGACGCCCTACTTCCTCAGGGCCGGCGCCGTCATCGTCAACAACCCGCCGATGCTCAACCTCAACGAGCGCCCCGACCGGCTGATCCTGCAGGTCGTGCCCGGCGCCGACGGCCAGGGCTCGCTCTATGAGGACGAGAACGACACCGAGGGCTACAAGCGCGGCCTCTTCACCACCACCGCCTTCACCCATCAGGGCGCCTCGCTGACCATCGAGCCCCGCCAGGGCAGCTTCCCCGGCATGCCCGCGGAGCGCGCCTGGACCGTCGAGTTCCTCGGCACCGACCGCCCGCAGGCCGTCAGCATCGACGGCCGCCGCCTCAACAACGGCCAGTGGACCTACGACGCCGAGCGCCACCTGACGACCGTCTACGTCGGCACGACGCCCTGCAGCCAGAGAATTAACATCACCCTCGAACCCTAAAGCTTAGCCCATCATGAAGAAAATATCATCCCTCCTCCTGCTCCTCCTCGCCGTCCTGCCCAGCTGCGGCACTGCCGCAGCTCACCCAACGGGACAGAACCCCGCCGCCCCTGCCGCCGCCGCCCCCGCTCCCGCCGCCTCCCGTCCGGTTAGCTGCGGCATTGCCGCAGCTCACACAACGGGACAGGAAGCCCCCACAACGAGAACGGAAGCCGCCGCAGGCCAGAACCCCGCCGCCACGGCCGACATCCCGGCCCTCTGGATCAGCGGCACGGCCGTCCCCGGCGGCGTGCAGCAGCTCGAGGCCATGCCCGACGGCAAGACCTATAAATTCGCAGGCCAGCTCCTGCCCGGCGAGCTGATCATCCAGACCACGAAGAAGGCCGGCAAGACGACCCGATACATCGTCCCCACCTTGCCCGACGCCCTCATCGTCAGCCGCGGCATACGCTTCCGGGAGACCACCGACGCCCCGTCCGCCGCCGACGCCTGGCAGGTGCCCTTTGAGAACGACCTCTACCGCTTCAGCGTCAGCATCGCCCGCCAGCAGGTCAGCGGCGAGATCTTCCAGCCCTGGGGCGAGCTCTTCATCGCCGGCGGCGCCACCGAGGTGGGCTGGGCGTGCGAGGGCAAGATGCTGCTCATGAAGCAGGACCTCGAGAACCCCTGCCTCTGGACCTGGGAGGGCGAGCTGCGCCAGCATCCCGACGTCGAGGAGCCCCGCAGCTTCAAGTTCCAGGGTCAGGACCGCTGGCACCCCAAGTCGCTCCACCCCTACCGCCAGGGCACCGACATCCTCCGTGAGCCCTGCCTGCGCACGGGCGGCGACGACACGAAGTGGGAGGTCTCGCGCGACGGCCGCTACCGCATCCAGGTCGACCTGTTCCACGAGACCATCAAGGCCGAGCTTCTGAAGCCCTAAATTGCGTAAAACGGCCCTTTTCGATAGTAATATAGGGGTATATTACCTTCGAAAAGCACCGTTTCGCACCCGAGACAACAAAACAACAAACCATAAAAAATCAAGCAACAATGAAGAAACAACTACTCACCACCGTGCTGCTGTCAGTCATGGCATGCCTGGCAGGCACACAGCAGGCTTCGGCCTTAGACCAGGTGGACGGCGTCTATCAGATCGGCACCGCCCAGGACCTCGTCGACTTCTCTAACCACGTGGCCAGCGGCAACGGCTCGGCCAACGCCGTGCTGACGGCCGACATCGACATGCAGGGCGCCACGTTCTCGCCCATCGGCACCACGTCGAGCCCCTATCGCGGCACCTTCGACGGACAGCAGCACTACATCATGAGCCTCACGCTCGACCTGCCTGAGCAGGAATACGTCGGACTCTTCGGCGTGCTCAACGGCGGCGCCGTGATCAAGAACGTCATCATGGACTGGTCGTGCTACATCAACGGCTCGGCCTTCGTCGGCGGCATTGCCGGCGGCACCAACGGCGGCGGCACCGTCACCTTCGAGAACTGCGGCAACGAGGCCACCGTCGGCGCCCAGAACCAGAACGCCGCCGGCATCATCGGCGTCAGCATGAACAGCCAGTGCGGCATCGTCATGCGCAACTGCTTCAACACGGGCGGCATCTCCGGCGCCCGCGAGTCGGCAGCCCTCTGCGGATGGGTCGGCGACACGGGCTCCATCATCCAGAACTGCTACAACGCCGGCTTCGTCATCGGCATGGACGGCACCAACTCGCTCTGGCGCAACGGCCGGGGCAAGGGCACTAACAACTACGACTCCTACGGCTATCAGGGCACGCTCATCAGCGAGGACGAGTATGAGCTGTCGACGGGCGCCGTGACCTATCAGATCAACGGCAGCCAGTCGGACAACGTCATCTGGTATCAGACGCTCGGACAGGACATGCACCCCGTGCCCTTCTCGTCGCACGGCATCGTCTACGCCGTGGGCGACCTCTACTGCGACGGCACGTCGAAGGGCGGCGAGCTGACCTTCTCGAACACGAACGAGTCGAACCGCGACGCCCACGAGTTCGTCGACGGCATCTGCAAGAACTGCGGCACGCCCGACGCTGACTACAAGACGCTGACGGCCGACGGCTACTATGAGCTGGGCACGGCCGCCGACCTCAACTGGTTTGCATCCCTCGTCAACCACGGCAAGAAGAAGGTCAACGCCCGCCTGACGGCCGACATCGACTTCAGCCAGTTCACCACGGCCGACGTCATGATCGGCGGCGACGCCTTCACGGCCAACGAGGGCGACGAGGAGCATGCCTTCGAGGGCATCTTCGACGGCCAGGGCCATAAGATCACGGTCAACTACAACGTCTCCTACGACGGCGTGGCCCTCTTCAAGGTGGTCAACAACTCGACCATCCGCAACCTCGTCATCGACGGCTCCATCGAGAGCACACAGCGCTACATCGGCGGCGTGGGCTACGTCAGCCGCGGCACCTGCCTCTATGAGAACATCGTCGTCGCCGTCAACATCACCGGCACGTATCCCGGCGACGCCACACACGGCGGACTCTTCGCCGTCTGCCACGAGAGCCCCACATTCCGCAACTGCGCCTTCGTCGGCACCATGAACGCCCCCGACTGTGAGGGCTCGGCCGCCATCATCGGCTATGCCCACGGCAGCGTCGAGACGCTCATCGAGAACTGCTACGTCGCCTCCAGCCTGCTCGAGATGACCGGCAACTCGACCGTCATCGCCCGCAACGTCAACACGGTGCTCAACTGCTTCTACACGGACAACATCATCTTCCTCAGCGACAACCGCTGCACGCTCGTCAGCGAGGAGGCCGTGCGCTCCGGCGAGCTGGCCTACACCATCAACCTGGCCATCGACGGCAACCCCTGGCGCCAGAACATCGGCACCGACGCCTACCCCGTGCCCTTCGAGAGCCACGCCGTCGTCTATGCCAACGGCGCACTCAGCTGCGACGGCACGCCTAAGGGCACCATCACCTATTCGAACACCGAGAGCGAGACCCTGCGCGACGCCCACCAGTATGGCGCCGACGGCGTCTGCACCGTCTGCGGCGCACGCCTCATCAGCAACGGACAGCAGCTCGTCGCCGTGGCCAACGGCATCAACGACGGCTCCATCAGCCCCGCCATCAGCATCGACCTCGACGCCGACATCGACCTCGACGGACTGACCTTCGAGGGCATCGGCATCCGATTCAACGAGGCCACCGGCGAGACCGACGAAGAGGGCAACCCGACCTACCGCGACGTGCTGCGTCCCTTCGAGGGCACCTTCGACGGCCACGGCCACCACATCTCGAACATGCTCATCGACGTCCAGGACGGCAACAAGGGCCTCTTCGGACTCGTCCGCGGCGCCACCATCCGCAACGTCGTCGTCGACAACACCTGCCAGATCTACTCCACGGGCTATTCCGCCGGCATCGTCGGCACGACCACCGGCGGCGGCGTCGTCACCATCGAGAACTGCGGCAACGAGGCCCTCGTCAACGTCGGACAGAACGGCGTCAACGGCGCCGGCATCCTCGGCGTCAACGACCTCAGCGCGGCCTACATCCGCATCATCAACTGCTACAACACGGGCGACATCATCGGACAGCGCGAGTGCGCAGCCATCAGCGGATGGCTCGGCGACCGCTTCGAGGTGGTCAACTGCTACAACTCGGGCATCGTCTCGCCGGAGGCCGTCGACGGCATCCGCACCTTCGCACGCCACAACGCCTCGGCCAACTTCACCAACTGCTACGAGGTCACGAGCCAGCAGGTCCAGAGCGTAGAGTTCGACGACGTCATCAGCGGCAGCCTCTGCTATCAGCTCAACGAGGGCGCCGGCAAGACCATCTACTATCAGACCCTCGGCCAGGACGAGCACCCCGTGCTCGACGCCACCCACGGCGTGGTCAGCAAGAGCGCCGACGGCACCTATGCCAACGGCATCAAGGCCGTCGTCAGCTCGATGGCCAGCGGCCGCAGCGCCGTCTACGACCTGCAGGGTCGCAGCCACCAGTCGATGCAGCGCGGCCTCAACATCGTCCGCTCCGCCGACGGCAGCGTCCGGAAGGTCCTCGTCAAGTAAAAAAACTACGGTGATGATTTTAAAAACAACGGATTAAGACGAATTTCACGAATTGTCACGAATTAAAACGTATTGCACGAATTATTTCGTGACAATTCGTGGAATGAATATAATTAGTGAAATAGAAAATAATTAGTGAAATAGATAATAATTAGTGAAATAAATTATAATTCGTGACAATTCGTGTAATTCGTCTCAATTCGTTGTTTTTAAAAAAATCTCGAAAAATAATTAGTTAAGTGATGATGATTATAAAAAGAGTCAGTTTGTTAGTGAGCTGTCTGGTCGTTGCCCTCGGGGCAATGGGCCAGGCAGCCTTGATGACTGCTGACCGTAAGGTCGCGGCCTTCTATCCTGAGGGCTACGACGCCACGCAGCACCAGCCGTCGCCCATCTTCGAGCATGAGCCGACGGCCATCATGCCCCTGAGCGCCGACTGGCAGCTGCGCCCGCGCTTCGAGCAGCGCGACGGCCACAGCGTGGCCACCATCGCGGTGGGCACGGGCGTCGACCTCTACGGCACGGGCGAGGTCACCGGACCACTGCGCCGCAACGGCCGCAGCGTCCAGCTGTGGAACATCGACACGCCGGCCTACGGCGTCGACGGCGGCTCACACCTCTATCAGAGCCATCCCTGGGTGATGGGTCTCCGACCCGACGGCACCGCCTTCGGCATCATTGCTGACAACACGTGGCGCTCGGCCATCGACTGCCGCGACGACGAGGTCGTCTTCACCAGCGACGGACCCGCCTTCCGCGTCGTCATCATCGAGAGCGACGGTCCGCAGCAGCTCATGGCCGAACTGACCCGTCTGACCGGCCACATGGAGCTGCCCCCGCTCTGGGCCCTGGGCTATCAGCAGTGCCGCTTCTCCTATCAGCCCGACGCACGGGTCCGCGAGATTGCCGACACGCTGCGCATGCTCCGCATCCCCTCTGATGTCATCTGGATGGACATCGACTACATGGACAGCTACAAGATTTTTACCTTCAGCCCCAAAGAATTCCCTCAACCCGCACAACTCAACGACTATCTGCACCGGCAGAACTTCAAGGCTGTCTACATGATCGACCCGGGTGTCAAGGCTGAGCAGGGCTACTTCGTCGACGACCAGGGCACGGCCGGCGACTACTGGGTGAAGGACCGCGACGGCCAGCCCTACGTGGGCAACGTATGGCCCGGCCCCTGCCACTTCCCCGACTTCACCCGCCCCGAGGTGCGCCACTGGTGGGCCACCTTATATAAGGACTTCATGGCCACCGGCATCGACGGCGTATGGAACGACATGAACGAGCCCTCCGTCTTCGGCGGGCCCGGCGGCACCATGCCGGTGGATAACCTCCACGGAAGTGAGAAGTGGGAAGTGAGAAGTGAGAAGTATAATTACATGAATACCTCTGACAACTCTGCCGGCAAAACTAATAATACTTCTCACCTCTCACCTCTCACCTCTCACTTGAGATTCCACAACGTCTACGGCCTCAACATGGTGCGGGCCAGCCGCGACGGACTGCTGCTGGCCAACCCTGGGAAGCGGCCGTTCATCCTCTCGCGAAGCAACTTCCTCGGCGGCCACCGCTACGCCGCCACGTGGACCGGCGACAACCTCTCGTCGTGGGACCAGATGTGGCTCAGCATCCCCATGACGCTGACCCTCGGACTCTCCGGACAGCCCTTCAACGGACCCGACATCGGCGGCTTCTGCGAGAGCGCCAATGCCGACCTGCTGGCCCACTGGACGGCCATGGGCGTCTTCTTCCCCTTCGTCCGCAACCACACGATCAAGGGCTCGGCCAACCAGGAGCCGTGGGCCTTCGGCGACGAGGTGCTCCAGGTCTGCCGAACGGCCATCGAGCGCCGCTATCGCCTGCTGCCCTACATCTACACGCTCTTCCGCGAGGCCTCGCTTGACGGCATGCCCGTCATGCGCCCCCTCTTCATGGCCGACCCGAAGGACCTCTCCCTCCGCAGCGAGGACCGCGCCTTCCTGCTGGGAGGGGACCTTATGGTCGCCCCAAAAGACCCAGGAGCCCCCCTTTCGCCCCCCGAGGGGGGCACGATAGCTTCAGGCATTAATACGCTCCAGAAGAAATGGACCCCGATCACCTCCGCCCTCAAGACTATAGAAGCCCCCTCGGGGGCAGTAGGGGGGGCTTCGGGGGCTTCGCCCTCAGGGGGGCCTCATCCTTTGCTCCTTCAGCGCCCAGGCTCCATTATCCCCATGGCCCAGCTGGCGCAGTCGACGGCTGAGCTGCGCACCGACTCGCTGACGCTGCTCGTCGTGCTCGACGCCGACGGACAGGCCACGGGCCAGCTCTACGAGGACGAGGGCGACGGCTTCGGCTATCGTGCGGGCAACTACCGCCAGAGCCGCCTCGAGGCCTCGCTCGCCGGCCGCCAGCTTTCGGTCAGCCTCCGCCACGCCGACGGCCACATGCCGGCCCCCGCCCAGCGCTGGCTGCGCATCGCCTGCATCCGCGGCGGCCGCACGCAGTTCTCTGCCTGGCAGCAGGGCGACGTGGCGACGATGAAACTCCATAAAAAATAATAACCCCTAACCATTAACTAAATTCACAAAAAAGCGTATGAAAAAGCTATTAACACTGATGGCCCTTTCAGCCCTTGCCCTCACGGCAAGCGCCGAGGACCACTATCTCGTTGGCGGATGCACCCCCAGCGGATGGACAGGCGGCGAGTGGGAACGCTCGGCCGTGGCTATGGTCAACGTAGCACCCTACACATGGATCTGGACAGGTAAGCTCACCGTGGCCGAAGGCGACGACGGCCGCTTCAAGATTCCCGACAGCGCCGGCGGCTGGGACGGCTACTGGGCTCCCGAGCAGGACTGCTTGCTCACTGACGAGTGGACCGACCTGTCGACCAGCGGCGAGGGCGACTTCAAGTATCGCGTCGCTGAGGAGGGCATCTACAAGGTGACGCTCAACACCCAGGAGCTCAAGATCAAGGCCGAGAAGCTCACCGAGCCGCAGAAGGACGGCGACTATTACCTGCTCTCGACCGTCCACGACTACTACTGGTGGGCCGGCTTCACCACGTCGGACAACCAGACCTCGAAGGCCCGTCTGACGGCCAACCTCGACTTCACGGCCGACGGCTTCTTCCCCCTCTCCTGCGACCGCTATAAGTTCAAGGGCGAGCTCGACGGACAGGGCCACACCCTCGACGGCATGACCATCCTGGGCACTAACAACAACGTCGCCCTCGTGCGCTATGCCAGCGACGGCGCCTACATCCACGACCTCGTCGTAGGCCCCAACAGCTCCTTCACCGGCAGCGCCAAGATCGGCGGCATCGTCGGCTTCGCCCGCGACGGCGGCGAGGTGCGCCTCTCGAAGGTCGTCAACATGGCCACCGTCCGCTCCGTCGGCACCAGCGACGCCAACGCCGCCGGATTCGTAGGCTGCGCCGTCGACGGCACCAAGATCACGGCCACCGACTGCGCCAACATGGGAGCCGTCAGCGGACAGGACGGACAGTGCGGCGCCTTCGCCGGATGGACCCAGAGCGGCACGACGTTCACCAACTGCTACAACAGCGGCGCCATCAGCAACATCGACGGCACCTCGCAGCTCTATCGCAACAGCGGCGCCGTCACCGCCACCAACACCTACGACGTGACCGCCGTGGGCGAACAGGGCATCAAGCTCGACGCCGCCACACTCTCCTCCGGCGAGCTCTGCTACAAGCTCAACGGCGACCAGAGCACCATCGCATGGTATCAGAAGATCGGCACCGACGAATATCCCCTGCCCTTCGGCACCGACCAGGTCTATGCCAACGGCGAGCTGCTCTGCGACGGCTCCAGCGCCGGCGGCGACCTGACCTACAGCAACTCGGCCACCTCCGTCCTGCCTCCTCACAGCTTCGACGAGGGCTTCTGCACGGTCTGCGGCACGCTCGACACCAACTTCCTCACTGCCGACGCCGAAGGATTCTACGACATCGCCACGGCCAACGAGCTGAAATGGTTTGCTGCCATCGTCGCACAGGTCAACCAGAGCGCCAGCGCCCGACTGACGGCTGACATCGACTACACCGCCAACAAGCAGGGATTCATCGGCATCAGCCAGTCGACGCCCTTCCGCGGCACCTTCGACGGACAGGGTCACACGCTGACCATCGACATCGTCAACACCGACCTCAGCCGCACCGGACTCTTTGCCTACATCAACGCAGCCACCATCCGCAACCTCATCGTCGAGGGCAGCGCCACGTCGGCAGGCAACAACTGCGTCGGCGGACTCGGCGGACGCTCCGACGGCAACGGCACGCTCATCGAGAACGTCGTCGTCAGGACAGCCGTCAGCTACACCGGCTCCAACGGCGATGCCACCTGCGGCGGATTCTTTGCCAACATGGAGGCCAGCATCACCATGCGCAACTGCGCCTTCTACGGCTCCATCAACTCGGGCACGGCCGAGGGCAACGGCGGACTCATCGGATGGGCCGGCGGCGGAGCCAGCATCAAGATCGAGAACTGTCTGGTCGCTGCCACGGCCTACACCCAGAACGGCAACAGCGCCGACCTGGCCCGCAACAACCCCGCCGTGACCAACAGCTACAAGGTGGCTGCCGACGACCCACGGCTGGCCAGCGGCGAGATGGCCTACATCCTCAACGGACAGGTCAGCCCCGGCACATCATGGTATCAGCTCCTCGGCACCGACCCCGCACCCCTGCCCTTCGCCAAGGACGGCGGCGCCGTCTACGCCATGGGCACCGTCGAGTGCGACGGCATCACGCCCGTCGAAGGCTCCACGCTGACCTTCTCGAACAGCGAGGGCGCACCCACACAGCGGCCACACTCCTACACCGACGGCATCTGCACCAAGTGCGGCACGCCCTACTTCAACTATGTCGTGGCCAAGGACGGATGGTATGAGTTCTCCAACGCCAAGCAGCTCGTATGGTTCGCTGCCATGGTCAACAAGCTGGGCCAGACCAAGCGCAACGTCCGGCTGACGGCCGACATCGACTTCGACGGCCGCGACTTCCACGGCATCGGCACGCCCGAGAACCCCTTCGTCACCACCTTCGACGGACAGGGCCACATCATCCGCAACCTCATCCTCGACAACCAGGACAACGAACGTCCCGCCGGATTCATCAATGAGGCACGCGAGGGCGCCGTCGTCAAGAACATGACCATGGACGCCTCCTGCTTCTTCGTCGGCCACCACTACGTGGGCGCCTTCATCGGCCACGTCGAGGGCAACGGCGAGATCCTGCTCGAGCAGCTCGGCAACGAGGCCGGCGTCGAGGCATGGAACCAGAACGCTGGCGGCATCGTCGGCTGCAACACGTCGGGCGAGCTGAAGCTCCGGCTGACCAACTGCTACAACACCGCCATCATCACCGGCAAGAACGAGTGCGGCGGCATCAGCGGATGGCTCGGCAACAAGGCTGAGACAACCAACTGCTACAACATGGGCGAGGTCATCGGCGAAGGCAGCGAGTCGTTCGCACGCGGCAACGACATCCAGGTCGTCAACTGCTTCGACCCCGTCACCAACTGGCCCGCACTGCCCGCATCGCCCATCGACGACTTCACCAACGGCACCATCTATCAGCTCCTGGCCGAGGCCGCTCCCGGCATCTGGTATCTCAGCGCCGAGGAAGGCGGACACCCCGTGCTCTACGAGACCGAGTGGACCCCCACCGGCATCCAGAGCCTCAACGTCCAGCCCGCTGACAACGCCGGCCGCATCTACAACCTCAACGGTCAGCAGGTGCAGGCCCCGCGCCGCGGTCTCTACATCCAGAACGGCCGTAAGTTCGTCGTCAAGTAAAAAACTTAACAAACCTTATTATCTTCTATTCCCAGGCGGTGCTTCTCGATGAGAGAAGTGCCGCTTTTCGCATCGAGAAGCGGTCCTTTTCGCCCCGAAAAGCACCGCTTCTTTTTCCGTGAAAAGTCATTTGCCTGATAATCAATGACTTGGCATTTTTGGTCAAATCATTCGGAAAAATATTGACAAAACAACCCCCACCTCACCCTCCCTCACCCCCCGCCGTTCACTCGGAAACAGAAAGAAAAACACGTTTTCCCTTTGCATTTCACTCGTTTTTTCGTAACTTTGCACTCTGCGAGTGCGAAGTTACTCCGTCTCGGCAAAAAAAAGAATAAAATCTTTTGTTTTGCTCTCGACTTTTCGTAACTTTGCCGACTAAATCAAAAACAGAAAGAGTCATGAACAGACACCTACAGCACATACTCCTCGCCATGGCACTCCTCACGGCCGGCGAGGCCGGCGCACAGATGCGGCTGCCCAAGCAGGCCGACGAGCAGTCACAGCGCAAACTCTTCATCGCCGAGGCAGCCATCCGCAGCCTCTACGTCGAGGACGTCGATGAGAAGAAGCTCGTCGAGGACGCCATCCGCGGCATGCTCGAGAAGCTCGACCCCCACTCCAGCTACTCCACACCCAAGGAGACCAAGGAGATGACCGAGCCCCTGAACGGATCCTTCGAGGGCATCGGCGTGCAGTTCAACATGGTCGAGGACACCCTCATCGTGATCCAGCCCACACTCAACGGCCCGTCCGAGAAGGTGGGCATCCTGGCCGGCGACCGCATCGTCGGCGTCAACGACACGGTCATCGCCGGCGTCAAGATGTCGAAGGAGGAGATCATGAAGCGACTGCGCGGACCCAAGGGCACCCACGTCGACCTCAAGGTCGTCCGCCAGGGCATCCGCGACACGCTCCACTTCGACGTCAAGCGCGACAAGATCCCCGTCCACTCCATCGACGCCACCTACATGCTGCGCCCCGGCATCGGCTACATCCGCATCGGGTCGTTCTCGGCCACCACCTATCAGGAGTTCCTCGAGAGCATGCAGAAGCTGCGCCAGGAGGGCATGCACGACCTCGTGCTCGACCTCCAGGAGAACGGCGGCGGCTATCTGCAGGCAGCGGCCGACCTGGCCGGCGAGTTCCTCGAGAAGGGCGACCTCATCGTCTACACCGAGGGCCGCCAGGTGCCCCGACGCGACTATACGGCCCCCGCCGGCGGACAGTTCCGCGACGGACGCATCGTCGTCCTCGTCGACCAGTACACCGCCTCAGCCGCCGAGATCGTCACCGGCGCCATCCAGGACCAGGACCGCGGCCTCGTCGTCGGGCGACGCACCTTCGGCAAGGGCCTCGTCCAGCGACCCATCGACTTCGACGACGGCTCGATGATACGCCTCACCATCGCCCACTACTACACACCCTCGGGCCGCTGCATCCAGAAGCCCTACACCAAGGGCGACAAGCGCGACTACGCCATGGACATCGTCAACCGCCTCAAGAGCGGCGAGCTCATCCATGAAGACAGCATCCACTTCGCCGACTCACTGCGCTACTACACCCTCCGCCAGCACCGCACCGTCTACGGCGGCGGCGGCATCATGCCCGACTACTTCATACCCCTCGACACCAACCGCTACACCCGGCTCCACCGCGAGCTCGCCGCCAAGAGCATCATCATCCAGCAGAACCTGCGCTACGTCGACCAGCACCGCCAGGAGCTCAAGAAGCAATACCCCGAGTTCCGGCAGTTCAAGCAGGACTACGACGTCCCCCAGTCGCTCATCGACACCATCCTCAAGGAGGGCGAGAAGCAGAAGATCACGCCCCGTGACGACGACGAGCTGCGCCGCACCATGCCCATGCTGCGCCTGCAGCTCAAGGCCCTTGTGGCCCGCGACATCTGGGACATGAGCGAATACTTCTCCATCATGAACGAGCAGAACGACGCCGTCCAAAAAGCCCTGGAGCTCCTCCAATGACCGGAGGGGCCCCAGGCGCCTTCACGCTTTTTCGTTCAGTCATCCGCAGCAGCAGCGGCTTTCCCGCATGTGCCTCACATCAGGCAGCTGCTCACTCCCAGTGCCGTGGCTATGGCCGACAGGATGGCCAGCGCCGTCTGCACCACAAACTTCCAGAATTCCTTGTTCTTCATAGCGATATATTAATGTTTGAAGGTTTTAAAGGTGGAAGGTTGAAGGTTGATGGTTGATGTGTGCGCTTCGCGCAGGTTGAAGGTGGATGTTTGAAGGAGGAAGGAAGCCATCCCATCAACCTTCAACCATCAACCATCAACCATCAACCTCGGCGAAGCCGACCCATCAACCATCAACCTTCAACCCTCCACCTTTAAATCTCACTCCCCGGGATTCTCCACGACCGGCTCATTGTCGTCGCCGCCAGTGTTGCTGCCGCCGCCGGTAGAGCCGCCGTCCTCAGCCTTCTCGCCCATCAGGGCCTCCAGCGAACCGATCTTCACCTGCTTGCGCAGCGTCACAGAGTCCAGCGCATAGCTGCGGCGCAGGTTGGGCAGAAAACGCAGGTGAACCTTCTTCACGTTGTCAGCCGAATACTCGTCGACGCTCTCTGCACCCGTCGACTCAGCCGAGAGGTAGAACGTGCCCAGGTCGCCAAGACGCACCTTCTTAGAGTCCTTCACCAGCTCCACCAGACAGTCGCAGGCGGCAGCCAGCACCCCAATGATTACCGAGCGGGTGAAGGGCGAGCCGTGCTCGCTGATGTGACGTGCGAACTCGTCCGTCGACAGCGTCTCCGTGTGCACCACCCGGCCGTAGAACTTGCCGTTGGTCTTCTCGTTGTTCACCGTGTTCTGATACATTCTCGTAATAAGCTTTGCCATAATTGTTGTGTGTTTTAAATGGTTTGATAATTGTTGTTTGTTAATGTTCTCTCGTTGCATCCAGTCACCTGTGTCAGTCTTCCTAATCGCGATCGTCATTCAGTCGTTTCCTGTTTGCGTCGGCAAAGGTACAACATTTTTCCGCCCTTTGCAAGCCACAACGGGCGAGACTTTGGGCGAGACTTTAGGGGAGACCCCTTCGCACCCCCCTCCCGTCCCCCTAAAATCGTCATTAAGCAACGACGAGGAGTGTCCTTCGGACAGAAATCTTACAAATCTTCACAAATCTAACATAATAATATAGGATCGGGGGGACGGGTCTTTCGCAAAGAACCGTCCCCCCGATCCTAAAATAAATATAGTTAATTCTTTGTTTATTTCAATTATTATCTGTAATTTCGCTGCAAAATTCTAAATAATGAACCATTAGGATCAGGGGGACGGTTCTCTTGATCCGCTTCGACAAAGCGCCGTCCCCACCCGATCTGCGAATAAACAGAAAAAAAAATTGAATATGGAAACTATTACCATCATCAAAAAACGGATCAAGAGCACTCGGGCTCCGCTCACTTTGCTTCGGCAAAGAACCGTCCCCCCGATCCTAATAATAGTATTGTCACTGATTTGTATTAATTGCAATTCCATCCCGATGAAAGAGAAAGAATTGTATACTCATTTGCTTTCTGATATTTATTCATATCATTCAAGTGTTCATTTACAAAATAATATAAATAGCAGTCGTGAAGGAACGTGCTTAGATACCATATATGTTTTGGGGAATGATTCATTAATCATTTCTTCAATTAAGAAAATAAAATGCAGGATAGGATTACCAACTTTAACCAGGCGAGATGAGTCCGTCCCTGTATATTGTATAGAAAGAGTAGGACGTTTGTCTTTTGTAGTATGGGAATGCTCATATGGTTATGTCTGGACGGATAATAGGTTTCAATCTGAAACAGGGGGTGGGTATATTTATGAGTATAAAATAAACAAAAAAGGCTTTTTCCTACATAGAAAAAAACAGTTTTGGATATGATTGTAGGATCAGGGGGTAGGATCAGGGGGACGGTTCTTTTGATCCGCTTCGGCAAAGCGCCGTCCCCACCCGATCTGCGAATAAACAGAAAAAATAATTGAATATGGAAACTATTACCATCACCAAAAAACGGATCAAGAGCACTCGGGCTCCGCTCGCTTTGCTTCGGCAAAGAACCGTCCCCTCGGGCCCTTAGGAGTGTCCTTCGGACAGAAATCTTACAAATCTTCACAAATCTGACAAATCTAATAAATAAGAATATAATGGACTTGATAGCAGAACATAACAGAAAGTATGAGTTCTTCCGCGAAATAACAGGAGTAGCCATGAAGGTACATAGCAAATACCGCTATGGACTACTGGAGTCAGCCTATGAAGCCGCGCTGAAATATCTTCTCGAACTACAAGGGCACAAGGTTGAGCGACAGGTGTTCTTGCCAATCTATTGGGATGACGTGCAACTTGACCAGCACTAAAAAATGGACCTGGTGATTGATGGCAACATCATTGTAGAGCTGAAAGCCATTGCACATATTGACACGCCTCATCGCCGCCAGCTTTGGAACTACATGAATCTGACGCACCTGCCATACGGCATGCTTATCAATTTCAGTCCCGAGGGCCTATATTCCGAATGGTATCATCGCGACCCAAATTCGGGCATTATTGACAAAGTGAAGTTGCTATGAGAGAGATTTTGTAAGATTTGTAAGATTTGGATAGATTGTGTTAGATTTTGTGAGATTTGAATAGATTTGTGAGATTTCTTCTACGAGCGAAGCGAGTAGAACTCATTTTCTCGCGGAGCGACTCCCCGATCCAATCCTTATAAAGAAGGATCACGAGCGCTCGAGCTCCGCTCACTTTGCTTCAGCAAAGAACCGTCCCCCCGATCAGGAGTGTCCTTCGGACAGAAATCTTACAAATCTTCACAAATCTAACAAATAAATATAGGATCGAGGGGAGACGATTCCAATCAGAAGATGGCCGCAATGTGGCGGATCTGCTTTAGCTTCTCCATGAACGAGGCATCGCGCTCAGCCATCAGCATGTCGTATTCGTTCTGCATGGCCAGCAGGGGGGCGGCATCTACACCGAGTGCAGCCTCCATCATCATAGCCAGTTCGGGACTGAGCGAACGCTTGCCGTTCAGCATCTCGTTGAAGGCGGAATAGGAAATACCTATCTCCTTGGCCAGTCCTCGCTGCGAAATGCCGCGATATTCCAGTTCGTCCTTCAGCACCTCACCGGGATGAGTGGGCTGACAGGGCTTCAGATTCTTGCCTTGCAAGCGTCCTTTGGCCGAGCGGTTTGCTATCATCTGCGGGTTTACTCCTTCAAGTGTCGTCATGTCTCGTCCCCCCTATTCATTTATAATGGTTTGACAAATCTGTGATGTTACAAATCGTGGCAATCTGCTTGCCAGCCTCAACGCTTTCGGTGAACTCGATGCGATACTGGTCGTTCACGCGGGGATCGTGGGGACGCTTCTTTGTTTAAGCGCGCAGTGAACCGTCCCCCCGATTTGCGGGGGTGGGGAGGGACTTCTACATCCCTCCCCACGTGATGACCTCCTCGCCATCGACGTAGCCGACGACGGGCGAGACGTTGCGCACCTTATAGGCGGGGCGGCCGACGACGCCCTCCGACCTTCCGAGGATGATGTCCACGAGGGCCGTCACGTCGGCATAGGTCGCCGAGCGGTCGCCGGCGTGCTCCGACTCACGGAGGATGATGTCCACCAGGATCAGGGGGACGGTTCTTTACTTTTAGCAATATGCAAAAAAATAAATTGGTACAATTTGGCCGCAGGTGTAGGAGGCGACGTGTCCCCACGTCGCACCTGCCGCAGATGTCACGTGAGGACACGTGACCTCCTAAATCGTCCCCCCCCGATCCCGAACCGCCTTTGGCGGGAAATTTTCGACCTGTACGGTTGAAAGACGCTGAAAGCGTCTTAACAATCCAGTAAGTTGAACTTTTCAACCGTACAGGTCGGAAATTTTTCAAAATTAATAATAAAAATTGAACAAAATGGCAAGTATAAGTGTGCAAAATGAATAATTTTGAATTAATTTTGAAAAATTTCCAGCCGGAGGCTGCCGTTTCCCGGGATCGTGGGGCCGCAACGCCGCTGAATCTGTCGCAAGGGGGGCTGAATCTGTCGCAAATGGCAGTTGCAAATCACGCGCAGCCGCTCCCCTCCCCTCCAAGGTGAGGGGTCGGGGGTGGGGTCTGTATATCCTTTACGCTGAGTTAGTTAGAGACCCCACCCCTACCCCCCCCTTGGAGGGGAGGGGAGCGGCTGCGCATACTCTCAACTGGATTTGCGGACTGACCGCAAAAAAAAGATCGGGGGGACGGATTTGGTGTGATTTGTAAAATAAATTCCGAGTGTGGCGGCCTGTTTTCCTAAACGCTTGATAATCAGCCGTATAGATGAACGGCGAAAGAGAAGCGGCGCTTTTTAGCCAGAAAAGCACCGCTTCTTGCCTCGAGAAGTGCCGCTTTTTGTCGCGAAAAGCGGCACTTCTCTCTCGGCTGTATGCCGTTTGTCAGGAAAAATGACAGTCATGACATGCCATGGCTGCCAGACTTATGCTGGGGCGGTTCTGTTAAATGATGTCAAAAACGGGGGAATTTAACAGAAAAAGTTGGAGGATTGAACTTTTTGTGCACTCTCAGACCTTAATTTTGCAGGCTGAAATCCATGATGTTTAACTATACATACAGACACACACATTAATTATTAAAGAGGAGTCATTAACTATGATGATCGACAACCATGAAAAACACACGTTAAGCCTCGGCCAGCAGCCCCGCGACGGGCTGCTGCGCCACGAGGTGGAGTCGAGGCTGGCCGGCGAGGTGGCCAGCCTGCTGAGACGGGAACCAAGGGAGGGCCTCAGCTGGCGGGGCAGCTCGAAGGACCTGATGGAGGCGCTGCACGCGGCCTTCACGACGGGCATGATCGCTGACGACGGCGGCGACGACGACGACGGCACGCTGTCCTTCCGCCAGATGGTGCGGCGGGCGTGCGGCGTGCTCCACGTCAGCGAACCGCGCAACCCCTACGAGGCGGCCGCCCGCGCCGAGCGCCGCAAGGGCCTGCGCCGCACGCCCTTCATCGAGCGCTACCGCCGCTCGCTGAATCGGCCGGGTGCGACGCCGTTTCTCGACATGATCGCAGACAGCAGTGACTGACCGAATGTTTTTTATCACGAATTTGAGATAGTGTTTTTTTATCACGAATTTGAGAATTAGAGAAGGGGAACAATACTCAAATTCGGGATAAATAAAATGAGAACAATTCTCAAATTCTCAAATTCGGGATAATAAAATAGGAACAATTCTCAAATTCGGGATAATATCATATTAACCAACATTATTAATTATAACCATTAAAAAAAATGACCATGAACAACAACAACAACAACATCACGAAATTCGAGGAGCCGCTGTGGCTCTCGCCGCACTTCACGCTTCAGGAGATGACCGACTCGGGCACGGCCCGCAAACTGGGCATCGACAACACGCCGTCGGCCGGCGTCATTGAGAATCTGCAGGCGCTCTGCGAGCACGTTCTGGAGCCCGTCCGCCGCCGCTTCGGCCGCACCATCATCTCGAGCGGCTATCGCTGCGAGGAGCTCAACAGGAGGGTAGGGGGCGCCGAGGGCTCGCAGCACCTCAGGGGCGAGGCGGCCGACATCTACTGCTCGTCGCTCACGGAGGCGCGCCGCCGCTACGACTTCATCCGCCAGAACTGCGACTTCGACCAGCTGCTGCTCGAGGAGCGCCTCTACCTGGGCACGTGCTGGCTCCATGTCAGCTACGTGCGCCAGCCGGGGCGCCGCCCGAACCGCCACGACGCCCGTGGATTCTAAGGATAATATTCTAGGGATTCTCTTTTTTTATTCTAAGGATTTTAGGATTTTGGGATTTTCACGCATCAATCTTGTAATATTCTAAGGATTCTTGGATTTTGGGATATATCATGCAGCAATCTTTTAATATTCTAAGGATTCTAGGATTTTGGGATTTTAAATTTCTTCCAACAATCCCTAGATCCTAAAATCCTTAGAATAAAAAATATTCAGAATCCTTAGAATATAGAATCCCTAGAAAGAGAATCCTTAGAAGAGGCCCTTGACGGGGATGACGACGCGCTGCGTGAGGCGGCGCTCGGGGTCAGTGACGGTGAGGGTGAGGTTGCCGGGGACCTTGGCGGCCTGGACGACGACGACGAGCTGGCCGGAGAAGAGCCGCATCTGGGGCTCGGTGAAGGGCTCGAGCGACGTGGCGTCGCCGTTGCAGGCGGCACGATACTGTCCGGCACCCTTGACGTCGAAGTGCAGCTGGTCGGCAGCGGCGGGGATGAGCGTGCCCTTCTTGTCGGTGAGGCTGACGGTGACGAAGGCCAGGTCCTGGCCGTCGGCACGCAGCGAGGCGCTGCCGCTGTCGCTGTTCTGCGTCCATACGTCGAGCTTCAGCCGGGCGGGCTTGCCGGCGGTGCGCACGGTCTGCTCGCCTGCGGGCTGTCCGTTTTCATCATAAACGACCACGCGGAGCTCGCCGGGCTCATAGCGCACGTCGTTCCAGCGGAGGCGGTAGCGGTCAAGGCGAGCCCCCTCTCCGCTCCCCCCATTGGGGGAGGACTTGCGGATGCGTCCCTGACTCTTGCCGTTGAGGAAGAGCTCGGCCTCGGCGTAGTCGGTGTAGCAATAGACGGGGGTCACCTCGCCACGGCGGTCGGGCCACGTCCAGTGGGGAAGCAGGTGGATGGTGTGCTGCTCCTTGTTCCACTTTGAGCGATAGAGCCAGTAGCGGTCCTTGGGCAGTCCGGCGAGGTCGCAGATGCCGAAGTAGCTGGAGCGGGCGGGCCAGTACTCGTCATAGGGCGTAGGCTCGCCGAGGTAGTCGTAGCCCGTCCAGACGAACTCGCCGATGACCCATGGCTTGTCGTCCTGCCATCGCCAGTCGTCGTCGGGCAGGTTCGACCACGAGCAATACTCGACGTCGTAGCCCGAGCACTGGCCGTCGGCCTTCTTGATGGCCTGCGGGTCGTAGTTCTTCGACCATGAGGAGTATTGCGAGTTGTCGGTCACCTCGACGGGGAACTTATACACGCCGCGCGACGAGACCGTCGAGCAGGTCTCGGAGCCGAGCAGGAAGCCGTGCCAGAGGCGGTCGTAGGTGTCCTGATAGCGGTGGAGTCGGTAGTTCAGTCCGGGCACGTCCATGGCCGGCAGGAAACCCGTCGCCATGGCATTGTCGGGGCGGTCGCAGCCCTGCGTGACGGGGCGCGTCGGGTCGAGCTGGTGGCAGAGGTCCTGTAGGTGCTGGGCCATCTGGCGTCCACCCTGCATGCCCTGTTCAGGTATCTCGTTGCCGATGGACCACATCACGATCGACGGGTGGTTGCGGTGGGCGCGGACGAGGTTCTCGATGTCGCGGTCGGCCCACTCGCGGAAGAAGCGGGCGTAGCCGTTCTTGCACTTAGGGTAGACCCACATGTCGAACGACTCGGCCATGACCATCATGCCCAGCGAGTCGCACACGTCCATCTGCATCTGCGAGGGCATGTTGTGAGAGGTGCGGATGGCATCGCAGCCCATCGCCTTCATCGTCTTGATCTGACGAATCAGGGCGGCCTTGTTGACGGCGGCACCCAGCGGGCCGAGGTCGTGGTGCAGACAGACGCCCTTAATCTTTCGCGTCACGCCGTTCAGCTGGAAGCCGCCGTCCTTGCTGACCTTCACGGTGCGCAGACCCACCTTCAGGGTCTTCTGGTCGATGGACTTGCCGAAATCGTCGAACAAGTTAGGGTCTCCCTTACCGTCCAGGAGGTTGATACGCAGTGTATATAAATAAGGTGTCTCGGGTGTCCACAACTTGGCATCGGGAATCATGAATGTGCCGATGGCCGTAGAGGTGCCTTTGCGCATGGGGGCGGGACTACACCAGATTCTGTCTTTGCCGTCGGGAGCGATGAGTTCCATCGTGACGGGCAGACGGCCGTCAATGACAGGCACCTCGACGGTGAGCTTCGTCACGTCTTTGCCGCTTTTTGTATTTCCGGCGTTAAGCTGCGTCTTGGTGGTGATGCCCCAGTCGTCGATGCGGGCCTGTTGCGGGGTGAGAATGAGCGTCACGGGGCGGTAGATGCCTGCGCCGGGATACCAGCGCGAGCTCTCCTCGACGTTCTGCAGGTCGACACTGAGGTCGTTTTCACCCTCATGGACGAAGGGCGTGATGTCCAGCCGGAACGAGTTGTAGCCGTAGGCCCAATAGCCCGCCCGCTGTCCGTTGACGCTGACCGTCGGCTCGCTCATGGCGCCGTCGAAGAGCAGTTCGGCATGCCCCTTGAATCCCGATGGAATCGTCAGTTTTCGCTTGTAGTGGCCCTCGCCGATCCAGGGCAGCGCGCCCGAGCGGCCGCTCTTCTCGGTGGCCTCCTTCTCGCCGTTCTGCTCGATGGCCACGCGCTGCAGGTCCCACTTCTTGTCGAAGGGTCCGCTGATGGCCCAGTCGTGGGGCACCGTGACCTGTTGCCACGTCTGCTTGTCCTTCGAGAACTGCCAGCCGTCGCCGAGGTTGATCTCCTGTCTTTGTTGGGCGTGTCCTGCCAGCGCAGAGAGCACAGCCATTGTCAGTAGTTTGAGTTTCATTGTTTCAGTGAGATATTTCATTTGGTTAATTGCCGACAAAGATAGGCATTTTTTTTGTATTCTCAAAAAAATCCATTAACTTTGCAGCCGATATGGCTCAAAATCTCTATATCATCAGCGGTTGCAACGGGGCCGGCAAGACGACGGCCTCCTACACCGTGTTGCCTGAGATTCTCGACTGCCGCGAGTTCGTCAATGCCGACGAGATAGCGCGCGGACTGTCGCCCTTCAACCCAGGCGGCGTAGCCATAGAGGCAGGCAAACTGATGCTGAGTCGCATCAATGAACTGCTGGAACGCAATGCCACCTTCGCTGTAGAGACCACATTGGCCACACGTTCTTACACCAACCTGGTGCGCCGCGCCCATCGTCAGGGCTATCGTGTCTCTCTGCTCTATTTCTGGCTTAGCAGTCCCGAGCTGGCCATGCAACGCGTGGCAGAGCGCGTCAGCAAGAGCGGGCACGACATTCCCGTCAGCACCATCCGCCGGCGCTACACGGCAGGCATCAACAACCTCTTCAAGTTGTTCATACCTGCCGTTGACTATTGGGCCATCTTCGACAACAGCGAGCCGCCCCGTCGGAAAGTAGCCGTGGGCGGTTCCAATGCCAGAACTGAAATCTTTGACCAGAAACTGTATGAAATGATCAGAAGCTATGTCAAATAAAGAGGTACAAGACTTTACTCGCAAGCTGGAGGCCGGGTTGCAATTGGCCGAAAAGCGCATGCTCGAGGAAAAAGCACTCCACGACGAAAACATCGTCGTGTCGAAAGAAGCAGGTAAGATTGAATATATTTCTGCCCGCGAGGTGCTGGCCACATATTAAGATAAAAAAAATGATGGACGAAGACTTTGACATCCGCGAGGAGCGATTCTCGCAGGCCGGCAACGCCGAGAAGGAGTTCGAGAACGCGCTGCGCCCGCTGTCGTTCAGCGACTTCAGCGGCCAGCAGAAGATTGTCGAGAACCTCCAGGTGTTCGTCGAGGCTGCCAAGTATCGCGGCGAGCCGCTCGACCACACCCTGCTGCACGGCCCCCCCGGCCTGGGCAAGACGACGCTGTCGAACATCATTGCCAACGAGCTCGGCGTGGGCTTCAAGCTGACCAGCGGGCCCGTGCTCGACAAGCCTGGCGACCTGGCCGGCATACTGACGTCGCTCGAGCCGCGCGACGTGCTCTTCATCGACGAGATCCACCGCCTGTCGCCCGTCGTCGAGGAGTATCTCTACTCGGCCATGGAGGACTATCGCATCGACATCATGATCGACAAGGGCCCCTCGGCACGCTCCATACAGATCGACCTCAACCCCTTCACGCTCGTCGGAGCCACGACGCGCTCGGGTCTGCTGACGGCACCGCTGCGCGCCCGCTTCGGCATCAACATGCATCTGGAATACTACGACCCCGAGACGCTCAGCCGCATCGTCGAGCGCTCCGCCTCGATCCTGGGCGTGCCCATCACCGAGGACGCCAGCTATGAGATAGCCAGCCGCTCGCGCGGCACGCCCCGAATAGCCAACGCCCTGCTGCGCCGTGTGCGCGACTTTGCCCAGGTGCGCGGCACGGGCCGCATCGACACCAGCATCTCGCGCATCGCCCTCCAGGCCCTCAACATCGACAAGTACGGCCTCGACGAGATCGACAACAAGATCCTGCTGACCATCATCGACAAGTTCCGCGGAGGCCCCGTCGGCATCTCCACCATCGCCACCGCCATCGGCGAGGACTCGGGCACCGTCGAGGAGGTCTACGAGCCCTTCCTCATCATGGAGGGCTTCATCAAGCGCACACCCCGCGGCCGCATGGTCACCGAGCTGGCCTACCGCCACTTTGGCCGAAATCCTTACACGGGCGGCGTCATGCAGCCCAGCCTGTTTGACGACTGATTTATTTTTTAGGAGTTTAGGAGTTTGGGAGTTTAGGAGTTTAGACGATAGTCTTGTTGGTGATAGCCATGGACCAGGACTATCGTCTAAACTCCTAAACTCCCAAACTCCTAAACTCCCAAACTCCATTTAACACACGAAAGTTGAATGACAAAATTTTAGGACATGTAGAACTTTTTTCTACACTCCGTTTTGTACTGAGCGAACATGGCATTTGACTAAATAGCTGCCCATCAGGGCGTTGATTAGTCAAATGCCTCTTTTTTGGTCCAAAAAAAGAATCGTCAAAAAAATTGTACTTTTTCTTGCAGGATGCACATATTTTTGTAATTTTGCAGCAAAATTGATCATGACCACATGGCAAAAACTATCACATATATCACCACACTGACCCTCCTGCTCGCCCTCGCGGCAGGATGCCGACGGACAGCGACGCCGACGCCCTTCACCGAGGCCGAGCGCGCTGCCGTCGACTCGATGCTGCGACCCGCCACGACGGTCGACTCGCTGCTGACGATGATCGACCGCTTCGCCCTCGACGGCAACCAGCTCGGCCAGATCGTCGCCTACCGACAGCTGGGCCAGCTCTATCGCGAGCAGAACCAGTTCGACCGCGCCATCGACTGCCACAACCGCAGCATCGCACTGGCTCAGGCCTGCGCCGACACGATGGAGCTCGTCCGAGCCTATAATAATATAGGAACTAACTTCCGCCGCATGTCGGAGCACGACGAGGCGGCCCTGTTTCACACGCTGGCCGCCCGCCTGAGCAAGGAGATGTCCGACCAGGAGAGCCCCTCGTCGCTGAAGAATCAGGTCGTCTCGTTCAACGGCCTGGGCAACGTCTACCTCTCGATAGGCATGCTCGAGATGGCCGACAGCGTGCTGCGCCTCGCCCTCGACGGCGAGCGCCGACTGGGCAGCGACCTGGGCCAGGCCATCAACATGGCCAACCTGGGCGCCATCAAGGAGCAGCTGGGGCAGACCGACTCCGCCTGGCACTACTACCGCCAGTCGCTGCGCTTCAACGAGGCGGCCGGCTCCACGCTCGGCCTCTCGCTCTGCCACTCACACTTCGGCGAGCTCTACGAGCACGACGGACGCCTCGACGAGGCCCTCGACGAATACCTGACGGCCTACCGACTCATGGACGGCAGCCCCGACGACTGGCACCGACTGGAGTCGGCCCTCAGCATGGTCAGGCTGCTCATCAAGCTGGGCCGCTTCGACGAGGCCCGCCGCTATCTCGACGCCGCCCACGCCACGGCCCGGCGCAGCGGGTCAGTGGAGCACCGCGCCGAGGTGGAGACCCTCTACGCCGACCTCTACGAGCAGACGGGCCACCTGCGCCTCGCCCTCGACCACCACAAGACGGCCCAGCTGCTCAGCGACAGCGTCCTCAACCTGCAGACCGTCAACCAGATCCAGAAAATGAGCCTCAACCTGGAGCGCAGCCGACGCCAGCACGACCTCCGGATGGCCGAGCAGGACCTGCAGCTGGAGCGCTCCGCCCACCGCCTCACACTCTTGACCGCCGTCGTCATCCTGCTGCTCGCCATCAGCATCATCGCCTTCATGTGGTATCACTATCGCGAACGGCTCAACCGCCAGCGCATGATGCAGCAGATGCAGCAGACCCGCGAGACCTTCTTCACCAACATCACCCACGAGTTCCGCACACCGCTGACCGTCATCCTCGGACTGGGCCACCAGCTCGAGGAGCAGGACGTCGACGACATGTCGCAGGTGCGCTCCTCGGCCAAGATGATCGTCCGCCAGGGCAACTCCCTGCTGGGCCTCATCAACCAGCTGCTCGACATCTCCAAGGTACGCTCGGCCATCGGCACGCCCAAGTGGCGCCACGCCGACATCATCGCCTACATCACGATGGTCGTCGACAACTTCCGGCCCTATGCCGACAGCAAGCGACAGGAGCTCACGTTCACCCACTCGCTGACCTCTCTCCAGATGGACTTCGTCCCCGACTACGTGCAGCGCATCGTCACCAACCTCGTCGCCAACGCCATCAAATACACCCCCACCTACGGGCGCATCAACGTCACCTTCGAGCAGAGCGGACAGAGCCGCGTGAAGCTACAGGTCTTCGACACCGGACAGGGCATACCCGCCAGCGACCTGCCGTACATCTTCGACGCTTTCTTCCAGGGCGAGAACCACACGGGCGACATCGGCACCGGCATCGGACTATCACTCGTGCGCGTCATGACCGAGGCCATGAACGGCACCGTCAGCGCCACCAGCATCCCCGGACAGGGCAGCACCTTCACCGTCCTGCTGCCCCTCCATGCCGACCGCCGCCACCAGCCCGTCGTCGTCGACGACGACAGCCAGCCCACACTCACCACCCTGCCCTATCACATGGGCGACGACCCGCAGCCCGACGCCGACGCACTGGCCGCCCCCCCCGCCAACCCCCAGGCCCCCGAGCGCCGACGCATCCTCATCGTCGAGGACAACCAGGACATCGCCTTCTACATCGGCATGCACCTCCAATCCGACAGCCACCTGCTCTATGCCCACACCGGCGAGGAGGGCCTGCAGAAAGCCCGCGACGCAGTGCCCGACCTCATCATCACCGACATCATGATGCCGGGCGACATCAACGGACTCGACCTCTGCCGACGCATCCGCAGCGACGAGCTCCTCAGCCACATTCCCATCATCATCATCACGGCCAAGACCACCGAGGCCGACCGCGTCAGCGGACTCCAGGCCGGCGCCGACGCCTACCTCGTCAAGCCCTTCAACTCCGACGAGCTCCTCGTCCGCGTCAGCAAGCTCATGGAGCGACAGCGACTCATGCAACAGCGCTACGCACAGACAGCCTCGGCCGACGACGCCACCGCCTCCGCCTCCGCCAACCTCTCGGCCGCCGACCGCCAGTGGATGAACCGCCTCGTCGACACCGTCTACCGACTCATGGCCAAGGGCACCGTCGACATGGAGACCATCGCCCGCGAGATGGCCATCAGCCGCGCACAGATGAACCGCAAGATCCTCGCACTCACCGGACAGAACGCCTCCGTCTACGTCATGCGCCTCCGACTGGCCCGCGCCAAGCGCCTCCTCAAGGCCGACACGGCCATGCCCATCGGCGACGTCGCCCTGCGCTGCGGCTTCGACGACGTCGGCTACTTCAGCCGCGTCTTCAAGCAGACCTTCGAGATGACCCCCACACAGTATCGACGCAACATCTAAAAAACCAACATAACAACTATGCACATCGGACACCGTATCAAGGAAGTGATGGACCAGCGCCACGCGTCGGTCGTCAGCGTAGCCAGGTCGCTCGGCTGCGAGCGCACCAACGTCTACAACATCTTCGTGCGCGAAGACATCAACACGCGCCTCCTCCAGCAGCTCAGCCGCACACTCAACTACGACTTCTTCTCCGACCTCTCACAGGAGACCTTCGGGAAGAAGAAAAACTAAGGAGTGGTTCTTGCTTAGGCAAGCGTCCCTACGGACCGAGCGGGGAGAGGAGTCTCTAACTTACACAATTCATGGAGTTGAGGCTGTACCGCGGAGCGTTCAACACATTTCAGAATTTTATTTACAAATGAAGGCCCTTCCACAGACAAAGCGGCCCTTCACGGCCCGAAAAGGACCGCTTCTCAATGCAAGAAGCGGTGCTTTTTGGGGCGAAAAGCACCGCTTCATTTTTCGCATATCATTATCCGTCTGAAAGACAGCGGTTTGTGTTTTCCGACAGAATTATTCCGAAAAATAATGACAAAACAACAACTTTCTCGGCCATTTTCAATCCTACAGCGATAGTGTTTTCATTATTTGTGATGAACGCTACGCGTCTTACAAAAACAAATCAAAAACCAAAAAAACATAATAAAACATTTTCTCAATGTGGTGATAAATACCCGACAGCGGTCAACACCCCCCTGCCGCTGATTTCAACGCCCCCCTGCCCCCCTCTAATCTTAGAGGGGGAGTTATATAGCGTGCAAGCCGCCCGCCTCCGCTGGTGTCAACGCGCTCATCCTCTCCTACGGTGGTATCCAACTCCCCCTCTAAGATTAGAGGGGGGCAGGGGGGCGTTGACCACAGTTAGCAGGGGGGCGTTGAAATCAGCGGCAGGGAGGTGTTGACCGCTGTCGGGAATTAATCACCATATTGATACCATTATCATAATGTCTGTTTAGATTTGTTTTTATAAGACCGCTATGCGGTATGAATATAACCCAAGTTGAACTTACCAATCGTTCAGGCCGCAGGCTGTTCGCCATTCGCTGAACAGACGCCTGGCGGCCTTTATTTTCTTAAAAATATGGAAAAAGGTTGGCTATATGGAAAAAGATGGCTATATTTGCAGATTGAATTATTAAAAACATCTCATTAAGACAAGAAGACAATGACCTTTACTGAACAAGCGAACCAGATTTTCCAGCAGGCGATACGCGACTATCACCTGACCGACCATGTGGACACACCCATCCGCAACCCCTACGACCGCGACTCGATAGAATACCAGCTCTACCTGAAGTGCTGGATCGACACGGTGCAGTGGCATCTGGAAGACATCATCCGCGACCCCCACATCGACCCGGCCGACGCGCTGGGCCTGAAGCGCCGCATCGACCGCTCCAACCAGGACCGCACGGACCTGGTGGAGGAGATCGACACGTATTTCCGCCGCCTCTACAGCGACGTGCGTCCGCTGCCCGAGGCGCGGCTGAACACGGAGAGCCCGGCGTGGGCCGTCGACCGCCTGTCGATCCTGGCGCTGAAGATATGGCACATGCAGGAGCAGGCCGACCGCACGGATGCCTCTGAGGAGCACGTGGCTCGCTGCCGCCAGAAACTCGAGGTGCTGCAGGAGCAGCGTGTGGACCTGTCGACGGCCATCGACCAGCTGCTGGAGGACATCCAGGAGGGCCGCAAGTACATGAAGGTCTATCGTCAGATGAAGATGTACAACGACCCGGCGACGAACCCGGTACTGTATAAGAAAAAATAAGTAACTTTAAAATAATAACTTGGTATGATAAAATCACAGACCCCACCCCCAACCCCTCCCCTTGAAGGGAGGGGAGCGGCTACCGCACTGCCCGACGCGAATGACGGCGCAGCTGCTCCCCTCCCTTCAAGGGGAGGGGTCGGGGGTGGGGTCTGTGATTAAATTCATTTGTACCAAGTTATCTTTTATTGTTTAATAAGAAATAAAGTCGTGAAACACGAACATATCCTCGTCATGAGGTTTTCGGCCCTGGGCGACGTCGCCATGACGGTGCCCGTGGTGTGGGCCCTGGCGCGGGAGTATCCTGATGTGCGCATCACGGTGCTCTCGCGGCCCTATGCCCGGACGTTCTTCGAGGATCTGGCTCCGAACGTCAACTTCATGGCGGCCGACGTGCACCAGGAGTACCACGGTGTGCGCGGACTGAACGCCCTCTACCGCCGGCTGGTGGCCAAGCAGCCCACCCACATCGCCGACCTGCACTCGGTGCTGCGCTCGGAATACCTGCGCATGCGCTTCAACCTGGGGCGTTTCCGCGTGGAGCACATCGAGAAGCACCGCCAGGAGCGGCGGCGGCTGGTGAGCCGTACTAACAAGGTGCTCGAGCAGCTGACGACGCCCTTCGAGAGCTATGCCGACGTCTTCGCCCGCCTGGGGTTCCCCATCCACCGGCTCGACGACTTCCGCAGCGTCTTCCCCCCCGAGGGCGGCAATCTCAACATGCTGCCCCGCATCGTCGGGCCGAAGCGCTCATGGGAGCAGTGGATCGGCATCGCGCCCTTCGCCGCCCATGAGGGCAAGGTCTACCCGACAAAGCGCATGGAGCAGGTCATCGAGGGCCTGATTGAGACCTATCCGAAGTGCCGCATCTTCCTCTTCGGCCGCGGCCGGAAGGAGGACGAGGTGTTTCCACAGTGGGTCAAGCGGTGGCCCAGGTGCGTCTACTGCGGATGGCATCTGGAGACGATGCACCAGGAGCTCATCCTCATGAGCCATCTCGACGTCATGCTGTCGATGGACTCGGCCAACATGCACATGGCCTCGCTGACGGGCACACCCGTCGTCAGCGTCTGGGGAGCCACGCACCCCCTGGCCGGATTCATGGGCTTCCACCAGTCGACGGAGAACGCCATCGGCCTCGACCTCAGCTGCCGCCCGTGCAGCATCTACGGGCAGCGCCCCTGCAAATTTGGCGACTATCACTGTCTGGCCGACATCCAGCCCCAGACCGTCATCGACCGCATCAAGCATGTCATCCATGAGAAAGCTGCGCACGATTGAGATGAAGCGACTGACGGCCGAGGAGTTTCACGAGGCCAAGAAACTGCCGCTGACGGTCGTGCTCGACGACGTGCGCTCGATGCACAATGTGGGGTCGGTGCTGCGCACGGCCGACACGTTCCTCGTCGAGCAGGTGCTGCTCTGCGGCATCACTGG
The DNA here is from genome assembly GCA_902779455.1 of uncultured Prevotellaceae bacterium. GTDB lineage: Bacteria > Bacteroidota > Bacteroidia > Bacteroidales > Bacteroidaceae > Prevotella. Next base: position 68,532 of record CACZBS010000011.1, read on the forward strand.
CGCCCCACCCCACCCCGAAATCCACAAGACCGCCCTGGGCGCTGAGGACAGCGTCAGCTGGCGCCACTGCCCGTCGGCCGCGGAGGCCGTCAACGAGTTGCGCCAGCAGGGCTACACCATACTGAGCATCGAGCAGGCTGAAGGGTCGACGCTGCTCCATGAGTTCCGTCCCGATGCGGCCCGGCGCTATGCCGTCGTGCTGGGCAACGAGGTGAAGGGCGTCAGCCAGCAGGTGATCGACCTGAGCGACGCCTGCCTGGAGATTCCGCAGCTGGGCACGAAGCACTCGATGAACGTCTCCGTGACGGCCGGCATCGTCATCTATCAGTTTGCCCACGACCTGATCTTCACGCCCACGAGCTGTGGATAACCGTGTGGATAACTCGGCCGTAACGTTGTGGATAACGCTGTGGACAATCCGCAGGTGTGAATTACGCAAGTTTTACGCACACGTAACGAGCCATTTTTCCACACTCAGGAGCAAAAAAAGTTATGCGAACTGTGCGCCAAGAGTCAAAATGCGGAAACTGTGGATAACCGCTGCATCCGGCTCATTCACAGGGCGAAAGAATCCACCGCTGGTGTGGATAAACGTCTGACCGCGGGTGGATAACGAGATGAGCAAGAAAAACGTCGGAAAGTTATCAACTTATCAACGCCACATCATCATATACATATCTATTTATTTTAAAAAGAAAAAAAGGAATTATAATTATAATGTCATGTTGAAAACTGAATGGATCAAACAGGGTTACATCGACGAACCCGTTGACTTGAAAGCTGAAATACGCCGACTCTGCCAGGAGAAGCACGCCGTCCTGCTGGCCCACTACTACACGACGGGCGACATCCAGGAGGCGGCCGACTTCATCGGCGACTCGCTGGCGCTGGCCCGCAAGGCTGCAGAGACGGACGCGAAGATCATCGTCATGGCCGGCGTACACTTCATGGCCGAGACCTGTAAGCTGCTGTCGCCCGACAAGCTGGTGCTCTGCCCCGACCTCAATGCGGGCTGCTCGCTGGCCGACTCGTGCCGTGCCGACGACCTGAAGCGATTCAAGGAGGAGCACCCGGGCTACAAGGTGGTGAGCTATGTCAACACGACGGCGGCCGTGAAGGCGCTGACCGACGTGGTCGTCACGAGCGGTAACGCCCGACAGATCATCGACACGTTCCCCAAGGACGAGAAGATCATCTTCGGACCCGACTATAACCTCGGCTCCTACATCAACTCCGTGACGGGCCGCGAGATGCTCCTCTGGCAGGGCGGATGCCATGTCCATGAGCGATTCTCCGTCGAGGCCATCCTCGAGCTGAAGCGCGAGCACCCCGAGGCCGTGGTGCTGGCCCACCCCGAGTGTAAGGGCCCCGTGCTGCGGGTGGCCGACGTGGTGGGCTCGACGGCCGTGCTGCTGAAATATGCCGTCGAGCATCCTGCCGAGTCGTTCATCGTGGCCACGGAGGCCGGCATCCTGCACGAGATGGAGCGACGGTGCCCCCAGACCGTGTTCTATCCCGTGCCGCCTGAGGTGTCGGAGGGCACGATAGGGTGCCACTGCAACGAGTGTCAGTACATGAAGATGAACACGCTGTTGAAGATCTACAACTGCCTGAAGTACGAGTGGCCCAGCGTCGACGTCGATCCCGCCATCGCCCGTGAGGCCGTCAAGCCCATCGAGCGGATGCTGGAGCTGAGCTGAACATGTTTTGAGGCGATGGAGTGGATGAAGAGCGGGCGGATGGCCGAGATTGTGCGGTTCGGCGTCGTGGGCGTCGTGGCGACGGCCATCCACTACGGCGTCTATTATGTGCTGCTCTCAGTCATGAACCCCACGCTGGCCTACACCATCGGCTACGCCGTCAGCTTCTGCTGCAACTATGTCCTGTCGTCGCGCTTCACGTTCCGCGTGGGCATGTCCGTCGGGCGTGCCGCCAGCTTCGGACTGAGCCACGTGATGAACTATCTCATCGGCGTGGGCCTGCTCAACGTGGTGCTGTGGCTGGGCGTGAGCCGCGAGGTGGCGCCGCTGCCCGTCTTCGTGATGGTCGTGCCGATCAACTATCTGTTAGTGAGATTTGCCTTAACTTATAGAAACAATAATAAGAAAGATGAAGAATAAGTGTTATCTGAAGCAGGGCCTGTCGCTCATCGTGATGCTCATCATGGGCTCAGCTGTCGGCCGGGCCCAGCAGGTCTTGGAGCTTAACTACAAGGTGAACGTCGAGAACGAGATCGTCAAGCGCTACATGAGGGAGGTGTCCTACATGCCGGGCGAGCCCTCGCGGCTGGCCGACTATAAGCCTTACGGCGGACTGGTCGTCTACTATCCCAACCCGCTCGTCATCGACGTGCCTTACTATCGGACAGACTCGCTCCACATCGTCTGCTGCGACGCCACGACGCACGAGGACTCCATCGTCTACGACGTGTTCACCGACGACAACAAGGTGACGCTCTACAACCTCATCCCGCAGCGCACCTACTACTATGAGGTGAAGGACGACGCCGGCCAGCTGCTGCAGAAGGGTCAGATCGCGACCAGCGGACAGGTGCGCATGCTCCGCATCGACGGCAACGTGTTAAACGTGCGCGACCTGGGCGGCATTGAGACGACTGACGGCATGCGCATCCGCTACGGCAAGCTCTTCCGCGGCTCGGAGCTCAACTGGGCCTACGAGGCGACGCCTGAGGGACTGGCGATGCTGCGCCAGCTGGGTGTTGACGCTGAGATCGACATGCGCAACTATCGTGAGGCCATCGACAACCAGGCGCAGTCGGGCGTCTCCGTCTTCGGGTTCCATGGCAGCAGCTCTACGCCGGCCGGCGAGGTGCCCACTTATCTCTATACGAACGACAGCGGCCAGATTCCGTCGAACATCGACACGTATCTGTGGAAATACAAGTGGCGCCAGGAGTTTGAGTTCATCGTCAACAACCTGCGCGTGGGCCGCGGCATCTATTATCACTGCATCTACGGCCGCGACCGCACGGGCTATCTGTCGTTCCTGCTCGAGGGTCTGCTGGGCGTGCCTTACAGCGAGCTCATCAAGGACTATGAGCTGAGCTTCATGACCACCGGACTCGACAAGAAGGAGTCCATCGACGAGGTCTTCAACTTCATCGACGGCATGGAGGGCGAGACGCTGCGCGACCGCTTCAACAGCTACTTCCGCACCAAGCTGGGCGTCAGCCAGGAGGACATCGACTTCTTCTGCGCCGAGATGCTCGAGGAGATTCCTGAGGAGCAGGAGAATCCCTTCACACCCACGGCCATCGACGAACGGCCCGTTTCAGCCGCTGCTGGCGCCGCTGTCTGTTATGACCTGTCAGGTCGCCGGGTGTCTGGGGGTCAGCCCCGTGGTGGCATCTATCTGCAGCCCGACGGCCAGGGCGGATACCGCAAGGTGGTCAGCAGGCAGCGCTGATTTTTCTTCGAATAAAGAAAAGTGTCAGGCAGCTTTCGTATGAGAAAGTTACAGACCCCACCCCCAACCCCTCCCCTTGAAGGGAGGGGAGCAGCTGCGCCGTCATTTCCGTCGGACAATGCGGTAGCCACTCCCCTCCCTTCAAGGGGAGGGGTCGGGGGTGGGGTCTCTAACTTCTTCATACACCATATTCCTGGGGGTGAGGTCTCTAATTAATCCACACTGCTTTTTTATAACCTAAAAACTAAATAAGAGGTTTTCCTATCTATAACATATGATTTCAGTCGTCGTACCTATATATAATTCAGCCGACACCATTGCGGAGTGCATCGAGAGCATCCTGCGGCAGACAGTGGAGGACGTGGAGCTGTGGCTCGTCGACGACGGGTCGGAGGATGCGACGGCGACGATCATCGACGGCTATGCGGCGAAGGACCGCCGCGTCAGCGTCGTCCACCAGCCGAACAAGGGGCGCTCCGTAGCCCGCGCCGTGGGCGTCAGCAGGGCTCGCGGCGAGTGGGTCAGCTTCGTCGACAGCGACGACCGTCTGCCATCTGATGCCCTTGAGCTGTTGATGGCTAAGGCAACGCCCGACGTCGACATCGTGCTGGGCAACGGCCATCTGCTGCCCGATGAGCACAGGGACCTCATACCCATGGCCGACTTCCGCCCCATGGCCGTACGGGCCGACGGACCCATCGGCGTGCCCTGGGGCAACCTCTATCGCCGCAGCGTGCTGACGCCGTGGCTGTTCGACGTGCCGCGCCATATCGTCAACGGCGAGGACTATCTCTTCTGGCTGCGACTGGCGTTCAGCACGGAGCGGCCCGTGGCCGTCGTCCGCGAGTCGGTCTACGACAAGGGCGCTGAGCACACGTCGAACTCGTTCCGCTGGACGGCCGACTATTGCTATGAGCTGAACGAGCTGCGCCGACTGTCGATCCCTGCCGATTGTCGTGCGGCCTACGAGGCCGACATGCTCTGCGACCGCCTGGCGAACATGTTCGCCGTGGCCACGTGGCAGCACCGCCAGGAGTGGTCAGCGAGCCGCTATTATCAGGAACTGCTCGCCGACGCCCGCCGACTGGGCCGGCCCCTGACCTTGAAGCAACGACTGTTCTTCGCCCTGCCGAGCCTTCGCCTCAGAGGGCTCTATGCATGGCTGAGCCAAAAAATGAGAAACGCATGAAGCAACAGAAACCCTACTATCTCTTCCTCACGCTGCTCGGCGTGGCCATGCTCTGCCTGAACCTGCTCGACGCGCCGTCACTGAGCGACGACGTCATCTATCGCTTCATGTGGCAAGCGGACGACTCGGCGCCCGTCGAGCCGATCCGTTCGCTGGGCGACCTGTTCCGATCGCAGTGGACCCACTATCTCGTGACCAACGGCCGATGGGTGGTCCATCTGCTGGCGCAGGCCTTCCTCGTTTTTATCCCCCCTGTGGTGCTGCAGGTGCTGAACACGCTGCTCTTTGTCCTGCTCGTCCATCTGACGAGCGTCTGGCTGACGGCCGACCCCGCCCGACGGCTCTTTGCCGCCACGCTGGTCAGCTTCTTCGTGCTCGTCGTCTTCCAGGGACTGGCGACGACGTTGCTGTGGGACCTCGGCACGTTCAACTACCTGTGGGTGCTCACCGCCACGATGGGCCTGCTGCTCTGGATGCGACGCCAGAAGGAGCGGCCGCTGAGCGTGGCGACGGTGCTGCTCTCACCTCTCGCCTTCTTCGTCGGCTGCAGCCACGAGGGGCTCTCGCTGCCCATGAGCATAGGCTTCGCTGCCTATCTCTTTATCAACAGGAAGGAGCCGACGGCCCGACGCCTGACGATCCCCATGCTGTGGTATATGGTGGGCACCCTCTGCGTGCTCGCCTCGCCGGGCATCTGGAACCGATCGACGGAGGGCATCAGCATGATGAACCGCCTCCTGAGCGGAGCAGTCAACCTGGTGTTCAATATGCGCGTTTTCTGGCTTCTCCTGCTCACTCTGGCCATCTGCTGGCGCAGAGATAAGGCGGCGACGAGAAAGGCCGTCAGCGAGCGTTTACCGGCCTTTGTGGCGTTGTTGGCGGCCGTAGGCATCGTCGTGCTGTGCGGCACCAACCTTGAGCGCGTCTGCTTCTTCGTCGAGTTCATCTCGATGACGCTCTTGGTCGGGATGCTGGCGATGCGGCTGGGCAGCCTGTGGCAGAAGCGGCTGACGGTCTTGGCCTGCGTCGTCATGCTGATCATGTTCGTGCCGGCCTATATGGTCAGGCAGGAGAACCTCGACTGCTGGCGCAAGGCCGAGGCGCAGATGATGTCGCCGGGCCGCGAGCTGATTGCCGTCAGCTGTCCTGTGCGTGGCGAGAACCGGGTGATGGACTATTTCCGCAGCCACTACGTTAATCCATGCATCACGTTCGGATACTATTGCTCCTACATGGCCTTCGATTCTACCGACGTCAACATGCGCTGTGCGGCCAAGCTCTATGGCAAGGAGAAGCTCGTCTTCCTGCCCGACGATGTCGTCAGACGCATTGAGGCCGACACGACGGCCTACGCCCAGCCGGAGCTATGCGCCGACCGCTCGCTCTACGTATGGCAGTTGCCTGAGTCGACGACAGCGGTCAGCAAGGTGACCTTCGTGCTCGACGATGAGGACCTGAGCCGACTGATGCCCCATCAGCGGCTGCTGGCCTACAAGGAGCCGACCTACGAAGTCGACGACTATCGCTATGAGGTCGTGGAGGTCAGCGGACGGCCCTACCTCGTGTTCACCCGCCCGATGACCAACATCATGCGGCGCCTCAACCACATAGAATACGAGTGAGCCGCTGCTTGGCCCTGTCGTAGAGCCAGCCGAGGAGGATGGAGGCATAGACGACGGCCACGGCAATGGCCGTGACGATGGCCAGCTTCAGGAAAACGTTCATCTGCGGCCCCTGCAGGAAGGGCGTCGAGATGAAGCGGATGAAGAAGTAGTGGAAGATGTAGATGTGGAGCGTGTGGCGCCCGACAAAGAGGAGCTGTCGGCTGACCGCTGACTGGTTGTCGCGCAGCTGATAGAACAGGGCGAAGAGGGCTGCGATGGCCAGCAGGGCGATGAGGCCCTCGACGACGACGGACGTCAGTCCTTCCAGCGTCTGCAGCCTGTCGTAGCAGGCCGTGAGTGTCAGCACGTAGGCGGCGGCCAGGAGGAGTCCCTTGGCGAGGCTGTGGCGTTGGGTGAGCAGTCGGTGTAGCTCGTATTTCCTCACAAGAAATCCGATGATGAAGAATGGCCAGAAGATGTAGCAGCTGTATATAGTGAACACCGACAGGATCGGCTCGGGCAGATGCACCAGCACCTTGAACACCATCCAGACGGCCATGGCCAGCAGGATGTCGGCCAGGAACGTGTAACCTTTTTTATTTATCAGCAGATTTGACGTTACCCGGAATACAGGCATGACGAGGTAGAAGATGGCGAGGGCCAGGAGATACCAGTAGCCGTTGTGGCCGCCGCAGAGGAAGAAGTCGCTGACCTTGCCGATGAGCAGGGCGTTGGCCAGTCCGACGACGAGCATGGGTCGGAGGAAGCTCCACGACTTGCGCATCGACTTGCGGGCCGTGGGCGCCTCATAGACGACGAAGCCAGAGAGAAACCAGAACAGTGGCACGTGGAAGGTGCAGATGACGTTGAAGATGAGCTCGTCGTCGAAGCTCGTCTCATTATAGGTGCAGAAATAGAAGACGTGACCCATGACGACGAGCAGCATGGCCAGCGCCTTGAGCATGTCGACGTGTGTCATGCGTCGGCCGTCAGGGGCGGATGTAGATTTTCTTTGTTGTTCCATCGGTGTAGAGTATGATGACGAAGCCCGTGGCTGAGCCGAGCGACGGCAGCCGCTGGCCCTTCATGTTGTAGTAGGCCTTGACCGCCGGGTCGACGGTCAGCGGCTCGGGCTGTGGCTCCTCAGCGACGTAGCCGAGCTCCGTGTCCATCCAGTGGAGGCGCTCCGTGATCCACGTCCTGAGGTATTCTATTTCCTTTTCCCACGTGTTGACCATCTTATGGTAAGGCACGGGCCAGATGGCGCGGCCCCAGATGGGCCACGTCTGATAGTTGCGCTCGCGGGCGCCGTCGGCGTCGAGGAGGCTGACGAGCGAGTCGATGGTATGGGTGATGTGGCGCTCGCTGTAGGTGGTGCGGCGATAGAGGGCCCAGCGCTGTCGCAGCTCGCTGACGTAAGTGGAGTCCTCCATCAGCCGGGCCCACCAGAAGGGTATCTTGTAGTAGGCCGTGAGGTCCGACTCCCACGTGTTCTGATAGTGCCACCCGTCGGTGCGCCACGCGCCGATATAGTTGGCATTGCCCAGGGCGATGTTGAAGTCCCAGATGGTGGTCTTGAATCGCGGGTCCTGGCTGTCGCGCCGCTTGTAGATGTGGAAGCTCTGGCGGTAGGCGTCGATGTTGGCAGCGAACTCCTGCGTCAGCATCTGGTCGATGAAGGAGGTGACGTCGAGATACTGTCGGTAGCCCGTGTCGGGGTCGGCGAAGTCGTCGCTCTTGAGGCTGCTCTCCATGCGGTAGACGGCCTGCTGGATGTATTGTCGCTGCTGGGCGGTGATCTCGTCGTAGTCGGGGTCCTTATACTGGAAGTAGATGCGATAGTAGCGGCGGTAGGCCACGCCGTCGGCGTCGACGGCGGGGTAGCGCGAGGCGAACGTCGGCTCGTCGTTGCGGTCGACCTGCAGGTGGTAGCCGCCCGTGAGTGCGTCGCCCTCAGAGCCCGGGTCGTCGAGGTCGAGGCGGTTCTTGCCCTTGCGGGGCGTCTCGGCGATGAGGTAGACGCCATAGTAGGTGCCGTCGATGACGACCTCGCAGTGGCGCACGCGTGGTGTGAACTCGAAGAAGGGTCGTGAGAGCTGGAACATGAGTGCGTCGCGGATCATGCTGCGGTCGTTGAAGGGTGCCAGCAGCACCCATTCGTGGTCGCGTGGCATGCCCAGCAGCGTCGTCTTGCGCTTAGGTCCGTCGACGTCGTCGGTCTCGATGGTCTTCAGGCTGAGGGGTTTCTTGGCCGAGAGCGAGAACGACGAGTTGCCGCGATAGCGCAGGGCTATCCATCCGTCGTAGTCGGTGCGCTGGTCGGGGTTGGCGATGGTGTCGCCGTAGTTCATGCCGTCAGGATTGTCGATGATCTTCATCCGGACGGCCACGCGGTAGGCCTTGTGGATGATGGTGCCACGGGTGTCGATGAAGACGATGGGCAGGTTGGTGCGGCTGACGACGGTCTGGTCGTTCTTCGGCCGGTAGTTGTTGGCATCGTAGGCGTCGGTCTGTGCACGGGCCGTCGCTGCTGTCAGGATGAGCAGCAGGAGCGTGATCAGACGACGACAAGGATGCAACATTTTTTTTATTGATTGTGTTTATAGTATATTAGTGATGTATAATGAAGTTAGAGACCCCACCCCCAACCCCTCCCCTTGAGGGGAGGGGAGAAAGCCTCCCCCAACCCCTCCGAAGGAGGGGAGTGGCTACCGCGCTGCCCGACGGGGATGACGGCGCAGCTGCTCCCCTCCCCTCAAGGGGAGGGGTTGGGGGTGGGGTCTGTAACTTCTTCATAATAACCATTTCTATATTCCTATAACTATAGTATATACCCCGCTATCGTCTCCTTACAACCACTTTCCGCCCTCTGCCGTCGATGTACAGGCCGGGGCGAAGCTGGGCGTGGCGGGGCGACCGTCGCCCCTGCAGGTCATAGACATACCCCGCCCCATCTCTTTCTGCGGGGACGGCGGCGATGCCTTCTGAGTCGCGTCCGAAGAATGCGTCGTTGAAGTAGAGGGGGAAGGTGTGGCGGTCGATCTCGTCCATGTGGCGCTCGATCCACTGGCAGATGTAGGCGTACTCGGCGTCGAAGTCGATGGCCTCGCCTTTGACGTCGCTGTCGCCGCTCCAGAGGCCTGCCTCGCGCTGTGCGGCGCCGCTGGCGGTGATGAGCTCGTAGTAGTCGGTGAAGCGCTGGATGAGCGAGTCGGTGTGGAGCAGTCCGCCGGGCTGTCGCATCTCGCGGTAGCGGCTGTTGAGCCGGTCGTTGTAGCCCTTGTAGTTGGTCTTGAGGAGCCAGTAGAAGATGAAGACGTCGACGTCGTTCATGCTCTCCGGCACGATGGGGTTCACCTCGGGGTCCTCCTCGCCCGTGAGGACGGTCCCCCATCGCTGTCCGAAGGTGGCGTCGAGGTCCCATGGTGCGGGTGTCAGTCGGCGGTCGATGTTCTTGTCGTAGATGGCCCAGTACATGTTCTTGCCGCTGTTGTCGTAGGCATTGGTGATGCTGGCGAATATGTTGTAGTAGAAGATGGGCTCCAGGTCGTAGTAGTCTTCGACGCACTGTGCGAAGTCCTCGTCGGTGCTGGTTCGTGCGATGTTGATGGCCTCGACGAGTGGTGCCCAGTCGGTGGTGTCGTTGTCCTCGAGGTCGGGGTATTTGACTTCGAATCCGCGCAGGCGGCCGCGGGTGTTGTCGTAGGCGGTGATGGAGTCGAACATCTGTGTGGCATCCCAGTTGATGCCTTTGTAGAGGCATCCGCGGATCTGGCCCGTCTCGGGGTTGACCTTGCGGATCTTCAGCTGCTTGCGGTCCATGTTCTCCGAGAGGTTGTAGAAGCCGCGATAGTCGTCGTCGAGAAAGACCTCGACGACGCGGCCGCTGACGCCCGAGCGGGCCTCGGGCTCGCGGTCGGCCCAGTAGGGCTTGGGGGCCATGTCGTTCCACAGGTCCATGGCGATGCGGTTGCGCAGTCGGAAGACGTCGGCCTGTCCGGCGTCGAGGATCCAGCTGTCGTCATGGCGCATGCCGAGCAGGGTGGTGTCCTGGGCGAGCTTCAGCTTGTAGTTGCGCTTGTGCTTGCCGGGGGCGTTGGTCGTGCCGCCGCGCCATCTGACGCGTGTGGCGAGCTGCGCGGTGGAGGGTGCGTCGGGGTCGGTGAAGTCGATGGTGGCGTCGATGTAGTCGTAGCCTATCTGTCCGTGGAGATGGACGACGGGGAGGAAGGTGAACTGCAGGTTGCGCACGACGGTCTGGCCGAGTGTGTCGGTCATGACGACGGGATAGATGACGCCGGCGCGGATCTTACGGAAGTAGCAGCTGTCCTGGACGGGCTGTGAGGCGATGCTGACGCTGGCCCAGAGGGAGTCGGACGTGCTGACGCTGAGCACGGGCGACGTGCCGAAGAGCGTGCGGGGAACGCAGGCCAGCAGCGTGTTGGTGCGCGCGTCGTAGTGGGTGCGGCGGCCGTCGATGATGAGCTGTGCGCGGGCCTGGGTTGTGGCGGCGGCAATGAGCAGGAGGACGATGAGGCTCCGTAGGACTATCATTTTTCTTGACACTGCCCTACCCCACTCGACGGGAAGCGGTGCTTTTCGGGCAGAGAAGTGCCGCTTTTCGATCGGAAAAGCACCGCTTCTTGGATGGAGAAGGACCGTTTCTTGTTTATGCATATATTATTCTGTTGAAAATCAAAGGGTTAGCTGAATGGTCCGGAAAACTGCGAATTATGTTTACAAATCGAGCGCGTTCGGCTGCTCGTTGACGGCCTTCTCGTTGACGATGTAGACGGGTCGCTGCTTCGTTTCATGGAAGATGCGACTGAGGTATTCGCCGATGATGCCGATGGAGAGCAGCTGGAGGCCGCCGAGCAGGAGGATGACGCAGATGAGCGTCGGATAGCCGGGGACGGGCTCGCCGACGATGATGGTCTTCAGCAGGACGACGATCATGTAGACGAAGGCCAGCAGGGAGATGGCGGTGCCCATGATGGTGGCCATGCGCAGGGGGGCCGTGGAGTAGCTGGTGATACCCTCGACGGCGAGGTTGAAGAGCTTCCAGGCGTTGAACGAGGAGTGGCCCCGTCGGCGGTCGTCGGTCGTGAAGGGCACGAACGTCTTGCGGAAGCCTATCCAGCAGTAGAGGCCCTTGGTGTAGCGCTGCGTCTCGCGCAGCTGTCGCAGGGCGTCGATGCATCGGCGGTCGAGGAGGCGGAAGTCGCCCACGTTGATGAGCACCTCGGTGTCGGCCAGGCGCTGCAGGATGCGATAGTAGATGCGCGTCAGGTGCTTGCGCATGAAGCTCTCGCGGCCGCGCGTCTGGCGCTGGGCGTAGACGTCCTGATAGCCCTGCTCCCAGAGCTCGAGCATCTGGGCGATGACCATGGGCGGATGCTGCAGGTCGGCGTCGATGATGGCGGCGCAGTCGCCCGTGACGTAGTCGAAGCCGGCGAGCATGGCGCGCTCCTTGCCGAAGTTGCGCGAGAGGTCGACGTAGCAGATGCGCTCGTCGTGCTCGCGGAGGCGTCGGATCTCGTTGAGGGTCTGGTCGGTGCTGCCGTCGTTGATCATGACGACTTCCCACTCATATTGGCGCTGGCTCTCGAAGAGCTGCGTGAGGGCCTCGTAGAGGGGCTGTATGTTGGCCTGCTCGTTGTAGCAGGGAATGATGACTGATACTCTTTTCATGTGCTCAGTGATGGTGTTTTTGGGGCTGCGATGGCATAGAGGGCGTATGGCAAGGACAGCGAGAGATAGGATATGTCGAAGTCGGCATCGTCGAAGGGGTGCGTGCCGGCATGGTTGGCGAGGTGGTTGTAGGTGATGGCTACGAGGAAGAAGACGAAGATGAAGGCGGCGGTGCTGTTCATATATCGCCAGAGATTCTTATTGTAGCGCAGGATGAGCAGCAGGGCGACGGCGGCCATGACGAGGAGGGTCCAGGGGTTGCCGGTGGACGACTGGGTGAGCAGGGGGTTGCGGCCGAGGAAGGGCCACGTCGCGGTGTCCCAGAGGACGAAGGGCAGGAAGAAGAAGCCGACGGTCAGGACGGCGATGAGGGGCGAAAGACAGAGGCTCAGCCGGCTGCTGCGCAGATAGGAGGCCGCGAGATAGAGTCCCAGGGGGATGATGGCCGAGAGGCGGGTGGAGGCGGCCAGTCCGACGATGAGGGCTGCCAGGGGCCAGTGGGTGGTGAAGCTGATGCGCCGGCGCTCCATGAAGAGGACGACGCAGAAGATGAGGATGGCGTTGCTCAGGCCGTCGCTGCGCACGGCCACCTCCCACCAGTAGGCGGGCGAGAGGAGGAGCAGCATGAGGGCCAGGGCGGTGAGTCGCCAGGAGCGCTGGTACCACTGCAGGGTGACGACCAGCAGGAGGAGGAAGAAGATGAGCCCGAGGCCGACGTCGCCCATGAGCCAGAAGGGCAGGTTGAGATAGTGCCAGAGGGGGAAGGGCGACGGGTAGTTGGTCTCGCAGACGTGGGTGTGGACGCCGTAGGGATAGACGCCGTCGGCGAGGGCGTCGAGCCAGTAGGTCGTGGCCGACCAGCGGTCGACGTTGACGCTCAGCGGGTCGACGACGATGAGCAGCGTCGCGATGAGTGCCACGGCCGCGATGGTCATCGCCGCCACGGCCCACCGGGCGCTCTGCTCGCTGCGGATGATGCGGCGGAAGGCCCAGAGGGCGCCTGCGCCTGCGATGAGCCAGAGGGCGAAGAAGAGGAGGGGGCTGTAGGGTGTGCGTGCGGCGTATTTGAATATAAAAGCAGAATTAACCAATAAGTAAACCGCCCAGGCTGTCTTATCGGTCATTCTGCTTATGAGGGAATGCGCGCACGAGTTCATTCTTTTAGTAGCCTTTTAAACATAACTTGGTATGATTAAGTTAGAGACCCCACCCCCTATGAAGTTAGAGACCCCACCCCAACCCCCTCCCCTTGAAGGGAGGGGAGCAGCTGCGCCGTCATTCCCCGTCGGGCAGTGCGCCAGCCACTCCTCCCCTTCGGGGAGGCCGGGAGGGGTTTCTCCCCTCCTTCGGTCGGAGGGGCCGGGGGAGGCTTTCTCCCCTCCCTTCAAGGGGAGGGGTTGGGGGTGGGGTCTGTAACTAAAATCATTAGCACCAAGTTGTCTTTTAGTGTTTATTTATTCGATAGCACCAAGTTGTCTTTTATCGTTCATTTAGTTGATGATAGCGATTTTGCAGACGGTGCCCTTCTTGCCGTCGCTCGTGGCCGCGGCCACCATGTAGATGCCGCTGGCCACGCGCTTGCCGCTGCGGTCGCGGCCGTTCCAGGTGAACGTGCCGCCGTTGGAGCGGCCCTGGGCGACGAGCTGTCCGCTGGCGGAGAGGATCTTCACGTCGGCGTCGAAGCTGAGGCCGACGACGGTGATGAGGCCGTCGTAGCCGCGAACCACGGGGTTGGGATAGGCCCAGACGTTGTCCTTCTCCATCGACTCGACGGCGTTCGTGGCGTCGCTCATGTAGGAGCAGAGGCCGTTCTCGGTGCCTATGAAGACCTCGCCCGTCTCGTTGTCGATGGCAATCGACTCGATGCGGTCGGAGAGCAGCGGGCTGTTCGACGTGGTGAAGTGGGCCACCTGGCTCAGGTTGTCGGCACTGATGACGTAGACGCCGTTGGCCGTCGTGGCAAACCACTTGCGGTTGCCGCCGTCGATGACCATGCTCCTGATGTTGACGCCCGACAGCAGGTAGTCGGCATAGTTGGTGCCGTCGTTGCGGGGCACCTTGACCTGGGTCAGATAGGCGTCGTTGTCGCCTACGCTGGCGGCCTCGAGCATGAACGGGCCGTCCATCGTGCTGAGCCACATGTTGCCGTCCAGGTCCTCGGTGATGTCGTGGGGGTTGTAGCTGGCGTAGTTGATGCCGTCCTGATTGCGGAAGGCGCGGTGGTTGATGATGATCTGGTCCGTCTCGGGGTTATAGCTGAAGAAGGCGGGCGTCTCCCAGTGGGCATTGATGAACCAGAGGAGTCCGCGGCTGTCCTCGGTGATGCGCGACAGTCCGAAGAGGCTGCTCTGTCCGTTGGACAGCTCCTGGTGGGGCAGGCTCTTCCACTCGCCGTCCTTGGTCAGCTCGACGATCGAGTTGGTGGGCGTGCCGGTCTGCAGCATCCAGAGGTTGCCCTCCTTGTCGTAGCACATGCCGGCGATGATGACGTAGCGGTTGCTCGACGTGGCTGACTGGAGGATGCTGTTGTCCTTGTTCCAGTAGTTCTTCAGCTCCTCGCCGTAGTATTCGTAGAGTCCGGTGCGGCCGCCGGCGAAGACGTGGTTCTCGTCGAGCGGGTCGACGTCGACCGTCAGCATGTCGATGAACTGCCAGTTGGCGGCCTCCGTGCCGGGGAAGTTGCCCTTGATGTCGTCCTGGAGGAAGATCCAGTCGTCGTCCTTCGTGTCGAGGACCTGCACGGTGGCCGGGCGGTTGAGCTCGGTGCCGGCAGCATAGCCTCCGCCGACGGTGTAGAGCTTCTTGTTCTTCAGGCGCATGAAGGCGAAGTTGTTGTTCTTCGGGCCGCCGGGGTTGAGCGTGCGCACCAGCTCGATGTTGTCGTTCCAGTCGGAGAGGTCCTCGCTGAACATACCTGCGGGGACGTTGTCCAGCAGTTTCCAGTTGTGGGGGTCGATGAGGTTGTCATTCAGTGCGCCAGAAATAGCGGTGTTGATGGTGTGGGTCTTGTTCCAGTTGTTGTAGAAATCAATGATATCGCCATCGAATTGGTAGGGAATGAGGGGGGTGCCGTTATTCTCCGTCCAAGTGTCGACAATCTTGGCATAAAGGCTGTCGCCCTTCACTTCCACGTTGGTGATGTTTTGGTTGAGAATGTACGACTCGCTGATCTCCGCCCGCTGCATGTTGACCTTGACGACGCCGAAGGCCGTGGCCAGGTAGGCATACTGCTGGTGGATGAAGACGTTGTTGACCGTCTTGTCCTGCATCATCACCTTCGAGAAGAGGGCGCTGATGTTGACCACGTTGTCGTTGCCGTCGATGAGGTCGATGTTGCCGTTCTCATAGACGACGATGAGGCGGCCCACCTGCGTGTTCCATGCGATGTTGTTCACCTTGCTGTCGTTCAGCTGGCGCACCTTGTCGAAGGTGGTGATGCTGTGGTCGCTGAGGTTGTAGTAGTAGAGCCCGTTGGAGGCCCGCACGTAGAGCTTCTCGCCGCCCTTGACTATTTGCTGGGGCTCGTAGTAGGAGAGGTAAGCCTTCCACGTGCCTACTTGAGCGATGGCCGTCAGGGTGGTGAGGGCCACGAGTGAGAGTAGTGTTGCTAATCGTTTCATCATCTTTTGGTGGTGTTGTTAAGTAAGAATTCAGCCAGTTTCTGTGTGGCGCGGGCCCGGTGGCTGATTTGGTTTTTAATGTCGTTGCCCAGCTCGGCGAAGGTCTGGTCGTAGCCCGCGGGGCGGAAGACGGGGTCGTAGCCGAAACCGGCGGCACCGCTGCGCTCACGCGTGATCTCGCCCTCGACGATGCCTTCGAAGAGGTGCTCCTCCTTCACGCTCGTGCATCCGCATGGGCATACGTCGTGCTTTATTAATAACGCAATGATGGTGCGAAATCGTGCCTTCCGATTGTTATTTTCTGCTAATTCGCTCAGCAGCTGCGTCATGTTGGCCTCTGAGTCGTGGGGCTGAGGCGCCTCCTGAAAGACCTGCCGGGCCCCCTCCTGTCCGCCGTTCTGCGGCATTGCCTGTCCGGTGTTCTGCGGCATTGCCTGTCCGGTGTTCTGCGGCATTGCCGCAGAAAACATGACGGCGGCGTAGCGGGCTGAGAAGACGCCGGGCCGCCCGCCGAGGGCGTCGACCTCGAGGCCCGTGTCGTCGGCGAAGCAGCTGACGTGGTAGTGGTCGTAGACGTAGCGGGCCTTCTGGAGGGCGTTCTCCTCGAGGGTCATGCCCGTCTCGGGGATGTCCTCGTGGCATCCGATGTCGCTGAGCGAGAGCACCTCGAACTGCGGTCCGAGGATCTGGCGTATCTCGTCGAGCTTATGCTTGTTGTTTGTTGCAAAGACAATCTTCATAACTTTTCACTATTCACTATTCACTATTCACTTCTCAGTTCTCACTTCTCAGTTCTCTCACTTCTCGCTCTTCGTTTTTACCTTTATCTGGTCGAATCCCTCGCCGAAGACGCCGATGACGGCGCTCTGCGAGACGAAGGCCTGCGGGTCGATCGACTTGATGAGGCGGAAGATGACGGTGCTCTCGCTCTTCTTGGCCAGGATACAGAGCACCTTGCGCTCCTGTCCCGTATACCATCCGTGGCCGTCGAGGATGGTGACGCCGTGGTTGAGCTTCATGCCGATGGCGTTGGCTATCTCCTGCCACTTGCTGGAGAAGATCATGAACTGCACCGACTGGCGCTGGCGGTTCATGAGGAAGTCGAGCATGAAGTTCTCGATGACCATCGTGCAGAGTCCGAAGACGACCATGTGGGCGCGCTGGAGCATGTCGCCGAACTGCGGTATGAGCAGACAGGAGCCGATGATGACGAGGTCGAGCATGGTCAGGACGGTGCCGAGCGAGACGTCGTGATACTTGTTGACCGAGGCGGCGATGATGTCGGTGCCGCCCGTCGAGCCGTTGTTGAGGAAGACGATGCCGAGCGAGGAGCCCGTCATGGTGCAGCCGATGATGAGCGACATGAAGTTCTGTCCCTCGCCCAGGATCTTGATGAAGTGTCCGCTCTCATCGACGGGCATGAGCTGCTGGAAGAGTCCGAGCAGGATGGAGAGCATGGTGAAGGCATAGATGGTCTTCGACAGGAATTTCCATCCGAGTATGTGCAGGGCGACGATGCCGAGGACGACGTTGATGCCGAAGTAGGTGTACTCCAGCGGGAAGGTCGTGGCGTAGAAGACGATGGCCGAGATGCCGGCCACGCCGCCCGTCACGATCTCATAGGGCATGAGGAAGACGGTGAATCCGAAGGCGTAGAGGATCAGTCCCATGGTGATGAAGACGTAGTCCTGCACTTCCTTCATGATCAGTTTGTGATTTAAGGTCATAGATTCTTAGGATAGGTTTTTAAAGATGAGAGATGAGAGATGAAAAATGAAAAATATGATTACCTGACTTATGCCGTCCGTCCGCGAATCAGGTCTAATCATATCTTTCATTTTTCATCTTTCACCTTTCATCTTTTCTCACTTGCATACGATATTGATCATGCGCTTGGGCACGATGATGACTTTCACGATCTGCTTGCCGTCCGTGTAGCGGGCGGTGCGCTCGTCGGCGCGGACGGCCTGCTCGATGGCGGCGTTGTCGGCATCGGCGGCAAACTGCATCTCGAAGCGGGCCTTGCCGTTGAAGGCCACGCCCATCTTCACCTGGCTCTCGACGAGGTACTGCTCGTCCCACTCGGGCCACTGGGCGTCGCAGACGGAGCCCTCACCGCCGAGCATCTCCCATAGCTCCTCGGCGATGTGGGGGGCGAAGGGCGCGATGAGGACGACGAGGGTGCGGAGCACGTCGCGGTTCTTCGTCTTGAGGGCGCTGAGCTCGTTGGTGGCGATCATGAAGGCCGAGATGGCGGTGTTGTACGAGAAGGCCTCGATGTCCTGGGTCACCTTCTTGATGAGCTTGTGCAGGGCCTTGAGCTCTTCGGGTGAGGCCTCCTGTGCGGTCTCCGAGGCGTCGGCCACGGGGGCTATGAGGTTCCAGAACTTGCGGAGGAAGCGGTGGCAGCCGTCGATGCCGGCGACGTCCCATGGCTTCGACTGCTCGACGGGTCCGAGGAACATCTCGTAGAGTCGGAGCGTGTCGGCGCCGTAGCGCTCGCAGATGTCGTCGGGGTTGACGACGTTATACTTCGACTTCGACATCTTCTCGATGGCCTGCATGACGATATACTTGCCCTCGGCGTTCATCGTGAACTCGGCGTCCTTGAAGTCGGGCATCCACTGACGTATCTTCTCCACGTCGAGCTCCTTGCCGTCGACGGTGCTGATGTCGGTGTAGATGGGGTCGGCCTCCTGGCCCTGGTAGTAGTAGCGCTGCTTCTTGGCCTCGTTGTCGAAGGTGGTCTCGAGCAGGTCATAGGAGACGTAGCGGTTGGTGCCCTTGAGCCGGAAGACGAAGCTCGACCATCCCTGTATCATGCCCTGGTTGACGAGCTTGCGGAAGGGCTCGTCCTCGCAGGTGTAGCCCGAGTCGTAGAGGAACTTGTTCCAGAAGCGCGAGTAGATGAGGTGGCCGGTGGCGTGCTCTGAGCCTCCGACGTAGAGGTCGACGGAGCGCCAGTATTCGTTGGCGTCGCGGCCTACGAGTGCGTGGTCGTTGTGGGGGTCCATGTAGCGTAGGTAGTAGGCTGACGACCCGGCGAATCCGGGCATCGTGTTGAGCTCGAGGGGGAAGACGGACTTATTGTCGATTGCTGAACAATCGACCACAGTGTCGGTCTTCGTGTCCCATGCCCAACGCTTGGCGCGGCCCAGTGGGGGCTCGCCCGTCTCGGTCGGCTTGTACTCGTCGACCTCGGGGAGCTCCAGGGGCAGGCACTCCTTGGGAATCATGTAGGGCATGTCGTCCTTATAGTAGACGGGGAAGGGCTCGCCCCAGTAGCGCTGGCGCGAGAAGATGGCGTCGCGCAGGCGATAGTTCACCTTGACGCGTCCGAGGCCCTTCTCGGTGACGTATTTCTTCGTGGCGGCGATGGCCTCCTTGACGGTGAGGCCGTTGAGGGAGAAGCCGTCGCTAATGGCGGCACTGCCGCCATTCACCGGACCGGCGGCAGGCGAGTTGCACATGATGCCCTCCTTGGCGTCCTGGCTCTGCTCGGAGACGTCGGCGCCCTCGATGACGGGGACGATGGGGAGTCCGAAGTGGCGGGCGAAGGCATAGTCGCGCGAGTCGTGGGCGGGGACGGCCATGATGGCGCCGGTGCCGTAGCCTGCGAGGACGTACTCGGCGATCCAGATGGGGATCTTCTGGCCCGTGAAGGGGTTGATGGCGTAGGAGCCTGAGAAGACGCCGGTGACGGAGTGGTCGGTCTGGCGCTCGCGCTCGGTGCGCTTCTTGACGTAGGCGAGGTATTCGTCGACGGCCTGACGCTGCTCGGGCGTGGTGAGGCGGTCGACGAGCTCTGACTCTGGGGCGAGCACCATGAAGGTGACGCCGAAGATGGTGTCGGCGCGGGTGGTGAAGATGGTGAAGTGCTTGTCGCTGTCAGCTACCTTGAAGACCATCTCGGTGCCTTCGGAGCGGCCGATCCAGTTGCGCTGGGCCTCCTTGAGGGAGTCGCTCCAGTCGATCTCGTCGAGGCCGTCGAGCAGGCGCTGGGCGTAGGCCGAGACGCGCAGACACCACTGCCGCATCTTCTTCTGCTCGACGGGATAGCCGCCGCGCTCGGAGACGCCGTTGACCACCTCGTCGTTGGCCAGCACCGTGCCCAGCGCGGGGCACCAGTTGACCATCGTCTCGGCCAGGTAGGCGATGCGATAGTTCATCAGCACCTCCTGCTTCTTCTTCTCCGAGAACGACGCCCAGTCGCTGGCCGTGAAGTGGAGCTCCTCGGTGCCCAGAGCGCCGCAGTTCTCCGTGCCCATGAGCTCGAAGTGCTCGATGAGCTTGATCGTCGGCTGAGCCTTGTGCGAGGAGAGCGAGTAGTAGCTCTTGAACATGCGCTGGAAGGCCCACTGCGTCCAGTGGTAGTACTGCGGGTCGCAGGTGCGCACCTCGCGGCTCCAGTCGAACGAGAAGCCGATCTTGTCGAGCTGCTCGCGATAGCGCTGTATGTTCTTCTCGGTGGTGATGGCGGGGTGCTGACCCGTCTGGATGGCATACTGCTCTGCGGGCAGTCCGTAGGCGTCGTAGCCCATGGGATTCAGCACGTTATATCCGCGTAGCCGCTTATATCGGGCATAGATGTCGGAGGCGATGTAGCCCAGTGGATGGCCCACGTGGAGGCCGGCGCCCGAGGGGTATGGGAACATGTTGAGCACGTAGAATTTCTTCTTCCGCTCGTCCTCCACCACGCGATAGATGCCTGTGTCGACCCACCGCTTCTGCCACTTCTTTTCGATCTCTCTGAAGTTGTATTCCATATCTCTTTTTGATTATTTAATTCTGTTTCAACCTGCAAAGATAATGAAAAATGCGGAAATCGCAAAAAATTAGCGGAAAAAGATGAAAGGTTTAAATTCTTTTGAGTAACTTTGCACCCAAATTCATATCATATTAACTTCAAACCATTTTAACAAAACATTTTCAGACTATGAAGAAATCTTTACGCTTCTCGCTGCTCGGCATGCTGATGCTTGTGTGCAGTTCGGCCTTTGCCGAGAATGTCATCTGGTCGGAAGACTGGAGTGCTTATGAAAAGAACGATGTGCCTTCTGCAAAGAATACGGCTTATTCTGAGGTAGGCAACGGAACAAAAGTTTATGCCGAGAATCTGGCCGGTGGCACAGCCCCTGAGCTGCTGATAGGCAAGAACAACGGCTCGTTCACCGCCGTGGTCGACCTGAAGGGCAACAGCGGCGAGATGACGCTCACGTGGTTGGCCAACTACGACCGCCTGACGGTGACCGCCGAAGGTGCCGTCCTGGGCGAGAAGACCAAGACCGGCAACAGCTACACCATTCCTGTGACCGTCAATGCCGGTTCGACAAAAGTCATTTTCACCTTTACCAACTCAAACCCGTCGAATGTACGCTTCGACGATGTGGAGCTCTATCAGGGCGAAGCTAAGAAGAATGCCGGACTGAGCTGGGGTACAGCAAGCCGCGAGGTGACCATCGGTTCGGACAGCAACGTCTTCCCTGAGCTGAGCAACGAAAACGGCCTCACCGTCGTCTACAGCAGCAGCGACGAGACAGTGGCCACCATCGACGCTGAGGGCGTCATTGAGCTGCTGGCCGCCGGCGAGACCGTCATCAGCGCTGCCTTCGAAGGCAACGACGAGTATGAGGCTCAGACCGTGAGCTACACGCTGCGTGTGAAGGAAGGCACCACTCCGAGTGTCGAGATTCCTGAGCTGACCACCTGCGCCGTAGTGCTGACCGAGGGCGTCGACGGCGAGCTCTACCACGTGAAGGGCACCTGCAAGGAGATCCAGAACCCCGACTACGGCAACTGGATCCTGGAGGACGAGACCGGCGAGATCCTCATCTACGGCACGCTCGACGCTGAGGGCAACACCAAGAACTTCACCAGCCTCGGCATCGAGGAGGGCGACGTCGTCGAGGTCTGCGGTCCCAGAAAGACCTTCAAGACCACCACGATCGAGCTGGTCGACGTGACCGTGCTCAGCATCACCAAGAAGGACGTCGGGACCGGCATCAGCGAGCTCGCCGCCGACAAGGCCCAGGCCGAGGTCTACAACCTCCGCGGCCAGCGCGTGGCCCAGCCCCAGCGCGGTCTCTACATCATCGGTGGCAAGAAGGTCGTTATGAAGTAAGCAGACAACCGCGATTTGTAAACATTATTCACAAAGGCTTGTGCTCTTCGCGCAAGCCTTTGTTTTTCAACAACTTATAATAACCGTCAAAAAGAAGCGGCGCTTTTCGGTCAGAGAAGTGCCGCTTTTTGATGCGAAAAGGGCCGCTTCTCCGCCCGAGAAGCGCCGTTTCTCCGCCGCCGCCGCAGTATTTGTAAAGGAAAATGACAATCAGAAAGTGGCAGAACTGACCCTGCCCCACCCCTCTCTTCTTAGGGTGAGAGTCAACGCCCCCTCTTAGAGGGGGAATCAACGCCCCCCTGCCCCTCTAATCTAATTTTGAGGGTGAGGGTCAACGCCCCCCTGCCCCCTAATCTAATTTTTAGAGGGGGAGTCAACGCCCCCCTGCCCCCCTCTAATCTTAGAGGGGGAGTTGGATACCACCGTAGGAGCAGATGGGGCTGTGACACCAGCGGATGCGAGTGGCATGCACGCTATCCAACTCCCCCTCTAAGATTAGAGGGGGGCAGGGGGGCGTTGACTCCCCCTCTAAGGGGGGCGTTGACCCTCACCCTCAAAATTAGATTAGAGGATGCCAGGGGGGCGTTGCAATCTCGGGCATTAATCACCATATTGGTTATCTTAAAGCCCATCATTTTTCTTTCCGAAAACGAAAAAGGAGCGCCAAATCTTTGCAGAACGAAAATAAATGCGTAATTTTGCACCCAAATACCCTACTAAATTAATGTTTTAAAACAATTTTACTTATGAGAAAAACTTTACGCTTTATGCTGTTCGGCATGCTCATGCTGCTCAGCACTGGTTTGTCGGCACAGACCGTGTTCGACTTCGACGCCAACGGACAGACGCTCTTCGGACTGCCCGGTGAGTCGGCTAATGAATCGCAGGACGGCGACATCCTCGAGCCCAAGACGGCCACCGTCGGCAACTTCAGCATCACCGTCTCGGCCGCTGCCGAGGGACAGAAGACCCAGAACCGCATCTGGAACAAGTCGCCCAAGCTGCGCCTCTACAGCGGCACGCTGACCATCGCCTCGGCCGCTGAGGACATCAAGACGGTCGTCTTCACACTCGCCTCACAGGCCTCCAGCGCCAAGTGGGGTCAGGGCAACACGGCCTCCGTCGGCACGCTCGACGCTGGCGCCACGAGCGTCACGTGGACGGGCAACACCCGCGAGCTCGTCATCAGCATCGCGGCCAACACGCAGATCAGCAAGATCACCATCAACGGCGAGGGCGGTGAGACGCCCGTCGACCCGCAGCCCGGCGACCTGACCGGCGACGGTACCCTGGCCAACCCCTACACGCCGGCCGACGCCTACAGCGTGGCCAGCCAGATGGAGAAGGACGTCACGTCCACGCAGGACTACTACATCAAGGGTAAGATCTCGAGCGTCAAGTTCTTCTTCTCGGCACAGTATGGCACCGCCACGTTCAACCTGTCGGCCGACGGCACCACCGACGGCACGCAGTTCACCTGCTACAGCGTCTACTATCTCGAGAACAAGTCCTGGATCGACGGCTATACGCAGATTGCCCTCGGCGACGAGGTCATCGTCTGCGGCAAGCTGGTCAACTATCAGGGCAACACGCCTGAGACGTCCAGCAAGAACGCCTACATCTACTCGCTCAACGGCAAGACCAAGGCCGAGGAGGGCACTGAGCCCCAGCCCCAGCCGCAGGGCGACCTCAGCACCTGCGCACAGGTGCTCGCCGGCGAGGACGGCACCACCTACCGCGTGCGCGGCCTCGTCACCGAGATCCGCAACACCGTCTACGGCAACTTCATGCTCCGCGACGCCACGGGCGAGATCCTCATCTACGGCACGCGCGACAAGGAGGGCAACAACGGCCAGAACAACTCCATCGCCGCATGGGGCATCGAGGTGGGCGACAGCGTCACCGTCGAGGGTCCGCGCAAGACCTATAACACGACTGTCGAGCTCGTCGACGTCACCGTCCTCAACGTCACCAAGGGCGGCACCACACCCCAGCCCGTCGAGATTGAGACCATCAGCGTCGAGCAGGCCCTCGACATGATCAACGAGGAGCTCCAGGACGGCCAGACGACCACCGTCAGCTACTATGTCCCCGGCTTCGTCGTCGGCGCCCCCGAGTTCCAGCGCAAGGACGACGGCTCGCTCTACGGCAATGCCAACTTCCAGCTGGCTGACGAGAAGGACGGCGAGCCGACGATCACCGTCTTCCGTGCCAAGTATTTCGACAACGTGCCCTTCACCGAGGAGACCGTCTCGGCCCTGAACGAGGGCGACGAGGTCGTCGTCTGCGGCAAGCTGCAGCGCTTCGTGAAGAACGACGTGATGACGCCCGAGATCTCCAGCTGCTATCTCTACTCCATCAACGGCCAGAGCAGCTCCATCGCCGCCGTCGAGATGCAGTCCGGCCAGACCGCCATCTTCAACCTCCAGGGCCAGCGCGTCGTCAGCATGAAGCGCGGCCTCTACATCATTGGTGGTAAGAAGTATCTGGTGAAGTAAGTAATATGCAAAAAATAAATTGGTACAAATTGGCAGCCCCTGTAGGAGGCGACGTGTCCCCACGTCGCACTTGTCGCAGGTGTCACGTGAGGACACGTGACCTCCTAAATCGTACCAAGTTATTATTTTATGGTCACTAAAGCCTGACTGACCGGGTCGTTAAGTTAGAGACCCCGCCCCCGACTCCGCCCCTTGAGGGGTGGGGAGTGGCTGCCGCACAATCCGACGGGAATGACGGCGCAGCTGCTCCCCACCCCTCCAAGGGGCGGGGTCTCTAATTAATACACAGGAAAAAGCCCTCACAAAATGGTTAATGTTCCAAAAAAGACACCTGCGTTTCGTGACTTTTTTGTAACTTTGCAGACTAAAACCTATTCGGACTATGGCAAAGAAAGACGGCGAACTGACGCCGATGATGAAGCAGTTCTTCGACCTCAAGGCGAAGCATCCCGACGCGCTGATGCTCTTCCGCTGCGGCGACTTCTATGAGACCTACTGCGACGACGCCGTCGAGGCCTCCCGCATCCTGGGCATCACCCTGACCAAGCGCAACAACGGCGCCGGGGCGAAGGGCGACGAGATGGCCGGATTCCCACACCACGCTCTCGACACCTACCTGCCCAAGCTCATCCGGGCCGGCAAGCGCGTGGCCATCTGCGACCAGCTGGAGGACCCGAAGCTGACGAAGAAGCTCGTCAAGCGCGGCATCACCGAGCTGGTGACGCCTGGCGTGGCCCTGTCGGACAATGTGCTGAACTATAAGGAGAACAACTTCCTCTGTGCCGTCCACTTCGGCCGCGGGGCCTGCGGCATCTCGCTGCTCGACATCTCAACCGGCGAATATCTCGTCGGCGAGGGCACCTACGACTACGTCGACAAGCTCATGGGCAACTTCCAGCCCAAGGAGGTGCTCTACGACCGCGAGCGCCGCCAGGACTTCGAGCGCTACTTCGGCACGCGCTGGACGACGTTCCAGATGGACGACTGGGTCTTCACTGAGCAGACGGCCCAGCAGAAGCTGCTGCGACACTTCCAGGTGAAGTCGATGAAGGGCTTCGGCGTCGACCATCTCCGCAGCGGCCTCGTCGCCGCGGGCGCCATCCTGCAGTATCTGGAGCTGACGCAGCACACGCAGATCTCTCATATCACCCATATCTCGCGCATCGAGGAGGAGAAATACGTCCGGCTCGACAAGTTCACCATCCGCTCGCTTGAGCTCATCCAGCCCATGCAGGACGACGGCCGCTCGCTGCTCGACGTCGTCGACCGCACCGTCTCGCCCATGGGCGGACGCCTGCTGCGCCGCTGGCTCGTCTTTCCCCTGAAGGAGCGGGCGGCCATCGAGGCGCGCCTCGACGTCGTCGACTTCTTCTTCCGCGAGCCTGAGTTCCGCCAGGTCATCGACGCCCAGCTACGCCGCGTCGGCGACCTCGAGCGCATCATCTCGAAGGTGGCCGTAGGCCGCGTCACGCCCCGCGAGGTGGTGCAGCTGCGCGTGGCCCTCGAGGCCGTCGCCGTCATCAGGCACGCCTGCGCCCTCTGTTGCGGCAATGCCGCAACAAACCAGACGGGAAGCCCCGCGCCCGAAAGCCCCGCCCCCTCCGGAAGCCCCACGCCCGCCTCCTCCGGAAGCCCCGCCGCGCCCTCCGGAAGCCCCGCCGCCTCCTCCGGAAGCCCCGCCGCCTCTTCCTGTCCGGTGAGCTGCGGCAGTGCCGCAGCTAACGCCTCGGGGCAAGCCCCCGCCGCGCCCGGCAACGCCGTCATCGCCCA
This sequence comes from uncultured Prevotellaceae bacterium, assembly GCA_902779455.1. Taxonomy (GTDB): domain Bacteria; phylum Bacteroidota; class Bacteroidia; order Bacteroidales; family Bacteroidaceae; genus Prevotella. Next base: position 94,451 of record CACZBS010000011.1, read on the forward strand.
GATTGCTGACCGCCTCGACCTCTGCCCCGACATCCGCGACTGCATCGCCCGCGAGGTGCAGAACGACCCGCCGCAGCTCGTCCAGAAAGGCGGCGTCATCGCCAGCGGCGTCAACGACGAGCTCGACGAGCTGCGCCGCATCGCCTACTCGGGCAAGGACTACCTCCTGCAGATCCAGGAGCGCGAGGCCCAGCTGACGGGCATCCAGTCGCTCAAGATCGGCTATAACAACGTCTTCGGATACTACCTCGAGGTGCGCAATACGTATAAGGACAAGGTGCCGCCCGAATGGGTGCGCAAGCAGACCCTGGCCCAGGCCGAGCGCTACATCACCCAGGAGCTGAAGGACTACGAGGAGAAGATCCTGGGCGCTGAGGAAAAGATCCTCGCCCTCGAGGCCCGGCTCTTCGCCGAGCTCGTCCAGGCCATCCAGGCCTTCATACCCCAGATTCAGACCGACGCCATGCTCCTGGCGCGCCTCGACTGCCTGTTGAGCTTTGCCAAGACGGCCGAGGAGCACCGCTATATCCGCCCAGTCGTCGACGACTCCGACGTCATCGACATCCGCCAGGGCCGCCACCCCGTCATCGAGACCGAGCTGCCCGTCGACGAGCCCTACGTGCCCAACGACGTCATGCTCGACCAGGACCGCCAGCAGATCATCATCATCACCGGACCGAATATGGCCGGAAAATCGGCGCTGCTGCGCCAAACGGCCTTGATAGTACTCTTGGCCCAGGTAGGCTCGTTCGTGCCCGCAGAGAGCGCGAGAATCGGTCTGGTGGACAAAATATTCACCCGCGTCGGGGCCTCCGACAATATCTCGCTGGGCGAGTCGACCTTCATGGTCGAGATGACCGAGGCCTCGAATATCCTGAACAACGTCACCCCGCGCTCGCTCGTGCTCTTCGACGAGCTGGGCCGCGGCACGTCGACCTACGACGGCATCTCCATCGCATGGGCCATCGTCGAATATCTCCACGAGCAGCCCAAGGCCCGCGCCCGCACCCTCTTCGCCACCCACTATCATGAGCTGAACGAGATGGAGAAGAATTTTTCGCGAATTAAGAACTACAACGTCTCCGTCCGCGAGGTGGACGGCCGCGTCATCTTCCTCCGCAAGCTGGAGCGCGGCGGAAGCGAGCACTCCTTCGGCATCCACGTGGCCGAGATTGCGGGCATGCCCCGCTCCATCGTCAAGCGCGCCAACACCGTGCTCCGCCAGCTCGAGTCGGAGAACGCCCAGGTGGGCAAGGCCGGGCGCCCCCTGGCCGAGATTGCCGACTCGCGCGAGGGCATGCAGCTGAGCTTCTTCCAGCTCGACGACCCCGTCCTCATCCAGGTGCGCGACGAGATCCTCACGCTCGACATCAACAACCTCACGCCCATGGAGGCCATCAACAAGCTCTGGGAAATCAAGAAGATCGTCGGGGGGAAATAACCGTTTTCAGAAGAAGGTGCTGAAGCCCATGGTCAGCACCCCCTCATGACCATAGCCAAGCTCGCAATAGAACCGCAGCCGGTCTTTGCCCATCTCGATGCCTACAGGCGACAGCTGGTAGGCCCAATGCCATGTGCGCTCGTCGAAGGACTGGGCGGCGCGGAAGCCGTCGGCGGGGTCGAACCAGTTGTGCTGGCTCATGGCGCCGACGCCGCACTTCGCATAGAAGCGTATGGCCGGCTGGAAGGCCCAGTGCAGCTTGACGGCCGGAATGAAGAACCATGACGTGGAATAGATGTCGCCGGCATAGGCTGTCGACTCTTGCTGCTGACCGTGGACAACCTCGCGGCTGGCCAGCGATTCATAGCACTGCCCGCCCGTGCCGGCGATCAGTCCGACGGCCCAGCGGCGGTCCAAGTGATAATAATAAGCGAGGCTGGCCGATGCGTTCACGACGTCCCCCATGCCGCAGTAGAAGGCATCGGGATCCTCCGTCAGATGCAGTTCGCGACAGGTGCGCCGATAGAGCTCGTCGTGCGACGACTTGTTCATCCGATTGCCAATCGCGGCGCACAGGCGCAGCTCATGGCGATACAGCCTCCCCTCGCGCGGTCGCCAAGGCGACGGCAGGCGGCAGTCCTGCACGGGCAGCGCCGGGCAGGAGTCAGCCGGAGCAGAGGCAACGTAGTAGGTCGTCTTGGCCGGGTTATAGATCTTGCCCGTGGCAAAGTCGACGGGCAGCCCGACCCCCCAGAGATACAGGTCAGCGAGAAGGCCGAAGGCATCGATCCGGCGGCCGGGGATGAGCTCCTGATAGACGTTTTCTTCCGAAACGAACCGGATGGGCCGGTTGAGGTGTTTCTTCCTGACGCGGATCTCCATGAGCTGTTCTGACGCCTGCAGGGTGTCGTCCGCCGTCAGGATGGTCAGCGGCTCCGTCGTGTCGCGGTTGACGAGGATGGACGCGTCTGATTTGCTGAATAAGGTCATGCACGACGCCAGCGACCCCGCCGTAGCGATCGCCATCAGAATCACGTAGATGTGTTTGCCGACTTTCATGCGAATGACTTTTTTCCTTTATAACTCCAGCGGATTGCAAATCTTGCACGCAAGCGAATAATTTGGAACTATAAGGTAAAATTTGTTATGATAAGAAAAGTTAGAGACCCCACCCCCAACCCCTCCCCTTGGAAGGGAGGGGAGAAAGCCTCCCCCGACCCCTCCGAAGGAGGGGGGAAACCCCACCCGACCTCCCCGAAGGGGAGGGGAAACCCCACCCGACCTCCCCGAAGGGGAGGAGGGGCTGGCGCACTGCCCGACGGGAATGACGGCGCAGCTACTCCCCTCCCTTCAAGGGGAGGGGTTGGGGGTGGGGTCTCTAACTATCCATCAGGAAAAAACTCAGGAAATATATCTCAGGAAAAAATCTCAGGGAAAGTGATAGCGGAAAAAAATCCGAAGCGGCTACGCGTTTCGGATTTTTTCTGTCTTTATTTCCGGCGGATCCGGGGGAACATCTTGCGGACGCGGAGGATGCGGTGGGCCAGGTTGGGACCGCCGATGATGAGCGTCACGGCCGTGATGACCATCAGCATACCGATGGCCAGGCGGGGCGTGAGGGCCTCATCGAAGAGCAGCACGGCGATGACGACGGCCGTGACGGGCTCCAGGGCGCCGAGGATGGCCACGGGCGTGGAGCCGATGCGCTGGATGGCGGCGCTGGTGCAGAGCAGCGACAGGGCCGTCGGGAAGAGGGCCATGGAGAAGGCCGCGAGCCACAGCACGGGCCGCTCGGAGAGCACGGTGAACGTGTGGACATCGAAGCGGAAGGCGAAGAGGAAGATGCCGAAGAAGATGACGTAGAGCGTCAGCTTCAGCGTCGGGATCTCGCGGATGCCGGGGCGGTTGACCCACACCAGATAGACGGCATAGCTGAGGGCCGAGAGGAAGACGAGCAGCAGGCCCGTGAGGTTGAGCGTCGCCCCGCCGTCGCCGCGATAGAGGAGGGCGATGCCGGCGGTGGCCAGCAGGATGCAGAGGACGGTGAGCAGCGATGTCCGCTCGCGGTAGCACAGGGCCATGATGACGGTCACGAGTATGGGATAGATGAACAGCAGCGTCGAGGCGATGGCCGCGCCGATGTAGGCATAGCTCAGGTAGAGCGTTAGCGACGAGGCCGCCATGAGCAGTCCCAGGGCGATGAGCGGCCCGACCTGGCCCCGGCGGAGCCCGAATCCCCTACCCCGCGCCACCATCATCACCGCCAGGATGGGTATGGCGAAGGCATAGCGCATGAACAACACGCTGAAGGCGTCGACGCCCGCCCCGAGCAGCGGCAGGGCGAAGAGCGGGTTGGTGCCGTAGGTGGCGCCGGCGAGGGCTCCGAGCAGGTAGCCCCCTATCGATGTGTTTGATTTCTCAGCCATGTGCGGATGATTGATTAAAGGGCTGCAAAGGTACACAAAAAAGCCGAAAGCACCAAGCTTTCGGCTCATGATTATCTTCGGGGGCCGGCGATGGCTATTTCCCCAAGATGATGCTGACGATGCCGGCGTTGGCGAGCTCTATGGCCACCGTCTGACTCTCGCCCGCCGCGATGATCAGGTCGGCCACGCTCAGACTGACCCCAGCGTCAGCCGCCATCGTGGCGAAGCGTCGGGCCAGGGCTGCCCGTGTGCTCATGGGCTGGCTGAGGACGAGGTTGATCAGCCTCACCAGGTCCAGTCCGTTGATCTTCTTGTCATAGTAGAGGTCGACAGCGGCGGCGTGGAACGTGTCGGAGGGTCGCTGCATGATGTTGTCGACCGTCTCGACGATGTCCAGGCCGTTCACCTTCGTGTCGGCGTTAGCGTCGCCCAGCTTCAGGTCGGGCACGTCGATGGTGAACGTGAAGTCCTGCTGGCTGAGCTCCGTCTTGTCCGTGTCCGACATGACGATGGTCATCACCTTGGCCTCGTAGCTGCCGGGCGCGACGCTCCCGTCGCACTCAATCATCATGTTGAACAGCGTGCCGTCGTTCAGCTTGAAGGCATTGTTCTGCGACGAGAAGCTGAGGATGTGATAGTAGCCGCCTGTAGCGTTCCACTGTGCGCTCACCTGATGCTTGTCCGAGCGGTCGGCAGCGATCTTGACGGCGCTGTTGGCGATCGTCATGCCCTCAGGCAGCTGCAGGTAGAAGTCGGTCATGTTGACGGCGTTCACGTTTCTCAGGCCGATGTTCAGCTCCGTCTTCCATCCGGCAACGACCGACGGCTGCTCGGCGACGTACAGCTCGTTGTCCTGCAGGCGTCTGATGTAGATGAGGTCGAGGCCGATCTGCGAGTCGCCCTTCTGCTTGATGGCGAGGGTTGTCTCCTTGGTCAGCACGAAGGGCTCGGTGGTCTTCTCGTCGAAGTTGGCAATGTCGTTGGTCAGCGTGGCTATCGGCTCACCGTCGGCCAGGAAGGTCCAGGGGTTGTCTGAGTCGAAATAAGGTGAATCCGTAGGATGCATATTGTACATCACGGCCGTCAGCTGATAGACGCCGGCCGGCAGCGTGACGAACTCTACATCGCCGTCGGCGGGATAGGCCGCTGCGGCATTCGAGCTGCACACCAGTGCATGGTCGCTCGTACACTTCGTCATGCCCTCGATGTCCTCGGCCTCGCTCAGGTAGACGACGTCCTCAATGCCGGTAAACGTATATTCAAGGTTCTCGGTCTGATAAGGATAACCGTTGATGATAGGATTGTAGGCGCTCATGGTGATAGGATTGTCGGCGCTCAGCGTGAACCGATGGTTATACTCTTTGTTCGTGGCATCGCGTTTGAAGAGCCGGTTGTTTTCATCAATGTAGCGATAGTAAGGCATCGTCACTTCATCGCCAGCGTTGCCTATGATGTTCTGCGCATAGAAGAAAAGCGTGCCGTAACCAACACCAATCCCCTTCACCATATAGAAGACGGGATTGTCGTAGATGCCCTGAAACTCCTTCCAGTAGTCAGCAGCCTCGTAGGCATCCTTCGTGCCGACGGGGACGTAGAGGGTGGCGTTGGCGTTGTTGGTGAGTTTAATATTAAGGCTTATAGGCGTCGTCCAATGCACGGTAATGCTTTCTATGCTGTCCGAGAACCAATTAGCTAATCGTGTCACGCTACTCGGAATGTCGATGGATGTCAGATTAGTGTAGTCAAAAGCCCTGCAAAATATGGTTTTTACGCCATTTGGCAAGGTTATGGAACTGAGGTTGTCGCAGTTGGAAAATGCATCGTCGTCAATCTCCTTAAGCCCCGTGAAATATCTCAGTTCATTGAAGGAAGTAATATCACGATTCTTTTCGAATATGCCCTTCTGGAAGTAAGCCACTCCGGCAGCCTCGTCCTCACTCAACTCTCCGTCGCCGTTGATGTCATAGTACTTCACGCAGACAGCCTTCGCAGCTGGATCGGCAAACTCGATGACTGGGCTCGAAGCTGACAGCTCAACAATATTTCCAAAATCCTTCCATTCGTCGTCGGCTACATAAGCGGCTTTGCAGCCTTCCGGGACATATAGTGAGCCATAGGCACGTGCTCCTGGCACAGAGCTTACTGGGGTTCTACAAGATTTCGTGTGGGGTCTGTAACATGGAAGAACAGCTTTACCGACACAAAATCTCGCAGAACTTTTTAGGGTTTAGCCTGAATTATTCACATTCGAATGTGTTAAACGCTTTGCGTCTTACAAAAACAAGATAAAACAAGATAAAACAAATAAAAACCGACTTTATGAAAATGTTTGTTTTGTTTTATCTTGTTTTATTCAAGTTTCGCTTGTACTAATTATCTGATAATGAGTGTCACTTCGTGACAGAAATCTAGCAAATCTTTTCAAATCTTCCAAAGCAGATTTGGCGACTAAAATCAAGGCTTTCGCATGCTTGCGAAAGTTGAGTCTTGTTTTATTTTGTTTTATTTTGTTTTTTTCAGACCGCTTCGCGGTATAGTCCAAGCTTCATGAATAATGTAGGTTAGACCGAAAGGTGGTTTTTCAGGTCTGACAACACTGTCGTGCTGTCGTTTTCCTTGACAAACGCAAGGATTTCCGGCGAGAAGCGGCGCTTCTCGGGCCGAAAAGGACCGCTTCTCGAAGCAAAAAGCGGCACTTCTCGCATCGAAAAGCACCGCTTCTTTTTTATTGAAATGATATAAGGTTGAAAATCAGGATGTTGCGGAATGGCGACGGCCGAGTGTCATTTTATTTTACAAATTACGGGTTTGTACGTCACTGTCGACTCAGTTGCGCAGCTGCTCGAGATAGTCGAGGTGCTCCAGGTCGATGCGGTCGGCGACGCGTCGCCACGTGACGTGGTGGAAGTTGCTCAGGCTCATGTCCATGCGGTAGACGCCGCAGAAGGTGAGGCTGTCGCCGTCGGGCGTCAGTCCGCGGACGAAGGTGATGCGCAGCTCGTTGAGGTCGCGCTGGGCCAGGTAGTGGTCGTTGTTGCGCACGGCGACGAGCGTGCTGTCGGCCGAGCCGTCGTCAGGCTCCCAGTGCTCGGTGATGGTGGGCAGCAGTCGGGCCGAGTCGCCGTCGTTGTGCCATCGCCAGTGGCGCCACTATGGGCTCCAGACGGAGATATAGGGATGGTGGGGCAGGCGCTGTCCCCAGAGGGTGTCGTCGGCCTGTATGCCGAAGAGCGCGAGGTAGTCGTCGTAGGAGCCGAAGCGCTGGCCGAGGGTGATGACGTAGGGCGAGTCGTCGTCGTCGCCGCCGGCCGCTGCGGGTCGGCTGAGCATGGCGTAGACGGCCGCGAGGGCGATGATGAGCATCAGCCCTGCCCCACCCCACTTCATCCAGTCGTGGGGCTGACTTTCTGGTGGAGCCGCGCGAAGATGTCGTCCGACAGTCGGTCAAAGTCCTTCGGCGTTCGCGGGCTGTAGCCCACGCTCTGCTCCACCGCCCTGCAGATTAGTTCATAGTCATTGTTCATTGTTCATTGTACATTCTTCTTCCACCCCCTGACCATGAACCAGGCGCCGACGGCGATGAAGGGCAGCGAGAGCAGCTGGCCCATGTCGAGCGGCAGCGCTGCCTCGAAGGCCTCCTGGATCTCCTTGGTGTACTCGATGAAGAAGCGGAACGTGAAGATGTAGAACAGGCAGAGGCCGAAGAAGAAGCCCGTCCCTACCCTATCAGGCCGGCGCCTGTAGAGCACCCAGGCCAGGACGAAGAAGAGGGCGTAAGCCAGGGCCTCGTAGAGCTGTCCGGGATGGCGCGGCATCTGGTCGACGCGCTCGAAGATGAAGGCCCAGGGCACGTCGGTCACCTTGCCGATGATCTCCGAGTTCATCAGGTTGCCCAGACGGATGAAGCAGGCCGTCGTGCCGGTGGCGATGGCGATGTTGTCGAGCACCGTCCAGAGGGGCACCTTGGTCTTCTTCACATAGAGCAGCAGGGCCAGGATGAGGCCCAGCGTCCCGCCGTGCGATGCCAGTCCCTCGTAGCCCGTCATCTTCCAACCGCCGTCGGGCAGGAAGTGGATGGGCAGCAGCATCTCCACGAAGCCCCGCCACGACGTCAGGAAGTAGTCGGGCTGATAGAACAGGCAGTGGCCCAGCCGGGCGCCGATCAAGATGCCGAGGAAGCAGTAGATGAACAGCGGTTCGAACTTCTCGTCAGCGATCTTCTGCTCCTTGAACAGCCGCCTCACGATGAGATAGGCCAGCAGCAGGCCGATGAGCCAGCACAGCGAGTACCACCGCAGGCCCCACGAGCCGATGTGCAGCGCCGTCAAATCCGGATTCCAGAGGATGTATAACAGTGTATTCATACGTTAAATCTAAAGTGCATGATGTCGCCGTCCTGGACGACGTAGTCCTTGCCCTCGACGCCCATGCGGCCGGCCTCCTTGACGGCGGCCTCGGAGCCATACTTCAGGTAGTCGTCGTACTTGATCACCTCGGCGCGGATGAAGCCCTTCTCGAAGTCGGTGTGGATGACGCCGGCGCACTGAGGGGCCTTCCAGCCTTTCTTATACGTCCACGCCTTGACCTCCATCGGGCCGGCGGTGATGAACGTCTGGAGGTTCAAGAGGGCGTAGGCCTTCTTGATCAGGCGGTTGACGCCGCTCTCCTCCAGACCCAGCTCCTCGAGGAACATCTGCTTGTCCTCGTAGGACTCCAGCTCGGCGATGTCCTCCTCGGTCTTGGCCGCAATGACCATCATCTCGGCGCCCTCCTTGCGGGCCAGCTCCCCTACCCTCTCGGTGAAGGCGTTGCCGTCCTTGGCGTCCTGCTCCGAGACGTTGCAGACGTAGAGCACGGGCTTGGCTGTCAGCAGGAAGAGCTGGCGGGCGCAGTCCTGCTCCTCCTTCGTGTCGAACTCCACGACGCGGGCGTTGCGGCCCTCGTCGAGCACGGCCTTGTAGGCGCGGAGCACCGTGGCCTCCACCTTCGCCTCCTTGTTGCCCGCAGCGGCAGCCTTCTCCACGCGGCTGAGGCGGCCCTCGATGGTCTCGAGGTCCTTCAGCTGCAGCTCCGTGTCGATGATCTCCTTGTCGCGGATGGGGTCGATCGAGCCGTCGACGTGGGTGATGTTGTCGTCCTCGAAGCAGCGCAGCACGTGGATGATGGCGTCCGTCTCGCGGATGTTGCCCAGGAACTTGTTGCCCAGGCCCTCACCCTTCGAGGCGCCCTTCACCAGGCCGGCGATGTCGACGATCTCGCACGTCGCCGGGACGATGCGGCCCGGATGGACCAGCTCGGCTAACTTAGTCAGCCGCTCGTCGGGCACGGTGATGACGCCCACGTTGGGCTCTATCGTACAAAAGGGGAAGTTGGCTGCCTGCGCCTTGGCGCTCGACAGACAGTTGAACAGCGTGGACTTGCCCACATTGGGCAGTCCCACGATACCACATTTCAATGCCATTATTCTTTTTCTGTTTTATAAAACCGCCTGCAAAGGTAGTAATTTTATTTCATATAAGCGCCAAAAAGCGCGGGAAATCATCACGCGGGCAGGCGCGGAGGGGCGCGAAATGTAAATAAAATTCTTAACGCCGTACGGGGTTAGTGTAACGGCTTGATAATCAGGCGGGTGAATGTAGGGTAGGGGAGAATTGGTGTTTTTTCATGAGAGAAGTGCCGCTTTTCAGATCAAGAACCGGTCCTTTTCGGGCCGGAAAGCACCGCTTTTCCTGCTGGCGTGGGCACGATGTAAAAATAATTCTGAAATAATCAGCAGCCCTTGCAGATGGCTGCCGCCAGACGGTTGAGCTCCAGACAGCGGGCGCGCATGTCGCTGAGGCGGTCGGTCTGGTGAGGGTAGGGGGCCAGCATCAGCAGACGGCCCTCCGTGCAGGCGTCGAGATAGCGCGGGTCGGGCTTATATTGCTCGGGGAAGCCGTTGAGCAGCAGCACGATGAGCGGCAGGCGCTCCTGCATGGCCGCCGTGGTGATGACCTTCTCGCCGCGGCTGATGCAGGGCGAGACGACGATGGCGCCCTCGCGCGTGGCCTGTTCGAGCAGGGCCTCCTTCTCAGCCTCGATCTCCGGGTCGTAGAGGTGGCGCGAGCACTGCACCTGCTTCTTCGCCGGGTAGTCCAGCAGGAAGCGGTTGCCCATCGCCTCCATCTCCACCCCCACCACGGTCAGTTTCCCCAGGCGGGTGAAGAATTCGGGGTGCAGGCGCTTCAGCAGCAGCCGCCGCGGGTTGTCGTCGAGGTAGGCCAGCATCCGCCCCAGCTGTCCCTTCTCCCGAAGGATCCGGTCGTGATAACCCGCCTCCCAGAGCGCCCCGTGATGCCGGTCGTAATGCCCCCACCGTTGCGGCACTGCCGCAACGCACCCGACGGGACCCGCCGCGGCCCCTTGCCCCGCCGCCGCGTTGCCCAAGGCCGCCGCGGCTCCTTGCCCGGCCGCCGTTTGCCCCGCCGCCTCCTGTCCGGTGGGCTGCGGCATTGCCGCAGCCATGATCCCCAGTTCCCGCGCGGCCTTGTTGCAGCCCGTCTTGAATCCGGCAATGACCTGGCCCAGGTGCTTCTCCATCCTCTCCTTGACGAAGACCACCCCGTGGATATGGTCAGGCATGATGCACAGCCGCACCGCCTCGATGGCCGGGTGGTGCTCAGGGATGGCCCGCCAGCATTCCCACACCCTCCGCCCGAAAGCCGACAGCTCCACGTGCGGCTTGCCGGGCCCCTCTATGACCTCCGGATCGCCCGCCAGCCGCCCCAGCAGCGGCCGCCGCCCCTCGATGACCATCGTGATCATGTAGATGCCCCGCTCGCGGTAGTCGTGCTGCGTGCAGCGCCGCTTCATGGAGGGCTGCTTCTCCTTCCAATAGCTGGGCTTGCCCTCCGCCTCGTTCCTCTTTTCCATAGCCTTTCCTTCCTTTTTTTTGGTTATTTTTCTATTTCCCCTCGCTTCCCGTCCCCGTGAGCTGCGGCATTGCCGCAGCTCACAGCGACCGGACCCCGCGGCCCCATCAATGGGCCTCGAGCCAGTTCTGGCCGAAGCCGCTGTCGGCCACGAGGGGCACGCGCAGCTCCAGCGCCCCCTGCATCTCGCTGAGCACGATCTGCTCCACGCGCTCGTGCTCCTCAGGATAGACGGAGAAGTTCAGTTCGTCGTGTACCTGAAGGATCATCTTCGAGCGCAGGCCCTCCTCCTGGAATCGGCGGTGGATGCGGATCATCGCCACCTTGATGATGTCGGCCGCCGTGCCCTGGATGGGCGCGTTGATGGCGTTGCGCTCAGCAAAGCCTCGCACCGTGGCGTTCTGCGAGTTGATGTCTGGCAGGTAGCGGCGGCGCCCGAAGAGGGTGGTCACGTAGCCCTGCCGCCGTGCCTCCTCCTTAGCCCGCTCCATGTAGTCGTGCACCTGCGGGAACGTCTCGAAGAAGCCGTCGATGAGCTGGCGGGCCTCGTCGCGCGAGATGTCGAGCCGCTCGGCCAGTCCGAAGACGGTGATGCCGTAGATGATGCCGAAGTTGGCCCGCTTCGACTTCGTCCGCTCGTCGCGCGTCACGTCGGCGATGTCCTTCTTATAGATTGTCGCGGCCGTCGCGGCGTGCAGGTCATGCCCCTCGCGGAAGACGCGGATCATCGCCTCGTCGCCCGAGAGGTGGGCCATGACGCGCAGCTCAATCTGGCTGTAATCTGCTGAAAAGAATTGACATCCCGGCTCGGCCACGAACGCCTTGCGGATCTCCTTGCCGTCCTCGCCGCGCACGGGGATGTTCTGCAGGTTAGGGTCGGAGGACGACAGTCGGCCGGTGGCCGTGACGGTCTGGTTGAACGACGTGTGGATATGTCCCGTGCGGGGATTGATCAGCGTCGGAAGGTTGTCTATGTAGGTAGAGAGCAGTTTCTTTAATCCCCTGAAAGCCAGTATGTCGGCCACGATCTCGTGCTTGCCCTGCAGCTGCGTCAGCACCTCCTCGCTCGTCACGTACTGGCCCGTCTTGGTCTTCTTCGGCTTCTCGACGATCTTCATCTTCGCGAACAGGATGTCGCCCACCTGCTTAGGCGACGAGATGTTGAACGGCTCGCCCGCCAGTTCGTAGATGCGCGCCTCGATCTCGTTCATCCGCGCTGTCAAAACTTTTGACGTCTCGGCCAGCGACGCCGTGTCCAGGCAGACGCCCGCCAGCTCCATGTCGGCCAGCACCGGCATCAGCGGCATCTCGATGTCGTAGAACAGCCGTTCGCAGTCGTGCGCCCGCAGCTCCGGCTCCAGGCGGTTCTTCAGCTGCAGCGTGATGTCGGCGTCCTCGCACGCATATTCGTAGACCTGGCTGGGCGTCAGGTCGCGCATCGACCGCTGCTGCTTGCCCCGCGGCCCGATCAGTTCGTCGATGTGCACCGTCTGGTAGCTGAGGTAGACCTCGGCCATGTAGTCCATGTTGTGGCGCAGCTCCGGCTGGATGAGATAGTGGGCAATCATCGTGTCCCACATCGGCCCCTGTAAGCGAACGTTATAATTTCTTAAAACTTCTAAATCGTACTTCAGATTCTGTCCAATCTTTAAAATATGTGAATCCTCATAGAGCGGTTTAAAGATGTTGACGATTTTTAAGGCTTCTTCACGATTGGCCGGAATCGGCACATAAAAGGCCTCATGTTCGGCGACGGCGAAGCTCAAACCGACCAATTCGGCGTCGATGGGGTGGGTGGAAGTGGTCTCCGTGTCCAGACTGAGAATTTCTTTTGTCCTAAAAAAGTCACAAAGCCGACGCATTTCTTCCTCATTGTCAACGAGTTTGTAGTCGTGAGGCGTCGTCTGAAGGGTCGCAAAACTCGAGATTTTCTCGCCGCCCGCCTCCTCGGTTGCGAAATTTTCAAAGAGAGAGAGCTGCTGATTTGCGGTTTTTGGCGTTTCTTTAGGTTTTTTAAGAACCCGGTCGGCGAGCGCCTTAAACTCGAGTTCGGCGAAGATTTTCGCGAGCTGCTCCTTGTCGGGTTCCTGGATGGCGAGCGCGTCGAGGTCGAGGTCGACGGGCACGTCGGTCCGGATCGTCGCGAGGAAGTAGGAGAGGCGGATGTCGGCCTCGTGTTCCTCCACCTTTTTCTTCAGCGCACCCTTCAGCTCGCCGGTGCGGTGGAGTAGGGCGTCGACCGACCCGAAGTCGCCGATGAGCTTCGAGGCCGTCTTCTCGCCGACGCCGGGACAGCCGGGGAAGTTGTCGGCCGAGTCGCCCATCAGGGCCAGCAGGTCGATGACTTGCGCCGGGGCGGTGATGCCATACTTCGCGCAGACCTCCGTGGGGCCCATCACCTCGTAGCCGCCGCCGTGGCGCGGACGATAGATGCGGACGTGGTCGGTGACGAGCTGGCCGTAGTCCTTGTCGGGCGTCAGCATGTAGGTCTGCAGACCATCGATGGAATCGGCCTTTTTTGCGAGCGTGCCGATGACGTCGTCGGCCTCGAAGCCGTCGGCCTGCAGGATGGGGATGTGCCAGGCCTGGAGCAGCTCCTTGATGATCGGGACGGCGCGGCGGATGTCCTCGGGCGTGGCCTCGCGCTGCGCCTTGTAGGCGGGGTAGGCCTCCGAGCGGAAGGTCGGCCCGTGGGGGTCGAAGGCGACGCCGATGTGTGAGGGCTGCTCCTTGTCGAGCACCTCCTGGAGCGTGTTGACGAAGCCGATGATGGCACTGGTGTTGAGTCCCTTGGAATTGATTCGCGGGTTCTTGATGAAGGCATAATACGACCTGTAGATGAGGGCGTAGGCGTCTAAAAGAAACAGTTTCTGCATAACTTTCTTAATTTTGAGTGTAAAATTACTAAAAATTATCCGAATTCGAATGTTTTTTAGTAATTTTGTATCGAAAATTAAGATCATGGATTACATATCAACCATCATTCAGCCCATTGAGGCAGACTTGGAGGAGTTTAAGCGACGCTTCCACAACTCGTTGGCCCACTCGAACGGACTGCTGCAGAGCGCCCTCGACCATATCCGCAGCCGCGCCGGCAAGCAGATGCGCCCGATGCTGACGCTGCTGACGGCCAAGAACTACGGCCAGATCTCGGACATGACGCACTACGCGACGGTGGCACTGGAGCTGCTCCATACGGCCAGCCTGGTGCACGACGACGTCGTCGACGAGAGCAGCGAGCGCCGCGGACTGCCCTCGATGAATGCGGCCTATAACAACAAGGTGGCGGTGCTCGTGGGCGACTATGTGCTGTCGACGTGTCTGCTCAACGCGTCCATCGCCCGCAATCATCAGATCATGTACACGCTCTCGCAACTGGGCCAGACGCTGGCCGCGGGCGAGATCCTGCAGCTGCAGAACATCGAGAGCGACGTGCTGTCCGAGGACGTCTACTATCAGGTGATCCATCAGAAGACGGCAGCCCTCTTCGGCGCCTGCTCGGCGATAGGGGCGATGTCGGTGGATGCGCCGGAAAATGAGGTTGAGGCGGCCAAAAAGTTCGGCCACGACATCGGTATGATCTTCCAGATCCGCGACGATATCTTCGACTATTCCAACTCCCACGAGATCGGCAAGCCTACGGGCAACGACATGATTGAGGGCAAGCTGACCCTGCCGGCCATCTACGCCCTGAACCATACGGATTTCGAGCCGATGAAGGCGCTGGCGCGTAAGGTGAAGGCCCGCAGCATCAATCTCGATGAAATCGCTGTTTTAGTGGAGTTTACCAAGCGCAACGGCGGCATCGAGTATGCCCAGCAGAAGATGGACGAGATAGCCCGCGACGCCCACCGATACATCGAGGACCACGTCAAGCCGGAACTGCAAGAGTCGTTCTCGGCCTACGTGGATTTCGTGATTCAGCGCCGCAGCTGACGGACGATAATAAAAGGGAAAAAATAGTGAGGAGTTTAGGATGCCAAACGGCCCTAAACTCCTCTTTTCTTTGATCAGAAGAACTTGGTCTCCTCGCCAACGACCTCGCTCAGCAGGAGGTTGGCCAGGCGGCTCGTGCCCAGACGGAGGTATTTGTTGGTGAGCCAGCGCTCGCCCAGGACCTCTTTCACGATGGTGTAGTAGATCAGTGCGTCCATGACGGAGTTAAGGCCGCCAGCGGGCTTAAAACCGATCATAATGCCCGTTTCATCGTAGTATTCCTTGATGGCCTGACACATGACGTAGGCTGCCTCGGGCGTGGCGGCCGGCTCCAGCTTTCCTGTAGACGTCTTGATGTAATCGGCTCCGGCATATATCGATAGAATCGAGGCTTTTTTGATGTTCGACGCCGTTTTCAGACAGCCCGTCTCGAGGATCACCTTCATGTCGTGGTCGCCGCAGGCTTCCTTCTGCTGCTGGATCTCGTCGACGACGGTCTCGTAGTCGCCGGCCAGGAAGGCCCCGACGGGCATGACGATGTCGATCTCCGTGGCGCCGTCCTTGATGGCCAGCTGGGTCTCGATGGTCTTGATCTCAATAAGGCTCTGCGAGGAGGGGAACGAACCGCTGACGCAGGCAATCTCGACGCCCTCCACCTCGAGCGTCTCGCTGACGGTGCGGGCGAAGCGGGGATAGACGCAGATGGTGGCCACGTGGGGCAGGGTGGGGTAGGCCTCCTCAAACTGGTTCACCTTCTCTGTAAAGGCGAGCACCGACTCGTCTGAGTCAGTGGTCTTTAGCGTGGTCAGCTCAACGCTGCCCATGAGGAATCGCTTCACCTCGGGCGTGTCGTTCTCGTGCACCTTCTCGGCGATGATGCGTTTCACGGCCTCGCGGACGTCCTCGTCCTTGACGTCGAGGTCATACTTACTCAGGGCCTGTTCGATGATGCTGACAGGCTTTTCGTGGTCATGGTGGTGATGCTCATGACCGCATTCGCAATGATCGTGATGTTCTGCCATAATGCTGATGTTTTTTTATGCTTTAAGTTTAGGGTTTGCTATGTGTCGCAGCGCGTCGCGCCGCGTCTTTTTCTCAAGGTTCTTGCGGAATTCTTCGGTCAGGTCGACACCCGTCTGGTTGGCCAGGCAGATGAGCACCCACAGCACGTCGGCCATCTCGTCGCCGAGGTTCTCCTTCTCGCCCGGCTTGAACGACTGGTCGCCGTATTTGCGGGCCATGATGCGGGCCAGCTCGCCCACCTCCTCGGTCAGGACGGCCATGTTGGTGAGCTCTGAGAAATAGCGCACGCCGTACTCGTGGATCCACTGGTCGACGGCCTCTTGGGCTTCTTTGATGGTCATGGGTTTATTCCTTGTTTTTAGTGTCCATACAGATGGTGACGGGCCCGTCGTTGACGAGCGCGACCTGCATGTAGGCGCCGAACTCGCCCGTGCCGCAGGGGCGCCCCATTTCCTCGCTCAGACGGGCGCAGAAATGCTCGTAGAGGGGCACGCTGATCTCATGGCGTGCAGCACGCAACCAGGAGGGGCGGTTGCCTTTCTTATAGCTCGCAAACAGCGTGAACTGGCTGACGACCAGGGCCTCGCCGCCAACGTCCATGATGGAGCGGTTCATGACGCCCTCAGCGTCGTCGAAGACGCGCAGGTTGACAATCTTGCGGACGAGCCATTCCACGTCGTCCTGGGTGTCGTCCTCGCAGACGCCGAGCAGGATCAGGAAGCCCGGTCCGATGGCGGATTTCTGTTGGCCGCCGATGCTGACCGAGGCCTCTGTAACTCTTTGAATAACAGTTCTCATAGTGCAAAGTTACGACTTTTTCCTGATTATTCCAAATCTTTATGGAAGTAATCGTAGATGATGCGGGCCTTAGAGGCTCCGACGATGTTGCTAAGTGCTTGAATATCAGCTTCTTTAATACGTTTTACGCTCTTCAGGGCCACGATCAGCGCGTACTTTGTCTTCGGACCGATGCCGCGGATCTCGTCGAGCTCGGAGTGGAGGGCGTGTTTCGAGCGTTTCTCGCGGTGGAAGGTGATGGCAAAGCGGTGCACCTCGTCCTGCAGCCGTGTCAGCACGTGGAAGAGCTCGGAGTCGGTCTTCAGGGCGACGGTCATCGGGGGGAAGCCGTAGAGCAGTTCGTTGGTGCGGTGGCGGTCGTTCTTGGCCAGTCCGGCGATGGGGATGTCGAGGTTGAGCTCGTCCTGGATGACCTCGCGGATGACCTCCATCTGGCCCTTTCCACCGTCGGCTACGATGAGGTCGGGCAGGGCCTGATGCTCCTCCACCAGACGGCTGTAGCGGCGCCTGACGACCTCCTTCATCGAGGCGTAATCGTCCGGCCCGACGACCGTTTTGATGTTGTAGCGCTTATAGTCCTGCTTCGATGGCTTCATCTTCTTGAAGACTACGCAGGCGGCCACGGCGTCGGTGCCGGAGATGTTGGAGTTGTCGAAACACTCTATCTGGTAGGGCAGTTTCGGCAGCCCCAGTTTCTCCTGCAACTCCTTCATCAGACGCACCTGTTTCTGCTCCGGATTGAGCTTCTCGGCCTGCTTCAGACGGTCGAACTTATACTGCTTTCCGTTCATTTCCGACAGCTCCAGAAGGGTCTTTTTGTCGCCCCGCTGAGGGATGGTGAACGTCACGCCGTCGAGCTCCATCTGGGGGTCGAAGGGCACGACGATCTCCTTCGACGTGCTGTTGAATCGCGTCCGCATTTCGGCGATGCCCAGCTGCAGCAGCTCCACCTCGCTCTCGTCCATTTTCTTCTTGAATTCAAACGTGAACGACTGGTTGATGGCGCCGTTGGCCACGTGGATATAGTTGATGAAAGCCGTCTTTTCGTCGTTGGTGATCGTCAGCACGTCGACGTTGTCGATCGTATGGCTGACCACCTCGCTCTTGCTCACAAACGAGTCGATCAGGAGGTATTTGCGCTTGATCTCCTCAGCCTCCTCGAACCGCAGTTCCTCGGCCAGCTGCTGCATCTCGTCGCGCATGTCGCGGAGCACCTTGCGGGTGTTTCCTTTAAGGATCTCGCGGGCCTGGGCGATGTTCTTCTGATAGTCGTCGTAGAGCTGTTTGCCGACGCAGGGACCGCCGCAGTTCTTGATGTGATATTCCAGGCAGACTTGATACTTCTTGGCCTCCACGCCCTCCCTTGTCATCGGCTGACGGCAGGTGCGGGGGCGATAGAGCTTATTGATCAGCTCCAGGACGGCATACATCGACGAGATGTGAGAGTAGGGGCCATAGTAGGTGCCCCACTTCTTGTTGATGTTGCGGGTCTTGAAGATGCGTGGGAAGGGCTCGTTGGTGACGCAGATGGAAGGGTAGGTCTTGCCGTCCTTCAGCAGAACGTTGTAGCGCGGATTGTACTTCTTGATGAGCGAATTTTCAAGCAGGAGGGCGTCCTCCTCCGTGTTGACGACGGTGTAGCTGATGTCGTGGATCTTCGAGACGAGCACCTTCGTCTTGAAGCGGTCGACCTCCGTGTGGAAATAAGAGGAGACGCGGGCCTTCAGGTTCTTGGCCTTGCCGACGTAGATGATGGTCCCCTCAGCGTCGTAGTACTGATAGCTGCCGGGCTTCTCCGGCAGACTAGCCACGATGCCCTTGAGGTAGGTCAGCCGCTTGGCGTTTTCTTCTTTTGTCATTCGCTCAAAGTCCTTTATTTACAATGGTTTTGAGGTTTTCTGTTTCACGTGAAACTAAACCGTGATCAGGGTCGTGATGTCCGTGCCGGGCTCGAAGGCGTCGCGTCCGTGGAGGCCTTCGTCGGTGATCTCGATGATGAAGTTGACGTAGATGGCCTTGGGGTTGAACTTCTTCACGAGGTTGTAGGCGGCGCGCATGGTGCCTCCTGTGGCGAGGAGGTCGTCGTGGAGCAGGACGACGTCGGTTTCATCGATGGCGTCCTGGTGGATCTCGATGGTGTCGGTGCCGTATTCTTTGGTGTAGCTCTCCTGGACGGTGGCGGCAGGGAGCTTGCCGGGCTTGCGGCAGAGGACGACGCCGGCTCCGAGGCGGACGGCGAGTGCGGAGGCAATGACGAAGCCGCGGCTCTCGATGCCGACGATCTTGGTGATGCCCTTGTCCTTGTAGATGTCGTAGAGTTCGTCGACCATGATCTGCAGGCAGTCGTGGTTCTTGAAAAGGGTGGTGACGTCGCGGAAGTTGATGCCGGGCTGGGGGAAATCTGGGATGCAGCGCAGATTGTCCATCAATACTTTGTTGTTCATTTTCAGTGGGTTATGTTAAGGGTTATTTGTTGTTTGTTTCACGTGGAACGTTGGTCGTTGCGGCACTGCCGCAACGCACCGGACGGGAAGCGGCAGAGAGGGAGCCGAGGGCGAGAGAGCGCGCCGAGGGAGGGAGCGAGGCGGCGGGCGGCGGGATGGGGCTCGGCTCGGGGCGGCTTTGTCAGCGGCCCATGAGGACGAGGAGGACGTTGATGTCGCTGGGGCTGACGCCGGGGATGCGGCTGGCTTGTGCGAGGGTGTCCGGATCGATGGCGGTGAGCTTTTGGCGGGCCTCGGTGGAGAGGGACTGCAGGCTGTTGTAGTCGAAGTGGCCCTTGATGCGTATGTTCTCGAGGCGGTGCATCTTGTCGGCGACGAGGCGCTCGCGAGCGATGTAACCTTTATATTTCATGCGTATCTCGGCTGCTTCGGCGATTTCCTCGCGGCGGTTCTCGGGGCGCTGGAGGACGTCGGAGAGCTCGGGGACGACGGTGGCGAGGTTGTGCAGGTTGAGCTGCGGACGTGCGACGAGATCCTCGAGCTTCACGCCGAACTGTAGTGGGGTGGTGCCGAGCTGCTCGAGACGGTCGTTGACGGCGCGCGGTTTGATGGGGTAGTTGCGGCAGAAATCCTCGATTTCTTCGATGTGCGCCTTCTTCTGCAACCACCAGTCGTAGCGTTGGCGCGAGGCCAGTCCGAGGTGGTAGGCGCGCTCTGTCAGTCGGGCGTCGGCGTCGTCCTGTCGGAGGAGGATGCGATACTCGGCGCGCGAGGTGAACATGCGGTAGGGCTCGTCGACGCCCTTCGTGACGAGGTCGTCGATAAGGACGCCGATGTAGGATTCGTCGCGATGCATGACGAAACCTGCGGTTCCACCGCATTTCAGGGCGGCGTTGATGCCGGCGACGAGGCCTTGTCCGGCGGCCTCCTCATAGCCTGTCGTGCCGTTGACCTGGCCGGCCATGAAGAGGCCGTCGATGAGCTTGGACTCGAGGGTGTGGGTCAGTTGGGTGGGATCGAAGAAATCGTACTCTATGGCGTAGCCCGGGCGGTAGATCTTGACGTCGCGGAAGGCGGGAATCTGGCGTAGGGCGCTGAGCTGGACGTCCATGGGGAGGGAGGAGGAGAAGCCGTTGAGGTACATCTCGTTGGTGTCGGTGCCCTCGGGCTCAAGGAAGAGGGGGTGCTGGTCGCGGTCGGGGAAGGTGACGAGCTTGGTCTCGATGGAGGGGCAGTAGCGGGGGCCTATGCTCTGGATCTGGCCGTTGTAGAGGGGGGAGTCGGCGAGGCCGGAGCGGAGGATGGCGTGGACGGCGGCGTTGGTCGAGCAGGTGTAGCAGGGGAGCTGGGGGAGGGGTTCTGGCTGGATAGTCTGTGGGCTGGAGGGCGGGGTGGGGGGAAGGTAGGAGAACATGTAGGGGCGATGCTCGCCGGGCTGGGGCTCCATTTCATCGAGGTGGACGGAGCGGCGGTCGATGCGGACGGGGGTGCCGGTCTTCATACGGGCTGAGCGGATGCCGTGGCGGGTGATGCTCTCGGTGAAGCCGGCGACGGCGGGCTCGGCGATGCGGCCGCCGGGGAGCATCGTGCGGCCGATGTGGAGGAGGCCGTTGAGGAAGGTGCCGGCGGTGACAACGACGCAGCGGGCATGGACCTCAGCGCCCCAGATGGTGCGGACGCCAAGGACCCGGGGGATAGAGACCGCGGACGTTGCGGCAATGCCGCAACGCACCGGACGGGAAGAGGGGGCAGAGGCGGCGGCGGGGGCATCAGGGGCTGCGCCAAAGGAGGGGGAGGGGGCGCCAGGGGAGGCGGCGGCAGCGGCGGGCTCTGTGAGGAGTTCGCAGGCCTGGTCCTGCCAGATGTCGAGGTTGGGGGTGGCGTCGAGGATGGTGCGCCAGTTAAGGATGAATCGGGCGCGGTCGCACTGGGCGCGGGGGCTCCACATAGCAGGGCCCTTGCCGATGTTGAGCATGCGGAACTGGAGGCAGGAGCGGTCGGTGACGATGCCCATCTGGCCTCCGAGGGCGTCGATCTCGCGCACGATCTGTCCTTTGGCGATGCCGCCGACGGCCGGGTTGCACGACATCTGCGCAATCTTGTTCATGTCCATCGTCACGAGGAGGGTCTTGGCACCCATGTTGGCAGCGGCGCAGGCCGCCTCGCAGCCTGCGTGACCTCCTCCGATGACGACGACGTCGTAATTCAGAATCATTGTCGGATGAAAATTTTCGCTTGCAAAGTTACGAAATAAAATCGGGCCGCGGGCTGCGTGGGGCAAAAGTTTTGCTGTTAAATAATTATAATGGCTGTCATTTTTGTTTACAATGGAGGCGCGGTGGCGGCATAAAGGGGTGCTTCTCGGCGGGAAAAGGACCGCTTCTCGAGGGGAAAAGCGCCGCTTCTCGAGGGGAAAAGGACCGCTTCTTTTTCTGTGGGCGGTTATGGCGTTGAACCACAGCGGGTTGTGATTTCTTGACGTCTTGCTGCGATTTTTCTTTACAAGGAGGGGGACGTTGCGGCAATGCCGCAACGCACCGGACGGGAGGAGGCGGCGGAGGGGGCTGCGAGGAGACGGCGGGCCCGGCGGAAAAGCGGGGGACGTTGCGGCAATGCCGCAACGCACCGGACGGGAAGAGGCGGCGGAGGGGGCCTGCGAGGAGGCGGCGGCGTGGCCACGGGGCGGGGCGGTCTGCTTTGAAACGGTATAAATAGCGCATTAAATGGAATTTCGGGCCGAAAATTTTGGTTATGTCATAATTTTGTAGTAATTTTGTGGCCACAATACGTGCGTATATACTAATAACATGGTATTTACCTTGCATCCCGTGAGGGCCTGAAGCGTATCTATAAAAACATTCAATCAATATCTAATCAATTAAATTTCAACAACTTATGTGGTTATTAAAATCATCTATCGGTCGTAAAGTTGTTATGTCTGTGACGGGCATAGCGCTGATCTTGTTCCTGACATTCCACTGTTGCATGAACATCGCGGCGCTCTTCTCCGGCGAGGCTTACAACACGATTTGTGAATTGCTCGGCGCCAACTGGTATGCCGTGGTTGCAACGATGGGTCTGGCCCTGCTGGCTGTGATCCACATCGTCTATGCTTTCATTCTGACGGCTCAGAACCGCCGTGCCCGTGGCGACAACCGCTACGAGGTGTCGACGACGGTTAATGCCGGCAAGGTGGAGTGGGCCTCGAAGAACATGCTCGTGCTGGGCATCATCATCCTTCTGGGTCTGCTGCTTCACCTGTTCAACTTCTGGTACAACATGATGTTTGCCGAGTTGTTCCCCTCGATTCACTACGATCCCGCTCCTGCCGACGGTTTCGGCAAGATTGTGTCGACGTTCTCGAACCCCATCTTCGTGGTGCTCTACGTCATCTGGATCGTGGCCATCTGGTTCCATCTCTCCCACGGTTTCTGGTCAGCCATCCACACGCTGGGCTGGAGCGGCAAGATCTGGCAGAAGCGCTGGCAGTGCATCGGTCTGGTCTACGTGACGCTGCTCATGCTGTGCTTCCTAGTTGTCGTGCTGGCCTTCGCCTTCGGTTGCGCTCCGAGCCTTTGCGGCGGTTGCTGCGGCGGCGGTGCCTGCTGTGGCGGCTGTTAATGAATTGAATATTGAATATTGAAAATTGAAAATTATTATGGCAAAAGTAATTGATTCAAAGATTCCCGCAGGTCCCGTGCCTGAGAAATGGAAGGAATATAAGGCTCATCAGCGTCTGGTCAACCCGAAGAACAAGCTGAAGCTCGACGTCATCGTTGTCGGCACCGGTCTGGCTGGCGCCTCGGCTGCCGCCAGCCTCGGCGAGATGGGCTTCAACGTCATCAACCTGTGCATTCAGGACTCTCCCCGTCGCGCCCACTCGATTGCCGCCCAGGGCGGTATCAACGCTGCCAAGTGCTATCAGAACGACGGCGACTCGGTCTATCGTCTGTTCTACGACACGGTGAAGGGCGGCGACTATCGTGCCCGCGAGGCCAACGTCTATCGTCTGGCTGAGGTGTCGAACAACATCATCGACCAGTGCGTGGCTCAGGGTGTTCCCTTCGCCCGTGAGTATGGCGGCATGCTGGCCAACCGCTCGTTCGGCGGTGCCCAGGTGAGCCGCACGTTCTATGCCAAGGGTCAGACGGGCCAGCAGCTGCTGCTCGGCGCCTACAGCTCGCTGAGCTGCCAGGTGGAGGCCAAGAAGGTGAAGCTCTACACGCGTTATGAGATGGAGGACGTCGTCATCGTCGACGGCCGCGCCCGCGGCATCATCGCCAAGAACCTCGTCACCGGTAAGCTGGAGCGCTTCTCGGCCAACGCCGTGGTCATCGCCACCGGCGGTTATGGCAACACCTACTTCCTCTCGACGAACGCCATGGGCTGCAACTGCACCGCTGCCGTCCAGTGCTATCGCAAGGGAGCATATTTTGCTAACCCCTCCTATGTCCAGATTCACCCCACCTGCATCCCCGTCCACGGCGACAAGCAGTCGAAGCTGACCCTGATGTCAGAGTCGCTCCGCAACGACGGCCGCATCTGGGTGCCCAAGAAGCTGGAGGACGCCAAGGCCCTTCAGGCCGGCACGAAGCAGGGATGGGAGATTCCCGAGGAGGACCGCGACTACTATCTGGAGCGCCGCTATCCCGCATTCGGTAACCTCGTGCCCCGCGACGTCGCCTCGCGTGCCGCCAAGGAGCGCTGCGACAAGGGCTACGGCGTGAACAACACCGGTCTGGCCGTGTTCCTCGACTTCTCTGAGTCGATCAACCGCCTCGGCCTCGACGTCATCATGCAGCGCTACGGCAACCTCTTCGAGATGTACGAGGAGATCACGGACGTGTTCCCCGGCGACGTGGCCAACGAGATCAACGGCGTGAAGTATTACAAGCCCATGATGATCTATCCCGCCATCCACTACACCATGGGCGGCATCTGGGTCGACTATGAGCTGCAGACCTCCATCCCCGGCCTGTTCGCCATCGGCGAGTGCAACTTCTCCGACCACGGCGCCAACCGCCTCGGCGCATCGGCCCTGATGCAGGGTCTGGCCGACGGCTACTTCGTGCTGCCTTACACCATCCAGAACTACCTGGCCGACCAGGCCGTATGGCCGAAGGTCTCCACCGACCGTCCCGAGTTCGCCGAGGCCGAGAAGGGCGTCAACGCTGAGCTCGACCGCCTGCTCAACATCAAGGGCAAGCGCTCCGTCGACAGCATCCACAAGGAGCTGGGCCACATCATGTGGGAGTACGTCGGCATGGGCCGCACCGCCGAGGGCCTGAAGACCGGTCTGAAGAAGATGCACGACCTGGAGAAGGAGTTCGACACCAACCTCTTCGTGCCCGGCACGAAGGAGGGTCTCAACGTCGAGCTCGACAAGGCCGTCCACCTGCGCGACTTCTTCACCATGGGTCAGCTCGTCGCCTTCGACGCCCTGAGCCGTAACGAGTCGTGCGGCGGCCACTTCCGCGAGGAATACCAGACGGAGGAAGGCGAGGCCAAGCGCGACGACGAGAACTACTTCTACGTCGGCTGCTGGGAGTACAAGGGCAAGGGCAACGAGCCCGAGCTCATCAAGGAGCCGCTGGAGTATGAAGCAATCAAAGTACAAACCCGTAACTATAAGAATTAAAGACTATGGCTAAGAATATAAGTTTCACGATTAAATTTTGGCATCAGAATGGTCCGAAAGATGCGGGTCACTTCGATACGCACGAAATGCACGACATCCCTGATGACACCTCGTTCCTCGAGATGCTCGACATCCTGAACGAGGAGCTCATCAACGAGGGCAAGGAGCCCTTCGTCTTCGACCACGACTGCCGCGAGGGCATCTGCGGCATGTGCTCGCTCTACATCAACGGCACGCCCCACGGTAAGACCGAGCGCGGCGCCACCACCTGCCAGCTCTACATGCGCCGCTTCAACGACGGCGACGTCATCACCGTCGAGCCCTGGCGCTCGGCCGCCTTCCCCGTCATCAAGGACTGCATGGTCGACCGCAACGCCTTCGACAAGATCATCCAGGCCGGCGGCTACACCACCGTCCGCACCGGTCAGGCCCAGGACGCCAACGCCATCCTCATCCCCAAGGAGGACGCCGACGAGGCCATGGACTGCGCCTCGTGCATCGGCTGCGGCGCCTGCGTCGCTGCCTGTAAGAACGGCTCGGCCATGCTCTTCGTCTCGTCGAAGGTGTCTCAGCTCGCCCTCCTGCCCCAGGGCCGCGTAGAGGCCGCCAAGCGCGCCAAGGCCATGGTCATGCGCATGGAGGAGCTCGGCTTCGGCAACTGCACCAACACCCGCGCCTGCGAGGCCGTCTGCCCGAAGAACGAGACCATCGCCAACATCGCCCGCCTGAACCGCGAGTTCATCAAGGCTAAGCTGGCCGACTGATTATCCCACCTCTGAGTCCCCCCTTCGCCCTCCTTTACGAGGAGAGCGGAGGGGGCTTTGTATTTCCTTTATATATTATATGAACACCGACTTCAGACTGCCGACGGAGCACAGCATGAAGCGACGCAGCGATGGCCACGACTATAGCCGCAAGGGCGTCTATCACATCACCATCAGCGCCTCGGAAGAACTGCGGCAGCCGTTCGGACGCATCGCCGGGCGCCTGGACAGGCCCGACGGCGACAGCGACGCGCCGCACGTGGAGCTGACGCCCGTGGGGCGCATGGTGGCCGAAGAGCTGACGGGAAGCATCCGCCAGCACTACCCGATGCTCGAGGTCATCGATTTTGTCGTCATGCCCAAGCATCTCCATTTCCTGCTGCAGGCCCATGGCGACGTCGTCTCGCAGAACGGCAAGGCCACCCATCTGGGGCATGTCATCGCCGGGTTTAAATACGGCTGCAACAAGCGGTTTTGGGCCATGACGGGCATTGCCGACCTGGCGACAAAATCGCCAGGCACACTGACGAGCCCCGCCGCCCCGCCGTCCCCTTCCAGCGCCGCCGCCCCCGCCCCTTCCTCGGGCGCCGGCCCCGCCGTTCCCCCTTCGTGCCCCGCCGCCCCTTCCTCGGGCGCCGGCCCCGCCGTTCCCCTTTCGCGCCCCGCCGTTCCCGCAGGCAGTGTGCTTGGCGATTCAGTCGCCAAGAAAGGCGCTGCGGAAAAAGAAAAGCTGCCGCCGCTGTTCGAAAAGGGCTATTGCGACGTCATGCCCGTCGATGCCGCCCAACTGGCCACGCAGCGGGCCTATATCCGCGCCAATCCCCGCAGCCGCCTGCTCCGGATGACCAACCGCCAATGGCTGCAGCCGCACCGCCTGACGGTCGACACCGCCGTGAGCCTCCCCGCCCTTTATGGCTACCTGCAGCGCGAGTGCCCCCGTCAGCTCACTGCCGACCTGTTTTCCTCGATTTCATCGAGACTTTTGCAGGCCGGCGGCCACGTCCTGTGCGACAGCTACGGCAACCTCGAGCTGCTCCGACGCCCGCTGCTGCCCGTGGTCTGCCATCGTGCCGACGCGGCCCTGTTCCCCAATCAGAAGTCGCGCTGCCTGTCAGCCGCCGCCTCGGGCTCCGTGCTCGTCTCCGCCCGCATCTCGCCCTCGGAGAAGGAGATTCTGGACACGGCCCTCCTCTCCGGCTTTCCCGTCGTCCTGCTTGAGGCCAACGGTTTCCCCGACATCTTCCATCCCTCCGCCGACCGCATGGACGACTGCGCTGCGGGTCGTCTCCTGCTCCTGACGCCATGGTCCTATCAGTTCCGCAATCACGACGAATCCGTCAGCGTCCCCTTCTGCAAGACGATGAACTGCATGGTCCAGGCCGTCTGTCGCCAGAAAGACTCCTGGTGGAAACAGTCTTAGCCGGCCATCGCTTATTCAGGAAAAGAATTCACGGATTTCGCAAATTAAGAACAAGAGCCCTCCGGGCGCCGATCATTCGCGAAATCCGTGAAATCTGTGGTTGAGAATCATGGCTATTCCTACCGGTCAGCCGGGGGCACGGGGTTGTCCGCCACGAAGCGGCGCACGGCCTCGCCGACGGCCTGCCGGTCGGCCTGATCGTCGGTCTGCAGCAGGTCGATGGGGTGGGGTGTGCGCTTGGTGTAGCGCCCTATTTTCTTGAGCGTCATGGTGAACGTGTCGACCACCTTCTTCTTGTTCTTCAGTCGCAGTTCGGCCGTCTCGTCCTTTTCTGCGAGCAGCTCGCTGAGCGTGCTGTAGTCCGTGCCGTCCATGCTCCAGTAGTCGCTCTCGAGGGCATGGTCGTCGGCATCCGAGAGGAATCGGAACTCGTTGTCCAGAAGACTTTGCAGCTCGTAAGGCTCGGTCGGCATCATGCGTCCGAAGACGGCCATGGTGAGCTCAGTGACGCCCGTGAGCGTCATGTTCGACGGCACCTGCAGCAGCCGCATCTCGCGTCCGTGCTCTATCTGCAGTTCGTATCTCTTAGCCTTTTCCGACGTGTCGTAGATGCCGTCGATGTCTTCATGGAGATCCTCGTCATCCTCGTCGTTTTGTGCGTCCGACATGTCAAAAAGGCCCATTTCATCGTTAAAATCCATTTGCGCGAGCTCCTCCTTGTCGTTCAGGTAGTCGTCGATGCTGCTGTATTTGCAGCAGAACGGCTGTTTCTTGTCGTTCATCACGCGCTCAATCTCGTCGATGCCGTCGTCGAGGACGGCCGTGGGGAACTGCAGTTCGGCGAAGATGCGTCGCAGCGTGGGCAGCGTCTCGTGTACGTGGGCTGTGGCCAGCGTGATGGCATACTGCTCCAGGTTCATCGGCGAGGCCCCCTTGAGGCAGATGTCGAGGCAGTGGTTCATGAACTTGACGATCATGGCCGTGATGCGCAGTCGCTGCTCGGGGTGGCGCAGCAGGGTCCAGACGAGGGCGTTCATCACGACCGGCTTCACGCTGGGAATGACGCCCTGTTCGTAGAGGAAGCGCTCGAGCACCTCGGGCTTTCGGTGGCCCAGCTGATAGATGGCCGCCGCGGGCCACTCCTCGTAGCGCAGGATGTAGGCATAGACGAAGTGGGCATCCTGTCGGAGCGCCTCGAGTGCCACGTCGAGCAGGTCGTCCATGCCCATCCGCTCCATCATCCACAGGGGTCCCAGCAGGCGCCAGCGGTTGCCCGGATTGTGCGGGTCGAATCGTGCGAAGAGTCGGTTCATGTAGCCCCGCAGCTCGTCGGCCATGTCGCGTCGGCTGAGCTTCATGTTCTTGGCGTCGTCCTCGACGAAATGGCACAGCTCCACCTTGTCGTCGTCGTGCTCCGTGTTCCAGAAAGGTCCGAGCCAGGCGATCTGCTTAGCCGCCCGTGCCTCGTAGTCGGGCTTCTTATACCGATAGAACCGTTGGTTTTCGATGTCGGGCAGCGACGTTTTGCCCGCCATGAGGCTTTCGAACTCCTCGCGGTCCTCGGGGCGTATTTTCTCCGCCAGGTCCTTCATCTTGTCGAGTATTTTCAGGAAGTCAGGCTGCAGGAAGTCTTTTGGCGCAGCGCTTTTCGTCGCGCTCTTGCCCTTGCCCTTGCCGACGGGCGTGGCCTTCAGACGCTTCAGGCTGTCGTTCACGCCGATGCGGTCGAACGCCTTCGGGTCGAACTCCCGCGGATCGTCCAGTCCCAGCCATTCCATGTAGCTCTGCGTCTCCTCGTCGTCGGGCTCCTCGGTGAGCAGCCGCTTCATCTCCTCGTAGCCCCACGGGCCGCCGCAGTCCTCGGGCGGGCAGGCCCCCTTGCCGTCGGTGCAGACGGGGTGGTCCGGCGTCTTGTCGGCGTCGGTCTTCTCGAGCGTCATGTCGTGGATCCAGTCGTCGCCGAAGTCGTAGACGTAGACCATCTTCTTGATCTTCTTCTCCTTCAGGAATCCTGCGACGAGGGTCTCCCTGGCGTCGATGCTGTCAAAGTCGAATCCGAAGTCGGCCTCCCTGTCGGATTCGCAGACCGACCATCCTCGGTCGTAGGGTTGTTTCTGGAATTGATACAGGTGCTCATTCTCCCATCCGAAGGCTTTCTGGATGGTGAGGTGCAGGTCGTGAAACGTGAAGTTGTCCGGAATCTGGATTCTGCGCCATACGGGTGGCCGCTTGATGTTGCGGATCTGGATCTTGAATGTCATGGTTCCCATGCGATGGATTGTTTTTATATTAGTAAGATTCTGCAAAGATAGCAAAAAGTTCCGACACCAGCGGCTTTTCCTGCCGCATATTTTGTATAAAGAAAAATTATTCGTAATTTTGCAGTCAGTTTTAAGCCCTTTCATGACGATGCACAGCAGCAGCCGACTCCTCTATCATCTACTGGCCTTCACCGTGGTGGCCATCTGGGGCTCCACGTTCGTCTTCACCAAGCTGTTGCTGGTGGGCGGGCTGTCGGCAGCCCAGATCTTCGTCCTGCGATTCATCATCGCCTACGTGTTGCTGCTTTGTCTGTGCCTCTGTCGCGGCATCCGGTGGCTGAGCCGGTCGTGGCGCGACGAGCTGCTCATGGCTGCGCTGGGACTGACGGGCGGCTCGCTCTACTTCCTGACCGAGAACAGCGCCATGCTCTACACCACGACGACCAACACGTCGCTCATTGTCTGCCTCTGCCCACTCTTCGCCTCCGCCCTCATCGGCCTCTTCTATAAGTCCGAGCGACTCACGGGCCGCCAGACCCTCGGCACCGTCATGGCCGCCGTGGGCGTCGTCGTCGTCGTCATGAACGGCCACTTCGTCCTCCATCTCTCACCCCTGGGCGACGCCCTGGCCCTCGCCGCCTGCCTCAGCTGGGCCTTCTACAGCCTGCTCATGATTCCAGCCAACGCCCGCTACGACACGCTCTTCATCACCCGCAAGGTCTTCTTCTACGGTCTCCTGACCATGATCCCCTACTTCATCCTCCGCCCCGGCCTCGGCCTCGACGTGCTCGCCGGCCGCCCCGAGCTCATCGTCAACCTGCTCTTCCTCGGCTGCATCGCCTCCATGCTCTGCTTCGTCGCCTGGAACTGGGTGCTGAAGAAGCTGGGGCCCGTCGTGGCCACCAACTACGTCTACTTCAACCCCGTGACCACCATCCTCTTCGCCTGGGCCATCCTCCACGAGCAGATCACCCTCTACTTCGTCCTCGGCACCATCCTCATCCTCGCGGGCCTCTACCTGACTGACCATAAAGCGTCGCCCCCGACGAAATAATCAGCTTAAAAAATTTCACGGAATAAGATATTTTGTGTATCTTTGCCATGTCTAACCAAACATCATCATCTTATGAAAAAGAATATGAATACGAAGTTCATTGAGAATCCCTTGGTCCGTCTCCTTGTCATCGCCGGCGGAGCCCTGGCGCTGATCCTGATCTTTTTCGCCACCTGCTGCACCGTCGTCGATTCGGGCGAAGTGGGCATCAGGTTCCACAAGTGGTCGCTCTCGGAGCAGGACTATGGCGGCGTCGAGGGCACCTGCAAGGGCTGGGTGTTCTATAATCCCATCACGACGAATGTGTTCACCTATCCCGTCTTCACACAGCGCAAGCAGTATGAGACGTTCTCGGTGAACGCCAAGGACGCCTCGCTCTTCGAGATGGACCCCACGATTGCCTATCGCATCAATCCCGATAAGGCCTGCGACATCTTCACGAAGTATCGTGTCGGCGTGAAGGAGCTCGAGGAAGGCTACATCCGCACCTGCATCTATGAGGCCTATCGCACCTGTGCCAACCAGTACTCGTCCGACTCGCTGATGTCCAACCGTGCCAACTTCGAGCGCGACGTGCGTGGACGCCTCGAGAAGTCGCTCATGGCCGAGGGCTTCCTCGTCGAGGAGTTCACCAGCAAGATCACGCCGCCCAGGTCGCTGCTCTCGATGATCGACGCCAAGAACACGGCCATCCAGTCGGCGCTGAAGGCCGAGAACGAAGTGAAGGAGGCCGAGGCCAACGCCAAGATTGCCGTGGCAAAGGCCGAGGGTGCTGCGAAGGCCATGAAGATCAAGGCCGACGCCGAGGCTTACTATAACCGCACCATTGCCGCCTCGCTCTCGCCGATGATTGTCCAGGAGGACATGATCGAGAAATGGGACGGCAAGATGCCCCAGATCATGAGCGGCAACGGCATGATGCTCGACATCTCGAAAGTTATCGGCAACAAATAAACGTGAATGCTTATGAAAAGAGAATTGATTGTGTCCGTTGTGGCCATCCTGCTGCTGGCCCTGTTCTGCGGCTTGGCGCTACTCTTGCTGCTGCTGGTTTTCCCCCTGGCTTGGTTCTTCATCAGCCGTAAGACAGAGAAAGAGCCGACGTCAGCCGACCGCCCGACCGTCTATGAGAGCGTCGACGAGGTCATCGCCCGCTATGGTGAGCCCGACGATGTCGTCGTCCTCGATGCCTCGCGCGCCAACGATCTCCAGGCCCTCATCCTCTTCTATCCCGGGCGCGACGTCGTCGTCGTCACGGGCCGCGAGCTGAAGCTGAGCGACCTCGTCGCCGTAGCCCCCAAGAACATGGCCACGCCCTACACCGTCGACGAGTGGGCCGTCGTCGTCAACACCCGTCGGCGCGACTGCCCCACGCTGACCCTCCGCGTCGGTTACGACGGCGCTCTTGCCGGCGAGATAGCCGCACAGATCGACCAGCACCTGCAGCGATGAAGCAGCCCCTGTTGACCTCCTATGACCTCCATGACCCCCGCGTCACGGCCTTCAGCACCACGCGCCAGGGGGGCTATAGCCAGGGCCCTTACGGCGAGCTGAACATCAACCCCTACTGCGGCGACGACGAGCAGGCCGTACTGAGCAACCGACGACTGCTCTGCCGCCACCTCGGCATCGCCGACGACCGCCTGCTGATGCCTCACCAGACCCACCAGACCCGTGTCCTCGCCGTCGACGAGCCCTTCCTCCGTCTGCCCGACTCAGAGCGCCGCGAGCGCATGGAGGGCGTCGACGCCCTGATGACCCGCGTCGGGGGCCTCTGCATCGGCGTCTCCACGGCCGACTGCATACCCCTGCTGCTCTATGATGCCCGCCACCAGGCCGTCAGCGCCGTCCATGCCGGATGGCGCGGCACGGTGGGCCGCATAGCCCGCCAGGCCGTCCTGGCCATGGCCGACGCCTACGGCTCGCGCCCCGCCGACCTCATGGCCGTCGTCGGGCCGGGCATCTCGCTCGAGAGCTTCGAGGTGGGCCAGGAGGTCTACGACGCCTTCCTTGCCGCCGGCTTCGACATGCAGCCCATCAGCCGTCGCTATGCCAAGTGGCACATCGACCTGCCGGCCTGCAACCGCCTGCAGCTCATCGACGCCGGCCTCCGCCCCGACCGCATCATCATGACGGGCGTCTGCACCTACCAGCATCCCGACCGCTATTTCTCGGCCCGGCGCCTCGGCATCCGCTCCGGCCGCATCTTCACCGCCATCATGCTCCGGCCCCACGGCTGACCTCTTAGAGGGAGTCAACGCCCCCTGCCCCCTCTAATCTTAGAGGGGGAGTTATATAGCGTGCATGCCGCCCGCATCCGCCGGTGTCACAGCACCCATCTGCTCCTGCGGTAGTAACCAACTCCCCCTCTAAGATTAGAGGGGGGTAGGGGGGCGTTGAAATCTCGGGAACCTAATATCTGTTTATGATTATCCGCATTCATCTGTAAGTGACCCTTTTAGGGTCACTTGCGGATAATCATATCTGTTTTTATTTTTTTTGTAAGACGCTTCGCGAAAAATATGTCATTTTTATTGACAAAATGCCGGTCGCAAATAGAGAAGCGGTGCTTTTCGGGTCAAAAAGCACCGCTTCTCTCATCGAAAAGCACCGCTTCTTGCATCGAAAAGCACCGCTTCTTTTTTCTGATAATGCTATCTGTCTGAAAACCAGTGATTTGATGTTTTTGGCGGAATAATTCCAAAAAATGTTGACAAAACAGCCTCCGTCCCGTCGGCTGTCGCCTACTCCGTGTACTCGCCGATCAGTCGGACGATGAGGCTGTTGAGAGGCTCCACCTCGTAGTCGCCGACTGAGGCCGCGATGTGGTCGAGGCCGACGCCGCTGTGGTTGGTCAGGAAGACATAGGTGCCGCCCGTGGCGATGGCGAAGAAGCGCAGCATGAACTCCGTGTTCTTGTCGACGCCGCTGGCCGCCACGGGGATGAGCTTGATGCCCATGCGGGCGCAGACGCCGATCGACAGCTGCAGCGAGCGGATGACGTCGGTCTCGTGGTGGGCCGGCGCGTCGAGGATGAGGAAGGCCAGTCGCGAGCGTGCCTCCGTGTCCCACGACAGCTGCTGCAGCATCTGGTCGAGGGCCGTGTGCACCGCCTCGGGATAGTCGCCGCCGCCCATGGCCTGCTGCTGGCCGACGTAGTCCGCCGTCTCGCTGACCTTCGTGGTGAAGTCGCTGTGCTTCGTCACGTATTCGTCGCCCTCGTCACGATAGAAGAGGGCTGCCGTGCGCAGCGTCAGCGCGGGGCTGGCGGCCGCAGCCTTGTCGATGATGTCGACCAGGTCGCTCTTCAGGAAGTTGATCTCGTCCGCCATCGAGCCCGTGGCGTCGACGATGAAGGCGATGTCGGCCTGCGGCTTCACGTCAGTCGCAGCCTTGACGACGTAGCGGTTGACGGGCGCCGCAGCCACCGAGTCCCACCGCGCCACCTGCGGATGGCCCTCCATCAGCTCCGTGCCGATGCGCACCGTGAGGGCGGCCGAGTCGGCCGTCTCCTCCTTGTAGAGTCCGGCCCAGAGGCTGGCCTCGCCGCGGTTGTCGGTCTTCGTCTGCCAGAGGGTCTCGTCGCCCCGCACGAGGGCCACGTCGGCGCCGACGACGGCGCGTCCCTCAGTGTCGCTGAGGCTCACGGCCACGCGGTTGTTGGTGTAGAACTGCCAGTAGGCAGGCTTGTCGCCGAAATCCTGCGATTCCATCAGCCCCGACCAGAAGGGCCAGTGGCGCAGGTCGTTCCATTCGCCGGCCGTGACGATGCCCGCCTGCGTGTTGCCATCGCCGCCGCCGCCCAGGCCGGGCGCGGCGTCGCCGGCATCCATCGTCGCGACGCCAGATTCGCCCATGCCGTTGAGGTAGTCCGACTCGCCGTCCCCTGTCGTACATGCCGTTGTCATCATCGTGGCGGCCAGCACCACCAGTGCCGGCAGCCGTCTCAGTAGTTCTTTTTTCATTGTTTTCATTTGTTTTTATTGTGATAATATGATAATAGCGTTGTATAGAAGTTAGAGACCCCACCCCCAACCCCTCCCCTTGAGGGGAGGGGAGCGGCTGCGCCTGATCTCCCCAAAAGGAAGGAGCTAGCTGGCGCACTGCCTGACGGGAATGACGGCGCAGCTACTCCCCTCCCTTCAAGGGGAGGGGTTGGGGGTGGGGTCTGTAATTTTCTCATACCGTTTTTTAATGATTACTTGTTTCTACCTATATAACTTCTCTCATACCGAATACTTTTATTGCTTACTTGTTTCTGCCTATAAAACATTCGTGCACCGGAAATCTTGCATCGCGATGCCATAAAAAATGCGGAAAGACTTGGCATTTCGACGGAAAAGTCGTAATTTTGCCCCCTGATATGCAACCACAAGGACCAACCACCGAGCGCGAGCGCCACCTCGTCCTCGACCTCCTGCGAGGGCTGGCGCTGATGGGCATCGCCCTGGCCAACTTCCCCGAGTTTGCGCTCTGGACCTTCCTCGCGCCCGAGCAGCAGGCCGCCATGCCGACGGCCGCTGTGGACCGCGTCGTCCGCTTCCTGCAGTATCTCTTCGTCGACGGCAAGTTCTACACTATTTTCTCCCTCCTCTTCGGCGTCGGCTTCTCGCTCATCCTGGCCCGCCACGGCCGCCGCCTCTTCCTTCGCCGCATGCTCATCCTCGTCGCCATCGGCCTCGTCCACCTCTTATTTATATGGAACGGCGACATCCTGACGCTCTATGCCCTGGGCGGACTGCTGCTGACGCTCTTCACGCCCCTGTCCGACCGCCGCCTGCTCCTGCTGGCCCTGGCGCTCATCCTGCTGCCCGTCGGGCTCAACGCCCTGACCGAATTCCGCGGCGTCGACTTCGCCGGCCCGTTCTATCAGCAGTGGTGGCGCGTGGCCGACGCCCGCGGCATCACCGAGCAGAACTTCGCCACGTGGCTGCGCGACGCCACCGACTATCCCACGATGTATGCCTTCCTGCAGCAGGGCGCCTGCGAACGGCTCTGGGAGTTCGTCGAGGGCCACCGGCTGCCTAAGGTGCTGGGTCTCTTCATCTTGGGCTATCTCATGGGCAAGAACCGCCTCTACGCCCGGCTGCGCGAAATACCGATGAAACCGACGTTTTTTGCGTCCGCCATCGTCGGTTTTCCGCTCTCCGTCGTCTATGCCTGGAGCGCCGTCACGGATAAGCCTTGGGGCCTCACCGCCCATTCGCTGCTCTATGCCCTGAGCGTCGTCCCCATGGCCCTGGCCTACGTCAGCGCCGTCTGCCTCGTGCTGCTGCGATGGCCTGAGGCCCGCCTCTTTAAGCTCATCTCCGCCCCGGGCCGCATGGCCCTCAGCTGCTACATCGGCCAGTCGCTCATCGGCATCCTCCTCTTCTATGGCGTCGGCTTCGGCCTCGGTACCACCTTCGGCCTCATTCATGCCGAGCTGGTCGCCCTCGCCGCCTTCCTCGTCGAGGTCGTCCTCAGCCGTCTCTGGCTCCTCCGCTTCCGCTTCGGCCCCCTGGAGTGGGTCTGGCGCATGCTGACCTACGGCCGCCGCTTCCCCCTGACGAAATAGCCGCAACGTCGGCGTGGCTTAGGTTAAAACTTGTTAAGATGTGGCGCAAAAATGGCAGAACGGTGTCGTTATTCTAAATAAATGCGTATATTTGCAAAAATTTCCCTAACAGTTTTAACCAAAACATTAAAGATGAGAAAAACCCTATTCCTCTTATTATTGGCTATTGTCATGCCCACGGTCGCGACGGCCGACACTGGCCGCGCCGTCTATAACCTCGGCGAGGGCACCCACGACTGGGGCACGGGCGACTCGCGCAACGAGACCTACAACGTGGCGCTGCGCATCGCCGACGAGGCCTACGTGGGCTGTCGCGTGACGGGCGTCCGCATCTGGTTCACCACCGTCGAGGGGCTGAGCGCCACGCGGGCCTGGCTGTCGAAGGAGCTGACGGTCAAGAGCACCAAGTTCGCCGGACCCGACGTCGAGACGGTCGACTTCGACGCCATCGACGGCTACAACGAGGTCAGCTTCAGCCGTCCCTACACCATCACGTCCGAGGGCATCTACGTGGGCTACAGCGTGCTGGCAGCCAAGGACGTCAACATGGCGCCAATCCGCCTGACGGACGGCGGCTCGGCCGACGGCCTGTTCGTCCACACGTCGGGCCTCTATCGCGGCCACTTCTACACCTTCGACGGCGAGAAGGGCGCCCTGGCCATCGAGGTGATGCTCGAGGGCGACGTCCTGCAGAATGCCGTCAGGGTGGGCAGCGTCGCGTCCGACTATATGCTGACGGGCGAGCGCGGACAGGCCACGGCCGAGATCATCAACTGCGGTGGCAATGCCGTCGTGTCGGTGGACTACACTGTCAGCGTCGGCGACGTCCTCAGCGAGTCGGGCCATGCCGACCTGGCCGAGCCGCTGCCCGCCATCTGCGGCCGCCGCACCCAGATTGACGTCGGCGTGCCGGCCCCG
Organism: uncultured Prevotellaceae bacterium; assembly: GCA_902779455.1. Classification (GTDB taxonomy): domain Bacteria; phylum Bacteroidota; class Bacteroidia; order Bacteroidales; family Bacteroidaceae; genus Prevotella. The sequence continues at coordinate 131,042 of CACZBS010000011.1, forward strand.
TCGGAGCAGGGCCTCTATGAGGTCAAGGTGCGCGTCGACCGCGTCAACACGGCCGCCAACAGCCTGGCCGAGGGCGCCGCTGCCACCTCCGTGAAGTGCTATCGCGAGCTGCCCGCCCACCGCGCCGTGCTCGAGGAGTACACCGGCACGTGGTGCGGATGGTGCCCCCGCGGCTTCGTGGCCCTCGAGGAGATGAACCGCCTGCACCCCGACGACTTCATCGGCATCTCATACCACAGCCACAACAACGGCTCGACCACCAAGGAGCCCATGGAGATCCTGGCGCCATCGCAGTTCCCCTGGAACAGCGACCAGCTGGGCGGATGGCCCGGCTATCCCTGCGGCGTGCTCGACCGCACGGCCGTCTGCGACCCCTTCTTCGGCTTCGGCGGCATCGGCGAGATGGGCATCGACGAGGCCTGGCAGATGGCTTGCAGCGTCATAGCTCCGGCGGCCGTCGAGGTGCGGTCGGAGTGGACCGGCGAGACCACGCTCGAGGCTGAGGCCCTGGTGACATTCCCCTTCGACGACGACGACGTCCACTACGCCCTGTCGTTCATCCTGACCAGCGACGGCCTGTCGGGCACGTCGGGCGATTGGACACAGGTGAACAACTATCGCAACTACTCGACACCGCTGCCCTCGTCGATGGACATGTTCGTCAAGGGCGACGCCTACATGTCGGGGCTGGTCTTCAACGACGTGTTCGTCGGCTGGTCCGGCCGTCAGCCCATCGCCGGGTCGCTGCCCGAACGCGTCGAGGGCGAGAAGGCCTACAGCTGCAAGTACACCTTCGACATCACGACCATCCCTGAGCAGCTCATCAGCGACAAGCAGAAGCTGCGCGTCAACGCCCTGCTCATCGACACCCGCACCACCTGCATCGCCAATGCCAACAAGGCGTGGGCCGGCTGCAGCTCCCTGGACAAGACCGACGCCATCAGCCCTTCCGCCCTCGACGCCACGGCCGTCCGCACGGCATGCTACGACCTGCAGGGCCGCCGCATCGACCTGCCCCGCCGCGGACTCCACGTCGAGGCCCTCACCCAGCCCGACGGCCGCACCACGATGCGCAAGGTCGTCAGCAAATAATGCCCATGCTATCGTCTAAACTCCTAAACTCCTAAACTCCTAAGCTATCGTCTAAACTCCTAAACTCCCAAACTCCTAAACTCCATAAACAAAATATATAAACCCTTTAAAACCCTTTAGATTATGAGAAAATCTTTAGCTTTAACCATCATGGCCTCGCTGTTAGCTCTGTCGCCCGTCTGCGCACAGACCGAGGAAGAGGACGTCAACGTCATCACCGAGCAGCCCGCAGGCAAGCTCGTCGAGAACATGCTGCTCACCTATCGCGGCTACAACTGCCTGGGCTCGCCCCTCTATGAGATCCAGAGCGCAGGCATCGCCAACATCGTCGAAGGCGACGACGGCAACATCTACATCAACAACCTCTTCGACTATGAGGTCTTCGCCAAGAGCTGGGTCAAGGCCACCCGCGGCGAGGGTGACACCATCATTATCAAGCGCCAGCTGGTGCACACCAACCTCTACAACGGCGAACTGGAGAAGCTCTGGATCACGAAGTACAGGACGTGGACCGAGGACCAGGTGAACGAGCGGACCGGCAAGACGCAGACCGTCGTGAAGTATGAGCAGACCTACGACGACATCAAGATGATCTACAAGGACGGCGTGCTCTCGAGCACGGACGAATATAACCGCGGACTGACGGACAACGCCATGTCGCCCTACGGCATCGGCTGCGCCTACTACAGCCAGGGCAGCTTCTACAAGGACCTGTTCGTCATGTGGAATGTCAACGTGAGCCCCCTGAACGCCACCATCGCCCAGCCCGCCGCCTATGACAAGGCCGACTGCTATCAGATGACGTTCTATCAGGGCACCTCGAACTATGTGGACTTCATCGACGCCGTCCGCCAGGGCGACAAGATCTATCTGAAACTGTTCGACGCACTCGACGGATGGGTCGTCGGCACCGTCGACGGCGACAAGGTGACCATCGCCTCTAATCAGTATCTGGGCCACTACCGGACCACCGCCAACCACGGCAACAACTTCCACATGTTCTGTCACGTCGGTCAGGCTCGCCTCGAGTCGGGCACCGACGAATGGGACGTCGCTGACCAGATTGAGCTGAGCTACGACCCCGAGACACGCGCCATCACGGCCAAGGACAACGACTTCATCTCCATCGACGGCGCACCTGACCACGTCTACTACCTCACCTACTTCAAGACGCCCAGCCTGACCATCTTCGAGGACGTGGCCGCCACCCCGATGGATCCGCAGTTCCTGACCTATGCCGACGAGTTCGAGAGCTCGGGCTCCTGCAACTTCGGATTCATGCTGCCCACCTATTCCAACGTTGGCGGCAGCATCAACCCCAAGAAGATGTACTACAACGTCTTCCTCGACTACGACACCACGCCTTTCGAACTCGATCCCGAGGACTATGAGGTCGACGAGCCCGTCACCGACATCTACTACTATGCCGACATCAAGGACCACGACGGCCGCCAGTTTGCCGGCTACATGGACGTCTGGGGCAACAAGGTCCACATCATGCGCTATGGCTTCCAGCCCAGCGAGAGCGTCGGCGTCTGCACCGTCTACCTGGGTGGCGGCGAGCGTTGCTGCTCGCAGATTCTGTGGTACGACGTGAACACGAAGGCAACGTCTTACCAGTCGCTTGACGTCGAGACCGGCATCGACACCACCCTCGACACCAGCGTCTCCAGCGTGCGCTATCACGACATCAGCGGCCGCGAGGTGACGCCGTCGACGAAGGGCCTCATTGTCAAGACCATCACGCTGAACAACGGCAAGCAGCTCTCGCTGAAGTATATGAACAAGTAAGATTCGCTCCCCGGACACGCTGCCGGCGTGTCCTGCACACACAAACACACGTGGCACGGTTGTCTCTGCTGACAGCCGTGCCACATTTCTTTCCCGCCGCCTCCGCCAAAAATGTTAAAACTCGCAAATAATTACGTGGCAGGCGCCTCGGTGTCGCAAATAATTCCTACCTTTGTGCGTTAACGTAAAAAGATGATGATGAGGAAGATGTCGTTCTGTGCCCTGTGCCTCGGCGTGTGCACCCTGCTGCTCGGTGCACCGGCCCTCTCGTCGGCCCAGCAAGGCCGGAGGGACGTCGTCGTCAGTCTGGCCGAGCGCCTCAGGACGATGCCGGGCAGCGAGCTGATCGACCTCGGACTCCACTATATCAACGACTTGTCCGAGCCCGACAGCGCCATGCTCTGCTTCACGGCCGCCGCCAACAGGCGCTTCCTGCCGCATCCGGACAGTGCCGACGTGGCCACGTTCGTCAACGGACTGAACCTGATGGGCCTGGCCTACAAGGACTTCTACGGCGACTATCAGAAGTCGTTCGCCGCCCTGCTGCAGGCCGAGCAGGAGGCTGAGCGCCACGGCTGCACGCACATCCTGCCTAAGATTCACAACAACCTGGCCGCCATCGACAACCTGAATACGATTGTCGACCACAGCGATGCGAGCATCATGAGGGTGGTGAACATGTATAAGAAGGCGTACTATGAAGCCCGCCAGATGGAGCTTGCCGACTGGCTGCCCGTCGTGTGCAGCAACATGGCTGTGACGGCCATGAGCATCAACGCCGTCGACAGCGTGAAGGCCGAGCTGCAGTCGTTTCTCGGCATGAAGCCGCAGGACGCCGCGCAGACCCACCGCCGGCTGCTCTGCCGGGGTGTGCTGGCCTATGGCGAGGGCCACTTCGACGACGCCCTGCAGCTGTTCCGCCAGTCGTGCGACAGCGTGCGTGGCGAGAACACGAAGACGACGTCCACCCACCTCATCTCGGCCCACAACATGATGGTGCAGCTGCTGCTCTCCATCGGCCGTGAGCGCGAGGCGCTGGCGGAGGCCGACAGCCTGATAGCCATCGCCCGGACGTTCGGCAACAACGTGGGGCTGCTCGACATCTACGAGATGCTCTACAACCACTTCTCGGCCAAGGGCGACGAGGCCGCGGCCACCCGCTACGAGCTGCTCTATCTGCGCCAGAAGGACATCATCATGAACCAGTGTAAGCTGGCTGACATCGGGCAGATACGCTTCCTGAACGACATTGAGCAGATGAGCCAGGAGGCGCGCGACCTGGCCCGCCGCCATGCCCTGCAGACCAATGTGCTCTATGCCGTCGTGGCCTTCCTGCTGGTCATCGTCTGCATGCTGCTCCTGCTCTTCAGGCAGTATCGGCAGCTGAAGGCCAAGAACCGCCAGCTCTATCAGAACAGCCTCGACGAGCTGGCCCGCCATGAGGAAGAGGTGCGCCAGCGTGAGGCAGACATGCAGCGGCAGGCTGCGCCGCCACAGCCGCGGGCGAAGTATCAGAACCACGTGATGGCCCCCGGCGAGCGTGAGGAGCTGCTCCACCGCATCTTCCTCGTCATGGAGCGCAGCGCCGACGTCTATGCCCCCTCGTTCTCGCTGCAGCGGCTGGCCGAGCTCGTCGGCGAGAACCCCAACTACGTCTCGCAGGTCATCAATGAGCACTACGGGCGCAACTTCAACGCCCTGCTCAGCGAGTATCGCGTGAAGGAGGCCTGCCGCCGCATCAACGATGAGGCTGCCTATGGCCACATGACCCTCGAGGGCATCGCCCTGAGCGTAGGCATCAAGTCGCGCACCAACTTCTCGGTCGTCTTCAAGCAGCAGACAGGGCTCACCCCCTCGGAGTACATGCGCCTGGCCCGACAGCGTCAGGCGTGAGCCGGCCGCCCGGCCTGCCGGATGTGTGTTTTTATGTATCAAGATATAAATTGATACACGCTTTTCCGACTTTTTCTTGGCCGTTTCGTATTTTATTGCTATATTTGCCTTCAGAAATTTATGTTCCATCAAAATTATAAAGGTTTATGAAAAGATTCTATCTCATGATGATGTTTGCCGCCATGGCAACAATGGGTTATTCGCAGACGGCGGATCAGGCAGTGAAACGGGCTGACCTGACCAGCGTCCCCTCGGACCACTTCGTGCCGTCCAAGGTCATCAGCAAGACGCCGTCGGCCGACGAGATCATCACCGAGCAGCCCGCCGGCACGCTGAAGCGCTACCTCCGCACGGGACGCTACATGATGGGCAGCGGCGGACAGGTCTTCGAGTACGACCAGAGCGGACGCGTGGCCAAGGTCGTCTTCGGCGACAACGGCAAGGACGTGTGGTTCCTCATGCCGCTCTCGACGCTGACCTATCCCGCATGGGTCCGCGGCACGCTGAGCGACGACGGCACGACGATCACCATTCCCGCAGGCCAGCAGGTGGTCTACGACGTCACCAAGCCCAACCCCGCCACAGGCTATGCGGGCGGCGTGGAGTATGCCTTCCGCCTGCATCTGCTCGAGCTGCAGGACAACGGCTACGGCGGCTATACCTATAACATTGCCGAGGGCGACCCCGACATCGTATGGACCGTCGACGCCGCGACGGGCGAGCTGCGGCTGACGTGCACCGACGTCGATGCCTACAACATCATGGGCATCATCTACGACACGCCGGACGACCCCGCCTCTGACGGACAGTGGAACGGATATGCCGACTATGCCACGGTCTACGTCCCCTTCTCGGACGAGCCTGTCGACGTGCCTGCCGGCCTGACGACCGAGCCCTTCGGCATGAACTACGAATACAACGACGGCTACAACCAGGTGCAGATCCTGGGCAGGATGGTCGACGTGGCCTTCGATGGCGACGACGTCTACATGACCCACTTCTCGAAAGCCTATCCCGAGACGTGGATCAAGGGTAAGATCGACGGCGACAAGATCCGCTTCCCCCGCCAGCTGATGCTCGTCTCCAACCTCGACGACCCCGTCTATTTCAATGCCTTCGACATGACCATGATCGAGCAGCCCTGGGGCACGCAGATAGAGAAGACGCTGAGCTACGACGACGTCGTGTTCAAGTTTGACGCCGAGAAGCGCACCTTCTCGACCGACATGAACTGCAACGTCAACCCGTCGGCCATCCGCTTCTCCGGCCAGGAGATGTTCGAGCGCCCGTCGTTCTCGCCTTACTACGACGTGGCCGCCACGCCGGCTGATCCCGGCATCATCCGCAAGAGCGGATTCAATGGCTCGAAGGGCTACTGGTGCTATGCTCACATCCGCGTCCCGCCGAAGGACGTCGACGGCAACTTCATTGACCCGGCCAAGCTGTCGTTCTGCTTCTACACCTCAGAGGATGAGGTCTACCACTTCGTCCGCGACAACTACATTCGCACTACTGCCACCGACGGCTGGGACTATGATCCGGCATGGGAAGACGGCTTGTCCGAGATTCCCTATACCTGGACTGACGCTGCCAGCGACTTCAGCTACGAGCGCGTCAACTTCTACTATGGCCAGCTCGATCGCCTCGGCCTGCAGAGCATCTACCGCGGCGGTGGCGAGGAGCGCCGCTCCAACATCTTCTTCTATGGCGAGGGCATCTACAACGTCGGCATCAGCGATGTCGCTGAGCAGCCCGCCGCCGTCAGCACCAGCCTCTACGACCTGTCGGGCCGCCGCCTCGACTCGCCCGCCCGCGGCATCACCCTGATGTCGGTCCGTCGTGCCGACGGCAGCGTCGTCACCCGCAAGGTCATTTCAAAATAATAATATCCAAGGAGTGTGGGAGTCTGGGAGTCTAGGAGTCTAGGAGTTTAGACGATAGTCTTGAGCCATGTTTGAAGGCTGTAAGCTATCGTCTAAACTCCTAAACTCCCAAACTCCTAAACTCCCAAAGAAACTCCCATACACCCAAACTCCTCAAAAAATCTGTTAGTATGTTACATCTTTTTAGCAAGACAATGCTGCTCGCCGCCGGGCTCCTCTTTGGGGGAGCCCTTGCGGCTTTAGCCTCACCGCAGTCAGCCGACAACGACGGCGAGATGATCTATACCTATGGCGACCGCGACGAATACTACGGCACGGGCGAAGTGGGCATCTACGAGGTGGCCATCCGCCTCAACAATCCCGAACTCGTCGGGGCAAAGGTGTGCGGACTGCGCATTCCCATGCGCTCCTCGCAGGGCATCTCAGGCCTGCGGGGATGGCTCACCCGCGAACTGAAGCTCGCCACCGTCGACGGGCGCCGCATCACCCAGCCCGACGTCGCCTCGGTCGACGTGCAGCCTAAGTCGGGCTTCATCGAAGTGCGCTTCGATGAGCCCTGCGAGCTGACGGCCGACGGGCTCTACGCCGGCTACTCGTTCTTCGTCGACGAGTCCAGCGAGGAGCTGCTCACGACCCAGCCCATCGCCGTGGCCCACGTCCGCGACAACGACGGCTTCTATATCCACACCTCGCGCACCTTCCGCCTATGGACCAACTTTGCCCAGTCCTACAGCTACTTCGGCTGTCTGGCCCTTCAGGTCATCCTCAGCGGAGGGCCCCTCGAGGCCGATGCCGCCCGCTGCGTCAGCACGCGGCCCTGCTATGCCGTCGTCGGCGAGCAGCCGGTGGTGGAGCTGACCGTGGCCAACCGCGGCACACGTGGCATCGAGTCCCTCCAGTTCAGCTATGAGTTTAATGGTGCAAAGGGTCAGGCCGACGTCAAGCTGCCCGTAGCCGTACCGGCCGTCTTCGACCGCCAGGAGACCGTGACCTTCGCCCTGCCCGCCGTCGACAGCGAAGGCACGTCGGAGGTGCACTATCAGCTGACGGGCGTCAACGGACAGCCCAACGCCGAGACCACCGGCACCGACGGCCAGACCACCGTCGCCGTCTTCGCCTCGCTGCCCCGCCATCGCGCCATCCTCGAGGAGTACACCGGACTGTGGTGCGCCTACTGTCCCCGCGGCGCCGTGGGCCTGGAGGAGATGAAGCGTCGCCATCCCGACGACTTCATCGGTATCTCCTACCACGCCGGCCACCCCTCGATGGACTTCTCTACTTATGATTACGAGCCGCTGCAGTTCACCACCGACTTCCCCAACACGGTCGATCACTACCCGACGTCGTGGCTCGACCGCATGTTCGAGACCGACCCCTTCTGCGGCGTCAGCACCTATCGCACCTTCGGCATCGAGGAGCTGTGGCTCGAGCGCTGCAAGGCCTTCGCCCCGGCATGGGTCGACCTGGCCGTCACCCTGAGCGACGACCAGAAGGTCATCACGGCCGAGAGTACCCTCAACTTCGTCATCAATTTGTCTGACCACCCCTACCGTCTCTCCTACCTCCTCGTCGCCGACAGCCTCTACGACGAGTCGTGGCTGCAGAACAATGCCTACACGGCCGACGCCGGATGGCCCGAATGTATGGATGAATACGTCGCCGGCGGACAGATGATGCACGTCGTCCACCGCGACATCTGCATCGCCCGATCCTCGCGCGACGGTCTGGAGGGCAGCCTGCCGGCCGACATCAAGGCCTTCGAGCCCGTCAGCCATACGTGGCAGATACGCCTTGACGACGTCGTCAACAGCAGTGGCGAACCGATTGTGCAGGATGCCAGCAAGCTCCACGTCGTCGTCCTCCTCATCGACAGCACGACGAACGAGATCGTCAACGCCCGACAGGCTCATCCCGGCGAGTCCACCGGCATCGCCCGTCTGGAGCACCGCCTGGCCGACGCCCCCGTCAGCTTCGACCTCCTCGGCCGTCGCGTCGGCCAGTCCGCTCGCGGCCTCCGCTTCACCCGCTCCGCTGACGGCAAGGTCAGGAAGTACCTGTCCGCCCCTGGTTACAACAGGTGAAAAAGACTAAGGTAATATAAAGTTAGAGACCCCACCCCCAACCCCTCCCCTTGAGGGGAGGGGAGTAAGCCTCCCCCGACCCCTCCGAAGGAGGGGAGTTGGCTGGCGCACTGCCCGACGGGAATGACGGCGCAGCTGCTCCCCTCCCCTCAAGGGGAGGGGTTGGGGGTGGGGTCTCTAACTTCAATCCAGCGCCAGGAAAACCCAAAAATCCTATAACTTCAATCCAGCGCCAGGAAAGCAATAAAGTATCTAACTTTTTGTAGTGCCTCTGCGAGGCAGAAATCTGACAAATCTATTCAAAATCTCTCAATCCCCCGCGTAACGGGAGACAGAATACTCTTGGTTTTGTAAAATAAACTGACATCCAAACGATTCGTTTTTCCAACGTCTTGATTTTCAACCAAATAAAAATCCGTCAGAAATAAAGCGGCCCTTCTCAATCCGAGAAGTGCCGCTTTTCGATGCAAGAAGTGCCGCTTTTTGAACCGAGAAGCACCGCTTTTCTTCCCGCCGAATCCGTTTTGTCAATAAAAGTGACACTTGGCTGGGGCGGTTCAAATGTCACGCTAACTTTATATCAACGCACGAAAGTGATTATATTGCACTAAAAAACTTCTTTTTTATTACTTTTTCTCTCGCTTATTTCGTAACTCTGGCTTCGCCGAACTTACTTTTCGCTCGGAAAAAGAAATAAAAAGTGCGTTTTTATTTCTTTTTCTCTCGCTTATTTCGTAACTTTGTCCCCTGAAAATCAATTGACTGACATGAAGAAGCTATTACTGCTACTGCCACTGATGTGCTTCGCGGCCGCGACGACGACCCGCGCACAAGGCCCCAACAACTCGGGCACCTACTACCGCAATGCCGACGGGAAGCAAGGCCAGGCCCTCAAGTCGGCCCTTTGCGGTATCATCAAGAGCCACACTAAGCGCTCCTACAAGGACCTCTGGACCGACTTCCGCACGACCGACAAGCGCTCCGACGGCAAGGTCTGGGACATGTATTCCGGCACGACCAACTACACATTCGGCACCGACCAGGCCGGCAGCTACTCGAAGGAGGGCGACGTCTACAACCGCGAGCACTCGCTGCCCAACAGCTGGTTCGGCGGCGACAAGCAGTCGGAGATGTACACCGACCTCTTCCACATGTACCCCACCGACGGCTACGTCAACGGGCGCCGCAGCAACTATCCCTTCGGCGAGACCTCGCGCCCCACTTACACGTCCAACGGCGGCTTCTCTAAGCTCGGTCCCTCGTCCGTGAGCGGCTATTCGGGCACCGTCTTCGAGCCCAACGACGAGTATAAGGGCGACTTCGCCCGCACCTATTTCTACATGATCACGTGCTACGAGGACCAGATCTCCACGTGGGACAGCGACATGCTCGACGGCCGCAAGTATCCGGGCTTCACACAGTGGGCCTTGACCTTGCTCATGCGATGGTCTGAGCAGGACCCCGTCAGCGAGAAGGAGCTCCAGCGCAACCGCGCCGTCTACGGCATCCAGCACAACCGCAACCCCTTCATCGACTATCCCGGGCTGGAGCGACTCGTCTGGGGCGACATGAAGAACGTCAGCTTCAGCTACGACGACTATCAGGGCCTGCTGCGCATCGACGGCGTCCGCACGGAGCCCGACGCCACTGACGACCGCACCTATAACACCAAGGGCCAGCGCGTCAGCACCGACCACCCCGTCGCCCCCGGCCTCTACATCCGTCAGGGCCGCAAGTATATCGTGAAATGAGAATCTTTACTCCCGGGCCAAGGAGGGGAGTAATAATTATCCCAAGCGCCTCCCGATGATGAACGAAGCAACACGCGAATTTGTGCGCCAGCATGCCGACGACGACGTCAGCATGCTGGCGCTTCGCGGTTCTAAGGACAGTGACGTCGACCTGACGTGGGCTTTGCAACAGATCCGCGGCCGCCAGCAGGCCCGCCGCAAGCTGCCCTCGTGGGCCGCCCTCGATGCCATCGTCTATCCGCCCCACCTCAACATGGAGCAATGCTCCAGCGAGCCGACAGCCCGCTACAAGGCCGACCTCTGCCGGCGCCTCCTCGCCGGCGCCCCTGCTCCCACGTCGCTTCTCGACCTGACGGGCGGCTTCGGCGTCGACTTCGCCTTCATGCAGCAGGCCTTCGACGAGGCCGTCTACGTGGAGCGCGACGCCCAGCTTTGCGCCGTTTCATCGCAGAACTTCGCCACGCTCGGCCTCACCCGCGTCAGCTGCGTCGCGGCCGATGCGGCCGACTATCTCGCACGCACCGACGGCCGCCGCCTCTCGCTCATCTATCTCGACCCCGCCCGCCGCGACGACCACGGCGCCCGCACCTACGGTATCGCCGACTGTACGCCCGACGTGCTCCAGCTCATGCCCCTGCTGACGGCGCGCGCCGACCGCCTGATGCTCAAGCTCTCGCCCATGCTCGACTGGCGCAAGGCCGTCAGCGACCTGGGCCCCGAGCGCGTCGCCGAGGTCCACATCGTCAGCCTGCAGAACGAGTGCAAGGAGCTGCTCGTCGTTATGAGCCCCGATGTCGATGAAACCGCCGTTTTTTGCATTAACGACGGCCAAATTTTCCAGCTGACGGCCGCTGAGGCCAGTCAGCCGGCACCCGTCGGCGAGTCCCCCGCCATAGCTCCCGGCAGCTATCTCTACGAGCCCAACGCGTCGCTGATGAAGTGCGGCTGCTTCGGCGCCATCGCCCGCCGCTACGCCCTCAGCCAGCTCGGCCGCGACAGCCACCTCTTCGTCTCCCCGGCCCCCGTCGCCGACTTCCCTGGCCGCCAGTTCGTCGTCGACGCCGTCAGCACGATGAACCGCCGCGAGCTGCGCAGCGCCCTCGACGGCCTCACCCGCGCCAACATCGCCACCCGCAACTTCCCCCTCAGCGTCGCCGACCTCCGACGCCGCCTGAAGCTCGCCGACGGCGGCGACGTCTACCTCTTCGCCACCACCCTCGACCCCGCCGCCCACGTCCTGATCCGCTGCCATAAGGCTGCGTTTTAGTTAAGGGAAACGAATTGGCGCGAATTAAGGAAAATTCATTGATGTACCATTCATGGACCATTCATGATTATTATACGTAGCGCCGCAGGCAGATAAAAACTCAATGTGGTGATAAGTTCCCGACAGCAGTCAACGCCCCCCTGCCCCCCTCTAATCTTAGAGGGGGAGTTAGATAGCGTGCATGCCGCCCACATGCGCTGATGTCACTGCGCTTATCTGCTCCTGCGGTGGTATCAACTCCCCCTCTAAGATTAGAGGGGGGCAGGGGGGCGTTGAAATCCCGGGCGTTTATCAACACATTGAGTATATTTTTTCCTTAATTAGTGCCAATTCGTTTCCAAATCAAGACACGCCCCCGGCAGTGCTGCTATTCAATGTCATTACCTCGAAGAATGCTTACAAAGCAGCTGAAAGTCAGTCGCGTCAATAAATTTCGGCCGAAAACGATGGCCGTTTCGAAAATAATGTGTATCTTTGCACCCAAATACGTAATTACTAAATAAAACAAATTGAATTCAAACATGAACAGAAGATTACTCATGACCGCAGCATTCGCTATGCTGCTGGCCGGTGCTGCTTCAGCACAGGATCTCAAGTCCTACTCTTACATCGAGGTGCAGGGCGGTGCGCAGCTGACGTCAACCAACGCCCCCATGGACAAGCTCATCACCCCGACGGCCGCCCTCTCCTTCGGACACTACTTCACACCCGTCGTCGGAGCACGCCTCCACGTCAACGCATGGCAGTCGAAGAGCGGATTCAAGGCCCTCGACCAGTACTACAAGTGGAAGTACGTCACACCTGACCTCGACCTGATGATCAACCTCTCGAACCTCTTCTCCAAGAGTACGAGCCACGCCCTCAACGTCATCCTCCTCGGAGGTGTCGGCCTCAACTACGCTTGGGACAACGACGAGCTCAAGGACCTCAACCTCGCTCCCGAGCTGACACCCCTGGCATGGGACAAGAACCGGCTGAACCACAACCTGCGCGCCGGACTCCGCCTCGAGACCAACGTCACCAAGCCCTTCGGCCTCTCCCTCGAGGTCAACGCCAACTCCATCGACGACCGCTTCAACTCGAAGACCAACGACGCCGACGACTGGCAGTTCACCGCCATGCTCGGCCTCAGCTTCCGCTTCGGACATAAGTATCGCAAGTCCGAGCCCGCACCCGTCGTACGCAAGGTCGTAGAGCCCGAGCCCGAGAAGGTCGTAGAGCCCGCTCCCGTCGTCGAGGAGAAGAAGCAGCCCGAGAAGAAGGCCGTCGTCAAGCAGGAGACCGTCAAGCTCCACAAGGTCATCCACTACGCCATCCGCGTCAGCGCCAACGAGACCCCCAGCGCCATCATGAAGGAAGTGGCCGACTTCATGAAGCAGTACAAGAACGTCAAGGTGCAGGCCGTCGGCTATGCTGACAAGGGCACCGGCAACGCCGAGATCAACAAGATGTACGCCAAGAAGCGTGCCGACCAGTTCAAGCAGGACATGGTCAACCGCTATGGCGTCAGCGGCGCAGCCATCACCACCGACTCCAAGGGCGACACCGTCCAGCCCTTCGCCGAGAACGACAAGAACCGCTGCGTCATCATCGACGCCGAGGGCACCAAGGAGGTCACCGTCTACGAGTAACCCCCCCCCCCCACACATTCCCCCATATCCCAATCATGGCCACGGCTCCTCACAACGGGCGCCGTGGCCATTCTTTTTGCCTCGCCGCAAGTGTCACTTTTATTGACAAAACGCTCCTCGCAAACAGAAAAGCACCGCTTCCCGACTCAAGAAGTGCCGCTTTTCGACTCAAAAAGCACCGCTTCTCGCACCGAAAAGCACCGCTTCTTTTCCCGCGTTATTGGAACGCGTTGAAAATCAGACGTTTGGCGGATGGTGTGTTTTGGTTGTGATTTTCCTTTACAAATTGGCGTCGCTCTCAGGCTGATCAGTGACGATAAAAAATGACCCTGTCAATCTGATACAAATATTACATGAATGATTACATGTTCAATTCATGTTCATTACATGTAGCGTCGCAGACATTGTTATTATTGCCTGCGTCGCACTTACCGCAAGTGTAGGAGGCGACGTGTCCTCACGTCGCACTTACGGCAAGTGTCACGTGAGGACACGTGACCTCCTAAATCGGTTAATCGGAAAAGCTCAAATTAATTTGGCTTTTCTCTCGTTTTTTCGTAACTTTGCACTCTGCGAGTGCGAAGTTACTCCGTCTCGGCAAAAAAAAGAATAAATTCTTTTGTTTTGCGCTCGACTTTTCGTACCTTTGCACCCCATTTTAAGGAAAAAGATTTCAGGATATGAAGAAAACATTGGATTTTAAGCCCAAGATGCTGCAGGCTATCAGGCACTATGACCGACAGACGTTCATGGCCGACTTGATGGCCGGCGTCATTGTGGGCATTGTGGCGCTGCCGCTGGCCATCGCGTTCGGCATCGCCAGCGGTGTGTCACCAGAGAAGGGCATCATCACCGCCATCGTCGCCGGCCTGGCCATCTCGCTGTTCGGCGGCTCGCGTGTGCAGATAGGCGGCCCGACGGGCGCCTTCATCGTCATCGTGGCCGGCATCATCGACCAGTATGGCGTTCAGGGCCTGACCGTGGCCACGCTGATGGCCGGCGTGTTCCTCATCTTGCTGGGTGTGCTGCGCCTGGGCACAATCATCAAGTACATTCCCTATCCCATCGTGGTGGGCTTCACCAGCGGCATCGCCGTGACCATCTTCACCACGCAGGTGAAGGATCTGCTGGGCATGCGGATGGACAGCGTGCCGAGCGACTTCATCGAGAAGTGGGGCGCCTACCTGAGCCATCTGGGCCAGATCGACGGCTGGTCGGCCGCCGTGGGCATCTTCAGCGTCGTCCTCATTGCCGTCTGGCCCATGCTGGCGCGCTGGCTGAAGCTGTCGCCGCTCAGGTCGCTGCCCGGTTCGCTGGTGGCCATCGTGGCGATGACGGTGGCGGCGCTGCTGCTGAAGGAGTATGGCGGCGTGACGAGCATCGAGACCATCGGCGACCGCTTCAGCATCGACTCGACGCTGCCCGGCGCCGTCGTGCCCGACCTGACGTGGGAGACCATCAAGAGCCTCGCCGGCCCGGCCGTGACGATAGCCGTCCTGGGTGCCATCGAGAGCCTCCTGTCGGCCACCGTCGCCGACGGCGTCATCGGCGACCACCACAACTCCAACACCGAGCTCATCGGCCAGGGCATTGCCAACATCGCCTCGCCCCTCTTCGGAGGCATCCCCGCCACGGGCGCCATCGCCCGCACCATGACCAACATCAACAACGGCGGGCGCACCCCCATTGCCGGCATCGTCCACGCCGTCGTCCTGCTGCTCATCTTCCTCTTCCTCATGCCGCTGGCCCAGTATATCCCCATGGCCTGCCTGGCCGGTGTGCTCGTCATCGTCAGCTACGGCATGAGCGGCTGGCGGTCGTTCCTGGCCATGACGCGCAATAATCCCAAGAGCGACGTCACGGTGCTGCTGCTCACCTTCCTGCTGACCGTCATCTTCGACCTCACCATCGCCATCGAGTTCGGACTCGTCCTGGCCTGCCTGCTCTTCATGCGCCGCATGGCCGAGACGACCGACGTGCGTGCCGTGTTCAACGAGATCGACCTGAACGAGGACGCCGACATGGAGCGGGGCAACCTGGAGCACCTCACCATCCCCGCCGGCGTGGAGGTCTACGAGATCAACGGCCCCTACTTCTTCGGCGCCGGCAGCCGTTTCGAGGACATCATGGCCCGCTACGGCAGCCATCCGCAGGTGCGCATCATCCGCATGCGTAAGGTGCCGTTCATCGACTCCACCGGCCTGCACAACCTGGAGAACATGTGCCAGATGAGCCAGCGCGAGGGCGTCACGGTCGTCCTCTCGGGCGTCAACGCGAAGGTCGAGGGCGTGCTGCGGCGCAACAAGTTTGAGAAGCTGGTGGGCGAGCAGAACATCTGCAGCCACATCGACCTGGCCCTGGCCCGTGCCCGCGAGATCGTGGGCCGCTAAGACAACCGCAAAGCGGTCTTGAAAAAAACAAGAAAAAACCAAAAAAACAAAAGAAAACATTTTTATATAGAGCCTATAATAACGCGAAGCGGTCTTACAAAAACAAGAAAAAACCAAAAAAAACAAAAGAAAACATTTTTATATAGAGCGTATAATATAATAACGGTTTTCTTTTGTTTTTTTTGGTTTTTTCTTGTTTTTGTAAGACGCGAAGCGTTCAAATTCAGGTTAGGGACCGTCGTCTGGCATCGTCACTATCGACCTTTCGGAGTGTCAGTTTTATTGACAAAACGTTTGCCGCAAACAGAAAAGCACCGCTTCTCGCGTCAAGAAGCGGTGCTTTTCGACTCAAAAAGCGGCACTTCTCTCATCGAAAAGCGCCGCTTCTTTTTTGGCGATATTATATCCGGCTGAAAATCAAACGATTGGGAAAACGATCCCTCGGGTTGTCAGTTTACTTTACAAAAGGCACGTCCTTCGCGGCTTCCCTGACCCCTGTCACAGCCCGATCCTGTAGCCCAGGCGGATGCTCAGGTTGCGGTTGTGGAGGGTGTCGTCGGTGCCGTCGACGTCACGGAGGCCGAACTGATAGCCTACGGACAGCATGACGCCGCGCCACTCGTAGCCCACCTCCACGGGGATGGCCACGTCCACCCCCCGGCGGCACTGGCTGCGTATGCCCTTGTCGAGGTCTTCCTCCGTCCTGATCATGCCCGTCAGTCCCTCTCCGCTCAACGGCTCAGGACGGCGGCCCTCCCAGCCCATCACCTCCGACATCAGATGCGACCGTTCGAAGCTGCCCGCGCGGTCAACCCCTGCCGGCATCGTGCCCATGACGGTCGTCGTCGTTCCCTTGGCCCGTGCCGCTATCAGGTCGCCCAGTTGCAGGCCGGCCCTCACCGTCAGTCCTTTCCACACATGGGCATTCAGCATGACGGGCACGTTCAGATAGCGCAGACTGATGCAATCGCAGTAGAGGTCCATGCCCGTCACGCTCATCGGCCCGTCGTATGAATTGTCATAGATGTTAAAGACCTGGACCGGCTCATCACTGCCGGGATACATCATCAGCAAGCGCGCCGTCTCATTGTTCTTGTGGTTCATCACCGACCACTCAACGCCGACCGACACGCCCAGCCAGCGCGACCACCGGTATTCGGCCTCCACGCCGAAGGCGTAGCCCGCCTTAGCCTTCACCCAGTCCGGCTTGTCGCTTCCCGCGAAGTCCGACATGTTCAGTCCCACGCGCGGGGTCACCGACCAGCGGCGCCACCCGTCGTTCTCCTGCGCCCCCGCCGTCCCGACGGTCAGGAGCGCTGTTAATACAAACAGAATCTGTTTTTTCATCATCTCAGATTATTATTGTTCGTTATGCAATTTCCATTTACCTCTTATCGGGGGGGGCGGCGCTTTGCTGAAGCAAAGCGAGCGGAGCTCGAGCGCTCCTGATCCGTTTTTTGATGATAGTTATAGTTTCCATATTCATTTCTTTTTCCTGTTTATTCGGAGATCGGGGGGGGACGGTTGCTTTTTCAGCTGCAAAGATATGCAGAGTTTTCAAAAGAACAAAGAAAAACCGTTGACAAATTATTGACAATTGCGATGGTCAACGTCTATCAACGGGTAATGACGGATGCGACGGAATGGGCGTTTTTATCAGAATGAACGTATAAAATCGTCCATTTCATCGGCAGAGCCGTTCCTGCCGGAAATTTTCTTCCACATGCGGTTCCTCGGCTATGCGGCATGCCCCATCTCGTAAAGCCTTTCCGGGGCAATGTCGGCACCGTTCTTCCAGAAGATGGTCTGGTCGAGACCAAACTGGATAAACTCGTTCTTGTCGCGTAGCTCCTCGAATGCGGGATACGAGAGTAGCGGCGTGAGGTCCACCTTGCGGCGCTCGCCCGTGCTGAACGTACAGAGCAACGTGTAGTCGCCCAAATACTCTACATCTGTAATCGTCAGTAACATATTCTGTCCTCCTTATCTTATTTTGGTTATCTTCTCTCCGCGCTGTGCTCTGTCCCATAGTTCCATCAGCTCTGCCTCATGTTCGTCGATGAAGTCATTTATAATCTTGACCGACTTTGAGCGTGCCTTTCCCTCGATGACACGGTCCTGGATGGTGATGGAGAAATTGTCCGTACCGCTCCGTACATGGATGTGCGGCGGGTTGTGGTCGAAGGCGTAGATGTAAATCAGTATGCCTTGTATAATGAATATAGAGCCCATGTTACTTCGTCTTTTTATTGCTTATCGGCCACAAAGATACAAAATCTTTTTGATTATATCATCACTTTGCTCCTTATATTTCCATTTTTTTTATCGCCAGGCCGGACTCCAAAAACGCAACTACGCCTGCAAAGGTGGAACGGGGGGGGGTCGGCGCTTTGCCGAAGCGGATCAAAAGCGCTCGAGCTTTGCTCGCTTTGCTTCAGCAAAGAACCGTCCCCCTGATCCCTTTCCCCTCCCAAAGGGGAGGGGGCGGGGGTGGGGCTTAGTTTTTGCCCAGGATGATATTCACCAACGCTGTGACGTCGGCAATGGTTATCTGGTTGTCCTGGTTCACATCGGCTGCAGCGTGGTTATACTGACCTGTCGTGTCCTTACCGAGGATGATATTCACTAACGCCGTCACGTCGGCGATCGTGATCTGTCCGTCACCGTTCACGTCGCCAAGCAGGAAGGCTGGCTTTGCGGTGAAGTAGCCAGGGTTGCTTGTGCCGCCGTCGATGTGGGCATATTCGCCATCGATATGGTTAGCATCATACGTCGTGCCCCTACCACCCACGATGCTCTCGCAGCGTTGGAACATGTTCTCTGTGGAGCAACTTCTGTTCCAGAGACTATTTGCATAGATGGTCTTCAGGTTGCTACAGTCTTGGAACATATAGCTCATGTCGGTCACATTCTCCGTATCAAAACTGCTCAGGTCGAGGCTTTGCAGCGAGGTGCAATACCAGAACATACCGTTCATGTCCGTCACGTTCTGAGTGTCGAAGCTGGTCAGGTCGAGACGGGTCAGACTGGTACATTGAATGAACAATTGACTCATGTTGATCACCGCCTTTGTATTCAGGATATCGAGGTTTACGAAGGTTGTGAGATCCGTCATTCCGCTAAACCATAGATACATACTGGTTGGGCGCGCAACTTGGAACGATTCGTCGAACACCACCTTGTTGACGGCACGAGCATCCGCAACCCATGCGGGAATGTTGTTGCCCTCGTTCAAGTCGTAGGTAGTCTCTGTGTGTGAAGAACGCAGGTTGTCGCAGTAGAACGTCAGCGTCTTGCCGTCAGAGGATAGCACCGCATAGGGAGCGCCCTTCTCCGAGAAGTAGCCCGGGTTGCTTGCGCCGCCGTCGATACGGGCATACTCCTTGTCCCAATGGGAAGAGTCATACACCGTTCCCTTGCCACCCACGATGCTCGTGCAGGCGGCAAACATATTCGTCGAGCTGTTCGCACCCGTCAAGCCTTCCGTACTCCAGCCGTCGCCCACATAGATAGTCTTCAGGTTGCTGCAGTTCACAAACATATACGACATGTACGTTACTGTCGCCGTGTTGAAGCTACTCAGGTCGAGGGTTGTCAAAGACGGGCAAGCTCCGAACATATACGACAAAGTGGTCACACTCTGCGTATTGAAGCTGCTCAGGTTGACATCCGTTAGGCCTGTGCACCTATAGAACATGAAGCTCAAATTGGTCACGTTCTGTGTGTTGAAGTTTCTCAGATCAAAAGTCGTCAAATTGCTGCAGTCTTGGAACAAGTATGACATATCGGTCACGTTAGACGTGTTGAAGCTGCTCACGTCCAGGCTTGTCAGACTGCTACAGGCAAGGAACATGGATGACATATCAGTTACATTCCGCGTATCGAAGTTGCTCACGTTAAGGCTTGTCAAACTCGAACAGCCAGAGAACATGCTTCTCATAATCGTCACATTCCGGGTGTCGAAATGGCTTACGTCGATACTCGTCAGACCCGAGCAGTTATAGAACACGGTTCTCATGCTTGTCACGTTCTGCGTGTCGAAGTGGCTCACGTCGATACTGGTCAGACTACTACAGTTGAAGAACATGCTCCTCATGCTCGTCACCTCGCTCGTGTTCAAGTTCTCAATGCCAGTAATAGTGGTAAGGTTCGTCATTCCTGCAAACCAGCTGGCGGTGGTCGTCGGGCGAGCTTGAGCAAATGATTCGTCGAACACCACCGTAGTGACATTCGCATAACTATCATCGCTTCTCCAGCCAGGAGCGTTCTCGCCCTCGTTCATATTATAGCTCTTCTCGGCGCGGGTGATACGCTTGCTGTCCCTGTAGAAGGTCAGCGTCGTGCCGTCGCTGGAAAGCAGGGCGTAGGGGGTGTCGTTGAAGCTGAGATCAACGAAGTAGCCCGGAGCACTTGTGCCGCCATCCACGCGGGCATACTCCTTATCCACATAAGTGGAAGCGAAGACTGTGCCGGAACCGCCCACAAGGTTGGTGCAGCCGGTGAACATATCACTGGACTCTGTCACATTGTTCGTGCTCCAGCCGTCGCCCACGCAGATAGTCCGCATATTGGTGCAACCATAGAACATGTGCGACATATCGGTCACCTTCGCCGTGTTGAAGTTGCTCAGGTCGAGGCTCGTCAGGTTCTCGCAATCTTGGAACATATAGCTCATTCTGGTCACGTTGGTCGTATTCAGGAAACTCACGTCGAGGCTCGTCAGGCTGTCACAGCCGTAGAACATGCTGCCCATATTGGTCACCTTTTGCGTGTCGAAGTTCCTTACGTCGATTGCGGTCAGACTGCTGCAAGTAGCAAACATTCCGTACATGTTTGTCACGTTGCGAGTGTCGAAGCCGCTCACGTCGAGGGCCGTCAGCTCATTACAGCCATTGAACATCCCTGCCATATTCTTCACCTTCTTCGTGTCGAAGTGGCTCACGTCCAATGAGGTCAGGACAAAGCATTCCTCAAACATGCCGGCCATATTGGTCACCTCACTGGTGTTCAGGTACTCCATGCCGGTGATGCCGTTCAGCACGTTCATCTGGCCGAACCAGTAGTAGGTGCTGGTGGGTCGCGCATCGGCAAACGAGGGGTCGATGACCACCTGGGTGATGTCATACATGCTCTCATCCAGGTACCAGCCGGGGTCCTCGTTGTCAGCCATGTTGATCGAGTAGGTCTTTTGTGTGCGATGCGTGCCACGCTGGCCGTCGTGGTAGAGTGTCAGTGTCTTCTTGTCGGCTGAGAGCAGGGCATAGGGGACGGTCAGGTAGTCGGCACTCACGAAGTAGCCAGGGTAATCTGAGCGGTCCACATGTGCGGCATCCTCACCGACGTGCTCATCGTAGGCGGAATTATAGGTTGTGCCCAATTCGCCGACGATGCTATAGCAGTGGAAGAACATTTCCTCGCAACGCTGTACATGCGTCATATCCCATCCGCTACCCACGCTGACGGTGGTGAGCGAGGAGCATTTGTAGAACATGTAGTCCATGTCGGTCACCTCGGACGTGTTGAAGCTGCTCAGGTTCAGTTCGACCAACGAACTGCAGCCGTCGAACATTCCTTGCATGTAGTGCACATTGGAGGTATTGAAGCTGTTCAGATTCAGGTTGACCAGCGAGCTGCAGCCGGAGAACATCTCAATCATACTGGTCACATTCGACGTGTTGAAGCTGCTCAGGTTCAGTTCGACCAGCGAGCTGCAACCATAGAACATTTCTTCCATTTCTGTCACCTTCGATGTGTTGAAGTGGCTCAAGTCAAGGTTCGTCAGTTTTTCGCAGTCGTAGAACATCTGATTCATATCCGTCACCTCGCTGGTGTTCAGGTACTCCAGATTCGTGATGGTGGTCAACTTATCCATACTCGAAAACCAACCGTAGGTGGTAGTGGGGCGGGCCGAGGCCATCGAGGCATCGAACACCACCGTTGTGATGCTGGAGGGATAAGTGCACCAGTCGGGCGTGTTGCTCGACGGGTTCATCGAATAGGTTCGCTCGGTGTGCTGCAGGCGCTTGCCGTCGGCATAGAACGTCAGCGTCTTGCCGTCGGTGGAGAGCACCGCGTAGGGGCTGCCCTTGTCCGTCAGGTAGCCGGGATTGGAATAGCCGCCGTCAACACGGGCATACGTCTTGTCACGATAGTTGACGTTATAGGTCGTGCCCTTGCCGCCCACGAGTTTGGTGCAGGCAGCAAACATGTCGTCGCTGCTTGTCACGAGCGTCGTGCTCCAGCCACTGCCTACCATGATGGTTTTCAGCGCGCTACATTCGTCGAACATATACCTCATATCGGTCACTTTGGCCGTATTGAAACTGCTCAGGTCGAGGGTTGTCACGACATTGCAACCTTGGAACATGGCGTACATGGTCGTCACATTATGCGTGTCGAAGCCACTCACGTCGATGCTGGGCAAAAGTCTGCAATAACTGAACATCGAGCTCATGTTCGTCACGTTCGCTGTGTTAAAGCCGCTCACATCGCATTGGGTCAGCTTGAAGCATGATTGGAACATTGCCTGCATGGTAGTCACCTGGCTCGTATTCAGGTTGGTAAGACCGTTGACGGTGGTCAGCTCGTTGAAGCCATTGAACCAGCGAGCAGTAGTTGTCGGCTGGAACGTGGTGAACGATTCGTCGAAGGTCACCGTGGTGATGTCTGAGCGGTAGTCTTGCCATCCCGGCGTGGCAGTGCCTTCGGGCATGTAGATCAGCGTGCCCGACTTCGACAGCGCCAGTCCGTCGTTATAGAAGGTCAGCGAGTGGGCAGTGGCATCATAAATGGCATAGGGGAAGTCTGAGACATCGCCCGGCTCAGCGATAAGATTGAAGTCCTTCCACACATTGGCAGCCTTATAAGTGGCCTTGGTGCCTTCGGGCACGAGAAGCGTCTGATTGGCACGGTCGGGGAAGGCTGAGGCTGTCACCGTGAGGGGCGTCGTCCAGTTCACGGTTACCAGCTTCAGTTTGGCGCAGTCGACGAAGGCATTGCTCTGGATATTGGTGACTGAGGAAGGGATGTCAATCGTCTCAAGACTTGTGTTTTGGAAGACCCTTTGGCCGATGGACTGCAGGCCGTTGGGCAGCGTCACTGTCTTTAACGATGAGCAGCCCTTGAAGGCCTCATCCGTAATATACTTCGTGCCCGCGTTCAGGGTGACGGTCTTCAAATACGTGCAGTCCTCGAAACAATTACCATTGAGGGAAATCACCGACCCTGGAATGTTGACGGAGGTCAGTGCCCTGCAGTTCTTGAAGGCTCCCTCCTTGATGTCTTTGACAAAGCTGCCAAATGTCAAATTACTCAGACTGGTGCAGTTCTCAAAGGTATAGCTCTCAATAGTTTCGGGATCGACGGAAACAGAGGTTAAGCCGGAACAACCTGAAAAGGCATACTCTCCGATAGTGGAAGCCCAGAGTTTGACGGATCTCAGACTCGTACAACCACCAAAAGCACGCACGCCAACCCTATTAATATACCCAAGGTTGATAGTTGTCAGGCTGCTGCAACTTGAGAAAGCATAATCACCGATAATATTCACCTTTTTCGGCAGGGTTATTTCTGTCAAGCTGGAACACCCCAGGAAAGCATCGTCAGGGATCTTGGTCAGGAGAGTGAAGTACTGCAACTCATTGAATTTCGTTATCTGGCTCTTCCCTGTGAAGGCGGCTCCCAAATCGGTGACGCTTTGTGCTTCCGTCAAATCGAGCTCGTTATTGCCGTTTGTGTCCCATTTTTCCACGCAAATAGCCTTTACAGCAGGATCCTCGAAATCGATAGGTGTGTTCTCAATAATATGCCCGAAGTTCTTCCAATAGTCAGCTTGGGCATAATTGTTCAGGGTTCCGAAGGGGATGTAGAGCGTCATGTTCTCTGGGTTATGGAAGACTGTCGCATTGATGGTTGGAGGTGTTTCCATCTCGGAGATTACTGTTGTAATCCCGCAACCATAAGGGCTCCCTGAATAGGGATCGCTTCCAGCATGGGGATCATGTCCAAAGGCATAGTCGCCGATGCTTGTCACATCCTTGGGAATAGTAATGGTACGGAGACTATTCATGTCGCAAAATGCATACTCTCCAATACTGGTTACACTCGAAGACATGACGACAGACGCAACCCTGGTTTTATAAAGGAAATATCTGGGTATGCTTTCTACGGTTTCACCAATAACGACCTGACATTCACTACCGACAGAACCTAAATGAAAAGCACCTTCGATAAAGTATGGCACTTGTCTTGCATTGTAATACAGAGTTCTTATATTTGTGAGGGGTTTATCCGTAACATATTGAGTTTGGTAGCCATCGACTCCGTTCCAATCGGAAATCGCATCAGGTCCAATGTTTGTTACATTTTCTGGTATAGTAATACTTTGTAAAGCTCGACAACCAGTGAAAGTCCACTGGGATATAGATTCTATGGTGTTGGGCAGGGTGATAGAAGTCACATGGTAAGCTTTAGCGAAAGTATTTTGAAGGGCTATCACCGTATAGGTAACATCGTTATGTCTTACTGTACTCGGAATAATGATATCACCATAATCGTCATAGGGGCTGATATCAAAATGAGAGAATTGGCCGTCATTATGTTGACCATTAGTTACTGCCACGATTTTCCTGTCAGGAGCATCTGTGTCTGTCAAGATCTTGTAATAGAATGTTTGCCCTTGGTGGGTTGTAGCGGTGAAGTCATACTCTGCCTGCGCCGCCGAGGCGGTGATGCTTCCCAACAGTGCCACCAGCGCCATTAGGCTTCGTTGTAATAGATTGTTTGTCTTCATATTGCTTCTGGTTTTTTTGTGTTAGGTAAATCACTATTTTCTGCAAAGATAGGAAAAATAATCTAAACCCCTGATCCCTCTCGCACGGGAGGGGTTAGGTGGGGCTTCTATTGAAGAATCATGTTCACGATGGCTTTTGCATCCTCGATGGTGATGCCTTCTATGCCATCCACGTTCGCTGCTTCGGCTTTGAAGTTGGCAACTGGCTGACCGAGGATATAGCTGACAACTGCTGTGACGTCGGCAATGGTCACTTTGCCGTCGCCGTTCACATCGCCACGTAGGAAGGCTGGCTTCTCAGTGAAGTAGCCCGGATTGTCGGCGCCGCCGTCGATATGGGCGTAGGCAGCATTCACATGGGTTTCATCGTAAGTCGTGCCCTTGCCGCCCACGATGCTGTTGCAACCGCCGAACATCATTCCTGATGATGTGACTGCCGACGTAGTCCACTTGTCACTCACATAGATAGTTTTGAGCGATGAATTTAACGCAAACATGCTAGACATATTTGTCACTTTCTCGGTTGAGAAGCTGCTCAAGTCGAGTTCTTCGGCTTGACAGAACGAGAACATAGTACTCATGTCAGTCACATTCCTGGTATCAAAGCTACTCAAGTCGGCATTAAGCACACCATAGCAGTCATTGAACATGGATTTCATGGTTGTCACCTTGCTCGTGTTCAGGTAAATCAAGCCATCAAAAGTGACGAGGTTAAACATCGAACTGAACCATTTGGCAGTACTCTCGGGACGCGCATCAGCAAATGAAGGATCGAACACTACTCGTGTGACCGACGTATTGAAGCCGTCAGCACACCATCCTGGCTGATTATCACCCTCGTTCAGGTCGTAGGTCGAGCCCGGTCGGCTGCTGCGCTGGTTGTCGAAGTAGAACGTCAGCGTCGTGTTCCCCGGCGTGTAGCAGGCGTATGCCTCTCTAATCGAGAAATACCCCGGGTTGCTAGGGCCGCCGTCGATGCGGGCGTAGGCTTTGTCGATGTGGTTGGCGTCATAGGTCGTGCCTTGGCCGCCCACGAGTTTGGTGCAATCCTTGAACATGTTGTTGGAACTATTCACGTTGTCTGTGTTCCAAAGATCACTCACGCTAATGGTCTGCAGGTCAGTGCAGCCCTCGAACATGGAACTCATGTTTGTCACCTGACTCGTGTTGAAGCTGCTCAGGTCAATGTTGGTCAACGATTTACATCCTTCAAACATGGAACTCATGCCCGTGACGTTGGCGGTGTTGAAGTTAGAGAGGTCAAGGCTTGTCAGCGACTCGCATGCGCGGAACATGTCATTCATATTGACGACATTCTGCGTGTCGAAGTTGCTGAGGTCGAGTTCTGTCAGGTTGCTGCAATAATTGAACATGTTATACATAAAGGTCACATTGTGCGTGTCGAAGCCACTCACGTCGAGTGTCATCAGCTCATAGCAGTCGTTAAACAAGCTACGCATGTCGGTCACATTGCGTGTATCGAAGTGGCTCACGTCAAGGGAGGTGAGCGACTCACATTCTTCGAACATGGCTTCCATGCTGATCACCTCGCTGGTGTTCAGAAATTCCATGCCATCGATGTTGGTGAGCAGATGCATTTGGCCGAACCAGTAATAAGTGCTGACGGGGCGGGCGTTGGCAAAAGAGGGATCGAACACCGCACGGGTAATATCCGAGTAGTTGCCATCGTTGAACCATCCGGGCTCCTCGTTTGTAGCCATGTCGGTGGAGTAGGTCTTATACGTGCGGCGTGTGGCGCGCTGGCCGTCGTGGTAGAACGTCAGCGTCTTGCCGTCGGCTGAGAGGAGGGCGTATGGCACCTTGAGGTAGTTGGGTCCCACGAAGTAGCCCTCGTAGTCCTCCCTGTCGATGTGTGCTGCATCCTCGCCGACGTGCTCACCGTAGGCGGAATTATAGGTTGTGCCCAATTCGCCGACGATGCTATAGCAGTGGAAGAACATGTCGTCGGTCGACGCGCGGCTTGCATCCCAGCCGTCGCCCACGCTGACAGTGGTCAGCGATGTGCATCCAGAGAACATCTCGTTCATGAGGCTCACTTTCTCCGTGTTGAACGATGTGAGGTCGAGGTTCTTCAGCGACGTGCATTCATAGAACATCATCCACATCTCCGTCACCTTGGCTGTGTTGAAGTGGCTCAGGTCGAGGCTGGTCAGGCTCTCGCAGCCATAGAACATCTGGCTCATATCGTCGACCTCGCTGGTGTTCAGGTACTCCAGGTTCGTGATGGTGGTGAGCTGTGCCATATTGGTGAACCAGCCGAAGGTGCTAGTGGGACGGGCCGAGGCAAACGATGGGTCGAACACCACCGACGTAACACCGCGGGTATCGGGCTCCCAGTCGGGCGTGGCGCTATTCTCGTTCGTCGCGTAAGTGCGCTCGGTGTGCAACAGGCGTCGGCCGTCGGCATAGAAGGTGAATGTCTTACCATCGTCAGAGAGGACGACGTAGGGGTTGCCCCTGTCGGTCAGATAGCCTGGACGGCTGTAGCCGCCGTCGATGCGAGCGTACTCTTTGTCTACATGGCTGTAGCTGTAGGTGGTGCCACGGCCACCGACGATGCTTGTGCAAAGCGAGAACATCAGGTCGCTGGAAGTCACGGCGTCTGTTGTCCATGAACTGGAGACGAGGATGATGTTGAGTGCGCGGCAACTGGAGAACATGGAGCTCATGTTGGTGACGTTGGCGGTGTTGAAGCTGCTCAGGTCGAGGGCGGTGAGGACGTTGCATCCGTCGAACATGAGATACATGGTGGTGACGCGGGCCGTGTTGAAGTTAGAGAGGTTAAGGGTCTTCAAGCTCTGACAAAACTCGAACATGGCGTTCATAGTGGTGACGTTGGCCGTGTTGAAAGATGAGAGGTCGAGTTCGGTGAGGCTGCGGCAGTTGCGGAACATGGACTTCATGTTGGTGACCTGCGACGTGTTCAGGTTGCTGAGCCCAGTGATGGTGGTAAGGTTCTTCATGCCGTCGAACCAGCTACACGTGGAGGTCGGTTGCATGTTGCTGAAAGAGCTATGGAACACCACTTCGCGTACGTTTTCGCAGCTGTTGTCGCTGTACCATTGCGGTGACGTGTTACCCAGGTTAAGGTTGTAGGCCGTTCCTGGACGTAGGTCCTTCATGTAGTCGTAGTAGAAGGTCAGCGTCTGGCCGTCCGTCGAAAGTAGTGCGTATGCTGTTTTTACAAGGCCTTCCACGGATGTGAAATAGCCGGGATTGGAGGTGCCACCATCGACATGTGCGTAGGAAGCATCAGTGTGGCCGGCATCGTAGGCGGTGCCCTGGCTACCCACGAGGCTTTTGCACCCGCCGAACATGTTTTCTGATGAAGTAACCGAGCTGATGCTCCACGAACTGCCCACAAAGATGGTTTTCAAGTTTTTACTATTTGAGAACATACGCGCCATATCCGTGACCCGCTTCGTGTCGAAGCCGCTGATGTCGAGGCTTGTCAAAGCATCGCACCCAGAGAACATGGCCGACATATCGGTTACCTTTGATGTGTCGAAGTTGCTCACGTCAATGCTCGTCAAAGAAGAGCATGAATTAAACATGCCGGCCATATTGGTTACTTTGGCGGTGTTGAAGTGACTCACGTCAAGGCTTTTTAGTTTACTACACGAACGGAACATTGTTCGCATTGTGGTGACATTGGCTGTGTTGAAGCTACTTATGTCAAGGCTTTCCAATTTGATGCAGTTAGCGAACATGTCATTCATGAGGGTCACCTTACTGGTGTTGAAGTTGCTCAGGTCAAGGCTTGTCAAACCTTCACAGTTGTTGAACATAGATGAAAAGTCGGTGACATTTGACGTGTCGAAGCTGCTGAGGTCAAGGCTTGTCAAAGCGAAGCAATTTTGGAACATGGCCTTCATGTCTGTAACTTTGGACGTGTTGAAGTGGCTCAGATCAACGCTTCCTAATTTGCTGCATTTATTGAACATGAAATTCATGTTGGTCACTTCACTGGTGTTCAGATATTCCATGCCTGTGATGGACAGAAGGTTACTCATGGTAGAGAACCAGTTGTTCGTTCTTGTCGGTCGTGCATCGGCAAATGACGGGTCGAAGACCACCTGTGTGACATTGCCAACGATGCCGTTACTGCTATAGTACCATGATGGTGGAAAGTCGTCAGAGTTCAAGTCGTAGGTCTTGCCTGAGCGGGTGCTGCGTATCGCATCGTAGTAGAATGTCAGTGTGGTGTTCTCCGCCGTGTAGTAGGCATAGGCTTCAAGCTCGCGGCCAGTGAAATAGCCAGGATCATTGGAACCTCCGTCGATGTGGGCGTAAGCGGCATCGACATGGCTGGCATCGTAGGTGGTGCCCTGTCCGCCCACGAGGCTGGTACAGTTATAGAACATGTTCATGCTGCTGGTCACCGTAGCCGTGGACCATTTGTTGCTCACATAGATGGTCTTCAACTTGGGGCAGTTGGCGAACATAAGGTCTGCTCCGACAGGCTTTTCCAAGCTGAAGCCGGTGAGGTCGACTGTTTCCAAGTTGCTGCAGTTGAAGAACATGCCCGACATGCCGTATGTACCCGTGACGTTGGTCGTGTTGAAATTGCCCAAGTTAAGACTTTTCAAGCTGCTGCAGTATTCAAACATCCCATGCATATCAGTCACTTTGGCCGTGTTGAAATGGCTCAGGTCGAGACTTGTCAAGCTAGTGCATTTATAGAATAAATTAGTCATCTCCTGCACTTCGCTGGTGTTGAAGTAGCTGATACCGACGATGTCTTCCAATTTGCTCATGACGTTGAACCAAAAGTAAGCCGTGGTAGGTCGGGCGTTGGCAAACGAGGGGTCGAAGACCACTGTGGTGACGTTGGCGTATGTGCCGTCGCTGTACCACTTAGGCTCTACGCACCCGGCGTTCAGGTCGTAGGTCTTGCCCGTGCGGGTATTACGCAGTGCATCGCAGTAGAAGGTCAGCGTTGTGTTCGCCGTCGTGTAATTGGCGTAGGCTTCGAGGGGACGGGCTGTAAAATAGCCAGGATCGGCAGAGCCACCGTCGATGCGGGCGTATGCATAACCGTCGTTGTCGGCGTTGAATGTCGTGCCTTTTCCTCCCACGAGTTTAAAGCATTTCTCAAACATGGCAGAACCAGTTGTTACGCTATTCGTACTCCAAAGGTCCGAGGCATAGATGGTGGTCAGATTGCCGCAGTTGTTAAACATCCTCCACATGGATTTCACTTTGGCCGTGTTGAAACTGCAAAGGTCAAGGCTTGTCAAGCCCATGCATCCTTCGAACATGAAATCCGTCATCGTCACGTTCGCGGTGTTGAACTTGGTCACGTCGAGGCTCTTCAAGGCGCTGCAGTCCTGAAACATTCCTCTCATATTTGTCACTTTAGCCGTGTTGAAGTTGCTCACGTCAAGGCTTCTTAAGCCCGTGCAGCCTTTGAACATGCAGTCAGTGGACTCCAACTTCGATGTGTCGAAATGGCTTACGTCAATGCTTGTCAGGCTTTTGCAATCTTGGAACATATAGCCCATATTGCTCGCATTGCTGGTGTTCAAATTGGCTATGCCCTCGACGAGCTGTAGTCTCTCCATGCCGCAGAACCAGAAGGACATTGTCGTTCGGCGCGCATTGGCAAACGACGAGTGGAAGGACACCTTGGTAACAATGGCGTTAGTGCCGTCATTGTACCAATCTGGTCGCTGGTTGTTATTCAAAACGTAAACCGTGCCCGTACGGGTACTACGCAGGTTGTCGTAGTAGAACGATAGCGTCATGTTGTCCGGGGTATACTCGGCGTAGGCCTCCTGGGCCGAGGCGGTGATGCTTCCCAACAGTGCCACCAGCGTCATCAGGCTTCGTTGTAATAGATTGTTTGTCTTCATGTTGCTTCTGGTTTTTTTTGTGTTAGGTAAAATCACTATTTTCTGCAAAGATAGGAAAAATAATCTAAA
The DNA here is from genome assembly GCA_902779455.1 of uncultured Prevotellaceae bacterium. Lineage (GTDB taxonomy): Bacteria > Bacteroidota > Bacteroidia > Bacteroidales > Bacteroidaceae > Prevotella. The sequence continues at coordinate 161,557 of CACZBS010000011.1, forward strand.
TCGCCAAAAGATTTAGTGAATTAATGCGGAAAATAGAAGATTCGAGGCATTTTTCACGAGACCTAACATTGTTTTTTCATAATTACCGAATTATTAACCCAAATCGGTCGTTAGGCCCAATTAGTTTGGGGATCGGGGGGACGGTTCTTTGCCCAAGCTAAGCGAGCGGAGCTCGAGCGCTCCTGATCCGTTTTTTGATGATGGTAATAGTTTCCATATTCAATTAGGAGGCGACGTGTCTCACGTCGCAACAAGCTGCTGTATTGCGACGTGGGACACGTCGCCTCCTACTGCAAAGCGGTGTAATAACCAGTAATTATATAGAAGGTGCAGAAAAAAGGAAAAGTGAAAGATATGATCAGCGCTTCAGCAACTTCTCGGACAGCCAGCCGCGGGGACCGCTGATGCGGACGACGTAGATGCCGCGCATGAGTCGCGAGGCGTCGATGATGGCGGTCTGGCGGGCACGGCCGCTGAGCATCTGCTGTCCGCCGGCGGAGATGAGCTGCCAGCTGAAGGAGGTCTCGGCGGGGCCCTCGATGCGGAACATGCCGTCGCGTCCGGCGGGGATGATGCTGAAGTCGTCGGCCGATGCGGTGGTCGGGGCGTCGGTGATGCCGGCGGCGTCGCCGAAGAGGGGCGCGGGGGCCTCGGTCGAGGGCCGCATGCCCTGGATGGTGGGCCATCCCTGGGCGTCCCAGTTGATGCGGTCGAGATAGGTGACGCGTCCGGCGTCGACGTTGTCGGCCTGATAGCCGTGGTAGATGATCCAGGTCTGTCCGGCGTCGTCCTCGACGAAGCGTGAGCAGTGGCCGGGGCCGTAGACCTGCGGGCTCTTGTTGAGCAGTGGCGAGAAGTTGTCGCCGACGGCGGTGCGTCCGTTGCGGTCGACGTAGGGTCCGAAGAGGTTGCGCGAGCGGGTCATGACGAGGCGGTAGGTGCTCTTGGCGCCCTCGCAGCATGAGCCTGCCGAGCCGATGAGGTAGTAGTAGCCCTGGTGCTTCATGATGGTGGTGGCCTCGATGAGTCCGCCGGCTATCTTCTGCGGCTTGGCGCCCTCGCGGAGCGACAGTCCGTCGTCAGAGAGTTCGACGCCGTAGATGTCGTGGAAGGAGCCGAAGAAGAGGTACTTGCGGCCGTCGTCCTCGATGAAGAAGGGGTCGATGCAGTTCTCGATGCCGATCTCCTCGCTGGTGAAGAGCTTGTGGGCGTCGTGGAAGCCGCGGTCGGGGCGGTCGCTGACGGCCACGCCGATGCCGGCCTGCCACGTGCCGCCCCAGGTGGACTTCGAGTAGTAGAGCACGTAGTGACCGTCGAAGTAGTTGATGTCGGGGGCCCAGATGCCTCCGTCGGGCACCATGTCCATGGGCCGCGTCTGGTCGGTGAAGGCCGTGCCGACGTAGCGCCAGGTGACGAGGTCCTTCGAGCGGTAGACGGGCACGTTGTGGGTGTCCTCCGTGGCATAGAGGTAGTAGTTGCCGTCCTGTGCTCGCAGGACGGTGGGGTCGGGCAGACTATACTTGATGACGGGGTTCTGATAGGTTCCCACGTCGCCGTCGGCGCAGGCTGTCAGGACGGCGACCATGGCCATGGCCAGCGAGAGGAATGACTTCATAATGGTGTTCATTTTTAAAGGTAATAGTGAAGAGTGAAAAGTGAAAAATTTGCTACCGCTTTTTTAAGGGAAAAGTGAAGAGTGAAAAGTGAAAAATTTGCTTCCGCATTTTTAAGGGAAAAGTGAAGAGTGAAGAGTGAAGAATTTGCTTCCGCATTTTTAAGGGAAAAGTGAAGAGTGAAGAGTGAAAAATTTGCTTCCGCACCACGAAAATGCGGTGAGGCATAACCCAGGCGGCAGCATATTTTTCACTTTTCATTTTTCACTATTACCTCTCAAAGCGGCAGCAAATTTTTCACTTTTCATTTTTCACTATTACCTCTCAAAGCGGCAGCAAATTTTTCACTTTTCATTTTTCACTATTCCCTTAATATTCACTCAGTTCGCCGGCTCGAACGAGGTGTGCATGTCGGTGGCGAGGAGGCAGAGGGTGAACGTGTAGCGGCCGCTGACTGTGGGCACCCACTTCAGGTCGCCGCCGGCGTCCTGCAGGCGGTACATCGGCAGACGATGGTCGGTCAGGGGGTCGGCATTCTCCACGGGAGCATAGAAGAACTGGTCGCCCCAGCCGTTGCCCAGGCCGATCTTCAGCTCGCCGCCGGCGGTGAAGTCGCCCGTCCACGAGTAGTAGTAGGGCTCGCGGGCCGTGCCGGTCATGGTCATGCGTCCCTCGGCCGTGTTCGTGTTCCATCCTACGGAGCATCCGTTGCCGCAGATCCAGATCTGTCCGGCGACGGGCAGCTGGACGATGTCGAGCACGCGGCAGTCGACATAGGGCGTGTTGGTGTCGACGATGACGGTGCGCTGGCCGGTGACGTCGCAGGTGAAGTCGGTGACGGGGCCCTCGGTGACGTATGCCATCTTCTCGGGGCCGTCGCCCATGCCGTAGGCGGGGTAGGGCTCCTCGCTGGTGGTGAAGTGGAAGGAGCAGGGCGTCAGGTTGAGCGTGGCCTCATAGATGCCGGTGCCGAGCTGTCGCTGCTCGAGGCGCTGGGTGGTGACGAGTCCAGAGGCGTCGGTCATGGTCATGTAGAGGTAGGGCGGATACTTCTCGTAGCCGGTGGCGGTGAACTCGACGGTCGACACCTCGGGGCGCACGTAGCGCGTCTCGTTCTCGACGATGCTGAGCACCTGGGCCGTCAGCCGCACCTGCTCGCCGGGCATGGCCCAGCGGGCCACCATCGAGTTGAGCTGGTCGTGGGTCAGCGTGAGTTGTGTCTCGTCGGTGGCGATGTATTCCGACTTCTGGTCCTTCGTGGCCGTGGGGTAGAGGCAGAGCTTATAGCTCACCTTGTCGGTGCTGGACAGGGGGCTGGTGGCGCGGTCCCAGGTGAAGGTGACGGCGGCCTGGTCGGCGATGCCCTTGTTGAGGACAATGTCGCTGACGGAGCTGCGGATGTGCATCTCGTCGGGATACGTGGGCAGCTCGAAGTATTCGGGGTCCTCGTTGCAGGCGCTGAACGCGGCGGCCATGGCGCCGAGGGTCAGTAGTGCCAAGAGTGAATGACTGATATTCCTATACATAGTTGCTAAATCGTTTAATTGTTAAATGACAGATGAAAGATGACAGATGAAAAATTACTCCCCTGTCTCGCTGTCCTCGCTGCCGGCCTGTTTGGGGTCGGGCCAGAAGGGCGCCTCGCGCAGGTTGGGATTCTTCTCGTACTCGTCGATGTAGATCGGCATCCAGTAGTACTGAGGCTTCCAGACGCGGGTGTCGAAGACGGTGCGATGGAAGAACTCGTTCTGGTTGCGGCCCTGGAAGTTCATGCCGTAGCAGTCGCCCGTCATCTCGGGCAGGTTCTCGGCCTCCATCCAGCGGCGGATGTCAAACCAGCGGTTGTTCTCGCAGCAGAGCTCCACGCGGCGCTCCATGCGGACGACGCGGCGCACGTCGGCCTGCGTGTTCTGAATCTGGATGAAGTCGGGGTCGTCGGTGGCGACGGCGTCGAAGGTGTACTGGCGGACACCGGCCCGCTCGCGGATGCGGTTGAGGTATTTCAGTGCGTCGAGACGGTGGGTGGCGTCGTCGTAAGCCTCATTGACGGCCTCGGCATAGTCGAGGTAGGTGAAGGCCAGACGATAGGTGAATCCCTGACGGCTGGTGACGGCGCCCGTGAGGTAGTTGTCGAGCACGTTGAGCGACTTGCGCACGAGGTAGCCGTTCTGCGGGGCGTCGTGTGGCGACGACGACTGTACGTTGTCGCGTCCGTTCATGAAGAAGTTATACTTGCGGTTGCCGACGGCCAGCCATGCGCCGTGGAAGGAGACGGCGTTGTAGAATCGCGGCTCGCGGTTGCAGTACATGTTATAGGTGCCGCGGGCGGTCACCTCGCCGGGATTGCCCGTGCCGTAGGGCCAGACGGTCTCGTCGGCGCGGTTGTCGACGGCGGTGGAGAATCCCTCCTCGACGTAGCCCGAGTTGTCGTCGCTGATGGGCAGGCCGTTGCGGGTGAAGAAGGCGTCGACGAGTCCCTGATAGACGCCCAGGCCGTTGCCGCCGCCATACTCGCGGACGGAGGCGGTGCGGAGGAACGTGTCGTGATAGGAGTTGCCCTTGGTGACGGGGAACGTGATCTCCTTGTTGCCCTCGCTCCAGCGCTTGATGTGGACGTTGTAGGTCGACATGAACGGGTCGATCTTGCCGTTGGGGCCTGCCTCGGTGTAGAGGGCATAGCCGGCCTGCTCGGCCTCGTCGATGACGAGCTTGCAGGCCTCGGCGGCCTTGATCCACTTGTTATGGTCGTAGACGGGGTTGAAGATCTGCTCGCCCTTGTCGTTGACATACTTGGCATACTCGGCCGCAAACTTCTGGTTGCCGTTGACCAGGGGGCTGGCGGCGAAGAGGAGCATGCGCGAGCGGACGGTCAGGGCCATGATGCGGTTGATGCGGCCGTACTTCGACGGGTCGTCGTAGACGGCGGGCAGGGCCATGGCGGCGTCGTACATCTCCTTGTCGCAATAGTTGACGACGTCGTCGAACTTCGACTGGCCGACCATGAGCTCCGACAGCGTGAAGTCGGTCGGGGCGATATAGTCAGGCTTGAAGGGGATGCCGCCGTAGTTCTCGGCCATCTGCCACCAGCCGTAGGCCGTGAGGAACTTGATCTCGTTCTTCATGTTGTCGATCTCCGACTGCGGCAGGTCGTGGTCGGGCATCGGCTTCACCATGTCGCGGAAGATGTAGGCATGGCGGATGTAGCGCGGCATCATGTGCCAGAGGTTGCCGCCCCAGGTCGAGTTGATGGTCCACTGGCCGTGGATCTTGGGGATGACGCCGCCCCAGTCCCACTGCTGCCAGCGCTCGGAGGCGGTGATGTCGTCGGCGAACACCTCGTAGCCGTCGGCTGTGAGTGCCCACTTGTCGGGGTTGTGGATGATGTTGTAGACGTAGCTGAGCCAGGAGTAGACCTTGTCGCGGTTGTCGAACACCATCTCGGTGGTCAGCTCGGTGTCGGGCTCCTTGTCCAGATAGTCAGAGCAGGAGGTAAGGAGCGCCCCTCCGACTCCCCCGAGGAGGGGGGCCAGGATAGCACTAAGCCATACGAGTGAAGATTTTATTGTCTTCTTAATTCTATATACCGTTTTCATAACTATGATTCTTTGATTCCTTATATAATTATAATTGCAGGTTCTTTCCTTTCTCCCCTCCTTCGGAGGGGTCGGGGGAGGCCTCTTTAGAAGTTGACGTCGATGCCGAACATGATGGAGCGGTTCATCGGGTACTTCAGACCGTCGTTGGTGCCGAGCTCGGGATCCCAGAGCTTGAACGACGAGAGGCAGAAGAGGTTGTTGCCGCTGACGAAGACGCGGCAGCTCTTCACGTAGAGGGCCTCAAACCACGACTTGGGGAAGGTGTAGCCCACCTCGATGGTCTTGCAGCGCAGGAAGCTCATGTTCTTCTTCCACCACGTGGAGCGGCGGTAGTTGTTCACGTTGGGACCGTAAGAGAGTCGGGGCCAGAAGGCGTAGGGGTCGGGGTTGGCCTCGGTCCAGCGGTCGTCGATGTTGGTGGCGTAGGCGTTGCCCTCGGTGGTGGTGCCGCCGCCGGGCAGGAAGTAAGGCTGCTGACCGATGATGCGGTACATGTCGCCCGAGCCCTGGAAGAAGAAGTTGAAGTCGACGTTCTTGTAGCTCACGACGCCGCCGAAGCCGTAGACGATGCGCGGGTCCTCGGTGCCGCCGATGTAGCCCTCGTCCTGCTCGGTGATGGCGCCGTCGTGGTTGACGTCGACATACTTGATGTCGCCGGGGTGCAGCGTGACGGCGCCGACGCCCTCCTGCGAGGGGATGTCGTCCTTGAGCGTGCCGTCAGCGTTGAAGTCGTCGGCCGTGAAGAGTCGCTCGGCCACCAGACCCCACAGCTCGTTCATCGAGCGGCCGGTCTGCGAGCGGTGGGTGCCCTTGAGCACTTCGGGCTCGTCCTTCTCGTCGACGCGGTTCTTGGCGTAGGTGAAGTTGCCGTAGGCCGAGGTGAACCAGTCGCGGTTCCACTGCTTATGGAAGTTGAGCGTCACCTCCATACCCTTGTTCGTCACCTTGCCGTAGTTGGCCCAGGGAGCCTGCACGAAGCCGCTCTGTGTGGGCACGATGGAGCGCTGCATGAAGATGTCCTTACGCTTCTCCTGGAAGAGGTCGAAGTTCAGGTCGAGCATGTTCCACAGACCGAGCTCGAAACCGAGGTTCTTCTTCGTCACAGTCTCCCACGTCAGGTTGTCGACGCCGATGTCACCCTCGGTGATGCCCTTGTACGAGCGCTGTCCGGTGGTGCCCCAGGTGTAGCCCTCCTGATCGGTGTAGAGCGTGCCGAGGTAGGCGAAGCGGCGTCCGCCGATGTTGTCGTCGCCGGCCTGACCGATCGAGGCGCGGAACTTGATTTTGTCGAACGTCTGCTTCATCCCGGCCATCCAGGGCTCCTCGCTCATCAGCCATCCGATGGCGAACGAGGGGAAGAAACCGAAGCGCTTGCCCTTGGCGAAATTCTCCGAGCCGTTGTAGCCGAAGTTGAACTCAGCCACGTAGCGGTCGTCGTAGGTGGCCGACAGTCGGCCGGCGATGCCCTGCTTGCGGTAGTCCTGGATGCTGCCGTCGTCGTAGGCCTGCTGGTTGTAGAGCAGCAGGGCGTCGAGGTCGAGCACGCCGAAGCGGCGGTTGTACATCAGGTCGGCCTCGAGGTAGACGCGCGAGTTACCGTATTCCAGTCCCTGCTCCGAGCCCATCGACTCGTCGCCGGTCTCAAACTGAGCATAGATGAGGTTGCCCTCCTCGTCGCGGCCCGTGGCGGGGAAGACGGTGCCCGGGTTGGCCGTGCGCGAGCGGCGTGAGCGGTTCCAGCGGTCGAAGCTGAACAGCGCCTTGGCCTTCAGGCCCGGGGTCAGCGCCTTCAGGTCCTGCTCGACGCTGAAGAGCGTCTGGATCTTCGAGGACGTCGAGAAGTCATAGCCCTGCTGGGTGACCGTCTGCCACGGGTTGGCGCGGTTCGAGATCTTCGGAATGGCGCCGTCGCTGTAGCGTGCGGGATGGACGAAGGGCAGCGTGCGGAAGGCCTGTCCGAAGGCGTCGTCGGTGTTGCAGCGCTGCTTCTTGAATCGGTTCAGGTAGCCGCCGATGTTGACGCGCAGCAGCGTCGTCTTCGTCACGTCCATGTCGATGTTGGTGCGCAGGTTGAACTGCTGGTTGTTCGTGGCGTTGTCGACGATGAGGTTCTTGTCCTGCTCCAGGATGCCGCCCTCCTTGAAGTAGGAGGCGACGATCGAATAGCGCAGGAAGTCGGAACCGCCCGAGATGTCGAGGTTGCCGCGCGTGGTGTAGGCATAGTCCTTGGTGATGGCGTCCACCCAGTTGACGTTAGGATAGAGGTCAGGGTCGTAGCCCGAGCGGGTGCGGTCGATCTGCTGCTGGGTGAAGGGCTGGGCCGTGCCGTCCTGCAGGGCCAGCTCGTTGAGCAGCGTCATATAGTCAGGCGCGTTGAGGAATTCGGGCAGCTGCGTGGGCTCGTTGATGGAGTGCTCCACGTGGAAGCGCACCTGCGGGGCGCCGATCTTACCGCGCTTGGTGGTGATGACGATGACGCCGTTAGCACCGCGCACACCGTACATGGCTGAGGCCGAAGCATCCTTCAGCACCGAGAACGACTCGATTTCGGCCACGTCGACGTTGTCCAGGTCGCGCTCCACGCCGTCGATCAGGATGAGCGGCTTGTTGCTGCCCGAGAAGGTCGAGATACCGCGGATCCAGAAGTTGGAGTCGTCATATCCCGGCTCACCAGAGCGCTGGATGCCGATGACGCCCGAGAGCTTACCGGTCAGGTTGTTTGATAATGTACGCGTAGTACCGAACTGCAGCTCGGCGGGCTTGATGGTCTCGATGGAGCCGATGATCGAGGCTTTCTTCTGCGAGCTATAGCCCGTGACGACGACCTCCTGGAACTCGTTGGCCTCCTCCTCCATCTGCACGTTGAGCAGCTTGGCGCCGTTGACGCGCACCACCTTCTTCTTGAATCCCATGTACGAGAATTCCAGCTCGGTGCTGGCCTTTGTCGGGGCCATGATGCGGAACATGCCGTCGACGTCGGTGATGGCGCGCGTCTCGCTTCCGACGACGCTGACGGTGACACCGATGAGCGGCTGGTTCTGCTGGTCGGTGACCAGACCGGTCACCTGACCCTCAGTCTGATGTTGCTGAGTGGCAGCGGCAGCTGGGCTGACCGCCGGGGCCGCCATGAGCATGGCAGCCAGACAGAGCATCGGCACTGCCGTTGCCCCGTGGCAAAACTTACGAATGTTTAGTTGACTCATATAGCTAAAAGTTTTTAGTTTCCGACGGCAAAGTTAAGCATATTCCCGCCTCGCGGGCGCAAAAAAAAGGATTGTATAATCGTTTCGGGGGTATACAATCCGGACTGGCGCTGATAATCAGCCGTTTACGTTTTTCTCCCTTTCCGTTTGTATAAAGGAAATTAAACCATCCCGCACATTTTACTCGCATCATACAACGTCTGGCAGGCCGCTCGCGCCAAACCCTTTTGCCGCAGGGATTTTCGTCGGTGCAGAGGCTTGCGGCAGCCTTATACATTTATTAAAACATGCCTGCGTATGCGCGAAAAAACTTAACTTTGCACCGACAAAAAACCTAAAGACCGAATGAAACGACTATTCACACTTCTCATTCTTGTGGCCACGATGACGACAGCCATCGCACAGGATGAGGCCGACCCCGTGGCCGACCCGTCGGCTGTGGTCACCTCGGGCCGCGCCCGCTTCACGGTGCTCACGCCCCAGATGATCCGCATCCAGTTCAGTACCACCCAGCGGTTTGAGGACCGCGCCACGTTCGCCGTCGTCAACCGCCGCCTGCCCGTGCCCTCGTTCACGACGCGCGAGGAGGGCGGCTATCTCTACATCCAGACCGACTCGCTCCTTCTGCGCTATCGCGTCGGCTCGAGCATCAACCCCGCGATGAAGTCGCCCAACTACCTCTCGATCACGTTCCGGCTCGGCGGCCGCGACGTCATCTGGTATCCCGGCAAGGACGACGCCCTCAACCTGCGGGGCACGAAGCGCACCCTCGACACGGCCAGCGGCGACAACCAGCGGCCCGACATGGAGCCCGGCATCATCTCGCGAGCCGGATGGGCCCTGCTCGACGAGTCGCCCCAGACGACGCGCGGCGACGGCTCCACCACCTTCGCCTTCGACGGCCAGCAGGACAGCATCACGTGGTGGGCCGAGCCCGTCGACAAGCGCGCCATCGACTGGTACTTCTTCGGCTATGGCCACGACTATCGCCGCGCCCTGGCCGACTATGTCAGCATCGCCGGCCGCCAGCCCATGCCGCCGCTCTACGCCCTCGGCTACTGGTATTCGAAGTATCAGCGCTACTCGCAGCAAGACTTCATCAACCTGACCAATGAGATCAAGAAGAACGAGATCCCCATCGACGTGATGATCATGGACATGGACTGGCACCTCGACGGCTGGACCGGATGGACATGGAACCGACAGCTCATTCCCAACCCTGAGGGCCTCATCCGATGGATGCACCAGCAGGGCCTCAAGGTCTCGCTCAACCTCCACCCGGCCGACGGCATCGCCAGCTATGAGGACCACTTCAGCGACATCCGCTCCGACCTCGGACTGTCGGGGGTCGACCGCGTGCCCTGGAACCTGGAGGACGGCGACTTCTATCACTCCTTCTTCCGCCACATCATCCGCGAGCGCGAGCAGCAGGGCGTCGACTTCTGGTGGCTCGACTGGCAGCAGAACCTCACGTCGCCCACCGTCAGCGGACTGGGCGAGACGTTCTGGTGCAACCACGTCTTCTTCAACGACATGCGTCTGCAGCGGCCCGACCGCCGACCCATGATCTTCCACCGCTGGGGCGGCATGGGATCCCATCGCTACCCGATAGGCTTCTCGGGCGACACCTACGGCACCTACGGCTCGCTGGCCTTCCAGCCCTACTTCACCGCCACGGCCTCCAACGTCTGCTTCGGCTACTGGGGCCACGACCTCGGCGGACACATGCAGATCGGCCAGAAGAACCCCGAGCTGATGCTCCGATGGCTGCAGTTCGGCGCCTTCTCGCCCATCATGCGCACCCACGGCGCCTCGCAGGCCGGCAACGAGCGCCGCATCTGGATGTATCCTAACTTCGACGACATGCTCCAGGCCGTCCAGCTGCGCTATCGGCTCATGCCCTACATCTACACCGCCGCCCGCCAGGCCTACGACACGGGCGTCTCCATCTGTCGGCCGCTCTACTACGACTGGCCCGAGGAGAAGGAGGCCTACCGCCGCGAGGGGCAGTACATGTTCGGCGACGACATCCTCGTCTCGCCCATCGTCACCGAGTCGGACGACGGCCTCTCGACCTTCCACCAGACCTGGCTGCCCACCGGCACCGCCTGGTACGACGTCTGCCGCCAGCGCCTCGTCAGCGGCGGGCAGACCCTCAGCGACAACTACGCCCTGACCGACATCCCCTACTTCCTGCGGGCCGGCGCCGTCGTGCCCTGCAATCCCGACGGCCTCGACAACCTGAAGTCGGCGCCCGCTGAGCTCGTCGTCACCGCCGCACCCGGCGCCAACGGGGCCGCCACGCTCTATGAGGACGAGGGCGACACGCAGGGCTACACCCGCGGACTCTATGCCACCACGCGCATCGAGCAGTCGGCCATGAGCACGCAGGCCCGCTCGCTCACCATCATGCCCCGCGAGGGCGCCTACGACGGCATGCCCGCCGAGCGCGCCTGGACCGTGCGCTTCCTCGGCCACGACGCCGAGCCCCAGCGCGTCACCGTCAACGGCCAGCCGACCGACCACTGGACCTACGACGCCCCGGCCCGTACGCTCACGGTCAGCATCCCCGCCACGCCCTGCTCCGAGCGCCTCTTCATCGGCGTCGATGAGGCCACCGACGGCGTCGAGACCGTTCATAGTCCGGAGTTCACAGTCCACAGCTACGACCTGCTCGGACGACCCGTTACGGAAAGCCACAGGGGCGCCGTCACCATCCAGCGCTCCGCCGACGGCCGCGTCCGCAAGGTCGTCACACGATAAACGGCTATAAGAAGAATATGAGAAAAACATTGGTTCAATTTGGCTGCCCCTGTAGGAGGCGACGTGTCCCCACGTCGCACTTGCCGCAGGTGTCACGTGAGGACACGTGACCTCCTAAATCATACCAAGTCTTTTAATTACAAAACAACGAAAAAACAAGAAGAGTTATGAAGAAAATAATGTTAAGTCTAATGTTGTTGATGGCCGCAGGAAACAGTATGGCGCAGACAGCCCTCTGGGCCACGGGCACGGCCGTCCCTGACGGTCCTGTACAGTTGGAGAAGCGCCCCGACGGCCAGTACCGGTTTGCCGGAGCCCTCGACGCCGGCGAACTGAAGATCATGACCACGCCCACCCTGCAGCCCGGCACCACGCAGTTTCTCGCTCCCCAGCTGGCCGACGCCTACCTCGTCAACAACGGCCTGACCTACGTCCTCACCACCGACTCCACGCGCGCCGGATGGGTCGTCTCCTTCCAGGAGGACACCTACCGCCTGCTCGTCAACACCGCCGACCGCACCCTCACCGGCGAGCTCTTCCTCCCCTGGAACGAGGTGCTCATCGCCGGCAGCGCCTTCGAGGGCGGCTCGGACAACGTAGAGTGGCATCGCGACAACATGCTGCCCTTCCGTCGCGACCACGACGACCCCTACGTCTTCACCTGGACCGGCCGCCTGGGCGTCTTCGACGGCGTCGTCGAGCCCGGACGCTTCAAGCTCGAGGGCCAGATGACCTGGGGGCCCCGCGAGCTACATCCCTACACGCAGGACGAGGACCTGCTCCAGTCCACCCGCATGCGCACCGGCGGCAGCGACACCAAGTGGCATGTCTCCCGCGAGGGCCTCTATCGCATCCGCATCGACCTCTTCCACGAGACCTTCCAGGCCGAGCTCCTCGAGTAGGATTCTAAGGATGTTATTCTAAGGAAATTTTTTATTCTAGGGATATTTTTATTTTATTCTAAGGATATTTGTTTTATTCTAAGGATATTTGTTTTATTCTAAGGATATTTTTATTTTATTCTAAGGATTCTGGGATTTTGGGATTTTTTGAGCAAGCACGCAGTGCCAATCCCAAAATCCTTAGAATTAATAAATACACGCCCCCTCCCCAAATCCCAAAATCCTTAGAATAAAAAACATACAGCCTCCCTGAATCCTTAGAATTAATAAATACACGCCCCCTCCCAAAATCCCAAAATCCTTAGAATAAAAAATACAGTCCCCTCCCCAAAATTCCAGAATCCCTAGAATAAATACAGCCCCCCTAAATCCCTAGAACAAAAAATCGCCCACGAAAATTTGCGCAATTCAAAGATTTGTAGTACTTTTGTCCCCGTAAATCATTTAACAACTACATCCTAAAAGTAACACAAATCAATTAAAGACCTATGAAAAAAAGTTTTACGCGCATCGCAGTGCTCGCCGCAGCACTCACCATGACCTGTGCCAACACCTTCGCACAGGACGAGACTGACTACACCAGCCGCATCGTCAACGCCGACCTCACCGCCACCGGCGGATGGAAAGCCGACGGCACCAAGGGCATCGACGGCAGCGGCATCGTCAAGTGCGGCAACAACGCACAGTTCGACTTCAGCCAGACCATCACCGCCCTGCCCGCTGGACAGTATCGCCTGACCGCCAGCGCAGCCTATCGCTACAGCGGCTCCGAGCAGGCCGAATACGACGCCATCCAGGCCGGCACCGAGACGAAGCTGGCCACGCTCTACGCCACCGTCGGCGAAGAGACCGTCGCCACACCCGTCATGAACCGCTACGACGGCGCCTCCAAGACCGACTATGCCGAAGGCAGCGGCTCCACGCAGGTCAACAACCTCTACGTCCCCAACTCGTCGAACGCCGTCAAGGCCTGGTTCCAGGCCGGACAGTATCGCAACGAGCTTGAGTTCACCATGCCCGCCGAAGGCAACGTCACCATCGGCATCGCCAAGAGCGCACAGCCCGAGGCCGGCGACTACACCGTCATCGGACCCTGGACGCTGACTCGCATCGGCGACGCACCTGACGCCAACCTCATGGAGGTCGTCATCGACCACGAGCGCATGGCCACGCAGGGCTACACCGCCTCCGTCGCCACCGTCGACTTCGCCGCCGCCAAGGCCTTCCTCGGCGTCGACAAGCTGACCACCAGCATGATCCGCATCGAGAACCCCGACGGAGAGCTCATCAGCGACTATGCACCCTTCGACGGATGGTTCAACACCAAGGGCGAAGCCGAGACGTGGCAGGACCTCAACGCTGAGGCTGTGGAGGCCGACAAGGCCGGCATCTGCGTCAAGTTCTTCCAGGCCGTCGAGAACGGATCGACCTTCGAGGTATGCGACATGAACAACGCCGACGAGGTGGGCAAGACCTACACCGTGCGTTGGCAGCTCGTCAACGGCGAGAAGGCCGTCCGCTTCGTCGTCAACGTCACCTTCGTCGAATTCCAGCAGCCCATCTACAAGCCCGAGATCATCGCCACCGTCGACGTCCCCGCCACGATGAAGCCCGCCAAGGACTATGAAGGAGCAACGGCCACCTTCGACGCCGCAGCCATCGCCGAAGCCCTCGGACTGACCACCCTGGCCGACGCCCGCGCCTACATCGTCAACGTCACTGACGGCAACTTCGTCGACAACTTCACCGACGGATGGCGCAATGCCGACGGCGACGCCGCCAAGTGGAACACCTCCGCCGCCATGGTCTGCGTCAAGGTCAGCGACCCCGCCAGCGGCATCATCGACTACCTCGGTGCCATCGACACCTCCTACGCCGAGGGCAGCACCTACACCGCCAAGTGGGGCTTCGTCAACGATGACGAGAAGGCCGTCGTCATGAACGTCAACATCACCTTCACCGACGGCATCACCGACGCCATCCAGGCCCCCGAGACCGCCAGCCGCACAGCCGACGTCTACAACCTCCAGGGCCAGAAGCTCCGCCACGCCGCCAAGGGCCTCAACATCGTCGGCGGCCGCAAGGTCATCTTCTAAGCGAAGCGCATAGGAGCGCGGGTGTCCCACCCGCGACTGATGCTGCTGAGACACTACAGAGGCGGGTGAGACACCCGCCCTCCTAACAAGAACCCCGAAAGGCTGAATGTCAGGCTTTCAGGGAAAGAGCGGATGTCACTTTTCTTGACAACGTCCGCACAATAATCAGAAAAGCGGCGCTTCTCCCTCCGAGAAGTGCCGCTTTTTTCATCGAGAACCGGTCCTTTTCGCATCGAAAAGCACCGTTTCTCTTCCGCCATGTTGTTATCGTGTTAAAAATCAACGAGTTGTAATAATTAGACAGAAAGGTCAGAATTTATTTTACAAAACACATCAATTTTAGCCCTCTCCAGACGGCTCTAAAGTTACAGACCCCACCCCCAACCCCTCCCCTTGAGGGGAGGGGAGTGGCTGCGCCGTCATTCCCCTATTTCCGTCGGGCCGCGCGCCAGCCACTCCCCTCCTTTGGAGGGGTCGGGGGAGGCTTCTCCCCTCCCTTCAAGGGGAGGGGTTGGGGGTGGGGTCTGTAACTTTATCTTAATTCGTGCCAATTTGTTTCCCCTTTTAAGACACGGCTTATTCGTGTGAATGATATGTAGCGCCGCAGGCAAGAGAAGACGTTTTTTTTTCTGCCTGCGGCGCTACATGTAATAATCATGAATGGTCCATGAATGTTTATGATTTGGAAACGAATGGGCACTAATTAAGGAAAATATATACTCAATGTGCTGATAAATTCCCGGGATTTCAACGCCCCCCTGCCCCCCTCTAATCTTAGAGGGGGAGTCAGATAGCGTGCATGCCGTCCGCCTGCGCCGGTGTCACTGCGCTCATCTGCTCCTGCGGTGGTATCCAACTCCCCCTCTAAGATTAGAGGGGGGCAGGGGGGCGTTGCCAGCTGTCGGGCATTTATCACCATTTTGATAATAGTACTGGTGCGATAAAATCGCGTTAAGTTTTACATATCATCAAATAGAGTTAGTTCAGTGACATTATGATTGAGATTGACCAAGTTGTTAGGCATAGTGATGAGTTCCCTGAGTGGAGTTCTCTCCAGGGCAGAGACTCTGATCAGCGTCGCTACTTCCGTAATGGAATACGGGCTATGGCAGTCTTTCTTTATCTTTGCCATGAGCAGATAGGCTATAATTGCCACCCAGAGGTGCGTCCTCACTGCATTTTCAGAGTAGCCCCACAAGGTCTTTATGACTATGTTCTGTTTGATCCATTTGTAGAATACCTCAATATCCCACCTATGTCTATACAGGCAAGCCACCTCTGCTGCACTGATTTCGAAGTTGTTCGTGATGAACGTAATTTCTTCCCCACCGTCATAGACGCAGACCACACGCATCGGCTCTGGGTAGAGGTATACCGATTTGGTGGTAAGGCGTATGGTAAAGTCACCCTTGACACCTTCTTTCCTGTCGGCATCAGGCAGTTGTCT